>CAZEGI010000001.1:0-158033 GCA_964512105.1 uncultured archaeon
GATTATGACTGTTCCTTAAAAGAAACAGATTTTGATTGTTCAAGGTTGTTTTTCTTTACAACGATGTTGCTGGTTTTTTTGGGCGTAGCAGGCGCTGTGGAATGCGCCACAATCACGGATCTATCGGTGTGCGCAAAAACCGTGGGTTGCGTGCCGATTTCAGGGGGTTGTGCTGCCTGCCCATCCACCATACAGCAGTGCGGCGATTATGGAATAGTGGATGAAAGTTACAGAGGGATAACATGCAATTCTGACACCTGCAAGAAAGCACCTACATCCGGACGATGTTTCTGGAATGCGGACAAGAAAACCTGCGAAGCGACCACAAAACCTGACTGCGAAAAACTCATGGGGAGTTTATGTGCTTCCATAAGCCAGGACTGCATATGCGGAGGCAGGGCTGAATGCACTGTATATGAATATACAGCAGGTGGAGATGTCTTCGCACCAAGAACTGTCGGTCAGTACTGCGGCTATAAGAGGGGAACAGACCAGCTTGCATGCCTTGATAACCTGAGAGACTGCGCAACAACACCAACCGGAGCCGGCGATAAGGATGGCGACGGCGTTGCTGACCAAAATGACAACTGTCCTGACACGCCGAATACTGATCAGAAGGACACGGACAAGGACGGCAAGGGGGATGCATGCGACCCGGACGACGACAATGACGGGTTAACGGATGAAGAGGAGGCACGATACGGAACAAACCCGCAGAATCCGGACACCAGCGGTAGCGGAATAAACGACCGCACGAAGGTTTTGTACGATGCAATAGCCGGAACGCTTGCTGCTGCGGCAGCCGGTCTTGCGGTTTTCATGATTGCGTTGAACGGTTTGAAGTTCATAACAGCGGACGACGCAAAGGGGAGGGAAGACGCAAAGCAGGGCATTATATACGTACTGTTCGGCCTGATGCTCCTGCTTATAGGCGAGCGCCTGGTTTACTTTTTATTGCCATCCCTGTCGCCGGCGTTCAGCGGCGGTTACGGCGATACAGGAAAATGCTCGAAGGACATAACATCAGCGGACCAGCTGCCTGCCGGTGGTATCGGAAACGACTGCAAAACGTATTTTGATAAGTTTAAGCATTATCATGGTGTTAATGGGCTTGCTTCAAGAGGCATAGACTTACTGACGATACTTTCAATAGCAAAACAGGAAAGCAGCTGCAGCATAAGCCCGGGGAATGGTCAGGGCATAATGCAGGTTGTAAGTTGCAGCGATTGTGATGGAAATCCCGATAAAGCGATTGATCTTGGCACAAAGGAATTTGCAGAGAAGTATGACAATGTTGCAAATAAGGGCCTGACGGGAAGAACCGCAATTACTTTTGTTTTCTTCGGATACAACCGAGGGAATGCAGCTGCTGATCGTGCCATAGACAACTACAAGAACAAGGGTATGAGTGAGTACGATGCAATGCTTGAGTCCTGCAAGCACTATTATCCCAGTGGCTGCGGGGGGCATGATATGGCGTGGTGCTGCGAAGGCGAGGGTCTTGGGGCAAAATACCCGGAGAAAATCTGGAGTATCTACGAGGCGGCGTGTAAGGACATTGGTGGCTCGATGGGTGGCGGAGCAATAGGTCCTTGCGGTTATATTGTGGATTATGCTGGAAAATATATTGGGTGCCCGTATTCGTTCTCAAGTGAGTGTGGGCGATCAAAACCGGAGGAATGTCATTCCTGTGGTCTGACCTGCGCCCTGTTCGTTCAGTCCGTATATCAGTTTGGAGCGGGGGTTGACTGTCTATCAGGGAATGGGATAGCAGAGTGCAGAAGTTCCTGCAATATGCAAAGATTTACGGACCAGAGCAAACTGCAACCGGGTGATGTTTTTGCATCTACAGGCAGTACGGAGTACGGACACACAGGAATTTATGTTGGAAGAGGCAGGGTTGGAGGCATAGATTATGGTCGTGGAGGGAGTCAGTTCATCCCGGACCCGGGTGGTGAGCCGGTTTTTATACATTCATCGGGTAAAACCGGGGAGGTTGGAGTCAAGTACACTACTTGGGACCAGATGTTTGGTCCGGGAGCCTCACATACACCAGTGGAATTCTGTAGGTACACACCAAAGTGTGGTTCGGTAACATAGCTATCCTAAACCATCTGTCGGTGGAAACTGACTCATGAAAAATCTTGTCAACTCAATCAACTCCGGGGAATCTTCCACAGAGTTGATTTTTATGGCAATGTCGTTATGCCACCAGAAGTAGGAATACGTCGGAGTGCCGTAACCGTCGTAATCAAGGCCTTTGTATACCCGGTCATCCAAACTGCTCTTGCCATCAGAATAATGGGCTGCTATCTCATCCCAAGCCATTTTGGGCGCATCATTAAACTCGGCCACGATTTTTTTTGAACCGTAATTGTAAGTCACTTTTAGGGTTGTGCTTTTTTCATTGTATTTCATTGAGTAGACTAGGTATGCTTCACTTTCAATAAATCTTACCCCGTTGGGCAGCGTTCCCATAATCATGTATTTCTCAAGATTTAGTGGTATAGGAACCGTGGCTGGTTCTATCGGGCGCGGATTAAAAAAGTTATAAACAAACGAGGAGATTATCGCAATCGCAGCAATAACAAAGATAATCTGCCTTCCGGATATCTGGCGTTTTTCCCTTCTTCCGGTTTCAACCTCTCCGGGGATTTCCTCTTCAGGCATATTAAAGTATTGTTTGGTATAATATTAATGATGATGGATTTTCGTAAATTCAAGCACGCGAACAAGGCCTGCGCTTTATTGATGATTATTGCATTGTTTCCTGGTTTTGTTTCTTCAGACAAGTGTTCTGACATAGCCGGTCCCGGAGGACCGCTTGGTGGTCCAAGTTATGAGGACTGCAAGAATGCTGATACACTGGTTAAGTCAGATGCGGCATTAAAGGACCAGTATGGAGGATGCTGGTACAGTTTTGCGGGTGTAAATGAATGTCATAACTGTAAGAATGGGGCTCAGGATATTAGCGAATGCAAAAATTATGATAATCAACAGGAATGTGAAAGGGACCCCTGCAACAAAAAATGTTTTTACGGCCCCAGCGGGTCATGCGATTCATTCAGCGAGAGTGACCCCCCCGATTGTAACGTCCCAATACACTGTGCGAACTACTGCAGACAGTGCGCTAAATACCATAGCTGTACGCTCCGCCCGCAGGAGGGAACGCCGAGGGGTATGGATTGCGTGTTCCCCCTGAGTGGCGGAACATCCAAATGTTCCTGCAATTGCGAAGGTTCTTCAGGGGTTACGTGCGGTGTTGGATACGCCCCGGGCGGTGGAACTTACCCTCAATGTGCACCAGCAAGAACAGATTTGTGTTCGGCGGACCATTCAGCAACAACATTTCCTGACAAAAAATGCCAATGCGATGATGGAGTCGTTTGTGATGAAAACAAACCGTACTGCGGCTGGAATTTTGAGGGTAAGTGCTCACAGGAAGGAAGCGGCACACCAGGGGAGAAAAGACAGTGCTTTGGAACACCTACTGGTGGTGAACCTGGAACCCCACGGTCGGTAAGGGACATCTCAACAGAAAATCTGAAACAGGTGACCGAGGCGCTGAAAACAATCGTTGCCTATATCGCATTATTCATGCTCGCGCTCATGGGCCTGAGATGGGCGTGGTCCATGGAGCCGAAAGGAAGGGCGGAGGCAAAGAAGGGTATCGTGTATATAATTATCGGGCTGATTATTGTCACGATGTTTGCTGCGATAGTCCAGCAGCTTTACACGAACTGGATAAACGCTTTCACCGTGGGTGGTGGCGGAGGCGGTGGTGGAACTCCGGGGAACTGGGTAAGAACAAACCACATGCCAAAACCAACGACCGACCCGACGTACACCAACGTGCAGATAACGCACTATTACACATGTCTGGAATCCGACAGTTATCCGACAAGCCAGGGATATTCAAGTTTTTCGAGTTGTGTACATGTGGAAGGCAGTGGCATAACGGGAACAGGAAAAGTTTTGAACTACCAGATGCAGGATACAGGAAAAACTCATCCTCCGTGGAACGGAGTTGTTGCGTATGACGACGCCAACCCGACGGTTTACCGCACAATCGCTGTTGACACGAGCAAGATAGAATTGGGCAAAACGGTTTATGTGTATTTCGGGGACGACAAGTGGGGCGACTGGAACGGATGTTACAGGGCGGAGGATATCGGCAGCGCAATAGTTGGAAACCACATTGACCTGTTTGTGGGTGTCGGCGATGCGGAATACGTGGCGGCAGGAAATCTGCCAGGAAGTGGAACCCTCTGGGTTATGGACTGCCAGCCGGGATGATAAAGATGAACAAGATTGAGAAGAACTACCTAATGCAAGCATTGATTCTTTTTAGTTTTCTCATTTTACTTTGCGAAACGGTTGTTGCAATAACAGAGGATGAATGTAAGCAGATAGGTAGGGATGACACTACATTTGGTTGTAGCAGCCACAAAGGTTGTGTTCCGGCATATATTCCGCCACTCAGTGCCGAGGTATCATGCCATAAGTGTGGCGTTTCAGGTGCTGAATTCAACAACTGTGAGGATTATAAAAACCAAATGTACGGAAGCCCCAGTCTCGTTGCTGGTACTGAACAAAAAACCTGCACCGATAATCCATGCGATGTACAGTTGCCTGCAGGATGTAAATGGGAAAGCGGAAAATGTGTTTACGCCGGAACCGGACCTCCACCAACAACAGTACCATCAAAGGAAGAGCAATGCAAAGCATTAGTGAACCCCAGCGACGTCGACGGGACTCTGAGCAATTGCCTTTCGAACGGTTGCGTTCCTGCGCCAGACCCTTTAGAAACTCATGAGATTGCCTGCCACTCATGTGAGCACCATGGAGACAAGTTTAGTAAGTGTGATAGCTACAACAGTGAAAATCTAATTCCGTATGCTGTTGAGGATACATGTAAGGCCGACCCCTGCAAAGTAGGTTCACATGGATGTCGCTTTGAAAGCAATAGTTGTTTTGGTATACCCTCGCCACCACCTCCATGGCAACCAAAGGAAATCAAGGTTGATACTGCTTGGGTGTACGAGCTCAAAAACGGTGTAACTACGATAGCACTTTTCGTCGCGCTGATAATGCTCATGATAATGGGGCTGAAGTACATACTTTCGGAAAGTCCCGAAGAACGACAGGAAGCAAAGATGGGTCTGATTTACGTGATAATCGGTTTGCTTGCGGTCGTGCTCGCGGCCGCGATTGTGAGCAACCTCTACACGTGGCAGATTGCACGATACAAGTAGTTTATTTTAACAGGTTTAATAATTAACACTATGAACTCCAATGCGAAGATTTTGGTTTTGTGTCTTCTTATACTGTCCGCTGCGGATTTCGTATCTGCTGCTACATGCCATGACTATTCCATGTCGGAGTGCCACACGCATTGGGGATGCATAGGTCAAACTATTGTCTCCGGAGAGGGCAGCATTGAGGATTGCGTCACATGTTCGTCTGCTCATGTTAGCAGATGCAGCGATTACAACGGATTTTATATGCCGACTGAGGCATGCGCGGCAGACCCGTGCAGGCCGCAGCAGAGCGATGCACCGAGATGCGAATGGAGGAGCCAGTGTATAGAAAAGGGGGGAACGCCAGTCTATACTCTAACTGTAAATCCGGAAACCGGGTTGTACGCAGCAAATATCGCAGTTTTTGACTCCACGGATGTTGTGAGGGCTGCAAAACATGGTACAAGCGCCAGTTTTTCGAATATGCCTGGGGGTACATATCAAGTGTTTGTTTGTTTTGGAGACAAGAACCTTTTCAGCCAGACCGTTAATCTGGATTCGGATAAGAATGTACCCGCACCGTTGGGTTCGGACATAACGCCCAGCCTGCGCGGAGATGTACACATATCTGGCACTCTGAAGGATGGTCTAACAGATTACTATGTTGTTGCTTTTCAAGCCGGAAACCATGTGCAGGTGGTCGACCAAATGTACGCTTCAGGCAATAGCTTTGATTTAGGTCATCTAAAAGCCGGCGTGAATTATGACCTCTATGTGTACAAGGTGGGTTATAAAGCTTTGTATAACCCAAACATTGCCCCATATACAACTAATGCTGTTGTTGAGTTGGGTTCTGGCGGGGGGGGCGGCGGAACAGGCACTGTGGGCTCGGTTGTGGTTCCTCCAATAAACACGCAAGCACTTGACGAACTTGAAACGGCGTTAATGACGATAGCTGCTTTCATCGCGCTTGTCATGATTGTAATTCATGGCCTGAAGTACCTCATGGCACAGAGCCCGCAGACGCGCGAGGACGCAAAGCAGGGAATCGTTTATGTTATTCTCGGACTGCTGCTTGTAGTTATGGCAACCGTGCTCGTGAAGAATCTCTATGAGGCAAATATTACGGCATATACCAATTTGATTCCAAGTGGTGGCACCACCACTACAACAACCACAGTAACAACAGGGCCGCCACAGAGGGATGCGTGCTGCGACACGTGTACGGCATGCGGCAGCGACGGTACAAAATGCGGGAACTGCTTCGCAACAGACGGTTGCAGTTGGGACGGAAGCAAGTGTATCAAGAGTTAAAGGAATTTTATGTCCTCTGGCAGTTTTCCTGCCCTCTTCCTGAACTCCTTCGGCCATTCTTTGGGGTTTAAACCTTTCTGTGCGGTAAACGCTGCAAGCCAGCGTTCTAGACCAATTCCAGAACACCCGGAGAAAAGGTCCTTGTACTTCTGCGATTTTACGCTGAAGCCGTCTGGATATTTGCTGCCGTTGTTTGATGCGTTCTGGAATTCAAGCCATTCGGAATCACGAGAACCGCGGTAGGGCATGTACGCTTCAAAATCAATGGTGCCGACGTTCTGCTCCTCGGAGATTCCTTTCAAACCTTCCTGCTGCATGAACCATGGGGTCACCCATGCCATGCGCCACTCGAGGTCAAGAATTTCATTGAAAATGTGTTTGTACTTTTCGACAATCTCATCAAGAATTTTCTTTACCTGGTCAGGATACCCTAACCAGATCAGTTCTATGCGGTGGAATTCCTCCACGCGCTCAATGCCGTGCAGGCCGCCGGATTCGTAACGCATTGAAGTTCCAGAGCGGTCGAAAACTTTTAGTGGCATGGAAGAATCAGCAATGATTTTGTCTGCAAGGTACGGCCAGAACGGGGGGCACTGAGCATAACACACTCCGCCTATCGGGTCTTTTATTTTTTCCTTAAGTTTTTCGATAGGAACCTCGCCGGTGATTTTGTATGTGTCGATGATTTCATCCCAGAATTCCGGGTCGCGTGTCTGCGGCGGGCAGATGTAGTAGATTTCGCTGTAAATTCCTTTGGCATGGCCGGAGCGCTTCCACACGTCCCATGTTACTGCTTTTGGTATTATGACCTCGTTAAAACCGAGGGGTTTTAAAAGTTCCTCGTATGCAAGCTGCTCGAAGGTTTTTATTATTCGCGTAACAACGGGACCGAAAATCCATTGCCCTCTGCCCCGGTGCTTTATCCATCCACGTTTTTCCATTTCCGCGGACGGGTCTTTGTTCCATGTTGATTTTTTCTCCTCGCTTTTCCAGAGAAGTTTCCAGAATTCCTTTTTTCCCTCGTAGTGTTGTGCTTGAACCTTTTCGTTTACAAGCTTGACCATGCGGTCAATATAATTATTTTGCAGCGCGTCTTCATTCAGATTTTCAAGCGTGATGGTGCACTCGTCTCCGGAAAAATCGATTTTATTTACGAGCGGAATTGTGAATTTTTTCAGAGGCTTTTTTTCAAGTTTGAAGTTTATGGTGTATTTCTTCCCGATGATTTCCCGGATGCCTACCTTGTATCTTTTGCCTATCTCGGTTGCGAGATACTTTCTCAGGCGTAGGGCGGCGTCGTGAGGTCTTACATACCTTCCGGACGTTATAAGCAAATCGAGCCTGTCGCCCTTCAGGGAATAATTTTCGATTTTTGCGCCTTCACCCTTCGGGGCCCCTTTTTGCAGTAGCTCTTTCGAGGATTCAATAAGGTCATCAATCTTTGCATCCGGTTTTTTTGTAAGCACGAATGTGCACTCAAGAACAAACTTCATTTCTTTATTCCTTATGCATCAAGAAATATAAGCTCTCAGTACGTCCTCGATGTCCACTATTCCCAGAAGTTTATGTTTGTTATCGACCACCGGCAGCCGTATTATCTTGTTTTTCAGCATGATTTCCGCCACGACCGAAATTTCGGCGTCCGGTGTTGTGGTTATGGCCGGGGTTTTCATGACCTTTTTTACAAGAACGGACTTGGTTCTTCCGGATTCAAGGGATAAGCGAGCGGAACCCTTCCGGATTATGTCCATCCTGGTTATCATACCGACGACTTTTTTGTTATCCACGACGGGCATGCCTGCAAAACCGCTTGCCAGCATGCTGTTCCATACGTGGGATAATTCATCGTCGGGACGGCAGTGCACCACCTTCGTGCTCATGACGTCGGAGATTTTTTTTGCTGCCGGCTTGTATTTGTGCCTCACAAAACCGTTCAGAAGGTCAACGGATGATACTATGCCTAAGAGTTCGGGGCCATCAACAACCGGCAACTGCCTTACGCCATGCTTGATGATTTCCCTCGTGGCTTTAGGTAGGTCTATTTCCGGACCCACTGTGATCGGTTCCTTGTTCATTATCCCTTCTATTTGTATGTCCGCCCGTGTTGATGTTATCCTGAGAATGTCGCCCCTTGAAACCATTCCCACAAGCTTATTGTTCTCAAGAACGGGCAGGGCGCGATAACCATACTGCCGTATTATGGACCTTGCTTTAGTTACACGGTCGTCAGGAGAAACAACTACCGGATTTTTAGTCATCACGTCTCTGATGAGAACCATTTTACTTGCTTTCGCAGTCCTCACAGAGCATTCTGCCGTCAACGTTCCTTAAATTTTCGGAATAGTTTTCACACTCATCACATATTCCGGAAATGGTTCCTTCAACGGCTGCTTGGGCTTCGGAAAGTTCCCACTTGGTGCGCTCACGTACGAGTGTATGCAATGCAGGTTCAACCCGTACGATATCGAATTCCGTGAGTATGCCAATTACCTTACCATTCTTGTCTGCGACAATGAGTCTTCTTATGTCCCTGTCACGCATTATACGGGCGGCTTCCTCGATGTCTGACCCTGGCTTGATTGTTATGAGCGGAGAAGTCATTATATCTTCCAACTTCACCTTTCTCGGATCCTTGCTCTCCGCAACTATCTTTATCAGTATGTCGCGCTCCGTCACAATTCCGACGCCATCGCCTTTCTCGATCACCATGACCGAGGAAATGTCGTTTTCCTTCATTATCTCGGCCACGTGCTGTACCGTGTCGCTCGCCTTTGCTGTTATAACGCCGCGCGTCATAACGTCGCCAACCTTCATTTCCATCTTGTATTAATAATCCGTTTTCTTATATAAAAGTATGCCATTGGATTTCGAATTAAAGGCAAAGGATATCGGTGGAAGAATCGGAAAGCTGGGGATAAACTCAAAAGAGATTGAAACGCCGGCGATATTTCCCGTGTACAACCCGAACAACCCTCTCGTGAGCATAGATGAATTCCAAAAAGAATTCAAGTTTAAAACGCTGATGTGCAACGCGTACATAATCCTGAAAAATCCGGAGCTGAGAAAAACCTTTTCAGAAAAAGGAATCCACAAGGCGCTGGGTTTTGACGGTTTGGTAGCAACGGATTCCGGTTCCTACCAACTGATGCTTTATGGAAATGTCCAGACAACGAACACGGAGATAATAAAATTTCAGGAAAAAATCGGAACCGATATCGGTTCATTCCTGGACATACCGACGTTTCCGGACGCATACAAACCACGTGCCGAAGAACAATTGGAAAAAACCCTCGAACGCGCGAAAGAGGCAAAGAACGCAAAATTCGTGGTAAACGCGGGAATTCAGGGTTCGAATTATCTGGATTTGAGAAAAAGGGCTGCAAAGGAAATCGGAAAAAATTTCGAACTTGTCGCAATCGGCGGAATCGTTCGCTTGATGGAAAATTACGACTTTTCAACGCTTGTTGACATCATCGCAACCGTGAAGCAGAACATTCCGACAAACAGGGTCGTGCATGCGTTCGGTCTTGGACATCCAATGGTTTTCTCGCTTGCGGCTGCGCTTGGATGCGATTTGTTCGATTCCGCCGCATACGCGCTTTATGCAGAGGATGGCCGCTACCTCATGGAATTCGGAACAAAAAAACTCGAGGAGCTTGAGTACTTACCGTGCGAATGCCCCGTGTGCTCGAAATACGACGTTGTCGAATTTGGAAGATTGAACAGCAGGAAAAAAACCAAGGAACTTGCGAGGCATAATCTTTACGTAACCGTGAGGGAGATAAAAACCGTGAAGCAGGCAATAGAGGAAAATCGGTTATGGGAGTTGCTCCAGACGCGCGCAAGAACGCATCCGAAACTTTTTGCAGGTTTTCTGCAGATGTTTAAGTACAAAAAATGGCTATCGACGCTTGACTTGATAACAAAGAAATCTTCTTTCTATTATTCTGGCGAAGAATCAAAAAACCGAACAGAAATCGTAAATGCAAGAAAAAGAATAAAAAATGTTGATTCTAAAAAAACGATAAAGGATAAGATATTTGGAAAGATTCCTGCCGAAATTCTGGACATATATCCATTCGGTCCAGTGGTTGAAGAAAAACCGGAAATCGAGGATTTGGAAAAGATAAAAGGCATAATGGAATACCAGTTCGGAAAAAATGCCAGCGACGTCATAAAAAAAGTGCGGATAAAAAAATCAAGAAAAACGAAACGCATCAGATGGATCTACGAAAACAAGGATATGATTGCTTCAGTGCGGGCGTCGGATCATTTTATCATTCCTAAGAAAACTCTTGCAGAGAGACTTATGAAAAAATTTGCATATCCTAAATTGAGGGTTGTCGTAAAGGATGAAGAAGTTGTAAAGTTTATAAAAGACGGGAAGAGCGTTTTCGCAAAGTTCGTTTCTGAAATCGACAAAGATTTGCGGGCCGGCGACGAGTGTTTTGTCGTTGACAAGGATGATAACTTGATAAGAATCGGAACACTGGTTTTGGCACCGAGAGAAGTCCGAGATTTCAAGCGCGGGGTTGCTGTGAGGATAAGATAGATTAAGACACATTACCTATCCTGACAAATGTGCAATCTTTGCTCTTACATATTTTCTCTATTTTTTTGATTTCTTTTTCATCAGTAGAAACAAGAAAGTTATCAAGATTTCTTGTCATTGAGAACGGGATTTCTTTTTCCAGTTTAACTTTAACTCTACTTTTTGTTGAAATTTCATAAAGCGTCGGTATCAAACCCCCTTTAGTAACGTCCTTCGCAGCATTTATCCTTATCCCGTGATCTAAAATTTCAAACCATGTGCTGAATAATTTTTTTGCAATCTTTATACGGTCATTTTGAGAGCCCCATATCGGTTCTCCTATTAATGCCAAAACATCGCCCTTCTTCGCATCGCAGTCCCTTATCGGTTTTTTTGTTAATAATTCTCCAACGACTGTGAGATTGCACCTCGGTTCCGTATCCTCGAAAAGTGTATTGCCACCAAGAATCGGAAGGTTCATGGCTTTGCCCTGTTTTTTCAAACTCTTTGTCATTTCTTTAATCTCGGGTTCGTTTCCGATAAGGGTATCCAAGGCGAACAACGGTCTGGCGCCCTTGACAACCACATCCGTTGACGCGTGTATGAGCGCGGATTTCATTATCAGCCGTTTTGTGTATGGGCCGTCAACGCTCACGACCAGTTTTTTATTTCCGAACTTCACGCAAACGGCATCGTCCCAGTCCTTTATTCCCATGATTGGTTTCGCGGTTTTGTCAAAATCGAGAAATAAAGTTCTTAACCACTCAATCGAAGTAACGTATTTTTTGATTCTTTCTTGACTTTCTCCATCAAAAAAATCAACCATTTTTACTTTATCATGCCAAGTTCGCGTTTCAGTTTCTCGACACCGACGCACGATTTCCAGTCGTAACAGTATGGTATGTAACGGTAAATCGTGAAGAACGGGAATTTTCTGCAAAGTTCGCCTTTAAATTCCTGTATCGTGCATTTGTCGTTTTTGTTGAACACGCACCTTCCGTTGACCTTCTTGAACACCTTCTCCCCGTCCTTGATTTCCCAGAAGTCCTTGTAGCCGTGCGATTCGATGCGTTTTATGTCCTCGTCGCTGATGTTTATTATTCCGAACCTGCAGCAGTTTCCGCACATCTGGCATTCGAACTTGTCCTTGTTAAGCCCCAGCCTTATCTTTCGTATCGCTGTTGGTATCATTAGAAGTATCATCAAGAAGAAGAGCACGAATATTGCGGTGACATAAGGCGCTATTGCATAGTTGAACGCAATCATTGTTTCGTAGTACGACATTTTACCTGTTCATGCTCCCGGTTTTGTAACCGTTTAAATCCAGTGTAATGTATTTGAAACCAAGGGCATATAATTTCTTATTTATTATTTTTTTATTTTTTATTATTAGATTAAAATCATTTGGAAGAACTTCGATTCTTGCGGTTTCTCCGTGAATCCTGACCCTCAGTTGTTTTATTCCGAATTTTCTTATGAAATCTTCCGCCAGTTCAATTCTCTTCAATTTTTCCCTGGTTATTTTTTCTCCATAGGGAACTCTTGATGCAAGACACGCCATTGACGGTTTTTCCGCTGTTTCAAGGCCAAGTTTTTTGGATAAATTTCTTACATCATTTTTTGTTATCCCGAAAAAAGCAAGCGGGCTTATAACGCCATCCTCCTTCAGTGCCAATGCACCCGGTCTGTGTCCTTTTAAGTCAGAGGCGTTGGTTCCCTCAAGAATCGTTTTTGTTTTATATTTTTTTGCTATTTTTTTTAGGACTTTTGCAAGCTCTTTTTTGCAAAAATAGCAGCGATTTTTTGGATTAGCAACAAAGTTCTTGTTTTTGAATTCGTTATGCTTTATAACAAGATGTTTAATCCCTATCTTCCTTGCGATTTTCTTTGCATGTTTCAGTTCCTCGCACGGGATTGTTGCCGAATCAAGGGTTACTGCAATCGCATTTTTTCCAAGTGTATCATGTGCCGTTTTAACAAGCAACGTGCTGTCAACGCCCCCCGAGAATGCCACAATTGCCTTTCCCTCTTTTTTCAAGAAATCCTGCAATTGTCGATGTTTTTTAGCGAGAGACATTTTAATGCCATATGGTAATAGGTTTATGTATTATGAATTAAAATGAAATCGTCACAAATATCCGGGTTTTACAAATTGTCCGTGAAGGAACGCCAGGAAATAGTGAAAAAATTCGCAGAGCTAAGTGGTGATGAGGTAAAGATTCTTGAACAGAATGGACTTTCACTAGAGCGCGCGGAACGGATGATAGAAAATGTTGTAGGAAAGTATGAATTACCACTCGGGATTGCTACAAATTTTTTGATTAACGGCAAGGATTACCTGATACCCATGGTTTTGGAGGAACCTTCTGTTGTTGCCGCCGCATCAAATGCCGCAAGGATTGCACGGGTTAGGGGCGGGTTTAAAACAAAGGCAACTGAACCGGTGATGATGGGACAGATCCAGCTTGTGAATGTTAAAAATCCCGAAAAAACGAAAAAAATTATTCTGAAAAATAAAAAGAAAATTTTGGAGTTGGCAAACAAACAGGACCCTGTTCTTGTAAAACTTGGTGGTGGTGCAAAAAAAATTGAAGTCCGAAACTTAGCGAAAAACATGATGGTTGTTCACCTTCTTGTGAACGTGAAGGACGCCATGGGTGCCAACGCGGTAAACACGATGTGCGAGGCGGTTGCGCCTTTCATGGAAAAAATCGCAGGGGAAAAAACAAACCTAAGAATTTTGTCGAATTACGCAACCGAGCGCCTGGTAAAAACAACCGCAATTTTTGATAAAAACGCATTGGGCGGGGAAGGCGTTGTTGATTCCATAATATCCGCATACAGATTTGCGGATTGTGACGTTTACCGCGCGGTCACGCACAACAAGGGGATAATGAACGGTATTGTTGCGGTTGCGCTGGCGACCGGAAACGACACGCGCGCTCTGGAAGCGGAAGCGCATGCATACGCCTCACGCTCTGGAAAATACAAACCATTAACAGTTTATAAGAAAGATAAAAACGGAAATCTTGTCGGAAGTTTGGAAATGCCGCTTGCTGTTGGAATTGTCGGCGGTGCGACCTCGCATCCTGTCGCAAAAATCGTACTGAAGATTCTTGGTGTAAAAAGTGCGAAGGAACTTGCGGAAATTATGGATGCTGTTGGCTTGGCACAGAACCTTGCGGCGCTGAAAGCGTTGTCAACGGAAGGAATTCAGCGCGGGCATATGGAACTGCATGCGAGGAACATTGCGATAATGGCGGGTGCCGCTGGAAAGAAAGTTGACAAAATTGCGGAGCAGATGGTAAAGGAGAAACGCGTAAGGTTGGACAGGGCGAAGGAATTGCTTTAACAAACCCAGACCTTCGCATATTGCGGCAAAACGCTTGCCTCATCATTTGCCTCTCTACCGACGCCGGTGAACATATCGAAGTGTGTTCCGGAGACCGCACCGCCCCTGTCATGAACCTCGTAGCACCCCGTCCACGGGCTGGTTGCACCGAAGTGTATGTAAAGGCGTGTACCGCATGCAAAATTGGATGCTGCTGCGATAGTGCGATACGGTTCTCTGTTGTAGCCACACGCGGTTACACCGTTGCATGGCGGGTAGGTTTTTTCGGTGTCTGCCCCAAGGTAGTTTACTACCCTACCATCTGTTTTCACGCCGCTGCCCTCCATCATTAAGCACGCATCAAAATTCGCTTCTTCACTCTCCTTGCAGGTATAATAGTGGGTTATCTTGGAATCTGTATATGTCGGTTCTCCTTCTGGTGGAGGCAAATCGTGACTGAATTCCTTTGCATCGCAGCAGTTCTTCTTTCTGCAGCAGCAGGTTTGGGATTTATCCTTACAAAACTCGTTTCCAATGCCGTCTTCAAATTTCGCATCGCATGTTTCCTTGCATGTGCCGCCGGAATATTTCTCGCTCTCCTTGCACTTCTCATCACATGTTGTACATTTGTAGCATGTTGTTGTGCCGCCAAAGAGACGCGCATCCTTGTCTTCGGGAGTGCACCAGAAGCACCACCACGGCTTTGTCAGCGGACATGAGGGGTGGTATTTGCAGTAATTAAAGTAGTCGTATTCGGAGCACGGAGAAAGGAGCCATGCAATTGTGCCATCTGAACACTGGCAGTAGCACTTCTCATACAGATAATACACATCCTCCAGCACGGCATCGGGTTTTTGTTGCACCTGCTCGCATAAGAATTCATGAGTTCGTACTAACTGCTCCTCAGACCAATCCTCTACGCCAAAAACTTCGGGAATGCCCCATTGAGCGTATCCTTCCTTGCATGGTCCAAGGCACGTTCCTGTTGTTTTGTCGCAATTACCACTTATACATTGGCAGTTCTTTCGGCAGGGTTTTCCGCTGCTCTGCGGTCCTGTCGAGGCTCTGCATGTTTTATCGGAGCCGCATACTCCGCAACCACCGTATTCTTCTGTATCCGGGCAGTCTGTGTGTTTTTCACATGCGATTGGGGATTCGATGCTTGTGGTTGATGCAACAGGTTTTAATCCTGCGCCTTGAAGTTTTGCGTTTATGTCCTCTGTTCGTCCCAGCAATGCATCCGCTACAATTCCTTCGAGGAGTTTCGGCACTATCTGGGCGAAAACAAAAACCGCTAGGAGCGTCAAGAATACCAGCGTTAAGGTCGGTTGCTTGAGGTTCATTGTTAGGCTATTTGCTACAAGGATATAAAAACCCTAACAAATCCAAATGTCTGCTTTGTCTGGATGGCCTATTGATTTGCCAACGCCCGCAAACATATCTACCTGATTGTATTCTAAGCCACCTCCTCTGTCTTCGATAACGCGGCAACCAACACCAGCGATATAGATGCGCCTTCCGCACAATTCGCCTGTCGAGCCGGCAACGGTATTTTTAACTGCAACAGAACGGCCGGCTGTTAAACATCCACTTGGGGTTGCACAGTAACCCGTACCTTCGCATGGAGGATAGTGTTTGTCTTTGGGTTTGTGGTTCTCATCAACAAGCGTACCATCGCTTCTCACACCGCTCCCTTCCACAGTCACGCAACTTGAAAAGCTACTATACCTGCTTCCACATTTATATATCGGGTAGCTATCTGATTGCAGACATGTGAAGTAACATGTTATTTTGGCGCCGTGGATTGTAGGTTCTCTCTGGGGTTGTGGTAGATTAGAATCGAATTCTAGTGCAGTGCAACAGTCCCCCTTCCTGCAACAGCACGTCTGCAGTTCGTTCCTGCAGCAGTTTCCATCAATGTCCACTTCGGTTTTGGTGTCGCATTCTTCCTTGCACCATCCGCCGACAAACTTCTTTTCCCTGCACTTCTCGTTGCATGAGGTGCACTTGGAACAAAGACTGGTGTAACCCATGAACGTTGCGCCAACATTCCTTTCGGAACAATCCTCTGGAAACATATTAGCTGCAGCATCGGGACACTCACCTTCACAAGCCGGTGGTTTTACGTCCTTGCACCAAGATTTGATTTCTTTCTTGCATGCTACGGTTTCGCAATAGTCGCTGTTGTATTCAGGATTGGAACATGGAGGATCTAGATACACATTATAGCTCGGTTGTCCTGTCTCGGCTGGACAGTTGCAAAAACACGACTGGGTCAAGATGTAATAATCCTCCATGACCTTGTCGCCCTGCTCGGAATTTCCATTGCACTGGTGCTCAAGAAGTAATTTTACACCAGGATCATTTTCCTTGAAGAGACCCATCATCCCAATTTGGGTGTATCCCTTTTTACACGGGCCTAAGCATTTTTTTGTTGTTTTGTCGCAAATGCCGCTGGTGAGTGCAGGACTGCACTGGCAGTCCCTGATACAGTCTTTTCCTGGCCCCAGAGATCTGGAAGATGCCTTGCACTTGCCTTCGATGCAGAGGCCACAACCATTATACAAGTTGTCAGGACAATCTGCGTATGTCGTACACTCACCCGTGGTCGTAGTAATGGGTTTTAATCCAGCACCTTCAATTTTTGCGGTTACGCCCTCTGTTTGCCCGAGAAGCGCACTCATGACGATTTCCTGGAGAAGCGTTGATACTATCTGGGCGAAGACGACGAGTGTGAGAAGAATCAGCAGCATCAGTGTTAAAGTCGGTTGCTTGAGGTTCACGATTAATTATTCTAGTTATAAATATATATCATTCCATTACAGTAAGACACAAAATGGCACGCGTTAGGATTTTGGACACGACGCTAAGGGATGGAGAGCAGACGCCGGGTGTTTCGCTGACACCAGATGAGAAAATCCAGATAGCTAAGGCTCTTGATGACCTTGGGGTTGATGTCATAGAAGCCGGAGCTGCGATTACATCAGAGGGCGAAAGGGAGAGCATAAAGAGAATAGCCAGGGAGGGTTTAAGAGCGGAGATAGCGAGTTATGCACGTTTGCTCAGGAATGATGTTGATTTGGCAATAGATTGTGGTGTGGACACGGTTTTTCTGGTGGCCCCAACATCGGACCTTCACATAAAGTACAAGCTGAAGAGCACGCGCGGAAGGGTTTTGGATGACGCAGTTGAACTGATAGATTACTGCAAGTCACGTGGCGTGAAGGTGGACCTGTGCACGGAGGACGGTTCAAGAACGGATGTGGGTTTTTTGCTCAAGCTTATGGAGAGTGCAAGAAAGGTAAAGGTTGACAGGTTCACCGTTGCGGACACCGTCGGCATAATGACTCCTGAAAAAACCCACGACCTGTTTTCAAAGTTGAAGAAGAACGCAAAGGTCCCGCTCGGGGTTCACTGCCATGACGATTTAGGATTGGCAACATCGAACACGCTGGCCGCGGTGCGTGCGGGCGCCGAGTTTGTTGACGTGACCGTAAACGGGTTGGGGGAACGCGCCGGGAACGCCTCGCTTGAAGAGGTCGTCATGGCGCTCAAGCTGAGTTATGGTTTGGACGTAAGGGTAAAAACGGAAAAGTTGCGTGCGGTTTCGGAACTTGTTGAGAAGTTGTGCGGCGTTCCGGTTCCGCCGAATAAAGCCATAGTTGGGGACAACGCATTCACGCACGAGGCCGGAATCCACGTTGATGGCATATTGAAAAAACCGGAAACCTATGAGGCGATAAAGCCAGAACTGGTCGGCGCACAGAGGCGGTTTGTGCTTGGAAAGCACGTCGGCATGAAATCCGTAAAGAGGATGCTCGACGAGATAAAGGTTTCGGTCAATGAAAAACAGCTGAAAGAGATATTCGACAAGGTGAAGTATCTGGGTGACAAAGGAAAGCATGTCACTTCTGTTGATCTGGAAGCGACAGCGAATTCGGTTTTGGGTTTGAAACCGAAGAAACACATCCAGATGAAGGAACTTGTGGCGGTTGCCGGAAACAAGTTCACGCCGACTGCATCTGTAAAGCTTTTGCTGAATGGAAAAGAGGTTGTTGAATCTGGAACAGGAACGGGACCGGTTGATGCAGCGATAAACGCGATAAAACATGCGACGAAGAACGTTCCGTTCGAACTTATGGAATACCACGTTGACGCGATTTCCGGCGGTTCTGATGCGATTGTGAGGATAGAGGTAAAGCTGAAGAGTAAAGGGAAGATAGTGACGGCGCAGGGTACCGGAGCGGATATCGTGCTGGCATCGGTTGATGCGATGATAAACGGTTTGAACTTGATCATGAGTAGGTAGGATGGCAAAATATCGGATTGCTGTGATTCCGGGTGACGGCATCGGTCCAGAGGTAATTGCTGAAGGCAGAAAGGTTATTGACAGCGTTGCGGATGTGGAATGGGTTGAGTATCCGTTTGGTGCGGACCACTATCTGAAAACCAATGAGCTCGTGAACGAGGATTCCCTGAAAGAGATAAAAGGGATGGATGCGATGTATCTGGGCGCGCTTGGCGACCCGCGGGTAAAACCAGGGGTTTTGGAAAAGGGCGTTCTGCTGAAATTGCGGTTTTACTTCGACCAGTTCGTCAATCTGAGGCCGGTAAAACTTTTGGAGGGCGTCAACTGCCCCCTGAAAAACAAAGGTCCGAAGGATATTGATTTTTTGGTCGTGAGGGAGAACACAGAGGACTTTTATGTGGGAATCGGAAATCGCGCGAAAATCGGGAAGAATAAGCAGGAGCTGGAAGTGCTGCGAAGTCTGTATTCCGTAAAATTCGGTTTGGATATAGACGTTGACGGCTCGGAAATTGCCTACCAGATTGGCGTTTTAAGCAAAAAAGGCTCGGAGCGGGTTATCAGATACGCGTTCGAACTTGCGAAAATAAAGAACAAGAAAAGGGTAACCGCAGTGGACAAGGCGAACGTACTTGACCATGTTTACGGGTACTGGCGCGAGATTGTCGAGAGTGTTGCTAAGGAATACCCTGGAATCGAGCACGAATTCAACTTCGTTGATGCGATAACCATGTGGTTCGTGAAGAACCCGGAATGGTATCAGGTTGTTGTGACACCGAACATGTTCGGCGACATTATTACCGACCTCGGGGCAATGATTCAAGGTGGTTTAGGTTTGGCTCCTGGGGGAAACATAAATCCCGACGGGGTTTCGATGTTCGAGCCGATTCATGGTTCTGCTCCAAAATACAAAGGGATGAATGTTGCAAACCCGATTGCCACGATATGGGCGGGGGCGATGATGCTCGAGGAAATCGGAGAAGAAAAATCCGCT
Organism: uncultured archaeon; assembly: GCA_964512105.1. Lineage (GTDB taxonomy): Archaea > Altiarchaeota > Altiarchaeia > IMC4 > CAZEGI01 > CAZEGI01. The sequence goes on from CAZEGI010000001.1 coordinate 19,717, forward strand.
GAGAAAATCATCAACGCCATTCAGGATGTTTTGAGGGAAGGCAAGGTTCTTACAAAAGACCTCGGCGGAACAGCAAAAACGAGCGACGTCGGGGATGCTGTTGCGAAAAGGCTGAAAAAGTAAGATACTTAAATACTTAATTCTAAAAAATAAAATGCCTTTAGAAAAGGGAAGGCAACCTGGAGATAGAAGGGGGGTTATAAGAGCTTATGAGGAAACTCAGGAACCTGAACAGAAAGGCAAACATGTTGATGTAACTGTTGGTGGCGTGCCGGAACCGAAGCCCGCTCCTGAACCTGTAGAAACTCCGGTCTTGGAAGAAACCGGTTTTCGTGCTGGTGGCGGAAGGGTTGAGCCGGTTTCAAGGGTAGAGGGAACGGGATTAAGCGGATTGGTCAGACAGTACTGGGAATTACTGCAAAGAAAGATACGAGGAAACAAATAACTAAAGCCTCTTCGGCTCGAGATGAACCACGATGTCATGTATGTTTGGGAACTTTCTCTTCAACTCTTCCTGGACCTTGTGGCTGATTGTGTGAGCGTCCTTAAACGGTGTGGACGGGTCCAGTTCTATGTGCAAATCCACGAATATCTCGTTCTTGCTGCCCCTCGTGCGTATCTTGTGGCAGCTCTCGACGCCCCTGATTTTTTTCACGACCTTTTCTATCTCGGCCGGTGCTATGGCTGAGGTATCGCACAGGACGCCGGAGGAACTTTTTATTATGCCGTAACCGACCTTTCCTATCAGGAAAACTATGAACAGCGCTATAAGTGAATCAACGTAGGGAAACCCAAGTTTTATGAAAATGAAGCCGAGGAGGACAGAAATTGACGCATATATGTCGCTCTTGGTGTGCATCGAATCCGTAATGAGTATCGGGCTGTTAAGCTCAACGCCCCTCCTGTGCTCGTATCTCGAGACGAATATGTTTATGACAAGCACGGTTATCATGACAAAGACGGTTATTGCGTTAATTTCGGGTGTTGTTTTTTCTATAAGACGATTTATCGCGGACTGGACGACCTCGAAGCACGTCAGGAATATGAAACCTGCGATTATGATGGTTGCGAATGTCTCGTATTTTTTGTGGCCGTAGGGATGTCCGGGGTCGGGCGGTTTGGACGCTATTTTTATGAATATCAAGCCGATGATGTTTGATAAGGAATCGAAGGTCGAGTGAAGTGCATCCGCAAGCATGCTGAGAGAGTTCGCAAGGAAGCCGAATATTGCCTTCAGTATTACGACTGCCAGATTCAGGAAAAGTATGTAAATCAGGATCCAGTTGACTTTTTTTCTGTATTCTTCGCCGTTTTCCATTTCAGGTTATTACCTCGCAGCCATTCTTTGTTACGATAACCGTATGCTCGAACTGCGATACGATGCCTTTTTCCTTCTCGTGCAGCGTCGGGTAGTCCTTCAGTATTTTTCTGAAAACCATGTCCCTCAGAACAAGGTCCAGTTTCATTGGGCTTATTTTTTTCGTAAACCAACGGGCTGCGAAGGGTAATGTTTTTCTTGATTCCAGTTCCTTTAGCAAAATTCTGGACTCAGACATGCGGGTTGGTTTAGGATTTATCAGTGAAAAAATCTCCACAAACTTTGTTTCGACAACGCGCCCGTAACCGTTTGTCGCGAATGGTTCCAGAGCGATGACCATGCCCTCTTCAATCTTCCAGTCGTACGGGACGGGAATGTTCGGCACGGACAGGCCGGCGTGGAGGTCGTAGCGGTCAACCTCGTGCCCGGTCAAATTTTCTATGGGTTTGAAGCCCGCGCTTGTCAGGGTTTCCTGAACAACCCTGCCGACTTCCTTTACCTGCAAACCCGGTTTTACGAGTTCGATGGATTTTGAGAGCGCAAGCTCATTGGCTTTCAGCATTTTTTCGTGTTTGCCGGAAAGGTCGAGTGTGTATGCGGTGTCCGCAATGTAGCCGTCAATATGAACGCCCAGGTCAACGGAAACGACATCCTCTTTCGCTATTGTTATCGTATCGTTCCACTTTGGCGCGTAATGCGCAGTAACGTCGTTGATGCAGATATTCACCGGGAACGCGAGTTCACCACCGGACTTTTTTATTCTTTCCTCGATTTTGTTCGCGAGGTCCAGAATTTTTTCTCCGTCCTTAACCAGCGGCCTGCTCCACTCTCTAACGTCCTTTGCGATTTTTCCGGCTTTCCGGTAGTTTTCAAGCTCTTGGGAATCCATTTGGCTAAAGATATAATATTACTTTCTTAAAAGGTAATAGATAAGGATGTTCATCGTTATCGAAGGTTGCGACGGCTCCGGAAAGTCAACGCAGGCGAAGCTTCTTGGTAAATTTTTGAAAGAGCATGGTAAGAAAGTCCTTCTCACGGCAGAGCCGACTGACGGAAAAATCGGTAGGTTTATACGCGAAATTCTGTCAGGAAAGAGAAGCGTGGACCCAAAAACCCTGGCATTGCTTTTTACTGCGGACAGGTACGAGCATCTTAAGAGCGAGATTGAACCGGCGCTCAAGCAGGGCATAGTTGTTATCTCGGAGCGCTATTATCACTCGACGATTACATATCAGACCGCGCAGGGCGTTGATGGACAGTGGCTGTCGGATTTGAACCGGTTTGCAAGAAAACCGGACCTTACGATTTTTCTGGACATAAAGCCCTGGGTAGCGGTAAAGAGGACGAAAACCCGGGAGATATTCGAAAACCGCGAATTTTTAGAAAGGGTTTACAATAATTATCTGTCGCTGAGGGATTTGGTAAGGATTGATGCATCCGGAAGCGTCGAGGAAACGTTTGGGTTGGTGAAAAAGGCCGTAACAAAAAGATGAAGAGAAAGGGTAACGGCGGGTTGGAGCTGGTGACGACGTACGCATGGGTTATAGCGATAGTCTTCACTTTTCTGTTTATGGTGAGGGGTTGGAAGGAGGTCATGACGGAACCGGAAGTTCCACCCGTATCCGGATTTTCATGGATTGTGCCAGAACAGTTTTCCCTGAGCGGGGACAGCCTGTATCTGGTTTTGGCAAATCATTTGAGGGTTCCTGCAAGGGTTCAGCGGGTGGAGGCGCAGGTAAACGGTAGGCCCTGCGAGGTTTTCGAACTCGGCACGGAGATAGAACGGCAGGATAAACACCGGATTGCTTTGTATTGCGACACGACTCTGCTCAAAAAAGGGATGCGATACAACGCGAGCGTTGTCATCCAGTACAGGAATACGGTTTTGAATGTTGACGGCGTGAGCGAGGGCGTGTTGTATGGGGAGGTTGCCTAGACGAACTTCCCGAGTTTTGTCTGCGAAAACTGGATGTATTTTTCTAGGTTAAGTTTCTTGAATTTCTTCAGGTATTCCGGGGCGGTGTAGATGCAAAACATAAGCTTCTCGCGCTCGGATTTTTCAAGGGAGCGTGCAAGGCTTGAGATTTCGTCTATGAGTTTTAACTCCTTTCTGTCCTGAATGCGGATTTTGAATTCCGAAAGTTTCATCTCGGGCATGTCCAGCAGAACGAAACCTTTCCTTATGCCGAGTTCCGTCGCAATCCGGTTCTGGATGCGCTCCTGGTTCTTTATGAGGTCGTCGCGGAACATTTTTGCTATCAGGCCGATTTTCTCCTGAAACGCAATTTTGAACAGTTTCCTGGAGTCCAGCCTCACCATCATCTCCTTGGTGTAGCCGCTCGAGTTCCGGAGCCGGTTTATGAGGTCGGCATCATCCATGGACATGAGTTTTTTGTAGGTGATTTTTTTGTTTTTCAGCAACACCGCAAGTGCCTGCTTGAACATCGTCTCTGCTATACGCTTGGTGTGGTGCCTGTAAACGGTCTGGTACATCATGTTCCTGTTTATCAGCAACGATTCGACTGCCTCAAGACCGTCCTTCACAACAACCAGTTCGTCGTCAACAATCCGCATGCTCTCGATGATCCTTTCAAGGTCTATTACTCCGTATGCGACGCCGGCGTAATGGGAATCCCGTATCAAGTAATCCATCCTGTCAACATCAATCTCCGACGATATGATTTTGCCTAATGCGCCCTTGCCTGTTATGAGGTCCACCACCTCCTTTGGTTTGATACCATTGGTTTTTAGAATTTTCGAGATTTCCGTTTTTAGTATGATATGGATTGCGTTTTCCTCGTGCGTGCAGCCAAAGGACATGAGTATGTCGTCAGTGGTGTGGGAAAACGCCGCATGCCCGACATCGTGCAACAGACCCGCAACCCGTAGCGTTTCCCTTTCGTGATTTCCGACATCGAGATGGTCGGCAACAACATCCGCCAGATACAGAACGCCGAGGGAGTGCTCAAACCTCGTCGAGTTCATGGACGGATAAACGAGATAACAAAAACCGTTCTGCCTTATGCGCCTGAGGCGTTGGAGCTGTGGTGTGTCGATAAGCTTGACCTCAAGCTCGTTTAACTCGATGTTGCCGTGTATCGGGTCTCTGATGGTCTTGCAGACTTTCATTTCAATAGTTTTATGAATTCGTCGAACAGGTAGTAGTTATCCCACGGCCCGGGATTCGCCTCCGGGTGATACTGAACCGCCATGGCTGGACCCTTGTTTTTTATGCCTTCAACGCTCTTGTCGTTCAGGTTTATGTGCGTAACCGTGATACCGGCGCTTCTACAGGAATCCGCATCCGCGGCAAACCCGTGGTTTTGCGAGGTGATGTAAACCTTTTTTGTTTTGACATCAAGCACCGGCTGATTCGCACCGCGATGACCGAACTTCAGTTTGTAGGTTTTCGCGCCGCACGCCAAGGCGATTATCTGCAAACCCAAACATATGCCGAAAATGGGTATTTTTTCGTCAATAAGTTTCTTCGTGGTTTTTATCACGTAATCCGCACGCTCGGGATTGCCAGGGCCATTGGATATCACAACGCCGTTTGGGTTGAACTTCATTATCTCCTCGGGGCTGGTTTTCGCAGGAACCTTGATTATGTTTATCCCGCGCGTTAGAAGCGCGCGGATTATGCTGCTCTTCTCGCCGCAGTCAAGGAGCACGAGAGTTTTTTTGCCTTTTACGTCATAGTGCTTGACCTCCTTGGTTGACACCAGGCTAACAAGGTCTAGGTCGGAGATGGATTTTAATTTTTTCACCTTCTCCTTCAACTCGGGCAATTCAGCCGGAACAAACGGGTTTTTTAGGATTCCGTTCATAACGCCGTGCATCCGAATCTTGCGCGTTAGAAAACGCGTGTCAACGCCGTGCAGCCCCGGGGTGTCGTGTTTCCTCAGAAATTCGTCCAGGGTTCCTTTGAGTTTTCCGTGGCTTGGTTTTTCCGTCAGTTCCCGCACAACGAGGCCTTCGGCGTGTATTCTGCTGGATTCGCTGGCGTTTTCCTGTATGCCATAGTTCCCGAGCAGGGGATATGTAAACATCAGAATCTGGTACTTGTAGGATGGGTCGGTGAGCGCTTCCTGATAGCCGGTCATTGCGGTGTTAAAGACCACTTCTCCGTGGGTTTCTTTTTCAGCCCCTATCCCCTCGCCCACAACGTAGGTTCCGTCATGCAGAACAAGTACTGCTTTGCCCATTTTAATGCCTTTATAATAATCAATTATAGGCAATAAAAACACGTATGCGGTATATAAAATAGTGGATATGATGAAACCCTGTTTTTGGATTGTTATTGCGGCGCTGGTGGTTTTTTCTGCCGGTTGCATTAATGAATCCCAGGAGATGAGCGCCGAAAGCATAAGGGATAAAACGCTTGGCTCTATAGCCTCCGTGGATTCCTACGATTTTGACACGAATATCGACATTGTCATGTCGAGCGGTTACACAAACATGAGCATGTTGATGTTATCGTCTGGCGGTGTGGATGTAAAAAACCGGAGGATGCTCATGAACAACACGATTGAAATCGCAGGAGTGACTCTCGATACCATAACTTACGTGATGAACGACACGGTTTATACAGAGGTGGATGACAGGTGGAGCAGGGAGACGCTGGGGGGTGAGGAATTCTGGGGTGAGGAAAACGACGTGCAGAAGCAGTCGAAACTCCTGAAGACCGCGGCGGTTAAAAAATTGCCAGACACGGAGATGAACGGAAAGGAATGTTACGTTATTGAAATCAGCCCCAACAAGGATGCGGTGGTTGACTACCTCCTGAAGCAGGTCGGCACAAAAAATCCGGAGATTGACGAGGCAGAACTAAAAAAAATCGCGGAATCAATACAAAGGATGAGTATGAAGGAGTGGGTGATAAAGGATACGTATTTACCGACGCGCATTGCCATGGAGATTGACACGAACGCAAACAACATCACGACGACCATGCGGATGGTTTTCAACTTCTACGACTACAACAAAGCCCAGGAGATAGAACTTCCGGCAGATGCTCTGAAATAACAAATTATTTTCTGAATTTCCACAACGCAAGTCCGACAGCGGTTACAAGCGCAATTGTCAGAAAGGTTGTTGTTCCGGTTATCGGAAGGTTGAAGTTCTTGTCAGCGAAGTACAGGAGAAACTGCGGAACGAAGCCAAGGATGAAACTTAAACCCAGACGTTCCGCAAGGTCAAGCTGGTCCTTCTTCGGGAATATGCCATAAGTCAAAGCTGCCCCGGGAATCGCGACCGCAAGCACCATCAGCAGGGTTCCCTTGAAAATCACGAATGGTTCCATGGTATAAGTTTGTGATTTAGTATATAAATTTGGTTTTATATGAGATCCATAAAAATTCTCGGAGTCAGAAGCAGCATCCACGCCATGAATTTTGGATTTTTCATCAGCGGAAAAACAAGTTTCGATGCGGCATCCATGTCCCCTTTTTCCTCCACGATTTCCTTATTCTCGTTTATTATTTTGAACAATTTGTCTGTGGTTTTCTCGGAAATTCCATCTAAAAATTTTCTTATGAGAAGGTGAAGGTAAAGCTCCCTGCCGATTTCGCTTCTCCAGAGTTTTTCGTAATTTTCTTCGCATGCGAATCTCGCGGCCAGGCCGCCCATGACGACGCCGCCGCCGGTTGTCGCTTTTACCTGGCCGGCGGCATCGCCGACGGTAACGAGATTTCCGTATTGCGTTCTGATTGATGGATTGTAAACGGGAATTGTCCCGAAACTTCTTGCGAGAATTTTTTGATTCTTTATTCTTCCCTCTTTTTTCAATTTTTTTATGAAATTATCAAGAAGGGGGGTAGGGTTGCTAAAGGCGCAGATTCCAACGCGTGCATATCCATCTACGGGGATGACCCACGCAAAAAAGTTAGGCACTACAAAGTGCAGCTCCACCATTTCCGGGTCGCACTCAACCCCGAGCTCGTACTGCGCGCCGACCCAGAACTTTTTTGGGAGATCAAGGTTTAGGGTACGATGAATGTTGTAGTTCGTTCCCGTAGCCAGAATTACCCTGCCTGCTTCGTACTCCCTCCCTGAATTTTTTGTTTTTATTATTTTTTTATTATTATCAATTTCAGCAAAATCGTTGATGAAAATAACGCCTGCATCAGTCGCCTCATTCAACAGCTGTTTATCAAATTCGCTCCTGTCAAGGACATACGCTTTTGGATTTTTCGCCCGGATTTCAACCCTTGTCCCGGTTGGCGAGTAAAGAAACGCGCCATTGACCTCGTTCAGAACATCTTCCGGTTTTATTCCGAGTTTTTCCAGACCGCTTCTGCTTATGAGTCCGGCGCACTGCACGGGTTGTTTTTTGTGCTCCTCGAAGAGAACGACGCTGCCGTGTTTGACAGCATGTCGTGCGGCAATGCAACCCGCAGGACCGCCACCGATTACTGCAAAATCGTATTTCAACTTACCTGTTTGCAGACTCCCTGACACGCAATTTCTCCCTCAGTCGTTTAATCCTGTCCCTGAGGTAATCGGTAATCTCAATGTCGTAATCCCCGGACTTCTTGTTTGAAATCCTTATCAGGTTCTTTTCCCCAAGCAGTGAAGCCCAATTGTCGATAACGTCGCGGTTTACATCCAACATGCTGGACGCCATGCTTGATTTTATTCTTCCAACACGCAGCAACAGCTTAAGAAGCGATTTCGCGTTTTTCTTCGTGCTGGTGTATTTGCCAAAATCGGCATCGTCCCATCCGGTGTCAAGGAGTTCCGCCCACTGCTCAAGCATCCCAGTCTGCTGCATTTTTTCAATTTTCTCTTCGGTACTCACGCGCTTTTCGTGTTCATCCTCCAAGGCGGCCTGGGTTTTTTCAAGCTCGCTTTTGATTTTTGCAAGTTCCTCCTCAAGCTCCTGAGTTTTTTTCTCAAGCTCAAGCCTTCGCTTGCGTTCCTTTTCGAGATGAGACACAAGCGAGATGAGCTGCTCCCGTTCCGGAGTTCTTCCCCCCCCTACATCAGGATTTTCTTCCGCCATTCTGCCTCAGGTCAATCATGTGGTTTATATCTGGTCCTGTCGAAATCAGCGATGCCTTCAACCCGAGCTTTTTTTCGATATTTTTGAGGTAGCTCTTAGCGTTATTGCTCAATTCCTCGAACCCCCGGACGCCGAAACATTCAGGGAAAAGCTTGTCCAGGCACGTTACCGCAAGCTGTGTCGCGCCATTCACCATTATTGAGTATTTTGCAAGCTCGAAATCAAAGTTTCCAACCCTGCGATACCTTCCGGTTACCGTGCCCTTTTCGTCGAGATATTCGGCAAGCGTCGTGTTCACGTCCCGTTTATCTATGCCGTCTTTTTTTGCTTTTTTAAGCAGGTTGCTCCACAGGACGTGTTTTTTGATGTTGCCTGCATTTATCTCGGTCCTCAACGGACCACCGCCCACGCGGGTTATGTACGCCTTGAAGGTGACCATGACATCATCAATTTTTGTAGGCCCTACACCGACATCCGCCGCGATTGTGCTCGCTGAGGTATCCTTTGACGTAACAAACGGGTAGGTTCCGTAGTACAAGGACAACGCGAAACCCTGCGTTCCCTCAATCAGGACTTTCTCTCCTTTATTTATCGCCTCGTCCAGTTCCAGCGGAACATCGGTTACGTAACCCTTCAATTCAGGAACATCCTGTGCAAGTTTCACCGTCCGGTAAACGCGGTCCGCATTTGCCGGGCCGCAGCCTGTTTTCGTGGAGCCGATGATTTCGCTAAGGTGTTTGTTCGAACTGTCAAGGTCGCGGTGTTTCTGCTCTATTATCGCACATCGTTTATCAACAAAACACCTGCCCTTCGTTTTTGTTTCCTTTATCTCTTTCAACAGCACTTTAGGGTCAACCAGAACGCCCGCCCCTATGAGCAGTCTTGCTCTATCGTTCACGAACCCGCATGGTATCATCCTAAGGGCATAGCGCTTTCCATTTTTGTAGACCGTATGTCCAGCATTCGGTCCGATGCCCGCCCTTGCTATGATTTTCGGCTTGTCCTTGGTTGCGATGTAGGATATGATTTTGCCTTTACCCTCGTCTCCGAACTGCCCGCCAACGATAACAGTAACCATTTCAGGTGGTTTATAACTTGAGACTGGATGTTAAAAACACCAAATTTGCATTTTTAAAGCCGTTGGGCATAAGAATAAATCTATTACGTTTGGGGGTGTAAAAATGGGTATGGAAACGAACATTGAAAACATGGTTTCTGCCATAACTGTTGATCAGAAGATAGACCTCAAAAAATTCTCAAGAACAGTCAAGGGTTTGGAGTACAACCCCGAGAGTTTTCCGGGCGCTGTTTTTAGGGTTAAAGAGCCGAAACTCGCGATGCTGATTTTCAGCTCCGGAAAGATCATATGCACGGGGGCGCGGTCAAAAAAAGACATCGAGATTGCCGTAGAAAGGCTCAAGGAGAAGTTCAGGGAAGGCAAAATCCGCGTGCGGGGCAAGCCAAAGGTTGAGGTTCAAAACATCGTGGCTTCAGCGAAACTCGACTTTAAGGTGAACCTGGACGTTCTGGCCATAGAGGCGGAAAACACGGAATACGAGCCCGAACAGTTTCCGGGACTTGTTTTCAGACTGGACGAACCGAAAACCGTGATGTTGATATTCCGCTCCGGAAAGATGATAATAACCGGTGCAAAATCCATAAAGGATGTCGGGAGGGCGGCGGAACGGACGCGGGATGCGGTAAAGTCGTACAACGCGATAATACGCTGATTTATTATTTCTATTTTTATATATGATAAACCACGCGAGGGTTCCCGAGCTGGCCAAAGGGGCAGGACTTAAGGAGCCCTTTCTTTTAGAAAAAGAAAGTGCTTCACCCCAAAGAAAAGGAATTTAAGCTTCGCTTAAATTCTTCTTTCTTTTGGGACGCAAGCGACTATTGGTCGCTGCGTGCCGGAACTTTAAGTTCTGAGCATAGAACACTTTTCTTTCTTCGAAAAGAAAGAAAAGGGTCTGAAGGTATCCTGTGACGTAGGTCTCCATGGGTTCGAATCCCATCCCTCGCAAACTTTTTCTAAAAAAATACCACTAAAGAACCATACTCGTCGATACGTAAGATTCCACAAACGCAGCGAGTATCATCAACGGCAGCACTATGAGAAAGTAAACGTAAGCTGCCTCCTTTAAACTTTCCGTAAACGCTTTTTTTCTGGATTTCTGTTTCGGGAATAGCATGGAAAACCCGATTTTCGCGCCAAACGCGGCTGCAATCATAAATGCGGGAATTTCAAGTATCGAATGCGGAAGTACACCACAGATTACCGTTGACAACGCAATTCCTCTGCTCATTGAAAATTTTACAACCAACCCTGCCACAAACCCGTTAATAAAAACGATTGTCGGTGGGATGAAAAAAACGATGCCCGTGAGTATAACTATCGCGCTTACGGTGATGTTCCTCACCATTATGTTGATTGCCGTCTGAAACCTGTTTTCTTTGACGATGATTCCAGCGAACATCTGTTCTACAATGGATTCGATCCGGTCCTCAAATTTCGGAAACAAAAAAAATCCGAGTGATACGCCGAGCAGGAGAATGACAAAACATCCTGCAATCAATTTCCCGTTTTTCCGGAGCAGTTCTTTTGTTGTAAAAATCAGTCCCCTAAAGGGGGCTGATTTTACACACGCAATCTGTCCTATGACCGGTAGTGGTCTTTCACTGTCCTTGGGAGGGGACAGATTGCATTGTTTCATATTTTTTCACCGCATATGCTGCAGTACCTGTTGCCCTTCAAATTTTCAACACCGCAGTTTTTGCATAACACGACGTTCCTTAAATCCGTTACCTCTCTGTCTTTTTTTCCGAAGAGTTCCTGGGTTTTTTCCACTATCCTGCCGACCCTGAACACCGCAGAACCGAGTGCGCACCCCAGCCCCGTGAGTAATATGCCCGCAAGGTTCCAGAGCAGGAATATCCATGCCAGCAGAATAAGAGCAACGATTTTTATGGTCGAGGTCATGAACCAGCCGAGACCGTATGCGAGAATCGCGCCAGTCAGCAGGATAAAACCGAATAAACCGGCAAGAACGCCTGCAAAAAACCCGTCCCTTACACTCGGCTTTGCTAACTTTGCTATGAAAACACCTATAAGCACCGGCCCTATAATCGGTACCCAGTTGAAACCGATGTAGAGGAAAGCTCCGGTTGTTATTCCCAGCATCAACAGCAGGAATCTGCCAATTCGGAACATGGTAGTATATAGGTTTGAAATATAAATAGAATGAATCAAGATGGTCAACCCGGTTGGTGTAAGAACGGTGATAGAAAAGTGCATGAACATCAAGCCCGGAGAGAGGGTGCTGGTTGTTACGGATTACAAAAATCTGGAGGTGGCTGAAACCTTTTTGAAGGGAATTTCAAAAATAACCGAAACCTCGATGGTAGTTTCAAAACCCTCAAAGCATCACGGCGAGGAACCTTCAAGACTCGTGGCCGAGGCGATGAAACTTGCGGATGTTGTTCTTGTTACAACCACTAAGTCGATATCACACACCAAGGCCGTGAGTGATGCCGTGGGCGGACGCTGGGGCAAGGGAAGAGGCGTGCGGCTGGCAAGCATGCCCGGAATCACGAAGGACATGCTTTACCGCGGGGCACTGACTGCCGATCACGGTGAGGTCGAAAAGATAACGAAACGCATCGGAAACGCACTGAAGAACAGAAAAACCGTACGGGTAAAAACGGAGAAAGGCACGAACCTGGAGTTCAGCATAAAAAACAGGGAAATTTTTCTGGACACCGGCATTTACCACAAAAAAGGCGAATGGGGCAACCTTCCGGCCGGTGAGGTTTGCGCGGCACCGGTTGAAGGAACCACTGAGGGAAAAATCGTGGTTGACGGGGCGATGTTCGGGAGGGCCGATGGACGGATGAGGATTGAAGTTAAAAATGGGTTGGTAAAGAAGGTTAGCGGTAGCAGTGCGTCGGATTTAAATGAGCCTATAAAAAAGGATAATAGGACAAGGAATATTGCGGAGTTCGGCATCGGCACGAATCCGAAGGCGAGATTGATTGGGAACGTGCTCGAAAGCGAGAAGGTTTACGGCACCGTTCATATTGGTTTCGGAAATAACACCGCGTTCGGGGGAAGGGTGCGGGCACGGTACCATCTGGACGGCGTGATTTTGAAACCTACGGTGTGGGTTGACGGAAAAATTTTAATCGAGAAGGGTGCGTTCAAATGTCTTTGACGAAAAAAATCTGGGGTTTTTTCAGGCAGCTTCCAATAAAACCCATTGAATACAGGGGCCTACAGTATGCGATTTTGCTGTTGATAATACTCCACTTTCTCAGCTACATAGTTCCGTCCATACATTCCCTTATAAGCGGTGAGGACGGTTTCAGGATAGCGTTCATGATCGTCATGGTTCTGCTTATAGAGCTCCTGCTGCAGCTTAAGGAGGACATGGATGCCTTAAAGAAAAATCAGCATGTAAGTGAGGAGCCGGCTGCGCAACTCCTGCTTGAGAATTATGTGAGGAAGATAAAAAACAGGGAACTCAAGATAACGCTCTGCGAGAACGTTTATGAGATTTATCACGGCCATACGCTGCATGTCCGCAGGAGGTATGCTGGAAAATACCTCGGCAAGGAACGGCTGCAGTCGTTCGTGACCTACGCAATCGGCGATTACAGAATGCCGTGGGAATACCTCCATTTCAAGGCGTTTGACAAAAAATTGAAACAGAAGCTCGAGGACATAAAGCCCATGGAGAACACGCCGGATACCATAAAGATACTCGAGATAAGGTTCCAGAACTCGCTTAAGCAGAACGACGAGTTTGACCTGGAGATTGAATACACCTGGCCCGCTGCCTTGAAACCGGACGACTTCGTGGTTTTCCCGCTGTCGCAGTTCGGACTGGTTGAGAAGACGAGGATTGTCGTGATATTTAAGGAACGGGAGTTTAGACCCCCATACTATGAACTTGTTAACATGAGGACGGACGAGCCGGAAATGCCAACCGCGAAGAATGATGGACAGATGATTAACTCTAAAATCAGTGACATAGAATTTGACGAAGCCGGGGACCTTGCTTTGTTGTACGAGCTGGAAAAAACAACGGACAACTACAAACTGGAGTTTTCTTCAAGGAGAAACGTTTAGAGCAGAGGAATTGCCCTTGTTATCAGCTTTACTGCGTTGTTTATGTCCCGAATGTCAAAAACGCCACTCGGGCAGTGCACGTATCTTGACGGTATCGAAACCGCACCCGTCGGAACGCCGTCCCTGTTCATGTATATTATCGCACCGTCGGTCATTCCGCCCTCGATGACGTCCAGCTGGTACGGAATCCTGTTCTTCTTTGCGGTTTTTATAAGTATTTCCCTTATTCTGGAATGCGATATGAGGCCGCGTCCGCCTGCCTCCACTATGGTTATTGCGGGCCCTTTTCCGAGTTTCAGGTCCGATTCGCTGGCTTCTATTCCGGGCGTGTCACCCGCAATTGTCGTGTCGATAACCAGCGCAACATCCGGATTCAGCCGATATGAGGAAACCCTCGCACCTTTCAGGCCCACGTCCTCCTGCGCTGTGAAAACTCCATAAACGGTGGCGTTGATGTTCTTTGGGATGTTTTTCATGACTTGGATGAGTGCGTAACATCCGACACGGTCGTCAACCCCCTTTCCGTAGAAAACGTTTTTGTTGAATACGCCAAAATTCGGCTCGAAACATATCGGGTCGCCGAGTTCCACAAGTTTCTTAGCCTCCTTCTCGTTTCCCGCACCGATGTCTATGAACATTTCCTCTGCCTTGACAACCTTGTCATCCTCCTCTTTTTTCTTTAGGTGGATGGGTTTTGAACCTATGACTCCGGGGAGGTTCCCGTTTTTCGTTTTTATCGTGACCCTCTGCCCGAGGAGTATGTGCTCGTCAACGCCGCCAATCCTCACGAACTTTATGAAACCCTCCTTGGTTATGTGTTTCACCAGCAGCCCGATTTCGTCGAGGTGCGCAGCAAGCATTATCTTCTTTTTTCCCTTGCCCTTGCTCGTGATAACGTTTCCGAGACTGTCAACCTCCAGCGAATCAACGTACCCTTTCAGCTCTTTCCTTATGATCTCGACAACTTCACTCTCAAATCCCGAGACGCCCGTGGCCATGCAAAGTTTTCTTAGCAGTTCCATTTTGGATTATGTATCGGTATATTAAGGAATAATAGTTTATATTTAGTGGTTAAAAATGGGTAGAAACTCGGTTTTGGGTAAGGTCAGATGTGTGGTTGAGGATTTCCTCATTATAGAACCACCTGCTAATTTTCCGGAAAACTCCCTTGATAAATTCAGGGAATTGTTAAACAAACCTGTCAGGATTGACGGAAAGGTTATCGGCAACGTTTTTGATGTAATCGGGGACACAAAAAATCCCTTCATCGTTGTCAAATCCAAAAAAGGGGTTGAACAAAAGGTTGTGGGGAAACCCGCAACGTTGTAGTATGAAACAAGATACCCAGATACTGTACGAGTTGAGCAGACGACTGAAATCGCCGTATGACGAATTATTCATAAATTCTGCGGAATTCGGAAAGCTGCTTGGCGTTTCGCAGCAGAGTTCCTCAAGATACCTCACCAGGTTGGAATCCAGAGGTCTGATAGAAAGGAAGGTTACTGGTAGGGGGCAGTCCATCCGGCTGACAGAGAGGGGTGTCGAAGCCCTGAGGAAAATGCATACGGAACTTGAGAATTTTTTCAGAACGCATGCGGAAATCCAGGTAAGAGGTAGAGTGGTGAAGGGTTTGGGTGAGGGTGCGTACTACATAGGGAAGTACAGCGAGAGGCTGAAGGACGCTCTGGGTTTTGAACCGTATCAGGGAACCCTTAACCTTGACGTGAAGGGAAAGTTCAGCCCCGAGCGGGCGAAAACCATCAGGATTGAAGGTTTCAAAGAGGGCAACAGGTGTTTTGGTGATATAACATGCATACCCGCATCTATTTCGCATGGAAAGAGCAAGGTTGACTGTTGGATTATAATACCTGAAAGAAGCCACCACAGGGATGAACTCGAGCTTATAGGTAAATTCAACTTCAGGAAAAAGCTGGGTTTGAGGGATGGTGATGTGGTTGAGGTGTCATTCAGTTAGGAATTTTTCAACCACCTTTCCGCCCGGCGTTTCCTCGGCAAAAATCTGGGCCTGGAAACTGTAGATTTTTGTTTCCTTCGCGAGCCACGTATCCGGTGTCAGCCCCGCCTTCACGCACGTCTGCGACAAAAATTCTTCTGCATCCCATTTCCATTCGACAGGAACCTGCGGCAACAGCAAACCACGGCTCCATCCGCCCTGCACTATCAGGCCATCCCTCCCGATTTTTACCTGTTTAGGATATTCCTTCGGGTTGTTCACTTTTATGAGTTCTGGTTTCGTGAGCACGGAAACCTCAACCACGATATTATCAAGTTCGTCCTCCCTGACGCGCTGAAACCTCGGGTCTCTCAACGCTGCGGAAAGTGCGGAATCCTCGACCGCTTTTCCCAAAGGTAGAATTGGTTCTGGATATCCAATGCAACCTCTGAGTTTGTGGTCAGGGTATGTATCGAGAGTAACAAAAACCCCGCGGTTTTCCGTAAACACATCCTTAAGAATTTCAGGCACCTTAGGTTTTTCTTTGGAGAAGTGTCCTTTTATGACTGCCCTCGCGTATTTCACAACAGCGTCGCCCTGCTTTTCCGTAAGGTTCATTTTGACTCCGAGACGGAATTCGAGGTGATGTTTACAGTAAGAACGTAGGTTTTGTTTGCTTGGTCTTTCAGACTCACGAGCCAGAGGTCGGAATTTTCGGTGCTCAGCGGTTTGAAGCCCGATATGTCCAGAGCATCAACACCGAGGTTATGCGTTGCATTCATGTAATCAAACGCCAGGTTTGTAGCCGTTACTCCGCTTTCGATCCACGGGGAAAGCACGATGATTCCCACGATGGTTACGACAAACGTCAGTAAAAATATGGCCAGCCCGATGAGGAGGATTTTTTTGATTGTCATTCTTTTACCAATTTTAAAACGACCTTGACGATTTCATCGTTTTCTGCGATTTTTGCCTTGTCCTCTTCTATGCGGGGCTCTATCAGGGTGACTCCCTTACTCTCCAATTTCTGGATGTTATCAACAACGAAGGGGTTGTCGTACATGGATATGTGCATCGCCGGAACCATGATGATTGGAATCTTCGAACCGAGTGCCGTTGCCGCGAGTGTCGTGACAACCGTGTCATCTATGCCGTTCGCGATTTTTGATATGGTGTTCGAGGTCGCTGGGCATATCAGTAGCAGAGAAGCGGAACCGTTGGCACCGCAGAGTTTCACGTGCTCGACTTCTCCCGTAAGTTCCGTTATCACTGGATTTCCGGACGCCCATTCGAGAACGTTTGGGTGGATGATTTTTTGTGCCGCCTTGGTCATCGCGCACTCTACCTCGAGGCCCTCCTTGACCAATCTCCTTACAAGGTTCACGGTATTCACAGCAGCAACGCTTCCGCACACACCGAGAACGATTTTGCCTGCCATTTTGCGTATTGTTTTATAGGTAATCGTATAAAAAATAAACATGTCCGGTTTGAATAGGAAGGTTATCGAATTAAAAAACAGGAAAAAGGCGGTAATCCTCGCGCACAACTACCAGCGCCCCGAGATTCAGGATGTTGCAGATTATGTCGGCGACTCCTTTGGTTTGGCGCAACAGGCAAAAAAAACTGAATCCAGGATGATTGTATTCTGCGGCGTTGATTTCATGGCTGAAACCGTGGCGATATTGAATCCTGATAGAAAAGTTCTCAACTCAGAGCCGAACGCAACATGCCCCATGGCACAGATGCTGTCACCCAAGGAACTGCAACTTGCAAAGAAAAAATTTCCGGACGCTGATGTTGTTCTGTACATAAACACAAACGTGGACGTCAAGGCGGAATGCGACTGCATATGCACGTCGGCAAACGCCGTGGAAGTCGTAAACGCAATGGATGCTGATAAGATTTTATTCGGACCAGACAAGAATCTTGCCTATTACGTCCAAAGAAGAACAAGGAAAACGATAATTCCCGTACCGGAATACGGTTTGTGCCCGACGCATCACCTGATTTCCGAATGGGACATTGTTGAAGCCAAGGAAAAACACCCGAAGGCAAAGATCGTGGTGCATCCGGAAACGATTCCCGAAGTCCAAGAGCTTGCAGACCATATTGCATCAACGGAAGGCATGATAAATTACTGCAAAAAATCGAAGGAAATGGAATTCATCATAGGGACCGAGAATGGAATAATTCACAGGCTGAAAAAAGATGTTCCTGGAAAAAAATTTTATCCGGCATCGGATTCCGCAATCTGCCCGAACATGAAGATGAACACCCTAGAGAAGGTTTTCGACGCGCTTGACAAAGAACAATATAAGGTTGAGGTTCCAAGGGATACAGCGAAACGGGCGAGAATTGTGATTGAAAGGATGTTGAGTATAACATAACTAATCTTGTAAGTTACAAACAAAATGAGCCATTACCAAAAGGGTGCAAACTTTGAGCGCGAACTCATACGCGAGTTCTGGGCGAACGGATGGAGTGCTGTCCGTGCCGCAGGTTCGGGAACCGTGGGCGAACCCGTTCCGGACGTCGTTGCGATAAAGGACTCACGCGTTATATTGCTGGAGTGCAAAGCGACGCGCAAGGAAAAACTGAGTTTGAAGGAAGCCATTCTCGGGTTGAGGATATTTGCCGAGATTTCCGGCGTGGAGGCATACATCGCAATGAAGTTCCTGAAGCAGAAGCCGCGGTTTTACAACATCCGGGATTTCGTAAAAAAAGGGAAGTACACCATCTCCCTGAAAACAGAGTTTCTGAGTTTCGAGCTGCTTATAGGGAAACAGTCAAAACTTTAGCCGAGTTTCCGTATTTCCTCAAGTCTCGGATACCGGCACTCCTTGCACAGACCGCCGTCGTCAAGCCATTCCCTCAGGCAGACGCCGCAGTAGAACAGGTCAAACGGCCGGATTTCGGTAAAGCTGTTGCCGAAGCATACTGGGCAAACCGGCATGCCGGCCGCGCAATCGCTGCATATCGTCTGTCTGCAGGAATCGCATTCGTAATACCTCTTGAGAAAATCGCGCTTTTCTATTTCGCTCTCGTAACACGCAAGCGTTTCCTTCTTGTTGCAGAGGTCACACCCTGCCCCGATGAACAGTTTCTTCTCGGCTTTTAAAGGTCGAATTTTGTGTGGTGTCACATTAACATTACCGCTGTCTGGGTTAAAAAACTACTTTGGGTTGCCAAGGTCGTCAAGTTTTTTCAGGTCCTCCTCGACCGGGATGTTTACGTCCTGCTTTATTATCCTGAAAAAAATTATCAGAATCGAGGACAGTATGACAAAGAAAAGCACAGCTGTTTTTGCGTCCTCGTTCAAAGAAACCGAAATGACCGCTATGAACGCAAGAACGAGAACCCACGTGATTGGAAGTTTCCGGTATTTTTTGGATTCCTTTTTTTCCTTTGATGTGTCAAGAATTAATGAACCGGCATAGCCGCAATCCTTGCACAGGTATTTCTGGTCCGTCGCGCCGTAGCCGCCGGTGTCCGACAGCGTCATTCCGGAATACAAAATGCGCTTGCCTTTGCACTTGGGGCATCGAAGTTTCATCACATTTTCTCCGGCGCGTTTATTCCAAGAAGCCCCAGCGAGGTTTTGATTACGGTTCTTGTGGAATCAACCAACAACAGCCTTCTCTTGGTTATTTTTTCCTCCATGTTCAGAACCTGGCACTCCTTGTAGAACCGGCTGAACGCGGACGCGAGGTTATAAACGTAATTCGCAACGAGGTTCGGCTTCAAATCCTTGACCGAATTCTCAACAACTTCCGGAAATTCCGCAAGAATTTTTATCAGTTCTTTTTCCTCGTTTTTCAGTTCGCTGATTTCTGTTAATTTTATTTTTTTGATGTCGGAATCGGATTTACGGATGATGCTGCAACACCGGGCATGCGCATACTGTATGTAGGGGCACGCCTCGCCCTCGAAATTCAGGGCCTGTTGCCATGTGAAGGTTATGGGTTTGTTCGGCGCGGTTTTTACGATGTGGTACCGCACCGCTCCGAGACCAATGTCGGCTGCGTGCTCCTTTCCTGCGATTTTTCTTTTTTCTATTTCTGCTACCGCCTTCTCCACGGCCTCGTCCATAAGTTTGTCAACCGTTGCGATTTTCCCTTTCCTCGTTGAAAGTTCTTCGCCCTCGAAATTCACAAAAGAGAAGTGAACGACATCCAGTTTTGTTTTTAATTTGTAGATTTCTGTCAGAATCGTTTTAAGTTCTTGGAATTCGAACTTGTGATCTTCGCCTAAAACATTTATCAGCCATGCGTTTGTCTTCGCCTTCTCGAGGTGGTATGCGATGTCGCGGGTGAGGTAAACGGAAGTTCCGTCTGCCCTCAATAGGATGGTTTTTCCTTCCCTTCGTTCTAACCCAAAATCAGCCAAATTCAGATAAACACCATCGTCGGTTTGACAGTATTTGGTTTTTTCCAGGAAATTCGCAACCCGGTAAACTTCTTTGTTTTTCACGTACTTGCTCTCATAGTCGAATTTGTCGAATTTTATGCCTATCCTGTTTAAAGTTTCGAGCTGCCCCGCAAGGCATTTCTCTGAGAGTTCATACATTTCGCTTAACGCCTTCTCATCACCGGATTCCGCCTTTTGTATCAGTTCTTGAACACGTTCCGCGAACCGTTCATCCTCATTAAATTTTTTGTTTGCAGAAACGTACTGGAAGAAAATTTTGTAATCGTCCTTTTCCCTAAATTTTTTGTGCTCTTCGACGATCTGCCGGTCAACCGGGATTTTTTCCTTGAAACCCTGATTGATGATTGCAATCTGCTTGCCGATGTCGTTCACGTAGTAATGAGTTTCAACATCGTAGCCCGCGAATTTCAGGATTCTTGCAAGGGAATCGCCAATGATGGAATTCCGTATCCTGCCGACGTGAATCGGTCCGGACGGATTTATGGACGTATGCTCGAGAAGAATCTTGCCTTTTTTGTCCAACCTTCCGAAATTTTCTTTTTCCTTCCGGATTTCGCTGATAATTTTTATTAAAAATTTTTTGTAATCAATAAAGAAATTTATGTAGCCGTTCGTTGCCTCAATCTTTTCGACAAATTCTGGTTTTTTTGTTTTTTTGGAAATCTCATCTGCGATTTTTGCGGTTGGTTTTTTCTCTTTCTTCGCGAGTTTGAATGCGATGCTCGAAGACAAGTCCGCAACCGGCGATTTTGCTATTTCATCCGGGGTTATTTTTTCGCCTGTTGCCCTGCTCAGCTCGGATGCGATTTGTTCCTTGAGTTTTTTCATTTTCTGGGTTTAGATATTACAGATTCTAAGTTAATTACCGCCCGTGGAAGAGACGCATTGCCAGTTCCTGCGGCAAACCGGATTCAAGAATTTTGTCAGCGACTTTCTCGATGTCGTATTCAACGCGTTTTATTTCCGCCTCCTGCGTTTTTGTGTCGTAGATTGCGAAACTCGCTTTTGGATTGCCGTCCCGCGGCTGGCCCACGGAGCCGGGGTTCAGAATTGTTTTTTCGCCGAATTTTTTTATCATCGGCTGGTGGGTGTGCCCGAGCACGAGCAGGTTTTGTTTTATTCCTTCGAGGAATGATTCCATATACGGATGGTGGGGAAAAATGTATTCCTCAAGCGGGTTTCGGGGACTGCCATGGACCATGTAAAAATCCTTGGTTTCGTAAAACAGCGGCAGGGACTTAAGGAATTTCAGGTTCTCGGGTTTCAAATTTTTTTGCGTCCATTCTATGGCTTTGTATGCTACGGGATTGAAACCTTCCTTCAATTCTATTCTTTTGAAAACCGACGTATCGTTTTCCGCAGCAACAAAATCGTGGTTTCCTAGAATGCAGGGGATTTTTTTGTTTCGTAACATTTCAATAACCTCGTTTGGGAATGGATTGTAGCCGACAAGGTCGCCACAGCAAAAAATCTTCAGGTTTCCTATCTCATTTAGCACTGCTTCTAGAGCCGGAAGATTTCCATGCGGGTCCGCTATGAATGCGACTTTCATATAATAGTATTATAAATTAATTGTTAATTGCCGAGAATGGATCTGGTCAAGTTAGCCCAGCTGAGGTATCTACCGAAACAGGCGGATGGGGATTTTGAAAAGGGCGACTACAAAAAAGCGCTGCAGAAGTACCTGAAGATTGCCGAGATAATACTTGAGTCTGAACGTTATTCCGAGCTTGCGCCGTACTACATGAAGATAGCGCAGTGCTATGGAAAGCTGAAGGGTAGAGACGACGAAAGGGAAAAGTTCAACCAAAAGGCTGGCGAGTACTACACCAAGTCCGCGGAGATGCTGAAACGACAGGGCAAGTATCTTGAGGCCGCAAGTTCCTACGGGAACGCGGCAAAGGCCTATGAGAACGCTGGCGATTACAAAACGGCGGCACAGTACTCGGAAAAGGCAGCTAACATCTATTTAGAAAAAAACGATAATTTTTCAGCGTCTGCGGAGTACAACAATGCGGCAAAGTATCACGAGCGTGTTGGGGATTCAGGAACCGCCTCGCAGTATTATGTAAAGGCTGGTGACATGGACCTGGAGCTGAAGGATTATCCGTCTGCTGCCGCTTCATACAGCGATGCTGCAAACTGTTACAACCAAGCAGGAAACTACAAAACCGCGATAGATTACTATCTTAAGGCGATTGGTTTCGACCAGAGCGCAAAGCGCTACGACGAGGTTGCAAAACTGTACGATCTAATAGCCAAGTGTTATGAGCATCAGGGTGACCATAAAAACGCGCTGCGGTATTACATGGAATCCGTAAGGTACAGTAAGGACATCAACGATGCGGTTTCCATCATCAGGAGTTACAAGAATGTTGCCCAGAGTTATGAAAAACTCGGGGAACATGAAAAATCCATAGAGAACTACATAACGGCTGCTGACCTGAGTTCCGATTTGCGGGATTACGGAAATGCCTTCGAGTCGTACCTTGGAGCTGCGACGGGTTATGAAAAAACCGGAAATCTCGTCAAGGCCGCGGAGTACTATGCGCTGGCTGCCAAGGCAAGCCTTTCGAACAAGAACGAGAGGGATGCCCTGAGGTATTATACACGGGCTACGGAGTTGGGCATAGAACTGGCGAAACGGGAAACGGACAAGGAAAAATCCGCAGGGCATTATATCCGGGCTGCAGACGGTTTTAGAGACATCAGGGAATATGGAAAAGCCGCCGACAACTACCTGAAATTTGCTGAACTAATGGCTGACGTTAACCACGACAGAGCGGTCGATGGTTACAAAAAGGCTGCGGAGATGTTTATAGAAATGGACGACCTCTACAGCGCAGGAAACGCGTATGTCATGGCCGGAGAGTTTGTAAACGCAACGCACAATTACATCAATCACGGGGATGTGATGGTGAAACAGGGGCTGAACCTGCATGCGGCTAACGGTTACATGCGTGCGGCAGAATGTTACCATGAGCTTAAGAACGAGGAACTTGAGCACGAATACTATGACCGGGCCATATGGAATTACACGCGATACTTCAAGACGAATCAGGATACTGCGGAAAATACGGAAGAACTGGGGATGATCGCTGAGGCGTATAAGAACGCAGCCGAATGCTACAGAAACCTTAAGGATTTGCAAAAGGCGAGCGACCACTTTAAAGGGGCTGTGGAATTTTACAAGCGGGCCGGATGGGAGGATGAAACTACTATCACAAGCGCATTTCTGGCAAAGGTTGATGGAGAACTCGCTGTTGAACACGGTTATTACGAGAATGCTGATAAACTGCTGAATTCTGCAGTGAAATATTTCGAATCCGCGCTCAAGATTGAGGATTTAACTCCGGTTTATAGAGAACGCCTGAAACAGAATTTGGAGGACATAAAAAACATCCTGAAGAAGGTCAAGGTAAAACCGGATGTTGTTTTGGAACTCAACGAGCATTCCCGCTGTCCTGTGGGCAAGCAGATGATTTTGGATGGTGCGATAAGGAATCTGGGCGAGCACATCATCAGGAAAATCATGTTCCTGTCGCATCTTCCGGAGGAGCTCGAGCTTGAAAAAATTCCGGGCGAGATTGACGAACTCAAACCGAAGGAGTCCAGGAAGATTGCACTTGTGATTAAGGCCGGTGCTGCGGGAACGTTTAAACTCAAGCCGCTTGAGGCCATCTATGAGGACGAGCTTGGAACGAAGTACGTCAAGGCATCCAACGAGGTTCTGATTGATGTGGGTGGCACAGCCGGTGTGAAACTCGGGGGGAGAAAAATTCCGGGAGCAGACAAAGGCAAGCCGCAAGTGGACTTGGTTTTGGAAAAGCCACCGGCCGTTAAGATGGGCCAGAAATTTTCAATGAATGGGAAGGTGATGAACCGGGGCGGTGAGGAGGTTACCGACGTCAGGATTATGCAGAACCTTCCGGATGAGTTCGAACTGGTGAAACCGCCTGAAGAAATCAAGGTCCTGAAACCGGGTGAAGTGAAGGGTGTGGAGCTCGAGCTGAAAGCACGCAAGCATGGAGAATACAGATTCAGCCCGCTCGAGATGTTTTACCATGACAGGCATGGCGGAAGGTTCTTCAAGGCGGCTGAGGAAGTGGACGTCGTTGTTAAGAAAAAATAGCCCGGTTAACCTGTTTTCTGTTACGTTTTAATTCCTTATTCTTAATTAATACTGAAATGCCGGAACGCGATAAGGATGTTTACCAGCAGTTTGCACAGATGTACGACGAAATCCACAAGCGGATTGTCGGTGAAGAGGAAACCATAAGGGACATAATTATCGCGATATTCGGTGGCGGCCATGTGCTGATTGAGAGTGTTCCGGGCATGGGCAAAACGATGCTTGCCAAGACCATTTCCGAAACGTTAGACTGCGACTTCAAGAGGATTCAGTGCACAGCGGACCTTAGGCCGACGGATATAATCGGCAAGATGGCTTTCGACGAGGCTAAGAAGAAATACGTTCTGTCCAAGGGACCGATATTCACGAACATCCTGCTGATTGACGAAATAAACCGCGCGCCGCCAAAGACACAGTCAGCGCTGCTTGAGGCGATGGCCGAGAAAAATGTCACCATCGGCGGTGAATCGTACAAAGTGACAGAGCCGTTTATCGTTCTTGCAACGGAAAACCCCGTGGAGCAGGAGGGGACCTTTCCGCTGCCCGAGGCGCAGAAGGACAGGTTTCTTTTCAAATCGGTTATAAAATACCTCCCCATGGAGGAAGAGATCGCCATTGTGAAGTCAAAGGCGAGGGAGGAGAAGATAAACAAGATTTTCAACCCGCCTGAGATTTTGATAATACGGGAGGAGATAGCAAAAACCGTCTCAATTTCGGATGCGATTCTGGAGTATGTGGTGAAGATCGTCGATGCAACGCGCGAACGGAGGGAGGTCGCAACCGGCGCAAGCCCGAGGGCGTCGATTGCGTTCATGACCGCGACAAAGACCAAGGCGTTTCTTGAGGGAAGGAACCATGTAACCGCGAAGGACATAAAGGAGATGGCACTCCCGATTTTGAGGCACCGCCTGATATTGAACCCGGACTCGGCGGATTTCGGAGTTACACCGGACGACGTTATAACGAAGGTGCTTGAGAGAATCGAAGCACCGGCGGAAAAAAATGTATAAACCGACTGTTGTTGCACTGGTGGTTTTGGTGCTGGTCTGGAGCTGCAGCGCGGAACTTCTTGAGGAGCGCATCAGTGAGGTGTGGAAGCAGACCATGACGGGCATCGGCACGTTTAATGTCGTAGACCTGGACGACGACGGCTCGAAGGAGATTTTGGTGGCGTTCAACGACAGTATTTTCGTTTTGAATTCTACGGGGAAGATTGCAAAAAGTTATTTGCTGGGCAACACTTCCGGCAGCATATATGCGGTTGATGCGGCGGACATAAACGGCAACGGAAGAAAGGAACTTGTTGTCGGGGTCGGGGGAATGCGGGTGATTAATGAATACGGTTTGTACGGATTTGAAACTCCGGAAAACAAGAGCATAGTGTGGAAAACGAAGGTTCTGCACGAAACCCTTAACACGCGGGGTTCGATTGTTGTGCTGGATTTGAATGGAAGCGTGTTGTGGAGCGTTGAAACGAACGATAGCGTGAATGCCTTGGGTGTGTGCGACCTTGACGGCAATGTCCCTAAGGAGATTATCGGCGGTGTCGGGGATTACGCTGTTGATACGTATAATGAGTACAAAGGTACTGATGCCAACGGGACTGCGGTATGGGAGCTTGTTGATTACCCAAAGCAGGACGGCTGGGTTTATGTTTTCAACAGCACCGGTGTTTTGAGGTGGGGTTATAAGTTGAAACTCGTATCCGAGGGTAAAGAGGTTGTTGATGCTGACAATAACGTTAAGCGCCTGCAACTCGTGGACGTAAATCAGGACGGAATTAATGAGATATTCGCGGGCTCGGACAATGGATGGATTTACCTGCTGAACCGCACGGGGAGCTTGGCATGGAGTTACGGTTTTGGCGGAGCTATAAAATCTATGTACGCGGGAGATATCAACCGTGATAACAAGAGCGAATTTGTTATCGGCTCTGGGGATAACTACATCACTGCCCTTGACAGCGGCAGGAGATTGTTGTGGAGGTATCGCCTTGGGGATTTTCCATCTGCTGTATACGTTACGGATTTCAATCTTGACGAGAGTGAGGACATATTAGTGGCATCATGGGACCGCTACATCTACTCGTTTGACAAAACAGGGGGCCTGCAGTGGAAATACTTCGTCGGGGAGCGAATTTATTCCATGTTCGTAGCGGATATAGACAACGATGGCTACGAAGAGATAATTACTGCATCGCCCAACAACCTTACGGTGTTCAAACTGAACGAGAACTACCTGACGAAACAACAGGCGGACAGGTACTACAACAAATCTTTGGCATACTTTGAATCTGCGGATTACGGCATAGCCATAATATACGCGCAAAAGGCAAGGGATTTGTACACGCGCATAGAGGACGGCACGGGCGTATCCAAGGCAAAGAAGATAATCGATGATGTGGAGCGACAACTCAGATTAGATAGAAAACTGAGCGCCGACGAGAAGTATACAGCGGCTTTGAATTTCTACAGCAAGAGCGAGTACGATACCGCGGAGGTTTATGTAAACTCCGCCAAAAGCATATACAAGGAGATAAACGATGATGAGGGAGTAGGCAAGTGTGATAAACTGCTCGCAAGGATAGAAAACGAACGCACAGTAAAGCGCAGGATTGATGTTGATGCCGTCTATGCAAAAGCCATGCTCGCTCTGGACTTCAATAACTACACGGCAGCGAGGGACTATGCACTGGAAGCGAGGGAGGATTACAACAACCTCGGTGCAACAAACGATGCGGAAAAATGCGACCTTATAATAAACAGGGTTGGCGAGGCGTATTACGAAACTTCACAGCGCTATTTCAATGAAGCCAATTACACGCGGTCGAGGGAATACTCGCAACTCGCGAAGGAAACGTTCATGCTCACCAGAAACACCGAGGGTGTAACAAAAGTGGAAATGCTTCTAACGCAGCTTGATGCCGCGGAGACGAGCGAGCAAGAACGGCTACCTTCGGAACCGAGCACGCTTCCCTACGTGGTTTTTGCTGTTTTGATTGTCGCCTCTGTGGTGATTGTGGTAAGGAGCTTGAGAAAGTAATTAAAATGGAGAAGAGGGCTGGCGTTGTGGTTGTTTTTTTGTTAGTGTTGTTTCTGCTGCCGTTAATGCCTGCACAGCCGGTAAACCTGCAGATAGTTATAAACAACGATGCAGAGTACACAAACTCTAGGGATGTTGTGTTAAAGGTGAGTGCAACGAACGCAGACAGTTGCCGCTATAAGAATGCAGGCGAGGACTGGAGTTCATGGGAAAAGTGGGTTTTTGTTCCGGGCGTTCCACAGACCAAGGGAAAAGATTGGATGCTGTCCGCAGGCGATGGCGCCAAGCAGGTTTATTTCCAGTGTAAGGATGAAGATGAACAGTTATCGCAGGTGGTTTCGGACACGATAGTTCTTGATACAGCACCGCCAAGCGGACTGTCAATTTTGATAAACAACGGTGATGAATACGCGACTGCGCAGGAGGTTACACTTACACTGTCCGCGAGCGGCGCAAGCGACTGCAGATACAAAAATGAGGACGAAGAATGGGGTTCGTGGGAAAACTACGTGGCGGAGAGGTTGTGGAATTTGAGTGCAGGGGATGGTTTGAAGAGTGTTTCCTACCAGTGCAAGGACCTTGCGGAAAATTATGCGGAAACCTCAGACACGATAACCCTTGATACGACGATGCCGATTATTGGAATTTTTTTGGTTGATAATGATGCAGATTACACAAACAGCGTAGGGGTAACGCTAAACGTAATTGCAAGTAATGTTACGGAATGTAGGTATAATGAAAACGAATGGACTGCATGGGAGGATTATGTTACAGAAAAGCCATGGGTGTTGTCGTCGGGTGACGGTTTAAAGACGGTTTACTGCCAGTGCAGAAATGTCGCGGGGGTGGAATCCGGAATTGTTAATGATTCCATAACCTTGGACAGCACCCCGCCGGAAAACCTTTCAATAAGGATAAACCACAATGCGGACTACGCCACAAAAAAATCCGTTGTTCTGAATCTCAACGCAGAGAGCGCGAGCGAATGCCAGCAGAGGAATGAGAATGATGCATGGACCGGGTTTGAGGCTTACGGAACGCGAAGGTTGTGGAACCTCAGCGACGGCAACGGTTTGAAAAACGTTTCATACCAATGCGTTGACCCTGCAGGAAACCCGTCGGTTGTCGTTTATGACCTTATACTTCTGGACAACAATGCGATTCCTCCCGCGCCCGTGATAACAGAACCTGTTAGTGGCGTGATACAGAACACTCCGCCGTTAGAGATAAGCGTTGCAGGAACCGCGGAACCGGAAAGGGAAGTTTGGGTTTACGTTAATCTTGTTCTGGTAAACAAAACGGTTGCGGATGAATACGGAATTTTTAGTTTGAACCTGACGCTGAACGAAGAAACGAACGTCATAACCGCAAAGGCGCTGAACTACAACGGCATGAGCGAAAGCTCGAATGAGGTTGTTGTTTTTGTCACCCCGCAACAACCGACCACGAGGAACGTCTCGTTGTATTTCGGATGGAATTTCTTCACGCTTCCGATAGAGCCGATAGACAAGAGGCCGGGAATCGTGATGTCCGGACTGGAGTACGACCGCGTTGTAAGGTACAATCCCTCAAAGGAAAAATTCGAGCGATACACGGAAAAAATGCTGGAATCCATGCAGACGCTGAAGGAGCTCAGGGCGGGTTATGCGTACTACGTGTTCGTAACAGATAGGGATTACAGGTATCCTGATGCAATAAACCTTGTTATTACCGGACCGCTGCCGCAGTACCAGCTCCCGCCGAAAATAACGCTGGTGTACGGCTGGAACAGTTTTGGCATTCCGGAGGAAAGCTATCTTGCAAAGGACATACGTTCCGCTCTTGAGAACGTCAGCACCGTGGGCGGCCAAGCCAAATACGCGGATCTTACAGGAAAGTACGAGAAGATTGCACGTTACTCGAAAGCGGATGAGCGATTTGAAACCTATGACCCGAATCCTGGTGGTTTGCGAGAGTTCGACACGTTTGAGGTTGGCAAGGCCTATTGGATTTACTACAACGATACGGAAAGCATTACCATAAGGTTGAGATGATGAGATTTGTAACAATAATAACAATAATGGTCATGATAACGGGCGTGAGCGCGCAGCCGCTGCCGGGAATAGAGGTCTGGGGACAGGTTGAGAACTATCAGGGTGCAGTGGATAACGCAATGGTTGTTGTAGTGGTTCCGAACACCGGTTACAGCAACACGACCTACACGAACGCGGACGGGTTTTACGATTTTTTAAGCGTTAATGCAAGTGTTGACGATGTCGTGATAGTAAACGCCACAAAGAACTTCCAGGTCGGTGGAAGTTCCGTGACTGTTGTGGAAGGTTCGAACCTTTACCGTGCGGATATCACACTTGTTCTGACAGTCATGCTCACCAACGTTGCGCTGGATGTCGGCAACGATACGGAAAAACCGTTTGAATTTTACGTCCCAGGGAATTTTACCGGAACCTTCATGACGGGGGACTTTTCCGACAGGGTCAACGAGATTTTGATGAAAAACTGCGAATGCGGCGGGTGTGCGATTGTAGGTGGTGATTGCATCATTCCCTTGAGATTGGGCTCGGATTCGCCTGGAAATTTAACAGTCAACGACCTTTATGTTCAGTACTCTGTGGGGAAAAGCATCAGGAACGTGAGTTACGGAAATGGCTTCAGATATTCGCGCGGGGGCTGCTGGGAAATCGAGTACGAAACTGTAAGTGGTAGAAAAACGATGAACGTTTCGGTTCCGCCCGGACACGATTGCAGCAATCCCCTGAAGTACACGGGTGTGGAGCATGGATATCAGGAAACCGACGACGCGATAAATGATGCGATGTATAGGTTGCTTAACGAAACAATGGATGCGGACGGAAACGGTGTTGTGGACAAGATAACTCAGGATGAGTATTTCAACCCGGAAAGCATGGTGTTCAACGCAGACGGCAGCATCGGAATAAAATCGCTCTGGGGGCCGTCGCTGTTTAAACTTATAGTGTGGATATGATGGACAACAAGGGATACATTTACACGCTGATAACGATAACGCTCGCACTGATGCTTTTGAGTCTGGCGCTTTTTTACTTCGAGTCCACAGGAACGAAGGTCGAGGACATATCAACCAAGCTCAGAACCGATGAGTTGTATTACTTCGTTGAATCGATGGGATACGATTTGGACAGAAGCGTTCACATAACCGCGCAACGGGCAGCAACCTATGCGATAGATGAGGTGATAGAAACCGGTAGGGGTTTAGGAGATTACGACATGGAAGGTAGAAACTGCACGGCGTTCGTGTATGGTCTGAACGGCTCGCAGGCTGCGATAGCAGAACTCATGCTGTGCGGGACCCTCTACGGCGTCGGCACGGATTCTGCGGAGTACATGCAGAACCACACGCTTCTGGACTGGATTGGGAAAATGGAGAAAGCCGGCGATGAGCTGAATTTCGATGTTGATATCGAAGTGAAAGGGATAAACCTGTATGCTTACGACATCGGTAACTTTGCGGTTTTGACAATGCTCGATGTAGGGGTGAAAGACCGTCTGGGAATCAGCGGATACGAGCAGCGTAACATGCCGGTGCTGTCTTTAATTCCGACGAGGGGAATGGAAGATCCGCTCTACCTGCTGAAAACCAGGGAGCCGGCACTGATTCCGAGGTTTGTTCCGTGCAATGAAAGTGCGGTGGTGGATGCACGCGTTGTGGATTCGTGGATAGACACGCAGTGCTATCGTGCCGTGGATTCCGCATACAACGCACCATCGTTCTTTGACAGGATTGATGGCAACCTTTACCTCTCAGAAAAATATCTCGAGCAGAGTTTGTGGTTGAAAGGTTCACTTGGTTCGGGAGGGAAACTTATTGGTATCGAGAATTTTTTGAATCCCGAAAGGATGAGCAGGTACGGAATTCCGGTTAACGTGAACAACACGTGGGTTGATTATCTGTACTGGCAAAACGTTTCGGGGGAATGTACGGTAAATGGCACGGCACACGCCTACTTCAGGATAGACCAAGGGCACGGTTTGCTGTACAACATCACGAATCTTAGCTGCAGTATATAAATTGTTATTCCTATCTTTTTATGATGGCAGAGAAACCCGACAAACTGAAAGAGAAACTTCTGGAACTGCTTCAGATTAGTGGAAAAAGCGGTTTGGATGATGTTGGTAAAAAACTGAAGGTTGACAAGAAACTGCTGCTTCCGGTGGTCGAGGAACTTGCGAGGGAAGGACGCATCCGGGTCGAGACCCGAATTCTGAAGGACCCGGAGATAGAACTGATTAAAACAGCAGCCGAGAGAAAACCGGATGAAATAAAGGTAGCAAAGAAGGTTGAGGGGAAGGTTGTTGAATCCTACGACATAGTTGCTGACGACGTTAAACTTCCCGTGAAAATTCTAGAGGTCGGGGATTACGTAAGGCACTACGATGTCGCGTTGCCGCATATAGATTTGTCAACGCGTGCGATTCTCGACGAAACCAAGCGCATGCTGGTTGGCGATATCCAGATTGAAACCCGCGAGGCGATAGATTCCGAAACCTTCCAGAGGTTGAGGGAAAGATTCGTGATACACTCGAAGGAACGGCTGAAGGATGTTTTAAAGGAGAGGTCCGAAGAGGACATCGGGCTTTTGTCGAGGGTTTTGGTAAACGAAATGTTGGGTTTGGGTGACCTTGAATACCTACTGCTTGACACGAACCTTGAGGAAGTAACTGTCAACAACAGCCGGGAACCGGTGTGGGTTTACCACAAAAAACACGGCTGGCTGAAAACGGAGATGATTATTCCGACCGAGGACATGATCAGGAATTATTCCTCGAGAATTGCGAGGGAAGTCGGCAGGGAGATAACGCACCTCGAGCCGCTGCTGGACGCCCACCTTCTTACGGGAGACAGGTTTAACGCCACGCTGTTCCCGGTATCCACGCAGGGCAACACCATAACCATAAGGCGGTTCTCGAGGGTGCCATGGACGATTGTAAACCTCATGTCTGATGAACTTAAAACAGTAAATTCGAGCGTTGCGGCGTTCCTCTGGCTTGCGGTTGAATATGAGCTAAGTATGCTGGTCACCGGCGGAACCGCTGCTGGAAAAACAACAGTCCTCAATGCAATGATGCCGTTCATGCCAGCCAACCAGAGGATAATAACGATGGAGGACACCCGTGAATTGAACCTGCCGGATTACCTGCAGTGGATTTCTCTGGTGAGCAGGCCTCCGAACCCGCAGGGTGAAGGCGAGGTGTCAATGCTGGATTTGGCAAAAAACGCTTTGAGAATGCGCCCGGACCGCGTTATAATCGGCGAGGTCAGAAGGAGGGAAGAAACCGAAGTTTTATTCGAGGCCATGCACACCGGACATTCGGTTTATGGAACCTTCCATGCGGACCGCGCAGCCGAGGTCGTGGAAAGAATCACGAGCCCGCCGATGAATATTCCGGGCATTGTTCTTGGCTCCCTGCATCTGATCGTAACAACGTATCGCAACAGAAGGACAGGAACGAGAAGAATCTTCGAGATAGCGGAACTGTTGAGGACGGAAACCGGAAAGCCGAACCTGAACGTACTTTACATATGGGACCCGAAAACCGACACCACGAAGCCGATGTACCCGAGCATGCGGGTAAAGGAGGAAATCGAAACGTTCACGGGCATGAGCGAAAAGGAAATCAAGGATAATCTGGACGACAAGCGGATGGTGCTTGAGGTGTTGCTGAAGCAGGGCATTTTCGATGTTAACAACGTCGGAAGGATTATAAGCCGCTATTACATGGAACCGGATAAGGTAATCGAAGCCGCAAAACGCGGTAAATCTCTAAAGGAGTAAGATGGTATCCATCCTGGAATCGGAGCTTGTGGAAACTGCATCGAAACCTTTCAGGAGTACTGCCGAAAGGCTTACGGTTTTGTTCCCGAGTCTGGAATGGGACCTGAAAAAAGCGGGTTACATAATAGACACGATACAGTTTCTGTCCGTAGTTCTGTATCTCACGACGTTGGTTTTTGTAACTTCCGTGCTTTTTACAACGCTCCCCATAATCATGCTTGAGGGCTTTACGAGAACGCTCTACTTTCTTGTGATTTTCTGCGCCGGAGTGAGTGCGCTTACCTTTTTCTACCTGATTATCACGCCGCACGCAAGGATGCAGCGGCGTGCGAGACTTATCGACAAGGACCTCGAGTACATGTTGAAGGATATCGAGATACAACTGAGCGCCGGGATACCGTTGTTCGACACGTTTGTCAACGTGTCCAGGGGGCAGTACGGTGAATGCTCCGCAATAGCCAATGGCATAGTCCAGGAGGTTGAATCCGGTAAGTCCATAACGGATGTGCTGAACGATGTCGGAATGTGGTCGCCCTCGGAGTATCTAAGGGGGGTTTTGTGGCAGATTGTGAACGCTGTAAAAACCGGCTCAAACGTGTCTGAAGTTTTGGGTGCATTGTCGGAGGACATAAGGATAGATAAAAAAAGCAGGATTGAGTCGTACGGGCACGAACTGAATCTCTGGGGTCTGATATACATGATGGGTGCGATTATAATGCCGTCGATGGGCGTCACGCTTATGATAATACTGTCAACGTTCCTCGGAGCCAAGATAATAAATGAAAGGCTGCTGTGGATTATACTTCTCGCCCTGATGATATTTCAGACCCTGCTGATAACGTTCATAAAAGGCAGGAGGCCGGAGGTTTAGAATGACCGATGGAAAAGATTTCAGAGGTGTGTTAAGAGGCGCACTCGGACCTGTGCTATGGCTTCTGGGGATCATACTCTGGGGCATAAACGCGATTATACTGTTTATCATAATTTCGCTGAAGGCGGTAATCGACATATTCAAGAGCGTTGTGGTTGTGTTGCCATCGAAACTCGAGAGAATCGTTCCGAGCCCCCTTCAGGGCAGACTGAACCAGCTTCTGGTTTACGCCGGAATAAAACGAACGTCAAGCGATGTTATCAGCATAACGCTGATTTACAGTCTGGTATTGAGCATCATGACCTACCTCATCCTCTACATTCTGAAGGTTTCTATACCTATTTTGTTGATGAGCACGGTGGTTGTATTCATATTTGTGTGGCTGGTAATGTACGCCACCGTGAATTTTCTTATGGAGAAGCGGGCGGAGATTATAGAGGAGGTTCTGCCCGACATCCTCGACATGATTTCCCAGAACATGATAGCGGGAATGACCACGTACAACGCGCTGTGGTCGGCTGCAAGACCCGAATTCGGGCCTCTCGCAGTTGAGATACAGACGGTTGCACGAGCTACCCTGGCCGGAACTCCGTTAACAGACGCGCTCATAGGAATGACCAACCGCATAAAATCAATGCGTCTGGAGAGAAGCGTAAAACTGATTATTCAAGGAATACAGTCCGGCGGTGAACTCCCAAACGTTCTGAAAGGAATATCAGCAGACATGCGCGCGGAGCACAACCTGAGAAAGGAAATCCGTGCGGAAACCAATATCAACACGATATTCATCCTGTTCTCGATTCTGGTTGGCGCGCCCGTGCTGTTTGCCGTGTCGTTACAGTTCATAACGATATTTTCCACGCTTTTCTCGAGAATAAACGTATCGGAATTGACAAACATATCCCGGCACACGATGATAACGCTGAGGGAGCTTTCGATATCGCCTGAATTCTTTATGCAATACGCCATGGCAATACTCATTGTTCTCAGTTTCTACGGCGCGCTTCTCATCGGCCTGGTACGAACGGGGAAGATTATAACAGGAATACGGAATATACCGATACTGATAATCGTATCCACGGGTGTGTTTTTCTTGGTAAATTATCTGCTTGAGATATTCTTGAGCGGATTGATGAGGTTGTAGGATTTAAATACAGAGCAGGAATGTATTATATTCTCGCATCAATTTAGTTAATTCAACGTAAAATGCCGGTGGAAAACAACGGAGAAAAAACCCCGTATGGTGTGAACAACCAACATCAGGACAGAAAGAAGGCCATCTGCGTTACGCTGACCCAACCAGACAATCCGGTGAGGGTCGAGTGCAACACAACGGACGAGATTCTCAGTTTAATCCAGGATGCCAAGATTGCCTGGGTTGACTTCATGGTCTCGGACATTGAGGGTGAGGGTGAAGCGATTGCAACACGATTGGGTTTTGGGCCAAACCTTGTTTCGGTCCTGATTAAGGGTTATTACTCGAGCTACGAGGATCGCGATACTGAACTTGGGCTGGTGGTGCCGAATGTCAGTGTTGAAAAACTCGAGGTTACGGTAACCCCGTTGCTGATACTGATGAGAAAGGGTTTGATTGTAACACTGCACAAGGGTACATCGCGACGTCTTTTAAAGTTTTCGCGTTATGCAAACACCTTCATGCGCAAGATGCCGCCTGAAACGACGTGGCAGGACGCACTGACCATTGTTCTGACGAGAATTCTGGACGAAAACAACAGCAGGAACTTCGACCACCTGAGGGAGATAGAGGAACAGGCGGATGAACTCAGCAGGGACCTCATGGACCCGAGAACGCCAAGAACCAAGATCGGGCCTGAGATATACAACATGAAGCATGCCCTCATAACCTACATGAACGCGCTCTGGGCGACGCTTGACGTGCTGGATTCATTACGATACGGCGATGCCGAACTGCTAACGGACAACGCAAAGTTGTTGAGGAGGATAGGCATCCTTGCCGATGATGTCAACAGGCAGCTTTCCCTGAGCGAACACATGAGCGAAGTGCTTGCTTCAGGACTCGAGGTTTTGCAGACGATTTACAACAACCAGCTCCAGATGCTGAACAACCGTTTGTCTTTGGTGGTAACGTGGCTCACTATTGTTGGCACAGCGATACTTATACCAAACACGCTCGCAACGATATATGGAATTCCTGCAATTTCTGAACATATCGATTGGCATTTCACAATCTGGACTATTCTGCTGACATCCATTCTTTCGGCTATTGTAACGTTCTATTACTTCAAATGGAGGGGTAAGATTCCAACATCATCGGAGCATTACGATTGATTATAGATACTCCGCATGTTTCATTATAACGTTTCCTAAATTTTTAACCTCTCTTTCGCTTAGTCCTGTGCCTTCGGTGTTGTTCTTTATGAACTCCACCAGCTTGTTTGGAGAAACAATGCTAACTGTCGGATTTTTTATTTTCAGCACTACTGCGGGGTTTGTGAACACCAGTATACCCTCGACCCATATATGGGGTGTTTTTTTGAATATCTCCCTTTGATGCCTTAGTATGAAGTCCTTCAGCACCTTTGCGTTTCGCTTAACCTGGTTGCTCGGATTGCCTATCTCGAGCGGGTATGGTTTGCCACGCCTGCCAATCTTTCTCCTGCCCCAGACATCGCCGTTGCAACTGACCTCCCCGGAATAGTTTTTTGTTTCAACCACAAATATCCCGTTTCTGCCCAGCACGATGTGGTCAACATCACCGCGGTTCGGCGGGATTACAACGCCGCTGATCAGACAGTAGGTGTCGTCAAGTTTTTTCAGTTCGTTTATAACGATTTTTTCCCCTTCCGAGCCGCTGCCCCAGATGAGATGCTTTCGGTAGGTGTATATTCCAAGACCATAGGCTATGGGAATCAGAATCAAACCGACTGAAGCGTAAGGTACAATGTCCATGATGAAAAGTAAAAAACCCAGCAAAATCAACGTCACAAAAATCAGCAGCCTGCTCCTGTTGAGCTGTATGTTCCGCCAGACATAAAGCGTTTCCGTATGCTTTTTCAGTAGTATCATTTGGAGTTACATTTATATAGGGGTCGAAAGTAATATTTTCCTACTATATATAAAAAGAGAGGTGAAAAAACATGATTGGAAGAAGAGGTCAGGGTGCCATGGAGTACCTCATGACCTATGGATGGGCAATCCTGGTGGTTATGATCGTCGGGATTGTCATGTGGCAGTTGGGTATTTTTTCTATGGGAACCACAACCGTCACAGCGACGGGCTTTAGCAAGATAAAGCCACAGCTCGCCGGAACGGGTGTTTCGGGCAGCACAGGTAAGTTTACGGGGGTATTTATGAATGGCGCAGGTTCTGCAGTAAGCGTAAAGAGTGTTACCCTTGAAGGAAAGACTGGTAATTTGGACTGTTCCGCTGCGATTGTTGCATTACCATCGGCTCCCGTAGCTGCGGGCGATAACTTCGAGCTGTCAACAACGGCACCGACACACTGTACCGAAACGGGTAATGCCGGCGATGTCTACCAGTTGTTAGTGACGATAAACTACAACATAAGCATAGGCGGACTGACTACAGACCACTCGGACAGCGGCATAATAAGGGGGCCACTTGAATAAACCCTTACTTTTTCTTTTTTTATTTTTTATTTGTTTTTATTTCCCCTGTTTTATATTTTATTATGAAGTCCAGAAAAGCCCAGTCCGCACTGGAGTATATAACAACGTATGGTTGGGCCGTGCTCGTTGTACTTATCCTTGGAATTGCGCTGTGGCAGCTCGGAATTTTTCAGACAAGCCCTGCCACGAGTTTTTCCGGTTTTGGCGCTTTAAAGCCGCAGCTTAGCGGGACGGAATTAAAGCTTTCGGGCAGCACTGCAAACTTTACAGGGATGTTCATAAACGGTTTTGGTGACCGTGTAATCGTTACGGACGTGAACATCACGGAAAAGTATGGCGGTTGTGCTGCCGACATTACGGTTAACGACAACTTCATAGGACCAAACGGTGTAGTTATCGGGAGGGGGAATTTTTTTGTTGTGAAGGGAACGGGTATAGATACGGCGGCTGCGTCTGTTGGTGATATCTACGAACTTACGGTGCGGTTTGACTACAACATTTTGGTGGGAGGCACAAAAACCAATCACTCAGTTTCGGGAGTTATACGTGGTCCTTATGTCTAAGCCGAAAAAATCCCAGGCTGCTGTAGAGTACGTGATGACCTATGGTTGGGCCATTCTCGTCATCCTGATAGTCGGGGTGATGATGTGGCAGCTCGGCATTTTCAAGATTGGAGGTCAGACCGCGCCGGGCAGTAGGGGATTTTCACAGATAAGGCCTCTTGATTGGTCGCTCAAAAAAATAAGCGCAACCGACGGAACCCTTGACATGATAGTGGTGAACGATGCGGGAGTCATACTGCAACTGCCAGCAAACAGCGTATTCGCGGCCGTTGACCTAGTGAACTGCAGCACGGGGCCAGCAACAGCATACACGAAATTCCGACCGGGTCAGACGATACCCGTAACACTAACGTGCCAGAATCTTCCTGCAGAATATCAAACAGGGGAGTATTACAGGGCAACCGTTGTAATCAATTACATAAACCCGGCATCGGGTCTTAACCACTCGAGCGTCGGGATAGTTTTTGGAGGCGTTGAGTAATAGCAAAACACATTAATTTATGAACTTTTTACATGCGTTTTGATAGCTAGCAAATTGCAATTATAGTTCAAATATTTTTGCAATTTGCTATAATCAGGAAAGTTTTTCAATTAGATTTGCAATCTTCACTTCTTCTTGTTTCTTTTTCCGCATATTTTTAACAACAACGGAGTTGTTTTTTAATTCTTTTTCGCCGACAATAACCACAAACTCTGCATTAATCCTGTCTGCATACTCGAGAATCTTATCCAGTTTTCTGTCAATCAGGTTCAAATCAACCTTCACGTTACCGGGGTTTTTTCTTAGGTTTGCAGCAATACGCCATGCCTGTTCCGTTGTGTTGCCTATCTGCGCTATAACAACTGCCCTTTCCTTTTTTTCGAGTTTCTTTTTTTGAATTTCGCACGCCTCGACAACCCTGTCGAACCCGAATGCAAACCCAACTGCTGGCGTATCCGGGCCTCCAAAAAGTTTTACGAGATTGTCGTAACGGCCGCCTCCGCATATCTGGTTTTCCGCACCCAGACCATCAACACGCAACTCGAAAATCATTCCGGTGTAGTATTCCAAGCCGCGCGCCCTTCCGAGGTTTATGGTGTATTTTGTTTTCAGCATGTCCAGCCAGCCGGCAATCTCCATGAGGCGGTTGAGTTGCTCTGCGGATTTGTTGCTGTTTCTGAGCAGGGCTGCTGCCTCTCTGAGTTTTTCGCTGCCGCCCTTCATCCC
Organism: uncultured archaeon; assembly: GCA_964512105.1. Taxonomy (GTDB): domain Archaea; phylum Altiarchaeota; class Altiarchaeia; order IMC4; family CAZEGI01; genus CAZEGI01. Next base: position 58,787 of record CAZEGI010000001.1, read on the forward strand.
GATGATTTTATAAAAAACCCCGCTGTCCACGAATTTTTTCAAAATTTCGGTATCGCCCTTGTCTATGCTTGCTATAACAGAGTCATGCTTTTCCTTCGGAACTCTAAAGTCATCAAGCATGCTTCTCAGCAGCCCGATACTTCCGATTTCAAGTTCGAACTCCAAACCCAGCGCATTCAGGGAATCAACAGCGACCCGTATGACCTCGGCATCAGCCAAACTATTGTCTGCTCCGATAAGCTCTATTCCTAACTGCCAGAACTCGCGGTAGCGACCCTTCTGCGGTCTTTCGTATCGAAACATCGGGCAGGAATAGTAAACCTTCAATGGTTTTTGCATGCTTATGAGTTCGCTCGCGTACATCCTGCACACGGAAGCAGTCATCTCGGGTCTTAAGCAAAGTTCCCTGTCCGATTTGTCCCTGAAAACGTACATGTGCTCCTTGATTTCCTCTCCGGATTTGAGTCTGAACAACTCTGCAGGTTCAAACGTCGGGGTCAGAATCTTTCGGTAGTTGTACGCTTTGAACACTCCAGCGATTGCGACCTCGACAAAATCCCTTTTGCCCATTTCCTCCGGGTTGAAATCCCTGGTTCCGCGGGGTTTCTCGACTTTCATCCTTATTATTTTTATTTAGGGAACTAAAAACAATTTTTTATATGGAAATCAAAGCCGGCAATTTCTACAAGGTTCTGGCGCCGCGGCCGACGGTTATAATTACAACGATTGACAAAAACGGTAATGTAAACGCCGCACCGTTCAGTTTTGTGATGCCGGTTTCCATGAATCCTGCACTCGTCGCATTTGCATCGGGGCATGGCAAACACACGCTTGGGAATGTCCGTGAAACAAAAGAATTTGTGGTGAACATTCCTCCCGAAAAAATTCTGAAAAAACTGCTTATAACAGCGGAAAATTTTCCGAAGGGCGTGAATGAACTGGAAAAGGCAGGGCTGACAGAGAAAAAATCGAAACTTGTAAAACCGCCGTGCATTGAGGAATGCATCGCATGGTTCGAATGCGAACTCGAGTTCGAAAAAACCGCAGGCGACCACGTGATTGTTGTCGGAAGGGTTGTGAATGCGGAAATTGCTGACGGATTTATGAAAGAGAATGGAAATCTTGATGTGAAAAAAGCGAAGCCGTTGCTTCATCTCGGTGGTAATGAGTTTGCAGTTCCAGAGCGCATTATTGAATCCAAATAATTACCACTCACCAATCCCCATCTGTTTCCCGAGACCCTTGAGCTGCTCTTCCGAATAACCCAGCGCCTCGAGAATTCTCATGACTGCGGGCAGAAGCTGGTTGTTTATGTAGTATTCCGCATCGTAATCTCCTTCCTTCACGAAGTCTATGACCACAGATTTGTCGCTGATGCTTTTTCCCCTTCTGGTGACTATGTAGGTTACGATGCTGCCCTCCTTGAAATCTGTTCCCTGCTTCATGGCTTTTTTTGCAGCGACGATGTGCGGCCCTTCCTGGACATATTCCCCCATCTTCCGCGTTATCTGCGTGTTTATCGCAAGGTCCGCGAGTTTCACCTTCCCGTCCTTTATGTTTTTTATCGCGTCGCGAACAATGTTGGCCGCCTTTTCGGGACTCCTGTCCTGCAGTATCGCGTTCAGAACCTTTTCCTGGGTTTCCTTCGCTATGTTGGCCCAGTCCCGCCTTCTCGTTTCCAAACCCTTTACCGTGAGTTTCTTGTGCTCGTCCATCAGGGCGTAGCGCTTTTTCGTGATGAAGATTCCGCGCGGGTACATGCCCTCGAACTCGAGCTCCATCGAGCCTGGAAGTTTTTTGTTTATGTAATCCTGGAGTGCCTTTGCGCTTTCCTTGATTTTACCCGCATCCTTTTCGTTTAATTTTACGATGAAGATGCTGTCGGTATCACCGTAAATCACTTTAAACCCATGCGCTTCCGCGTCTTTTATCGTCTGGTGGATGTACTCCCTGCCCCATGCCGTGATTGCTTCTGCGCAGTCCTTGGAATACCATCTCGCACGCGCAAACGCGTAATAACCGTACATGCTGTTCGCCAGAATCTTGAGGGCCTGTTGCTGGACATCGAGCATCTTTTTTTTCTCAGCGTCCTTCTCCTTGCTCTGCCGCGCTTTGGTTTCCATTCTTTTTGAGATAAGACCTTCAAGAATTTCAGGAATGAAGCCTTTCTTGTTCTTGCAGAAATAATGTCCTGTCGGGGCTTTGTAACCGTCGTTCTTGCAGCAATCGCAGTCCATGGTTGACGGGTCAACGTTGTGTGATATGATGATGCTTGGATAAAGTGAGCGGAAGTCGAACAAGAGAATGTTATCGTGAATTCCTTTAACCGGCTCAACGACGTATGCCCCAACATAGGATTCGCTCTGCCGTTCATTGGCTATGTTGTCTGACGGCCTGTTGGGGATGAGAATTCCTTTTTCGTGCGCCTTTATCATGAGTAACTGTTCGACGCGCTGGCCGGATGCAAGACGCGAGGTTTCGTATATCGGATGCCGCAGAATGCGCGACAGCTCGTACTCGAGAGGAAGAACCGCAAGCGCGATTTTTAATGCCGCCCTGACATCGCTTATCGAATACTCCATGAGTTTTTTGAAATCTTCCGCATTTTTCGATTCCCATGAGCGGAATATCTCGCTAACGGTTATTAAACTTTTTTTCTCCTCTCCGAATATTCCGAGATAAACGTCCTCAAGTCTGTACCTCGGAAAATTAAAGTTCTGCCTGCATATCGGGAAGGTGTCAATGTGCGGCCGGCCCCTGACCTTGGCCCCAAGATTCATGCCTCTGCGCTCCAATTTTATGTCACTGCCATCAATCCCCAGGTCAAGCTCTATTTTATACTTTGCGGCCCGGTCTTTGAGGTACGGGAAGTCGAAGTTGTCCGTGTTGTAGCCGGTGATGATGTCGACCCCGCGCTCCTTGACGGTTTCAACGAACTTTTTTATCATCTCCTGCTCGTCATCAACGAATTCCACGTATTTCAGGTTGGAGCCGGAAATTTTTTTGTAGGTCCAGACGCGTTCAAACCCCTTTGAATCCGCATACCCGATTACTATCGCCGGGTCCCGCTCGGCGTTCGGGTCGCCCTTCGGCGCGTAAACCTCGATGTCAAACGCTCCGACGAGGAGGTCTGCGAATTCCGCATCCTCCATCGGAACAAGTTTCGAATCTATGAGATAGCGGTGAGCGAATGGTATTCCCGCCTCTCTGACTTCCTTGCAGGAATCCAGCGCCTTCACGTGCTCTCTTAGCTCCGGAACATCCCCTGGTTGTTTTACGATAATTTTTGTAACATCGATTTTTTTGGAGACGTTTATCATTGATTTTTTATCGACCCGAACAACCTTATTCAGTCCTCTTAATTCCTTTATGAGTTTGTCTATATCGCTATCGGGAATCGCATAGAAATACGGCTCAAATCCGGAAACTTCCTCAACGTTTCTTTTATCCTTTTCCTTGTAGAACAGCCTTATCACGGGCTTTTCGTCCCTTATCGTATAATCAATATCCAGAAGCGTTTTCGACATTTTAATTTTATAATATAATAATCCCAGAGTATAACATATAAGCATGAAAACCGTTCTTTGGATTAAACTGAAAAACGTTGTGGGTGCATTGAGGGAATTGAGCACCGTTATTGCAGAGAGGAAAGGCAATATCACATATATAGAACAGATAGGCAGCGGCAACGTAGTTTATCTTTCTCTTGAAATCGAAGGTATAAAAAATAGAAAACCACTGATAGATGGTCTAAAAAAGTTAAAACCCGTTCTATCTGTTGAAACGGTTCCGAGTTTTTCCGAGATTTACGGGAAACGGGTTATTGTCATAGGCGGTGGGGCGCAGGTCGCCGAAGTGGCGAAGGGCGCGATATCGGAGGCCGACAGGCACAACATTCGGGGGGAAAAGATAAGTGTCGATACGATCCCCCTGGTTGGTGAGAGGGAAATCGCAATGGCTGTCAGGGCAGTTCCAAGACTGCCGAGGGCCAGCATTCTTGTCCTTGCGGGCTCGCTGATGGGTGGCGAGATAACGAAGGCCGTGAAGGAAGTCAGAAAGGGGAGGATTCCGGTCATATCTTTGAACATGGCCGGCTCGGTTCCGGAAGCTGCAGACATGGTTATCTCGGACCCAATACAGGCAGGAGTCATGGCCGTGATGAGCATAGCAAAAACCGCATGCTTCGACCTCAAAAAACAGAAGGGCAGAAAATATTAGCTGATTCAATGCACTTCAATCTTCGTCACGCCACCCGCCTTGTACACCGCCTTTATGGTTGCGTCCCTGACGGCACTCGCATATTTTTTGTCATCGGATTTTTTGTTTATCCTGAGGATGTATAACGCATCCGTGATGCCCGCGTGCTCCAACACAGAAACCAGGAGTTTCTCTAGATTATCTGTGGTTTCTTTCTTAAGGCCAATGTCTGATTGAACCGCCAACGATTTTATGCCTTCACCCAAAGCGGACGGCATGAGTGAAACCTTTACTGTTTTTTCTTCATCAGATGCAAATCCGGAACACGAAACCGTAAGCCCGTATTTTTCCCACTGCAGGACGTTTAGATTGTCCATTCCCATGCTTCTCAGAGAATCCGTAATCTTCTCGATATTCTCACTCTTTAGGTTCAGTGTTATTTCCCTGCCGATGAGAGACATGCTCAGAACTTCATATTTGGAGAGATTCTCGAAAAGTTTCCCTATGTTGTGCCCGGTGTAGGAACCGCTTATCGCGATACGGTAGTTGGTCATTTTAGCAACATGAAATCCAGCAGCAGTTTTGCCGCCGTCACGGTCGTTGCGCCGTTGTCGAAGAGTGGGTTTACCTCCATTATATCAAAACCGACGATATTGTTTTGTTTTTTTGAGACATTAATAATTTCAATGAGGGTATTTAAGCTTATGCCGTTCGGTTCGGGATTTGAAACCCCCGGTGCAACGGAAGGGTCTAGAACGTCCATGTCCAGGGTTATGTAAAGATTCTTTCCTTTCGTTTTTTTCAGTAGTTTTTTGATTTTTGTAACATCAACACCGCAATAATCCATTCCTTTTTCTTTTGCAAATTTTGATTCTTCATTGCTCATGCTTCTAACGCCCATGGATGTTATTTTAACGCCGAGTTCAGAAACACGGCGCATAACCGTCGAGTGATTCCATTTTTCCCCGAGGTAGTCGTCCCTCAAATCAAGGTGCGCATCTAGATGCAACATGCTGATTTTTTTTCTTTCATTTAAAATTTTTAGTATCGGGTAGGTTAGGGTATGCTCGCCACCAAGCACAATTGGTACAAAATTTTCATTTTTTTTAAATGTATTTTGCATCGTATGCACAACCCGTTCAAAGGTTTTTTGCAGATTTCCATGGACAACCTCTATATTTCCAAGATCGCAGAACTTGACATCGAAAAAACTCTTCTTTCCCGATTCCTTCTCCAGCTCCAAAAACTCTTTTCGTATCTCCAGTGGCGCAAATCTCGAACCCGTGCGATACGTGGATGTGGAATCGAACGGTATTCCGAGAAGTACGAATTTCGCGTCCTCAACCTCGCAATTCGACTCGAGTATGAGGTTTTTATTTGTGTACAAATCCATTCTACTTTAGAATGATATACTTTGAGGATATAAAACTTAAAACGCATCCGGAGGTTTACGTTCCATGCGATGATTCTTTTTTGCTTGCTGAAAATCTGCGGGTGCAGGAAGAGGACGAGGTTCTGGATGTGGGCACAGGAACCGGAATTCTTGCCATCGTTGCTGCCAAAAAAGCGGAATTTATTTTGGCAACGGACATTAATCCGCAGGCGTTGGAATTGGCAAATGAGAATGCACGTTTGAATGGTATGAAGAACGTAAAATTTCTGGAAAGCGACCTGTTTGAAAAGATAAATGGAAAGTTCGACCTTGTTATTTTTAATGCTCCGTATCTGCCGTCTTTCGAAAACGACCCGCTCGGAAGGGCGTGGTCCGGCGGTAAGGACGGAACAGCGGTCATTAAGAAGTTCCTGGAAAACGTATCGGAACATTTGAAAGCCAACGGTAGGATACAGATGCTTGTTTCTTCAATTACAAATTTTGAAAAAATAGAAAGCGCCGCAAAGAAAAATAATCTGAAAGTAAAAATCCTAGCGCAAAAAAGGAATTTTTTTGAAACATTTTACGTTTTGCTTTTTGAGAGGTAGTTTTAACCTTATTCCTAATTAATAAAGATGAATTTCAAAAAAATTGAGGATCTGGAAAAGAAATACTACGCTGGTGTTTTTTCACGGTTACCGGTTGCGGTAGACCATGGAAAAGGCGTTTATCTGTATGATGTTAAAGGTAAGAGGTACCTTGATTTTTTTGCAGGCATAGCAGTAAATGTTCTCGGGCATTGCCATCCAAAGGTTACCAAGACAATTGCAAAACAGGCAGGCATGCTGGTACATACGTCAAACTGGCTTTACACAAAACCGCAGCTGGAGCTGGCCAAGCTGCTCACAAAAATAACTAAGCAGGATAGGGTTTTTTTCACGAATGACGGTACCGAGGCGGTTGAGGCGGCAATAAAACTTGTAAGGTCCACGACAGGAAAAAAAGAGATAATAGCGATGAAAAATGCGTTCCATGGAAGAACCCTCGGCTCATTAAGTCTGACGTGGGACGAAAAATTCCGCAAACCATTCGAGCCCCTTGTACCTGGAGTGAAGTTTGTCGAATATAACAACGTAAAAAAACTTGAAAGTGCAATAACCGGGAATACCGCGGCCGTGATACTTGAACCAATTCAGGGCGAAGCGGGCGTGATAATTCCTGATGTCGGCTATTTGAAAAAAGTGAGGGAGATGACGGAAAGAGAGGGGGTGTTGCTGGTACTCGACGAGGTCCAGACCGGGTTGGGAAGGACCGGAAAGTTGTTCGCTTACGAACACGAGGATGTTAAACCGGACATTTTGTGCCTGGGAAAGGCGCTTGGTAACGGGTTCCCGATAGGGGCTGCGCTTTACAATGGAATGGATTTCAAGACCGTGGAGCATGGTGGAACGTTCGTCGGCAATCCGCTGGCGTGCGCTGTTTCGAAGACCGTTGTTGAGACGGTGATAAATGAGAATCTTCCAAAAAAATCTGCAAAGCTTGGTTTATATCTGCTAAAAGAATTGAAAGAAGGATTGGGATTACGGGCCCGTGGAAGGGGATTGATGATGGGAATTGAAGTTAAGGACGGTAAGAAGACCGTTTTGGACTTGATAGAACGGAGCGTTCTGACGATACACACGAAAAACACGGTCAGGATTTTGCCGCCTCTGATAATCGAGAAAAAACACGCGGATTTGTTTCTTGAGAGGATTGGTAGTTTAAGGGTTTAACATGCTTGTCGTTTTGAAAATCGGCGGTAGTCTTTGCAGAGACCCGAAGATCCTTAAAAAACTTCTAAAAAAAATTTCGGCACTTTCGTGTAAATTTGATTTTCTGGTGGTTCCGGGCGGCGGAGGTTTCGCTGACCTTGTCAGGTCGTATGACAAAAAATTCGAACTAAAACCGGAGATTTCGCATGAGATGGCAATCCTGGCAATGGACATCAACGGCCAACTGATTTGTAATTTTAACGGATTTTATCCTGCTTACGATTTGAATTTTAAAAGAAATAAAAAAATTCCGGTGTTGATTCCGTCGCGGTTTTTATCCAACAAAAAAATCAGGAAAACGTGGGATGTGACTTCGGATTCGATAGCGGCTTACGTTGCCGGATTGATAAATGCCGATATGTTGATTTTACTCAAGGATGTTGACGGTGTGTTTAGTGGGGACCCCAAGAAGAATAGGGATGTTATCATGTTTGAAAGAATAAACGCAAAGAATCTGAAAAAAATCAAAAGTTCGTGTCTGGACAAGGAATTCCCGGATTTTATAAAGAAGTTTAAGTTGAAGTCTTATGTTATTAATGGGAAAACCCCGGAAAGGTTAGAAGACCTGCTGAACGGAAAAAGGTTTGTAGGAACAACGATCGAAGAATGAATCTTAACGAAAAGGCTTGGCGTTTAATGGATGACGTTATGAGGGGTGGAGAGATTAAAGCTGATAGATTTAAAACGATGCAAGGTGACGTCATCATTCTTAATTTAAATTTGGTTAAAGATGAGGGTGTAGCCAAAAAAGTTGCGGAGGCGTGCATGGGCGGCTTGGGGAAGGTGGATATAGAGAATGATAATTTGGTGGTTGGGTGTAAAGGCAGGGTGGCGCTCGCGACCATGGGCTGTCAGCTTTCGGGCTGGTCCATAAACGGCGCGCTTGGTTCCGGCCCCGCACGCATTCTCGCAAGAAAGCCGAAGGAGATTTTTAATTTTTTGGGGTACAGTGAAAACGCAAAAAAAGCAGTGCTTTTTTTGGAAACCGACGGTGGGGTTGGTGAGGATTTATACCGAACTATTCTGGAAAAAACACAAACAGAAAAACTCATGGTCGCTGTGTTTAGTGGACGTTCGATGGTCGGAAAGATAAATGTTTTGGCACGAGTTCTTGAGATGGCGGTGTTCCGGCTTTATCACCTGGGATACGACATAAGGAATGTGGTTTACGGAAAAGGTTCTGTGCCGGTACCGAAAAGTAACGACCCAGGTTTATGCAACGACGCGATAATATATTTCGGCTCCGTCCATTTGAAGGTTAAGGGCTGGGACAAAAATCTTACGGAAAAATGCGTCTCAGGTTCATCGAAGATTCACGGAAAAAGATTCAACGAAATTTTAAAGGACGCAGGGGGCGATTTTTATAAGATAGACCCCGGGATATTTGCGCCCGCGGAACTGACGGTGAATGATGCAAGAACAGGTAAGAGGTACCATGCGGGTAAAAGGCACAAATATACTAAAAGTTAATACTTTACGATGGATAAGGAAGTGGTCTTGAGGATTTATGAGTTATTACCAAAGAAGGATTGTGGTAAATGCAGGGAAAAGAAATGCGCCGAGTTTGCCAGAAGACTGCTAACTGGAGAGAGAAAACTCTACGAATGCCCTGAACTGGATGAAAAATCCGTGGAGGGGATAACGCTCATTCTTGAGGAGTAGCAGCATTTATAAAATCGCCCGTGGGGATTGTTAGCTTATTAAGTCGTTCCCTCAAATCAGGGGCAAGGATGTCACGGACTATTATTGAACCTGCGTAGATGTGATCATCGTCACCGATGATAAGAACCTTTTTGTCATCAATGATTATGGCATTTTCACTTCCGTATTTCAGATAAAATCCGGGAATGTCGCAGCTGAATGTTTTATTGGTGCTTACCATGGTAAGGCCGCTTTCGTTTAGTATTGTGAGTATGGAGCAATTTTCGCCATTCATGATGTAACTGTGTATCGGTGCGTTCGTCTGGGCATTTATCGCACCAAGCGCATAGTAAATGGCGAGCATGCCCTCTAAACCCCTGCCCGTCAATTCCTCGTCCATGACAAGATTTATCGGGTTAAGGTTTAGTGCTATATCCCTCGCGCGCTCCATTTTCACTGAGCAGTTTAAATCCGTCATAATACAGGAAAAAACATGGCACGTTTTTAAAAGTTCCGCGTCTGTTGAGCCCTTTATGGACGCCTCGTTCTTGGTTATGTATATTCCGGTATCGCCTGACTCGATTCGTATTTTTTTACCTTCCTCGCTTATTCTGGCAAGGGACGCCAACTCCAAGCCGCAGTAAAGTTCCGCCTTTCCTGCTGGCTGGAAGAGGTATATGTCCCACCACTTCTGCAGCTCCGTTAGAGGAACATCGGAACAAACCTTTGTGTCAAGCGTTAGTGAACAGTTCGAATTTGGTTGGTAGGTAAGGTAAGCAAATCCAAAGACGATTGCAATAACAGCCACAACAACAAAAATCCGTTTGTCCATCTTAATTATCTTCCCTAAGATAATAGCAAATTGCAAATATTGAAATTTAATTGCAATTTGCTAGCTATCAAAACGCATGTAAAAAGTTCATAAATTAATGTGTTTTGCTATAATATAACATGCGATTTGAAAAACAAAAAAATAACGCAATGAAGCGGCTGAACGCGGCGCTGAGGGAAAAAGAGGTCGATAAGGAGTTAATTCCGATGATAGAGTATGTGAATTCGCTTAATGACTATTATACAACATCGGGCTGCGCCGGAAGAATTTCACTGCTGCATGATTTGGGTTCAAAACTTGATAGCGAGATGATAGTGAAATGGCACAGGAAGGTGGAAAACGATGAAATTTTAAGATTAATAAAGCCGGTCAATGGAATCGTCTGGTTTATGTACGAACCTATGATAGTGCACATCGTCTCAAGAACCGCCGCCGGGGCAAAAAAAGTCCTCGAGATCGGGCTTTCGTCGGGTTTTAAACGCACGGGAATTAGGGCATTTAAAGAGGAAAGGTACATGGTCGAGATTTGCTCTACGGAGAGGATAGATGTTCCGGTTGTTGAAAACAAGAAAAGACTCGTTGATGACGATTACGTAAGATATCTGGTCGGTTTGGCTAACAAAAAATTCGTGCAGGGGCAGAAAAAGTTGGTTAGGCTGGAGAGCAATATTAAAAAGGGCTTACCATAATAATGTGAGATGAACGTAAAGCAGACACGTCCCGGGGTCTGGGAATTTAAGGATGAAGGAATGAACGTTCCCGTGAGGATTTATGCGACCGAAAAACTCTTTGGAACGATAGAGGAGGGTGTCTTTAGACAGGCTTCGAACGTTGCAAAACTTCCAGGGATATTGAATGCGAGCATGGTCATGCCAGACGGCCATTACGGTTACGGTTTTCCTATCGGCGGGGTTGCTGCGTTCGATTTGGAAAAGGGAATCATAAGCCCAGGCGGTGTGGGTTATGACATAAATTGCGGCGTGCGTCTTTTGGTTTCAAACCTTACTGAAGCGGAGGTAAGACCGAAACTCAGGGAATTGGTGGATGGATTGTTCCACAACATACCTTCGGGTTTAGGCAGCAAATCTAAACTTCGAGCGTCGGGCGCACAGCTCGAGAGGGCATGCACACTCGGCTCACGGTGGGCTGTTGAAGAAGGTTATGGGGTTGAGGATGACTTAGAACATACAGAGGAGAATGGTGCAATTCCGGGTGCAGACCCGTCAAAAATCAGCGGCAGGGCAAAAGAACGCGGCCAGCCACAGCTTGGAACGCTTGGTTCTGGAAACCATTTTCTGGAGGTTCAAAGAGTTGACAGGATTATTGACCCTGAAATCGCAGGGAAATTTGGTATAACGGATGTCGGCCAGATTGCGGTTATGGTGCACTGCGGTAGCCGGGGCCTGGGTTACCAGATTGCTGACGAAGCTATCCAGACGATGCTCAACGCTTCGCGAAAGTACGGTATAAAACTTCCGGACAATGAACTTGCATGTGCCCCGCTGAAGTCGAAGGAAGCGGATGACTACGTTAAAGCGATGTACTGTGCCGTGAATTATGCATTCGCGAACAGACAGGTGATAACGCACTGGGTAAGAGAAACATTCGAACGTGTTTTTGGTGAAAAAATAGGGTTAAAACTTCTTTATGATGTTTGTCATAATATAGCGAAATTTGAAGAACACGAAGGTTTTGGAAGGGTGTGTGTCCATAGAAAGGGGGCGACAAGAGCATTTGCTGCAGGCAGGAAGGAGATTCCAGCAGAACTCAGGAACATTGGGCAACCAGTAATCGTGCCGGGCGACATGGGAACAGCTTCCTACGTGCTTGTCGGAACAGAAACCGCGATGAAGGAATCGTGGGGGAGCGTGTGCCACGGTGCAGGCCGGCTTCTCTCAAGGACCGCGGCAATAAAGAAAGTCCGCGGCGAGCAGGTTAAGCAGGAACTCGAAAAAAAAGGCCAGGTGGTGCGCTCCGATTCATGGAAAACCCTAGCTGAGGAAGCACCAATGGCGTACAAGAACGTGGATGATGTCATAAGAAGCGTAGAGTTGGCAGGTTTGTCAAAGCCTGTAGCGAGGATGACACCGTTAGGGGTTGCGAAGGGTTGAGTTAGTAGCAAGTAATCTGGACTTGTTTAAGTTTATTTATGCATCATATGCTGAATTATTATCATGCGGACGAAAGCAAGGGATTACGGGGCTACCCTGAGGGCATTCGGTAGGGCGAAAGCCTTCGGTGAAGAGTTGAGGGATTTTGCAGGCTCTGTTGATCCGGTATACGCTACCCTTGCAGATGAGTATGAAAGGTTTGTAGCACCTACTTTGCTCAGGAGAGATAGTCCAGTAGTAGGTAAACATAACCTTATTGATCTGATTCGCAAACCTCCGGATAATATTAATGCCCTTGGCTTGGATGAAACGGATGTGAGGATAGTGGGGTTTTCTAGAAGGCTTAATAACCCCGACCTCCGTGATGCTTTGGCGAATAACGCAACCTATTTGATTGCACTAAAACCAGATTCGAATGAATACGAAGAGTTGGTACAGAAGTTCGGGGTAAGTGCATGCAAACGATTCGGAGAAATTCCTACTCCAAAAGATATAGGTGGTGAAAAGAGGATAGACGAACATGGTAGGACACCTCACAGTCTGGATTAGATAACAAAATGCCAACAGTCGAATTTGACATTGACGAATTGAACGAAGGAATCGGGAAAAAACTCTCCGAGAAGGAACTCCGGGAGATTGTTCCGATGATTGGTGTTGGTCTCGAGAGTATTGCTGACGGAAAACTTATTATCGAGGTTTTCCCGAATCGGCCGGACATGCTCAGCATCGAGGGTTTCACGCATGCGTTTAGAGGTTTTCTCGGAATTGAAACCGGAATGAAGGAACTTACGGTGAGAAACTCGGACGTAAAACTCTTTGTGGATAGCTCCGTGAAAAACGTAAGGCCATTTGTTGTTGCGGGAATGATAAAAAATGTGGAGATAGACAACAAAAAGCTGATATCCATAATGAACGTGCAGGAGAAGTTGCACCTTACGCACGGGCAGAACAGAAAGAAGGTCGCGATTGGCGTTCACGACATGGATAAGGTTAATGCACCGTTTTTCTACAAGGCAGTCAAGCCTGAGGCGGTTTCTTTTGTTCCTTTGGATATGAGTAAGGAGTTAAACCTGAAACAGATTCTGCAACAGCACCCGAAAGGCAGGGATTACGCTTACACGCTTGAGGGTTTTGAAAAGTATCCGGTAATTGTTGATGGCAAAAACAACGTCTTGTCCTTCCCGCCGATAATAAACGGAGAGCTTACAAGGGTTACTGAAGAAACACGGAATTTGTTTATGGAACTGACCGGCACGAATCAGCACGCTCTCGAAATTGCGCTGAATATCGTTGTTAGCTCGATAGCCGACTCTAAGGTGGATGTTTACTCCGTCGAAATAATAAAAAAATAGGGAATTAAGCGTATCTCTCAGCTATGTTCCCTATCATCGGCAGCTTGTACTTAATCCCGCGGTATGCCTGGAATATCAGGAGTAACCAAACCAAAATCGTTCCGAGTATCAGAAGGGACCACATCAGCACGAACAGAAATCCACCACCAAGCAGCAGCGTCACTATAAGCACCGGTGATATGAGAAGTGCAATAAACCAGATAGCAATCACAACGAGGCTTGCGATGATTGACTGCATGGCGTGAAACCGCACAAATTTATCGTCCCTCTCGGACAGGTAGACCGACAAACCGCTAAATAAACCGAAGATGTACGTCACCGCAGCTACCATGTTGTTTTGTTTTTTTGTGGTCGTTTGGGATTTTTTTGCCGTTGTTTGGGCTTTCCTTGCCATTGTATCACCCCCTTATTCATTGTTCGTAGGAGTATAAAAATCGTATATAAAAACCGCTGGCTAAAGACAAGGTTTTTATAGATAAAACTGTCCCTTTTAATGGACTGTTGGGGTAGTTTTATAGATATAAAAAACGAAACCCATAATATAGCAGAATGAAAATTAGCAAGATTTACACGCTGTCCTTTGCCATTTCTGCCAACACTGAAAAATCCCTGCTCCAAACCCTCAGCAAGAAAAAGAACGCCAAGATTGTAAAGGGTTACATGCCTCTGGGCAAGTTCAAAATTTCACGAGCCGAAGAGATAAAAAAAGGCACGATAATCAAGAAGATTTCATACGACACGAGAACGAACCACTTTTTTGTTGACCTTGCGCACGGCGACCTCTACTACATGAACAGGATGGGCGCCTTCAAAAAGAATCCGGAAGTGGTCAAGTCGGATTTCCTGAGGAAGATTATTGACTTCCCGCCTGAGGCAATTTCGCTTCTGGGGCAGCTTCACGAGTTTGGAAGCATTCCATACGACGAGCTAAACCAGACGCTTGTGTATGACCTTGCACGCGAGGGATTCATAGACATCTGGGAACCGGAAGCAGACCAGATATTCAACCTCATACGCTCGACCATAGAGCCGGATGAAGTTATAATGCACAAGCACTTTGTGAAACTCCGCGATTACCTTCCGAACTTCAGCAATTCACGGTATAACCTTGATGTTTTTTTGCACGTAAGTGAGACCGTTGATGATACCTATACAAAAGATACCATCAGGTATTCGAACGAGAGGGTTTGCGAATTGCTGGAGGGCATATTCGGCGGACACTGCGTCCTAACTGGTTTGGTTTATCTGCCATACATAACGTGCATACACATAGAGAAGGACAGGCACGTCTCCGAGGTGTTCTTCCCCCTGTGCGCAAGAGACGCATCGGACGTGAAAACCGGTTTTAAGGATGAGGTAAAGCTAAAACCGATAACCTTCATGACCCGGATGGATGCAGCCGGCTCCGTTCCGCTTGAGTCATCGACAATAAGCTTTTCCGATGTTGCGGATTTGGAGGATGTAAAGGAAAAAATCAGGCGTCTGATAGTTTATCCTCTGGTGAAACCGGAAGTTGCAAAGAAGTTTAAGAAGGTTGGAGGCGGCAGCGTTCTTTTTTACGGGCCTCCGGGTTGCGGTAAAACGTACATTGCAAGGGCAACGGTCGGCGAGTGCGGACTTTCTTTCTTCAACATAAATACAAGCGACATTATTGCCGAGGGTTCCGAGGTGGCAACGAAGAATCTGCACGATGTGTTCATGCGTGCTTCCAAAAACGCACCTACGATTTTATTCTTTGATGAGATTGACGCAATCGGCGGGGCCAGAAGCGATAAGGGCTCGCAGAGGGTCGTGGTTAACCAGTTTCTGATGGAGATGGACGGCATTGAAACGCTGAGCGAGAACGTGCTGGTTATAGGCTCGACGAACGCGCCGTGGTACCTGGACCCTGCGCTGAGAAGGGCAGGTAGGTTTAATGATTTGATATTCATTCCGCCACCCGACCTGAAAACACGGGTGGAGATATTCAAGATACACACGAGGAAAAAACCCATTTCCGAGGATATTGACTTTGAAAAACTTGCGGAGTTGACTGAGGGCTATGCCTCATCGGACATAAAGGCGATATGCGATGACGCCATTGAAATACCTTGGGAGGAAGCGCTGCATGGAATTCCGGAAAGAAAGGCCAACATGCAGGATTTTAGGTCAGTCATAAAAAAGAGGAAATCCTCACTTACGCCATGGTACAAGTTGGCCGAGCGGGAGATAAAGAAGAGTGGCGAGTCTGAATTGTTTAGTGAACTTGCGACGCACATCTTGAAGCATGCGGGCGGTGTAGATGCCGCAGTCAAGCCGGGGGTGACGTTTGCTGACGTCGGTAATATGGAGGACGTCAAGGAGGAGATAAGGAAGAAGGTTGTTTATCCGATAAAAGACCCAAAACTGGCCGAGAGTTATGGTACAAAGGTTGGCGGCGGAATACTGTTTTACGGGCCTCCGGGTTGCGGTAAAACATACATTGCAAGAGCGGCCGCAGGTGAATGCGAGGCAGCGTTCTTCAACATCCGGATTACGGACATATTGGGCGAGGAAGAAGGTTTGCGAGAAAAGAAGCTAAATTACGTTTTTGACAGGGCATCGAGAAACACGCCAGCGATACTTTTTTTCGATGAGCTTGACGCTATCGGTGGCAGAAGAGAAACCACAAGGGGTGACGCACGCACGCTTATAAACCAGTTCCTCACGGAAATGGATGGTTTTGAGAAGAAAGAGGGCGTTGTGGTTGTGGGTTCAACCAACGCACCGTGGGATATCGACCCCGCACTGCGGAGAGCGGGTAGGTTTACGGAGCAGGTTTATGTTCCGCCGCCGAACAAGGAAATGCGAATTGAGATATTCAAGATACACGTGAAGAATAAACCCGTGGCAAAGAACATAAACTTCGGAAAGCTTGCGGAACTCACGGAAGGTTATTCGTCAGCAGACATAAAGGCGATATGCGACCTTGCTGCAGAGATACCGTGGGTTGAGGCGCTGGATGGTAAGGAAAAAAGAGAGATCAACATGCAGGACTTCCTGTCAGTGATAAAAAAGAGGAACTCTTCCATAATCCCGTGGTTCAAACTCGCAAAGAAACAGCTGAAGGAAAGCGGCGAGCGCGACATCTACGAGGAGTTATGGTTGGATATAAAAACGCTCAGCAAAAAATTTGAGGAGAAAGAAAAGGCGGAGGATAAAAAGAAAAGCAAGGACAAGCTCAAGACCGAAAGGGAAAAGCTTGAAAAAATGATAAAAACTGCAAAACAGAAGTTTGGCAGGGGCGAAATTGACAAAAGCGTTTACAACGAAATCATGAAGGACTACGAAAAACGGCTGATTGAGATTGAGTGTTCCGAGTGATTAGGGATGCCCTGCCACGAGTTTTAAACCCGTTGTTTCTTTGTATCCCAGCATGAGGTTCATGTTCTGGATTGCGTTCCCTGCCGCGCCTTTTATGAGGTTGTCGATTGCCGATATGACGAGCACGCGTGAATTTTCCGCATCCAGATGAACCGATATGTCGCAGTAATTCGTGTTCAGAACGTCCTTGACGTATGAAACGTCCATTATCCTCACGAATGGTTCATTTTTGTAAAATGTTTTATAATGATTTTCAAAGTTGATGTTTATAGTAGTTGAGAAAACGTGCACGTTCGTCAGAATTCCGCGGATTATGGGGACGAGTGTTGGGGTAAATGATATTTTTATTTTTTTGAAAAAGTTCAGCAGTACTGATTCGATTTCCGGCTGGTGCCTGTGATCGACCATCTTGTACGGTTTCAGGTTATCGTGTACTTCCGGGTGGTGTATGAAATCTGAAAGTTTTGCGCCAGCCCCGGAGGTTCCGGATTTTGCGTCAACGACGATTTTTTCAACATCAAGTTTGTTCTGGAATTTTGCGAGCGGCGCTATCGCCAGAATCGCACCGAGCGCATAGCATCCCGGGTTTGCAACCAGTTTCGCGTTCTTTATTTTATTCCTGAAAAGTTCCGGAACGCCGTAAACCGCCTGCTTCAGAAGCTCCGGGTTCTTGTGTTTCCCGTAGATTTTTTCGTAATCGCGTTTATCCTTGAATCTGTAATCCGCAGAGAGGTCGATAACCCTGATTCCCTTGCCCAGTATTCTGGGTGCGTACTCCATGGACTCCGTATGTGGGGTTGCTAGGAAAACAACATCCGAGTCCAGCCTGCTTAAACTGAACTCGTGGAATTTTTCGTTGTATATCCCATGCAGATTTCTGTGCAAATCCGAGACTTTTTTTCCTGCATAAGTTCGTGACGTTGCGGTTATGCCGTCAATTTCGGGGTGATTCACCAGTAATCTCAGTAACTCGCTTCCCGTGTATCCGGATGCTCCGACTATTGTGACTTTCATTGTATTTTGTGGCAACGCTCCAAAACGTTTGCCCACGTCGGCAAATTCGACTGGCAACCCCACTTTTCTATGACAAACGAGGCAGCAGCATTACCTATTTTTGCTGCTTCAACGAAATCGTGACCCTTGACGTAACCCGCAATGAACCCTGCATTGAAGGCGTCTCCTGCACCCGATGTATCAACGACCTTTGTCCGGTAGGATGATATGGAGATGTTGGTGTTCCGCGTGTAAAGCAGGCAGCCGTCCTTCCCTTTCGTGACGATAAACACCTCCGGGCCTTGTTTGAAGTCCATCCTGAATCCCAATTCATGCAGATGGTCAAGTTCGTGGGTGTTCAGGATAAAGACCTTTGTTTTTTTCAGAACGCGGTAGAATTGCGGCGGGATTTTTTCGAACTTAAAGACACCGTAACCGGGATTGTAAACCACGAATTTGTTCTTACACAGCTTTGCAACCTTTTCCTGAAGTTTGAGATAGGTCCGTGCAAGGTAAATGCACGCGGAATTGTTTATGAACTTTCTATCCGGTTCCAAATTCTCCAGTCCTTCAGTAACGCCCTTGTAGAAGAAACTCACCTGATTTCCGTCGCTCTTGAAGAACATGGATTTCATTGTGTCGCCAAGGACAACGTTGAAATACTGCCCCACACCGAGATTCTGCATGTACTTTACGTAATCCTCGACGTCCGAACCGATAACGCTAACCAGTCCGGTTTTCAAACCGAGAACAGAGGCGACGACCGCGGTATTCGCACCCATCCCGCCGTAAAATCTGTGCGCTTTTAAAACTTCACTGGCCTCGTTTATTTTCGGGAACCTGTCAACCTCATAGAAGTAGTCCATTGCCGTATCCCCGAATACCAAGAGGTCGAGTTTCTCCATTTTACGGTTATTTATTAGAAGTAATCATTAAGAATATAAGATGAAAATCGTTATATCGCTTGGCGGGTCGGTTTTTTTACAGGACGGGATTGATGTTGCCTACATAAGGAATTTCTCATCGCTGATAAATGGGTTGTGCAAAAAACACCTCCTGGCGATAGTTGCTGGTGGTGGGAAAGTAGCGAGGGACTACATAAAAATTGCAAGGAACTTCGGAGCTTCCGAGATGTTCTGCGACCTTATGGGAATCGAGGCAACGCGGCTGAACGCAAGGTTGTTATCTGCGGCCATAGGCGACGCCGCAAATCTTGAGCCGCCGAAGGATTATGTCGGAGCGATGAAGGCGATGGATTTCGGGAAGGTTGTAGTAATGGGTGGCACCGATCCCGGACATTCAACAGATGCGGTTGCCGCACTTCTCGCGGAATACATACGTGCGGATTTGCTGATTAACGCGACGAACGTTGAGGCCGTGTACGATAAGGACCCGAAAAAACACAAAGATGCGAAAAAACTGGGGCGGATTACAGTGGACAGGCTGATAGACCTCGTGAAGAATGAATCCATAGGCGCAGGACAGTACAAACTCATGGATTTGCTTGCAGCAAAAATAATCCAGAGGTCGAAGATAAAAACCTTCGTTCTGAACGGCAGAAACTTAAAGAATCTGGAAAACGCGATAAACGGCAAAAAATTCGTAGGAACCGTAATCGAAAATGGAGTATGAGATAAAGAACAGGCCTGCATACCCGATGCTTGTCGTTTCCCTCGGTGCTGGGGAAAAAATTACCGCGGAGGCAGGGGCATTAGTTTACATGACGCCAAACGTTCAGTTAGAGACGCGGATGCGCAGCGGCATTCTGCGGTCGTTAAAGGTGTCGGTTCTCGGCGGACAGTCATTTTTTGTTAATGATTATTTTGTTAAGAATGGTTTAGGCGAAATCGGCTTTGTTGCTGCCCCGACCGGCGATATAGAGGTTTTTGAATTGATGGGTAACGGTTACGTACTGCAGAGTTCCGCATACATCGCATCCACTTCGGGAATTGCATTGGATACCGAATGGCAGGGCTTCAAAGGAATTTTCGCACAGGGGTTGTTCATGGTGAAAGCCGCGGGGAGCGGAAAGTTGTTCATAAACGTTTTCGGCGCGATAGAGAAAAAAGTTCTGAAAGCAGGCGAACACCTTATCGTGGATAACTTTCATCTGGTTGCATTCAGCGATACCTGCAGGTACAGCATAAAAAAGGTCGGTGGTTTGAAGTCAACCATTTTGAGCGGCGAGGGTCTTGTGGTCGATATTGAAGGTCCAGGAGAAGTACACCTGCAGACCAAGAGCGTGCGGGAACTGGTGGCGTGGTTGTGGACGCTGCTCGAGCCAAGGGTTTCGACAATGTTGAGTAGCAGGGCGCGTTAGACAAAATCCAGCCACTTTACGTATTTTTTATTCTCACCACGGATAATCCCGAAGAATTTTTCCTGGAGTTTTTTGGTTATCGGTCCAGGCTTGCCTATTCTGTGACCGTCAATCTCGCGTACCGGGGTGACCTCGGCTGCCGTTCCCGTGAAGAATACCTCGTCCGCGTCAAGAAGCCGGCGCTTGGTTATGTCTTTTTCTTTTACTTTAATCCCGCTGTCCTTCGCAAGCGTCATTATGCTGTCGCGGGTTATTCCGATGAGAATGCTTGCGTTTTCGGGCGGCGTGTACAGAACGCCTTTCTTTACTATGAATATGTTTTCTCCGGGGCCCTCTGCAACAAAGCCGCGGTGGTCGAGCATTATCGCCTCGTCGCATCCTTTTTTCAGGGCATCGACCTTTGCCAATATTGAATTTATGTACTGGCCGCACGCCTTTGCTTTGTTAGGAAGCGCTTTCGGACTTATTCTTTCGTGTGAGGATATGCAACATTTTATTCCGTTCTTAAGGCCGTCCTCCCCGAGGTAGGTCCCCCAGGACCAAACAGCTATTGCTACATTCACCACGGAGTTTAGCGGGTTCAGACCCATCTCCCCATAGCCGCGATAAACTATCGGCCGTATGTAACATGCCTCCAGTTTGTTCGCCCGTATCAGCAATTTTGTGGCCTCGCACATTTCATTGACCGTGTACGGCATTTTTATGAAATAGAATTCCGCAGATTTCTCGAGGCGTTTCATGTGGTCTTTAAGGCGGAACACCGCCGGACCGTTCACGGTGTTGTAGCAGCGTATACCCTCAAAAACGCCGGAGCCGTAGTGAAGCGCATGGGTCAGTACATGAATCTTTGCGTCTTTCCAGTTTACCAATGCGCCGTCCATCCAGATTTTATCTACGGTTTGTATTGGCATTTTGCATCATATCGGGTATTCGAATATTGTTTCTTTACCGTTTTTTATTACTTTTACGTACGGTTCTTCGACGACTTTCCCAATTTCGGACATTCCATACTCTTTTCCATGCTTTTCCAGTATGTTATCGGCATTTTCTTTGTTCGTTATTACGCAAAAACCGATGCCCATGTTGAAGGTTCTGTACATCTCCTTGTCTGATATCTTGCCAAGTTCCTGAATTTTCTTGAAAATCATTTGCGGTTCGGGTGGCTTGTCCACGATGAATCCGTACTTTGTCACGCGGCTCAGGTTGGTTATACCCCCGCCGGTTATGTTCACGAGGCCGTGAATTTCGTAATTCTCGAGTAAATTTAAAACCTCGTGGACGTATATGCGTGTTGGCTGAAGCAGGGCGGACCACATGTCTTTTGGCAACACTTTCCTTGCCAGCGTTAACCCGTTGCTGTGGATACCGCTACTCTTAAATCCGAGAACAACGTCTCCTGGGATAACTCTTTCGCCTGTCACGATTTTTTCTTTTTTTGCAACGCCCAGCACAGTGGCTGCAAGGTCAAAGCCGCGGTTGTTTAAGCCGACGATTGTGTCCGGGAGCGTGGCGGTCTCGCCACCTATAATCGCAATGTCTGCCTGTTTCGCGCCCTCGCACATGCCTATGGAGATTTCCCTTGCAAGTTCCGGATCTGTGTTCTGCATCGCAAGATAATCAACCATTGCTATGGGTGTTGCACCAACGCAGATTGCATCATTAACGTTCATCGCAACAACATCAATGCCGATAGTATCGAATTTGTTGAGTTCCTGTGCAACCAGAACCTTGGAGCCAACGCCATCCGCGCACAGCGTGAGGGCATAATCGCCCATGTCTATGAGGTTCGCGAAATGTCCGATGTCGGTCAAAACCTGACCAACCTTGCCCTCGCGATACTTGAACGTTTTTTTGACCCAGCTGCATATGCCCCTTATTGCCAGATCTTCCCTCCGTATGTCAACGCCCGCCTTTGCATACGTATCGGGTTTTTCTTTGGGTTTTCTGTCTATTTTCATGGCGATGTGTTTTAATAGTGTTTATTGGCTTAAATCTTTAGAGTTGAGATTAAAGAAATCCGCCGCATTGGAAGTTGTTCTTTTTGAAACCGTCTGAAAATCGGTTTCCGTAAGCTCGGCTATTTTTTTTGCCGCGAATTTCAGGTTTGCGGGTTCGTTTCTCGTTTTTGGTTTTGGCGAAAGCCACGGAGAATCTGTTTCCAGGACAATGTGGTCCAGAGGAATTTTTTTTACGAGTTCCTGTTTTTGTTTCGAGTTGACGACGGACGTGGGGATAGATAACAAACAACCGAATGAAATTGCGTCATTCGCCTGCTCCAGACTTCCGGAGAAGCAGTGAAGCAGAGCGGGTTTTTCATTTTCCTTTAGGATTTTTATCACGTCATGCTCAGCATCCCTTGAATGGACGACCAGCGGCAGGTCGAGTTTTTTGCTTAACTCGATGAACCTTACAAAGTTTTCCTTTTGCTTCTCTCTTTTTTTATTGTCTTTTATCCAGTAGTAGTCCAGACCAACTTCACCGATGCCGACAATTTCATTTTTGTTTTTTTCTATCAAACCAGTAGTAAGCTGCAGTGTTTCCGGGTTAAGTATTGTTGGTGTCAAACCGAGAGTAAGAAAGACCCCGTTGTTTTTAACTATCCTGAGCGATTTCTCAAAAAAATCCGGGTTCACGCATGAGGTTACGACACGGATGTTTTCCCTTCTCGCGTTTTCTAAAACCCTTTTTAGATCGGTGTCGAAACTTTTGTCATCTAAGTGCGAATGAACATCGATCAGCATTTTAGGATTTCTA
Organism: uncultured archaeon; assembly: GCA_964512105.1. GTDB lineage: Archaea > Altiarchaeota > Altiarchaeia > IMC4 > CAZEGI01 > CAZEGI01. The sequence goes on from CAZEGI010000001.1 coordinate 81,512, forward strand.
TTTTGTCGCCAACCCGTGCATTTAGTTTTCTTGCTGCATTTCCGCGGTTTACGTCAACTTCCAAAAAACCGCTGCTGCCCTCAAGAACCAAGAGTCCACCGGATGAAACATCACTAAACGTTTTGACGAATTTTGCACTATGCTTCTTATTTTTGAGTTTTATGATTAATTCGTCATTAATCTTGAATTTTTTATCGCACGTTGTGATTATGTTTCCGAAGGCATCGATGTATGCGACGCTGTTCTTTTTCAGAATTAGTTTTTTTATTTTTTGTTTTTTGTTACCAAGGGTTTCTGGTTTTTCGTCAAGGGACAGCCTTGCGGCTATTGGTGCAAATATGTCGCGACCATGGAACGTTTGCGAAATTTTGCCTGGGAGTTTACTTTTGTCTATCTCGATTATTTTTTTGATGTTTCTGTTTTTCAGCACGGGGGAGAAAATGCCGTTGTCTGGGCCGACAAAAATTCCATTATCGGTTTCGATTATTGTTTCCTTCCGCGTTCCGCCGACACCGGGGTCTACGACCACGATGTGAATGGTGCTTTTCGGGAAATAATCAACGACTTGCAATAGAAAAAACGCGCCCTCAACGATGTTGTATTTGCTAATTTTATGGGTTAAATCCACGATTTTCACATCTGGATTTATTGACAAAATTCGACCTTTGATTTGCGCAACATAAAGGTCGTCACCAAAATCGGTGGTCAGCGTTATTAGGTTAGATTTCATTCTTGAATTGTATCTTCCCTTCGTACAGTGCTTTTCCGACAATCGCGCCCCACGCCTCTGCTTCCTTTGTGTCCTCAAGGTCCTGTTCGGTGGAAATTCCGCCTGCAACGATTACCGGTTTTGTGGTTGAAGAAACAACCTTTGCTATCCTCGCCTTGTTTATGCCCTGCATTCTGCCTTCAACATCAACGTTCGTGTACAGAAACCCCCAGCAGCGGTCCTCGAGTTCTTTCATTAGCTCCGTGGTTTTGAATTCTGTTTTCTCCTGCCAGCCTTTGACCACAATGGTGTCCTGCTTCGAATCGAGAGCGATTATAACGCGGTTGAGCCCGAACTCCTTTTCTAACTTTCGTATTATAATAAAATTGTTTTTGTAATCGTTTATTGCAAGCGTGCCGAGAATCACCCTGTCCATGCCCATCCTCAGGGCGGTTTGCGCTTTTTCGTAATCCCTTATCCCGCCGCCGAAATGCACTTTTGCTCCGGTTTGTCTTTTTATCTCCCAAACGGTTTTTAGGTTGTCGGCATCGCCGAAGGTGGCATCGAGGTCGATAACGTGCAAAATTTCCGCTCCGAGATAACGCCAGTTTTTTGCTATCGTCACCGGGTCGCCGTAAAACTTTTCCGTTCCGGGTTTTCCGCCAACGAGCTGTGCACATTTCCCTCCATATATGTCAATTGCTGGAATGACCTTCATTTTATGTTTTTTCGTAAATCCGCTATCGCTTCCGTAGTCTGAAGTGGCTGTTTTTTATTTTTGATTTTTTCGTACGTTTTTTCCGACAGCAGGTTTTTTAATTCGATTCTGAGCTCGTCGCATGCCTGTTTTAGGGCAACGTGCGATTCTGAATCGTATTTCAAAAAACAGACCACCCCAATGTAACTATTCCTATGCGAAGTTAAATAATCCGCGACCCTTCTTTTTGTTACTTCGATGTATCTCTTTTTTATTTCATCCGTTTCCTTGCTTTCGTCCCAATCGTATGAGTTGAAAGGGTAACAGTCTTCGAACTCCCTCGGAACAACGCCCGCGTTGCTCAGCATAAGTTCGTGGATTTCGTCGCGGTTCTTTAAGCCCTTCAGAACGTTTATTATTTTTTTGTGGGTTTCGGATTCCAAATACGGTTTTTTGTACGAGCATGGCAGGAACAGCGCGACCTTCTTTTTTTCCGGCGGAGCGTACCACCTGTTGAGGTAGTCCTGCCAGATTTCGAAGTAAGGGTGGGTTAAAAATTCCTCCCCGACCCCAACAAGGGGTTTCTTCAGGCGGTTGGGGAAGTTTGGTATAAAGCGAAACGTTTCTGCATCAAATTCAATCCTCTTGTTTCCTGCATATTTTTTCGTTAATTCAAAAAATTCTTTTTTCGACAAAAAATTCCATTCCCCGTTCAGCCACAGGTTGAACAGCTGTGAATTTTTATGCGGAAGCGTGTTTATTAGGACTATTGAATCCGAGTGCTTTAGCGCATAACCAACGGATTCATCCAGACTTTTCCTGACGTTTTTCACGAACGGCGGGTTTACGAGGATGTACGTTCTTAGTTTTACCCCGTGCTTTTTTAGAATTCTGGCTGCGTCTTCGTAGTTCTTGAGCGTGAACCCCTTGTTGATTTTTTTCAGAATTTTGTCGTCTGCAACCTCTAAACCGATGGCCACGATTAATTGCAAATCTCTGAATTCATTTAACTTCTCATCGGTTATGAATTCCGGCCGTGACTCTATCATAAGTTTTTTTATTTTCCTCTCTTTTAGGTTTCTTACGAAATATTCCCTGACTTTCAGGGAAACCTGTTTATCGTCCAGAAAACTTCCGGAGCCGAAGACCTTGACGCCGGTCATGTTTTTCAGTTTTTTGAAGAACTGCTCCATGCGGCCTTTAAGCTGCTCTTGTGAGATTTCACTCGTGCTGTAGCCGCAGAATATGCACCTGCTCCAAGAACACCTTCCGGGAAGAATCAACACCGAATCCATGTTTCAGCACATCAGTAGCCGCGCTCACGAAGTTTTTTCTGCTCCTCGCGTATGCGCGCAAGTTCGTCGCGTATGCTTTGCACCGTTACGGCTTCCTTTTCCTCGCGCATCTTTCTTTCAGCATCTCCTGTGAGGTTCAACAGAACGCCATGAAGCAGTTTCTTTTTTATGGACACTATGTTTTTCAACTCAAGCTCCGCCACCCATTCCAATACCGTATGCTCGTCAATCCCGATTTCCCTTGCCGCATTTCTGGCAGTCATTTCACCCTTTTGCTTCAGGAGTTTTACTAGGTCTTCTTTTGTCTTTTCGCTTGTCTGAAAATCGCTTCCGTACAAAAATTCTTCTTCCGATGGTTTTGGTGCGGATGTTTTTTCTTTAACCGGCTCCTGCGGAAGTTCGCCTCGTTCTTCCCTCGGTTCAAGACCCGCCTTCATGCGCTCCTGCTTTAACAGTTCTTCCTGTTTTTTCAGTTCTTCCTCTAATTTTAGCCGTGCCATGCGAACTTTTTTGAGTTCGCTTTCTTTTTTCAGAAGTTCTTCCTTCTCTTTCTTTAGCAGCTGCTCTATATTTTTCTTCCTGAGTGTTTCTCTTCTCTCCTTTATTGCCGTAAGCCGGTCAAGAACGGATTGCCTTATCCGGAGTGTCGGGTTTCCAAGGTAGCGATCATCAACCCGTATCAACCCGCGTTTTTCGAGAGCGTTGGCCCATTTGTCTACGGTTTTGATTGGCAGACCGAGCGTCTTTGACGCATCGCTTACACGAATCTCGCCGATGTTTACTATTAGTTTCAGCAGGTCCTTGGGCGTTTTCCCCTCCCTCTTCTGCTTTTCGACATCTATGAGTCTTTGTAATTTCTCGATTTCGTCTTTTCTGTTTTTCTCATTACGCATCATCTTCTTCCATTCCTTGCGTTTTTCCCATAACTCGTCCTGCATTTTTTTAACCTACACCACTCTAATATATATGAAAGCTAGGCGGCATAAAAATGATGTTGGAGACAACGAAGGACATTAAGATACCCAAAGATCCAATCGAACGAGTAATCGGACAGGATAACGCAGTCTCTAAGGTTAAGCTGGCAATACGACAGAGGAGACATTTGTTGTTGGTCGGCCCACCAGGAATTGGTAAATCCATGTTGGCGATGGGTCTAGCAGCACATCTACCAAAACCAAGAGATGAGGTGTCTGTGGTACACAACCCAAAAAACGAAAACCGACCCCTGCTGGAGGTGCGAAGTAGGGGGGAGATAATGAAGGGGGGGTTGGTTTCGGGGGTTAGAGGTAGGGTGGTTGCTCCGACAGAGGTTCCAACGTTTGTTGCAGAGCGCCTTGGTTTTAGATGCTCTTCCTGCGGCGATATAAGTTCTTCGAGGAATGTTGTGTGCCCACGGTGCGGGGCAGCAAAGCGGGGTAAACTCTCGCGCGGTAAGCGTCTGTCGCCGTTTGGTGACATAATAACGGAGATATTCGAGATTGGTACGGTAGAGCCAGAAATTGAGGTTCAACTAACGTACGGTGATAACGCCAAAAAAACGGTTGTTTACCAGAGGATAGACGAAACACGCATAAGGATTGTTGATAAAGATGAGCTAGAAAGTAGCAGGAAATCACCCGATAGGAAGCTCGTAAATACGATACTGCCGCTGAACAGGCAGTTGTTCGTCGGGGTTAGTGGTGCCTCAGAAACCGAACTTTTAGGTGACATCAGACACGACCCGTACGGGGGCCACCCGCAGATAGGAACGCCGGCGTATTTGAGGGTTGTTCCCGGCGCAATCCATGAAGCGCACGAGGGTGTTTTGTTCGTTGACGAAATCTCACACCTCGGGCATCTGCAGAATTACGTGCTTACGGCCCTGCAGGAAAAAAAGTTTCCGATTGTCGGCAGGAACCCGCACTCCGCCGGCGCCTCCGTTAAGGTCAACGACGTTCCGTGCGATTTTATATTTGTGGGGGCATGCAACATAGGCGAGCTTGAGAGCATCCTTCCGCCGCTGAGGTCACGAATACTCGGAAACGGATATGAGATACTGTTAAACACGACCATGCCCGATAACAGCGCCAATAGAGATAAATTGGTGAGGTTTATCGCACAGGAGATAGAGAAGGATGGGAGGATACCGCACGCCAACCGCGGCGCCATGGGGGAGATTGTTGCGGAGGCCAAGAAAAAGGCCAAGGAGATGGATAACGCAAGGGACGCACTCACCCTGCGGCTCAGAGATCTTGGCGGAATTGTGCGTTTGGCTGGCGACCTGGCTGTTGATGACGGTTCCAAGGTAATAGAGAAAAAACACGTGAAGCGGGCCATAAGTGAGGCAAAATCCATCGAGCACCAGCTTTTTGACAGATACGGCTCCGTGTGGAGCGGATTGAAGAAGGACGAGCCATATTTAGAGCATGGGGGGGCCGACGGCTATGTATAGGGGGGTCACTTCCTGTATTTGATGTAATCAAGAATGAACGGTGTTGTTCTTATATCGCCTGCGTGTGGTGGGATTGTAGAGTCTGGCGGGATTTACTATTCTTCTTTTCCGCTTGGTCTGGGGTATATCGGCGCGGTTTTAAGGGAGAACGGAATCCGTGTCAGTGCGGTTGACTGCGAGGTTGAGAAGCGACCGTTAAATGAAGTTGAACGTGTTTTAAAAAAAGAGTCGCCATCTGTTGTTGGTATTAGTGTCACGAGCCGGACGCTGCCATTTGTTTACGGACTGGTGAATCACATAAAACGTTTGGGGTTGGACACACCGGTCGTTGTTGGCGGACCACACATAACTGCTGACCCGGACATTGTTCCTCTGCTTGGTGCGGACTATGGTTTTGCCGGAGAATGTGAGTATTCTTTCTTGGAATTTTTGAGCGGGGGGGTTTATAATGCCCGCGTGTCTGATGTTCCTGGATTGATAACGAGTCAGGACGGCAGATTACGGGTAAACAAACCAGCAAAAATAACCGATCTAAACACACTACCATTTCCTGGCCGCAAACTTTTCAGGCTAGAGAAATACAAATTTACGCCAATCCTAACGTCGCGCGGGTGTTCATTTAATTGCGCATTCTGCGCGCAGGCAGGAAGCGGCGTTCGGTTTAGACGCCCCGAGAACGTAGTTAGTGAGGTGGAAGAATGCGCAGCGGGGGGTAACAAGATAGATTTTGTGGATGATGTATTTACCGTAGATAAAAAAAGGGTGTTGCGTGTTTGCGAGTTGATGAAGGACGCAAAGATAAACGTGAAGTGGGCGTGCACCACGCGCGCAGATTTGGTTGATTACGATATTTTGAGAGAGATGTATGCTGCCGGTTGTTGGTATATTTCCTTTGGTGTTGAGTCCGGCTCCGAGAGGATAAGGCAAGAAATCGGAAAGGGACTGAGCAACAAAAAGATAATTGATGCGTTTAGGAATTGTAGGATGATAGGCATCAAAACGCGCGCATACGGTATGTTTGGTCATCCTGGAGAAACCCCGGGGGAGATGAAAAGCACGATAGATTTTATATGCGGTCTGGACGCGACGGACGCGTTGTTCATGCCGACGGACATCGTTCCAGGAACGCGGCTTTACACGCTCTCCTTGAAGGAAGGCCGAATAGATGGCGGCGTCTGGGAGAGTTACATGCGGGGATTAGAAGAATATCCGATATATATTCCCAAGAACGTATATGTGGAGGAGGTCTTCGGGTTCGTGGAATCTGCTTACCGGTCGTTTTACGGCCGACGGGCATACAATAAAATAAAAAACGCCCTTCAAAAATGGATGAAAACATAAGGTGCCGGATCAATCTTGGTTTGCTTGACCGCGTTGGTTGGTACGGTTTGGAGAAGGAGTTTTTTGATGTTTTGGTTGTTGGTTCCGGCGTTGCTGGGCTTAGAACAGCAATCGAAATCCTGAACAGAAAAGATGTCTCCTTGGCGATCATCACAAAAGATTCGAGAGAGAGCAACAGCAAGTATGCGCAGGGCGGCATAGCCGTGGCGCTTGGGGAAAGGGACAACGCAAGACTGCACGTAAGAGACACCATGAACGTTGGTGCTGGTTTGTGTGATGTAAGGACGGTAAACATTGTTGTGAAGGAGGCTCCGGAACGCGTAAAGGAACTTGTTGGGTGGGGGTGTACGTTTGATAAGTCAAACAGGAACTTTGATTTTGGTCTCGAATCCGCGCATTCGGTGGCAAGGATAGTGCACTACAAAGACAAAACGGGTGATGTTTTGTGCGATGTCCTGAAGAAGAAGGTTTCAGAGCGCTCTCCGGTGTGGTTTGACGGATGTTTTTGCGTGGATTTTTTGTTGAATCGTGGGTTTGTCGGTGTTCTGGTTTTGGACAAACACGAGGAACTGAAACTTCTGTTGGCCAAGGCGTGCGTCTTGGCAAGCGGGGGGGTTGGGCAGATATATTCAAACACAACAAATCCTTTGGGTTCGACAGGAGACGGGATAGCGATGGGTTATCGTGCTGGTGCGTTGCTGCGGGGCATGGAGTTTGTACAGTTCCATCCTACCGCGCTCTCCGCCGAGACGGTTGGTGGGCGGTGTTTTTTAATATCCGAATCCGTCCGTGGAGCCGGGGCGTTTTTAGTTAATTCGGTCGGGGAGCGGTTCATGGGTAAGTACTCCCGTAATAAGGACCTTGCTACGAGAGACGTTGTTTCTCGTGCGATTTGGAACGAAATGTTGGGTGGGCGCTCTGTTTTTTTAGACATGCGTCTTTTAGACGGGTCTTTTGTAAGGCGCCGCTTTCCGACGATAGTAAAAGAGTGCGAACGGAACGGCATTGACGTCTCCGTCGATTTACTGCCTATTGTTCCTGCAGCGCATTACCTAGTCGGCGGTATAAAAACGGATTTGTTCGGGCGGTGTAATATTGGTGGGATTTTTGTTGTTGGTGAAGCCGCATCCACCGGCCTGCACGGCGCAAACCGACTTGCATCAAACTCTCTTGCAGAGGCCCTTGTTTTCGGGCGGCGTTGTGGTGTCGGTGTTTTAAGATACATTGAAAAAAACGAACAGAAAAAACCGGCCCCCCCAAAGGGCAGAAGAGTGCGGCCGCGTGGGTTTTTTGGTGGGGTGTCTAAGATTAAAAACAAGATTCAGGAATCCTGTTGGGGGGGATTAGGAATTCTCCGGTCAAGACAGTCAATAACGGACGGTTTATTGATGCTGAAAAGCGTTGAGGGGGAGTTAGGCACTACATTATTTTTGAGTAGGGAGTATTTTGAAGCGGTTAATATGCTAACCGTTGCGAAACTTGTTGGGGTGGCGGCCATGAAGAGAAAAGAGAGCCGAGGGGCACACTATAGAAGCGACTACCCGAAAAAAATAGATTCTTGGAGAAAAAACATAAATATAACAAGATAAAATGAAGGTAAAAGACATACGAATAAAAAACAGCAGCAGGATACGAGACCTAACAAAACAACTTCCTGCGACGGGGTTTCAGGCTACGGAAGTTGGGCGGGGCGTAGAATTAATAAAAAGAATGAAAAGGGAAAAATGTACTATTTTTTTGAGTTTTACCGCAAACCTTGTTGCCTCGGGTCTCCGGGGCGTTATAGTTGATTTCATCCGTAAGGGGCTCGTTGATGTTGTAATAACAACGGGTGGCGCGATAGACCACGACATCATACGCTCCTTTAGGGATTACGAATTGGGTGGCTTTGATGCGAACGATGTTCGTTTACATAAACGGGGAATAAACCGGTTGGGCAACATACTTATCCCGAACGAGAGGTACGTGTTGCTGGAAGAAAGAGTGCAGGGAATTTTAAGTGATATATACAAAAGAAAGAAAACGATTTCGACGAAAGAAGTTATAACCGAAATCGCCGCCAACCTAAGAGATAGGAACTCGATTTTAAACAATTGTTATAAAAAAAACATACCGGTTTTTTCGCCCGGAATAATTGATTCCGCAGTTGGTTTGCAGATGTTTTTTTTCAAACAAAAACACAAGGATTTCGTTCTTGACGCAACGGCGGACATGTCCGAACTTTTTGACTGTGTTTTTGAAGCAAAAAAAACCGGGGGCGTTGTTCTTGGTGGGGGCATATCAAAACACCATCTCCTTGGTGCGAATTTGTTGCGTGGTGGTTTGGATTATGCGGTTTACGTCACAACCGCCACACCCTTTGACGGCTCCTTATCCGGGGCGCACGCGAGTGAGGGAAGGGCGTGGGGCAAAATATCGGAAAAGGGAAAGGAGGCCACAATCTACGGAGACGCAACCATAATCTTCCCCTTGATCGTTGGAAGTTTGTAGTGCCTAACTCACAGCGGATTAAACGGAGCGCACGTTCAAGTGTTTAACGGTTTTGTGTAGTGCAGCTAAGCGAGTGAAACGAGCGCACGCTGCACATGTTTTGATCAACCTTTTGTTAAAAGGTTGTTGTAGTGCCTAACTTTTATACCTGCGTTCGTAATGCCTACCATGTACATACGAAAAAAAACCATAAAGGGGAAGGAATACTACTACCTCGTGCGCTCCGTAAGGGAAGGCAAAAACGTAAGGCAGGCGTTTCTTGCATACCTCGGGACAGAAAAACCGGACAAAAAAGAGCTAAAGAAAATCGGAGTAAAGTACGGAAAAAATAAACCCTAAACTGATTTTTTCTCCTTGTTCTTTCTCGTTTCTTCTGTTGTTTGCGTTTCCCTAAACGCCTCACCCAACGCGGCCATCCCCCCCAACGCCCCGGTCGTTTCCAAAGGGAGAAAAACCTTGGTTGATTTTCCGTCAGAAATCTTCCCCAGGGCATCAAGGTATTTCACCGCCAACAGGTCTTTTGTCGGGTTACCCTTATGTATCGCCTCGTAAACCGACTCAATCGCCCGGGCCTCGCCGTCGGCAACCGTTTCCTTCTTATACTTCTCCGCCTCAGCGAGTTTTTTCGTTGCCTGGTATTTTCCTTCCGCACCAAGTATGTCTGCCTGTTTCTGGCCTTCCGCACGCAGTATCTGTGACTGCTTAATGCCTTCGGCCTCAAGTATCGCTGCCCTTTTTGTACGCTCTGCCTTCATCTGGCGGCTCATAGCTTCTGCAATGTCTCTTGGGGGCTCTATTTTTTGTATCTCAACGCGCGTTATCCTAACCCCCCACATATCTGTCGCGTCATCAAGTATCTGTTTTAACTCCAGGTTAATGCGTTCCCTTGAAATAAGCGTCTGGTCTAAACTCATGTCACCCATTATGTTTCTCAGGTTCGTTTGGGCCAGCTTAACGGCGGCGTCCTCGAACATGGCGACATTATACATGACCTTGACAGGATCCGTAACCTTAAAATAAATAACGGCGTCTACCCCAACACCAACGTTATCCTTTGTGATAACCTCCTGCGCGGGCACGTCTATCAGAGTTTCGCGCATATCCACCTTAAGGATGGCCTCTACCTGGGGGATGATAAAATTTAACCCCGGACCAAGCGTGCGGTTGTATTTACCCCAACGCTCTACCACCGCGCGCTCATAAGGTCGGACTATCCTTACGCTTCTGATAGCGAACACCAAAACCAATACAAAAAAAGCAATAAAAAACACCCGCAACAAGGTGTTGCTAAATATCGCATCCATTAGTGCCATTTTCTGCTTCTTATATTTACGCAACCAAGCCTTTAAAAGCACAGAAAACAGGAAGTGACCCCCCACAGGGGCCTTTTTTATACTCCCACCAATAGATAACAATCAACTTATGTGAGGGATGGAAGTGGGCAAACGACTTTCTGAAATGTACGGGCTTGATATATACACACAAAACGCAGAACGGGTTGGTCGGGTGGAGGACATTGTCCTGAATCTAGAAAAAGGGGGGGTCATGAAACTCTGCCTCAAACCACTAAAAGGGCAGTCGCTGCAGACCGAAGACATCAGACAAATACTGCAAGCAGAAAGCATCGGCTATGATGATATATCTGTTATCGGGGAGATAATCCTTGTTGAAAAGGCCCCGCAAGCACCCACAAAACTAAAAGGTTAACTCGTTCTAAACATCTGCATGAATGTTCTAGAAAATGATGCACCGAAAAATTTTGGAGGGAAAACTTCTGCAATTTGTTAAGGAAGACGCGGGCGTATCTGATATCACCCTGCACTTTACTCCGGATAAAAAGGTCAGCGCGGAAATTATCGCCAACGACACCGGAATTTTGGCCGGTGCGCATGAACTAAACACACTTTTTGAACTCTTCGGCGTAAAAGTAAAAAAACACTCCAACGACGGCGACAAAATACGGAAGGGGCAGGCAGTTTTCATTCTAACTGGAAACTCCCGCGACATTCTTCTTGTGAAACGAACCGCACTGAGCATACTGTCGAGGATGTCCGGAATAGCGACTGCAACAAAACAGTTTATAGATTCGGCCAAAAAATCAAATCCTCGGGTTAGGGTCGCAGCCACGCGAAAAACAACGCCCGGGTTCAGATACTTTGAAAAGTGTGCCGTTAGGGTTGCGGGGGGCGACACGCACCGCTTAACCCTGTCCGAAGAGGTTTTGATAAAAAAGGAACACCTGAAACTATTCAAAGACCTTGCGTCTGCGATACAGGCCGCAAAGAGACAAACGAGTTTCGTCCACAAGATTGAAGTTGAGGTCGATAAGGTTGAGAATGCGCTAATCGCGGCGAAAGAAGGCGCAGACATAATAATGCTGGACAACATGTCCGCAGGCAACGTACAAAAAACAATAAAAAAATTAAACGAACTCGGGCTTAGGAAAAACGTTATTCTGGAGGTTTCCGGCGGAATAACCCTCCAAAACATTCAAACATACGCCAAGGCCGGCCCCGACATCATTTCCGTCGGCGAGATAACAAAAAACACGAAGGCAATAGACTTCTCTTTGAATCTGAGATAAGGATGTTCATTCTTGTTTATCTAACTGCCGGAAACGAACAGGAAGCCAAAAAAATAGCGGAAACCCTCGTGACTGAGAAACTGGTTGCATGTGTTAATTACTTTCCGATTAACTCGGTTTACGAATGGAAAAATAAACTTGAAAAAACAACCGAGTTTGTGCTGATTTGCAAAACCAAAAAGGAAAAATTCAAGAGTTTGGAGAAACGGGTTAGGAAGATTCATTCCTATGAGAACCCGGCGATAGTGGCCCTGGATATTGTTGACGGTAGCAAAATCTTTTTGGACTGGATAAACGATCAGACCAAATAAGATTTTTATTCATAACTCCTAATAGAATTAAAAATGTTTCGTTCTCTATGTGTGGATGGGGTGGTAAAAGACCCAGTTATCAGTGCGCTAATAACGGGCGAAATAATCGCATTGCTGGCTTTGACCATCCCCTTGGCCATAGCAAGGGCGTTTATGTTGTCAATAGGGTTGTAAGACAGGATGACACTGAAGTTTAATCCGCTCATGCGAAGGGTAGAGGTAACCCTTTTGATTTTAGTGTCAATCTCTGCTGTTTCTTTTGCAGGCTATGCAGTAACAACCAATGAATTGTTCATGTGGAGAAGCATCGCCCTCGGCTTTTCCGTTTCTCTTTTGCTTTTTTTGTTGTACCCGACAGCAAGAGGCATAAAAAGGGGCGATGTCGTTATGGTTTCGGTATGGCGGGAGATAGAAACACCAACCATTACGGAATCGTACATCGATGACCTACCGACAATCGCATTGGAAAACGGCAGGAAAAATTCAAGAATACACGTCCAGCTCTGGGATGGAAGCAAAGGCATAGTTGAAATAGAAAGCTACGGTTTTATAACTCCCGCCGAGGGGAAACTTCTGGAAACGGAAATGCCCGTGAGGAACCGTTATCTAAACCCGTAATCCCTAAGAATCTTGCGGCCTTTTGTCAGGTCGATTATTTTTGACGGTACCCCGTGCTTGCATCTTCCTGCATCCAAAACCAACGAAACGGAATCCAGAACACTTTTTTCTATTTCGTTAATGTCCGCTGGAGCAGGCTTTCCTGAAACATTTGCAGACGTCGTCACTATCGGTTTGCCAAAATTTTTTATTATCTCTCTAGTCAGAGGATGGTTTATTATTCTGATTCCTACGGTGCCAAGACAAGCCGTAATCAAGTTAGGCACTACACTTTTTTTCTTGACAATAAACGTGTAAGGCCCATCCATTCTCTCCGCTATAAACCTCTCCTGTTCGTTGTCGATTTCGGCATATGTTTTCGCCATTTTCAGATCAGAAAAAGCAACAGACAATGGCTTATCCTTCTCACGTTTTTTTATTTCAAAAATTTTGGCAACGTTCCGTGAAAAAATACTGCAGCCGATGCCGTAAACCGTATCTGTCGGATAAATTATGATGTTGCCTTTTTCGAGTTCATTAACAACCTCACCAACAATATCCTGATTTTCAGAACCCACCCTAAGAATTCTCATCTCACGGACCTTCAAATCCGCAACTTCCGCAGACGTACTTTGCACCGAGACCCCGGCAGGAACTGCATCTCGTGATTTTTTCCTTACCGCAAACCGGGCAGTTAAACTCGACGTATCTCTCAACTACCTCTTTACCGCAACTGCTGCATTTTTTCATGGAAGTAATAATTACGCAATATCATATTTAAATATGGCTGAAGTAATCGCAAAGCGGGGTGACATAACAAAACTAACGGTTGACGCCATAGTGAACCCGGCGAACTCATCCGGAACCATGGGCGGTGGCGTTGCTCTGGCGATAAAAAAAGCAGGTGGCGACAGAATCGAGGAGGAAGCAGTAAGGAAATCACCGGTTCCGATTGGTGAAGCGGTTGCAACAGCGGCAGGAAAACTAAATGCCAAGTTTGTAATACACGCCCCAACCATGGAGAAATCAGCAGAGTTAATAACAACAAAAAACGTGCTTTTGGCAACAACGGCGGCACTTAATTGTGCCAAAAATTTAAAAGTAAAAAGCATCGCTTTTCCGGGAATGGGCACGGGCGTTGGCGGCGTCCCGAAAAAACAGGCAGCAATTGCGATGGTTAGTGAGATAAACAAATTTGTTAAAAAGAACCCAGACGCGTTTGATGCCGTATTTTTGATAGGATACGATAATTCTTTATACACGGAATTCGAAAATGCACTCCGAACCAAAGCCAGGAGATAGGGTCGAGATTGTAACGGAAAGCGAAACATACCGCGGATTTGTCATGCCGAGGCCGGAGCTTGCGGGCGACAGACACCTCGTGTTAAAACTTGAGAACGGTTACAACATCGGCATAGAAAAAAACAAAATAAAAAAGATAAACATCATCGAAAAAATAAAAGAGAAAAAAAATATTGAAAGGGCGGCGGTAAAGGAAGATAAGAATAAAGCAACCGTGTCCGTGCTCTCTACGGGCGGAACAATCTCCTCCCGGGTTGATTACCGTACGGGCGGCGTTTATGCGAGCTACACGGCCAAGGATTTGCTTGAGGTCGCCCCAGAACTGAATGACATCGCCAACATAAAATCCCGTTTTTTGATGAATATCATGTCCGAAGACATGAACCCGAAACTCTGGATAAAAATTGCAAGGGAAGTTGCTGAAGAACTCAAAAAATCGGATGGCGTTGTCGTCACGCATGGAACGGACACCATGCACTATTCGACGGCTGCGGTGAGTTTTTTGCTCAGGGATTTACACAAACCAGTCGTTTTTACCGGTTCTCAACGTTCAACGGACCGTGGTTCTTCGGATTGTTTCGTCAACCTCATATGTTCAGCGATACTTGCAAAAAGCGACATTGCCGGCGTTTCCTTGGTTATGCACGGATCCTTGAACGATAATTATTGTTTTGCGCATCGCGGAACAAAGGTAAGGAAAATGCACACCTCCCGCAGGGACGCGTTCCAGAGCATAAATGATAAACCTTTAGCAAAAATTTATCCCAGTGGAAAGATAGAGGTGTTGAATAAAAATTATCCAAAAAGAAAAGAAGGTAAGGTAACCGTTGATGATAAATTAGAAGAAAAAGTAGCATTCATAAAAATCTACCCAGGAATGAATCCCGAAATAGTGGATTTTTACCTTGGTAAAGGTTACAAAGGCATCGTTTTCGAGGGAACTGCGCTGGGGCACGTTCCTACCACCCTAAAGGAAACCAGCATTATACCTAAGATAGAGCTGGCAAAGGACAGAGGTGTTGCAATGGCAATGACAACTCAGTGCCTATTTGGGCGCGTGCACCCGCACGTCTATGCAAATCTACGCGAGGTCAGTTCCTGTGGCGTGATATATTGCGAGGATATGCTTCCAGAAACAGCCTACGTCAAACTAATGTGGGTTTTAGGTCATACAAGTAAGTCAGAAGAAGTCAAGAAACTTATGCTGACAAACATTGCGGGCGAAATAACTCCCAGAACGCACATAGACGAAACTATTCTTTCAACTTCTTTATGACCTCTAAAACGTCCTTCAGCGAGTTGTAAATAAGGAACGAATTTCTAAGTCGTTCCGAGTTCGTGTCACCCAGCTCAGTTGACTTACTGAGCTGCTGATACTGCTCCTCATTAAGCGTCACCATTATCTTCTTTCTCATATCTATCCCCCAGAGCTACTATATATGTATGATATATGTCTGATAACTTATAAATGGTAAATATATCTGTAAACGCCAAAATCGGTCATTTACGCCGGAATTTTGACTTATCCTAGCGCTCGATGCATATCGATTTTATTTTGCGAGTAACCTTCGTGCATTATCCGAAAGGCCGTAAACATACTGGATTCTGCCAGCCCTTTTTTCCTTACTGCAACGTATAACAAGCGGATAAGGCACCCCAGGCTTTCTTTTTACCTCCTCTGGATTAAGCCCTCGGAGTTTCCTTATCAATGAACCTATGCTCCTGATGTCCTTCCCCAAGACATCCGATAACTCCGTTATGCTCATGGATTCACGTTCCATTAACAACTTCACAATTTCGAGTTGCGTCGGGGACAATTCATCAGTAAAATCGCCGCTGGGCACCGCTTTTTCCACTGTTATGCCTGGGCTTAATTCGGACTCAAAATCCTCCACTTCGGGTTCAATTTTTTCTTCATATGTGTGTGTTCCTAACAACTCCTCCACAACCCTGTCCGTAATCTCAAATATTTCCCTCTTTGCGCAACCCTCTAAAACGGTCTGGCCGTTCTCCAAAAGAAGTCTCGGAACGCTGTTTGCAGACTCTGCAAGTCGCTTTATGCCGGCCTCCGTGAATGGTGCGGTCCCCTTACCTTTGACCCACGCTATGCGGTTTTTTACAATTTCAACCAGCTGCTCGGTGGTCAGGGGCTTTAGCGTTATCGTCCTTGATTTCCTGTCCCTAAACGCGCTCTCAGCGGTAATTCTATCCACCAAACTACTCAGACCGAAGAACATCATAAAGACATTGTCTGCCCTGTCATTCAGTATCCTGAGCCACTTAAACAACCCGTCATCATATTCATGGGCTTCATCAAACAGGATGAGTAGCCTCTTTTTACCAAGGTTTTTTTGCAGAAAATCGCCAACAGACGTTCTATCCATATTCCTTGCTGATAAACGTTTCCAAAACGGCAGTGTGCTGATAATTCTTCTCGCAACGTTTTCTTCTGGTTCATATGCGTCAAATGAGACAACATAGTCTACGCCTATCGGTTTTTTCATCATGATCTGGTTCATAAATGTTGTTTTTCCATAGCCGATAGGTGCAGTAACCACTATTATTCTATCCCAGCCGCCGACAGATTCGCAAACCTGCCTGTACTCATCAACACGCCCTATTATCGGTATGTCTAAAGAGGTCGATTTTATGAATGGGCTCTTTGACCAACCATAATGTACGTAGTACTCGTTTCTGTCCATTTCAAGTCACAAAAATAATTCACATGACTTACATCTAAATATACTCGTTGCAATTTAAAAATAAACCGTGTTTTTGCAATGAAAGTAAGTCATAATACTAAGTCAAAGTAAGTCACAAAGATACGTCATGACTTACTTTTATTTTTATGTTACAAATCTTTAGAAATAACTGGAAAATGTTAGTCGGAATAGACGACACGGATTCATTAAAGGGAATGTGCACAACGTATCTGGCTGCAATAATATCGCGAGAGTTGGATGTTTATGGCTATCCGCGTCTTATACGGCTAAACCCAAACATCCCATACAAGACACGCGGCAATGGCGCAGTTATGCTGAATATCAACGGGAATTCCAGAACAATAAAGAGCACGGTTTTAAAACTCGTCAAGAAACTATCACAACTGGATGATAAAAAAACCAACCCCGGAGTAGTTTTTCTCGAAAATCCAGAAAAAGAAAAAATAAAAATTCTGAACAATTTTTACAGGCGGGTGGTTTCCGAACTTGTGACAATCAGGGATGCGGAGAACGTTGCAGAAAAGGTTAATGCAGACGTCCACAAATTCAAAAACGGAAGAGGAATCATCGGCGCTCTGGCAGCAATCGGCGCAGTTCTTGATGATAAGACCTACGAAATGATAGGGTATCGTCATCCGAATAACTACGGAAAGGCCCGCAGAATTGATAGGGAATCTGTTTATAAAATGAACGAGAAATTCTATCCAAAACTGTTCGATACCATCGACCCGGAAACAAAGCGCATCCTGATAACGCCGCGCGGCTATGATCCGATCTTATTCGGAATCCGTGGCGAAGACCCAAAAGAACTCGAGTCTGCGTTCAGGCAACTTAAAATTTACGAACCTCTTGAACTAAAACTGATTTTTGAAACAAACCAGGCAACCGACTCCCACCTCAGAAAAAAGAAAATAACCGACATTAAACCGTACGATTGTGTTATCGTTGACGGGCATATTACACAAAAACCAAAAACGCTAGAAGGCGGCCATGTGGTTTTTAATATCCAGGACTCATCAACAAACATGGATTGTGCTGCCTACGAACCAACAGGCGGGTTTAGGGACATCGTGAAACAGTTGGAAGTGGGGGATTACGTGGAAGCATGCGGGGGCGTCGGCAAATACAAAAAAACAATCAATCTCGAAAAAATCAGAATTTTGGAACTGAACAAAAAATACGAAAATGTAGTGCCTAACTGCTGCAACAAAAAAATGACCTCCGCCGGAAAAAACAAGGGCTACAAGTGCAGAAAATGCGGTAAACGAATACGGAGTCATGAAATTAAGTCAAGAGAAGTCAGGAGAAATCTTGAACTTAGGAGTTATGAAGTTCCGCCGCGGGCGAGAAGACACCTAAGCAAACCGCTCGTGAGGGAATCACTTCAATCTTCTAATCAACTCCTCTTTTGATGGAACTTCTCCGGTGGACACAACCTCATCATCAACAACGATTCCTGGCGTTGAGGCAATCTGGTGCGTCAATGCTTCAAGAACAACATCGCTGTTGGCAACCACAGCAGGCGTCTTTTTTATTTCATCGACGGAAGAATACACATTCAACACGTCCCCTTCTATATCTGCTGCACTTCCGGGTTTCAAATTATCCCCGTCTATCAGCTTCTCGACAAAATCCTTACCCTCCTTAAGGCCAACTTCTTTTACGACCTCTCTAACAACTCTTCGTGCCTCTGGGCACTTTGGGCATTTAATTCCCGTGTACAAAACAATCCTTGCCATCTTAATCAGAAATCAAGGTCGCTGTTCCAGCCATTGACACCCTGAAGTTCGATACTCTTCTTTATATCGTCTGGAAGCTCCACCGGCTTACCACCCAATCCGTAGCGTTTCCTTTCCCTCAGCTCAGTAAGTTTTCCTTTATTCCAACCACCAACGTTCTGATAGTAGCCCGTTATTCTGGACCACCAGTCAAGGTTTTTGGAACCGCATTTCGGGCAGATGTTCGTCAAACCGCTTGTCGTATAATTGCATTCTTTGCAGACCGAAAGGTCCTTTGTATACGAATAATACTGAATTGCCGTCTGTGTCGCGATTTTTTCCGTTAACTCGTAAATGCCTTCGGCTTTTGGTGTCGATTCCCCAAGCCAAACATGCGTCATCGCCCCACCATCCGTCAGCGGATGGAAAGAACCCTCGATTTTCAACCTCTTCCAGAGTGGAACATCCGCCGATGGTCTGACATGGAACGAATTTGTGTAATATGCCTCGTCGCCCCTGCCGTTCGCAACAAACCTCTTTCCGTATTTCTTGTTGTCTATCTGTGCCAGTCTATAAGCGCAAGATTCAGCAGGGGTTCTTGCAAGTGAAAAGTTAAGTTTCGTTTCCTTTCTGAATTCGGCTACGGTATCCTTCATCTTCTTCATCACCTTCAGACCGAATTTCCATGCGTTATCGGATTCATGCATCTCTTCACCCAGATGCGCCTTTAAAAGTTCATTCATTCCAACCAGACCGACAATAAAGCTCTGCCTGTCGGTTTCCAGGTAGCGAGCCCCTTTTTTGTCGATTGGCTGGTTCATGAACGGCAACAACCCGTTTTTCAGGTTTCTCTCTATTATTCTGCGCTTCAGAAGCAGGACGTTCTTGGCCTTTTCCATCCTGCTTCTCAGCAGGGCAAATAACTTTTCGTCATTCCCGTTTGCTTCATAGGCGATTTGCGGAAGATTTATTGTAACAACCTGCAGTGCACCACCGCGAATGGTTCCATTTACGACATCATCAGATGTACTCGCATCATCCAAGGGCATCAAAAAAGAGCAGCACTGGTAACACGCGAACTCCGGCATGTACGGCTGGTTGATTATGTAATACGGCGTTCCGAACTTTGCAGCAAGCGCGGAAACCTTCAGCAATTCTTCTTTATGTTCCCCTTTCTTGAAATCCTCAGGATAAACCTGAACCTCGAACTTCGGGAAAATGAACGGTTTGCCCACATAGTCGCCGCCGGAATAAACATCGAGAAGCGCGTTAAACAGAAGCTTTATCTCGTCCTCAAAATCCGAGTACGTGACCCGCTCCCTCACCTTTCCGGACGGCGTTATTGCCGGAATGTCCTTGAATTTTTTCGGTGCAGACATATCGCAATCAATGCTGCTGAAAACCGTTTGTCCGCCGCGTGCAACGTACATCTGCGACATTTCATAGATGAACATCTGTGCCAGCTGTTTCACCCTATCGTAGTCCAAGCCCTCAATATAAGGAGCCATGAACGTGTTGAAGTAACTGAAACCCTGACCGCCGGCACAGTTTGTCTGAGCTGCCGCCAGAATCTTTGCTGCATGCAGGAACGCAACCTCGGGACGTTTTGCGGGACCGGCAATCGCGGTATGATTGCCAACACCGTCCGCCTTAAAACCGTTTTTCAGGAAAAATCTCACGTCGTGCGAAAAACAGAACGGTCTCGTCGGGAAGTAATCCAGATCATGGATGTGGATTTCACCGGCCATGTGCGCATCCGCGAGTTCGATGGGCAGAACGTTTATCAGCGCGTATTCTTTTGAAATCTGGTCAGCCATTAACTTATGCACGGTTTCGGGGTTGTACTGCAGATTCGCGTTTTCCTTTGAACCGTGCTCCACAAGATTGCGGACATCGTAAACGGGCATCCCTAATCTTGTATACTTCGCACGCGCCTTTTCCAGTCCGTGCTCCAGCAGTTTTACATTTACCAATTCCCTTATAAGCGGAGCCGTGACGTAATTCAACTTCAAATGCCCAATCTCCTTTTCAACCGCCTTCGCTATAGTTTCAGCATGTATCTTATCCAGACCGGTTTCCTTAATCAGCGATTTTACTATCCTTCCCCTGTCAAAAACGTCCAGCGTCGTTTTTGATGTTCTGACTTTCAGGCCCGACCGATACATATAATTTTCAGCAATCTTCGGGTTTTCTTTTTTTAATCTCGTGTAAACTATTTTTCGTATCTCGCTTGTTGTAGTGCCATCATCTACCGTTTCCGCAATCTTTGAGGCAATCTTTGAAGCGAGAACGAAAGAGGCACCGGCATTCATGCAGCTCGCGATAATCTTGTCGACATTAAACTCCTGAAGGGCATTGTTGTTTTTTTTGACCTTCACTTTTTTATTGTTTTCCAGTATAGCCCATCGCATCGCCATTCTATTTTTCCAAATCTCCGCTTGGAATTTCAGTAATGAATATAATTACGTAAATAAAAATGTTGCACTATCAACAAGGATAGTTTCTTTTCAAACCAAAAAAATCAAACAGCGTCAACCCTCTTGATTCCCTTTACCTTTTCCTTTAAAGTTCTTTCAATCCCCATCTGCAGAGTCATCTGCGACATAGGACAACCCGCGCACGCACCCCGCAATTTTACTTTAACCACGCCGCCATCAACACCTACAAGCTCGACATCGCCGCCGTCCGCCTGCAGCATCGGCCTTATCTCTTCGAGAACCTTTTCAACCTCGTCTTTTTTCATTTCCTCAATGCCTGCTCTATCCTAGCCCTATCGAATCCGACCACAATCTCGCCAGCAATATCCAAAACCGGAACACCGAGCTGCCCACTCTTCTCCACCATCTCGCGTGCGGCCTCCTGGTCTTCCGCGACGTTTATCTCCTCAAAGGCCACGCCGCCCTTTTTCAGATACTCTTTTGCCATGGTGCAGTACGGACACGTTGGTGTTGAGTAAACAATAACTTTTTTTCCAGCCATTTTACCCCCCAACCGTTATCTTTGGCAAATCCATAACCTTATCTGCCGGCACCATAAACTCCGAATCGTCTATCGCTGTTTCTTCGCAACTCACCCGTGTTTTGTCCATCGCTTTTACGTCCTCCTCCGAAACAAAACCCTGCTCACCAGCCGTTTTAATGTCATAGCTCATTCTTATCCATTTGTCTGTTCTGCTCATGTAAATATACAGATATTCACCATCGACGACGCCCCTAACAATGACCCCCCCAATCGTTCCATCATATCTCACTCGGTTGCCCTTAACCTTCATCTCCATCGTTCCGTCATCCACTTTTACATCGCACTTATACGAACCGCTAGCAAAAACATCCCCAGAACTTACGGTAGAACTCTCCTTGACTGTCGTTTGAGCCAAGGTCGTCTGGATGCTTGTGGTTTCTTCCTCTTTTGTCTCTGCGATGCAACCAACCGCAAAAATACAAATTAGGACTAAAATAAAAACTAATGCTTTTTTCATGCCATTATCTAATACCCGAATAAACATAAAAGCAAGATGCTCGATTACCTACTGCTAACACTCATTGGGTGTTTGATTGGTGTGATAACCGGTCTAACTCCGGGCTTGCATGTGAACACCGTAACCCTCATTGGCCTTTCCATGTTTCCGGTGCTTGGTCTCACACCGCTCCAGTTCGCAGCCATAATGATCGCCGTCTCCATAACCCAAAATTTCCTTGATTTCATACCTGCCATATTCGTCGGCGTTCCTGAAGAAAGAACCGCGCTCAGCATACTGCCAACGCACAAACTGCTCTTACAGGGCAAGGCCCTCGAGGCTGTAAAGCTCACGGCGTACGGCAGTTTACTCGGGGTTGCCTTTTCGCTTCTGCTTTTGGTGCCCGCGTTGTTCATAATCCCGATAATCTACGAAAGTATTCGCGGATTTGTTGTATGGGTCGTCCTTATCGCGGTGCTGTTTCTAATCCTGCGCGAAAAAACCCAGGAAAAAATTATGTGGTCAGTCGCAGTGTTCCTGCTTTCCGGCTATTTTGGATTAACCATATTCAAACTTAAAATCGTTTCCTCCACCCAGGTCTTGTTTCCGGCATTCGCAGGGCTGTTCGGTTTATCCACCATCATCTTTTCCCTAAAAGAAAAAACAACAAAAATACCGCAGGACAGGTTCGCCCCTTTTCAATTCGACAGAAAACTTCTGTTTTCCGGGTTTCTCGGCTCTCTTGGCGGTGTAATCGTCGGGGTTCTGCCATCCATGAGCCCCTCGCAGATAGGCATAATAATGTCGGAAATTTTCGGAGGAAGCGTGAGAAATTTTCTTGTGTCGCTCAGCGCAATAAACACCTCCGACGCAATTTACTCTCTGGTTTCATTGTATACCATCAACAATCCGCGCAGCGGCGTTGCAACCATGCTCGGAAAAATAATAACAATAAACTTCAGCACTCTCATGTTGTTTACCGGCGTGATAGCTTTCAGTGCGGCGATTGCAACCTTCCTGCACCTGAAAACAGGGAAACTTGCAATAGCGTTCGTTGACAAAATAAACTACCGGCTTCTCTGCATGGCATCGCTCGTACTCGTTTTATTTTTAATTTACGTATTCAACGGCATTTTCGGAATTCTGCTCTCGATGTTGGCGATGTCAATCGGCATGCTGCCAATACTAACCGGAACGAGCAGAACGCATGCCATGGGCATTCTGGTTGTGCCAACGGTTTTTTATTTTTTAGGACTGTAACTCATATACAGTAACGATGGATGAAGAAATAAAACTGGAAATACTCGAATATTGGCTCAAGAACCCGGACGAGGTCGGTAAAATCCCGAAGGAGTTGGAGAGCAGTGTAACCCCGAATGAGATTAAAAAACTGCTGGTTGATATCGAGCCACACCCAAAACTTTATGGTGACACGCCCCCAGTGAGACCGTCTGTCATATCAAAACATGCGGAAAACATTCGCGAGAAAATCAAGAAGAGGCTGGAAATAGATTCGATGAAGCTGCAGAACAAAGTCCTGAAAAAACAGACCAACATACAACAGGAACAACTAAATCTGCAGAAAAAAATTGACGAAAAGCAGGACAAAACAATCAGTATCCAAAGATCACAAAACTGGGCAGTCTGGGCGCAGGTGTCGTTTACGTTGATCCTGATAATATCAACCGTACTCATAGCATATTCCAACTATAATCTAACAGAGAAAATCGGAGCCCAAAACCTAAAATTGAATGAAAAGTTAATCCAATTAAACGAAAAACTAATCCAGATAGAGGAATCGCGGGAAAAACCGAAAATATCTTTCAAAAAACCGATCTTCGAATTCAAGAATGATATCGATACGTTCTTCGACATGCTACTCAACGGTAAAAATTACGGAAACGTGCCTGTTTACTGTTACATCAACATAACCATCCAAAAGGACACGGGAGAAATCTATCGCTCGAACATAATCCTCGGCGACAGCATTCTACCCAACGATGAGAATGTTTTTAAGTATTCCTCTGACAAAATGAGTAGCCACTATACCACAGCCGGCCCCGGCGGAGGAAATACCACGAAAACCTATTTCCCAACGAAAACCATAAAAATCAGTCTCCAGCCAACATGCCGGGAAATCCAGGGCAAATCGCTGTTATCGGAAAAAATCGAGAAGAACGTCTATGAGTGTGATGTTGACCTAGAAACGAGAGGGTACACGTGCGAAGGAAAGTTTGACATAAACAACACCATCGGTGGCTAGGTTCATGAAAACCCGATGGTGTCACCAACGTCCGTTTTTCCGATGTCTCCGGCACCAATCTCAACAACAAATTTAGCGGATTTTTCTGGGGTGTAAATCCTCCATGTTTTCGGGTTTGTTATGCTGATGGGTGGTACTTTTTTTCCGATGTCAACAACCCCCTTTTTGGAATCCAACCAAAGCACATCAACGGGAAATCTCATAAAACACATGTGTATCGATGATGATTTTTTATCCTCTTCCGGACAAATCAAAACAAGGTCTCTTGGCTCTGAAAACGTTAAACCTAACAAACGTTCAAAAAAACTTTCCACAACCCCCGCATCTTCGCTAATCACAAAACCCCGGGTTTTATTCAAAATCCTCATTGGTTATAAATTTGACGTGCAATATTTAACATAATGATATGCATTCCTATCATCGAAGCAACGGTTGGGGGAATGGTAAGCAAAGCCAATTCTGCCGAAGCAGACCTGGTTGAATTACGCTTAGACAGTCTAAAGGATTTTTCAGGTATTGCCAAACTCAAAAAAATAAAGAGAAAAAAAATAGCGACATGCATGCCGAGCTGGGAAGGCGGCAGATTCAGAGGAAGCGAAAATGAGCGCATCGGCATCCTTATGAAAACTCTTGAATTTGTGGATTACGTCACAGTTGAACTGAAAACCAAAAAAACTCTGCGTGAAAGGCTCATAAAAAAAGCAAAAGAAAAAAAAGTAAAAGTTATCGTAGCGTTCCACGATTTTAAATCAACGCCATCATACGAAAAAATAAAAAAAATTTTGAACACGGAGAAATCTGCCGGTGCAGACATCGCAAAAATAGTTTTCACACCAAAAAACGACATGGACGTTTTAACCGTTATAAAAGTTATGATTAAGAAACCCATCGACCTGCCGCTAATAGCACTTTCGATGGGTGAGCTCGGGATGGTAACTCGAATTTTGGCTCTGCCGTTGGGGGCATACCTCACCTTCGCATCACTTGGCGAGGGCGAAGAATCCGCACCGGGACAGTTAACCGTCAAAAATCTCAAAAAAATCCTAAGCGCGATAAAATGAAGATTGTGAAACACGACAAGGAGCGCGAGAAACGCTGCGGAATTCCCGAAGTTGTTTTTGGCGAAAACAAGAGCACCGAAGATTTAATCGAAATAACAAAAAAATTTCTGAAGGATTCCGGCAGGATTATAGTTACAAGAATTGATAAAAATAAAGCAAACTCGGTGATTGAAAAAATAAATAAAATCAACCTGTCCATAAACTATAATGAAAAAGGCGGCGTCCTCATAATAAAAAAGAAAAATCTCAAAATCAGGTCTGTTGGAAACTTGGGAATCATAACCGCTGGGACATCCGACATTCCTGTCGCAGAGGAGGCGAGGACCATTGCTGAAGAACTCGGATGTGAAACAACCGTCGAATACGATGTCGGCGTTGCAGGTATTCACAGGCTATTTCCGGCGCTTAATAACCTCAAAAAAGCAAAGGCACTAATAGTCATCGCAGGAATGGAGGGTGCCCTTCCATCGGTCGTTGCCGGTTTAGTGGACGTTCCGGTAATCGGTGTCCCGACATCTGTGGGGTATGGTGCCGGCAAGGGCGGGAAAACCGCACTCTTCACAATGCTGAACTCCTGTGCGCCCGTTGCTGTGATGAACATAGACAACGGTTATGGGGCAGCCGTCCTGGCCTACAAGATAATAGCAAATTGCAAATATTGAAATTTAATTGCAATTTGCTAGCTATAAAAACTGGTGGCTAAAGCCACCAGTTTTGATATAATAAAATGAGCGATTTAAAGGAATTGGAGGAACTGCTGGTTAACGCAGAAGTAGAAAAAGCCCTTGAGCTTATCTCCAAAATTGATGACAAAAAAGCAGCGGCAGAGTTCCTGAACGACTTTGCAGCGTCGTTGATGGCGCAGATTGGCGATTATCCAAATGCGTACCTGCTGCTAAAAAAAGCTCTTGAACTAAATCCAGAAATCCCAGAGGCGTATTACAACCTCGGGCTTTTGTTGTCCGAACCCGAAGTGTTAAGGGTCAACAGCAAAAACCTGGATGACGCCATAGCGAACTACAAAAAGGCCATAACCCTAAACCCAAAGCTTGCGAGGGCCTACTACAACCTCGGTCTGATTTACGCATACACCGGAAAAAAGAAAGAAGCGATGGAGAACTACAACTCTGCGGTAAAAAACGACCCAAAAAACAGGGAAAGATACGATAACATTCTCTATATACTGAAGAAAAAGAGACTGTGATGCTCTACCTAGACTGCTCAAACGGCGTTAGCGGCGACATGCTTGTCGGTGCGCTTGTTGATTTAGGCGCAGATTTTGAAAAAATCGAGGACGCAGTTTCAGGAATAGCAGAAGTAGATCTGCATGAAGTAAACAAAAAGGGCGTTAAGGCAAAAAAGTTTTATGTGAAATTTACGCCAGAACGTCGCGATTACGTTTCTCTCAAAAAACAGATAAGTGGACTGCAAATTTCTCAACGGTCAAAAAAACTTGCAACCGGAATTTTAAAAACCCTAGCATTAGCCGAGTCAAGGGCGCACCGTGTTCCGCCGGAAGAGATTCATCTTCACGAAGCGGTTGATTCGATAGTTGATGCGATTTCCTTTTCAATCGCCATTGAGAACCTCAAAATAAATGGTGTTACCTCATCAATCGTATCCGTCGGTAAAGTCGCACCCGCAACCGACAACATAATAAAACAAAACAAAATCCCCGTGGTTTTTAAGTCGGATATGGAGATAGCAACCCCGACAGGAGCGGCAATCCTGACAAACATCGTCGATAAATTCGAGAACCTTGAGGCAAACGGAAAGGCAGGCTTCGGTGCAGGTGATTTTGATTTACCATACCCTAACGTTCTAAGGGCAGTTCTACTTTAATTCCTTTTCAACAACCCTGCGCATTAACCCAACAGGCGCCTTTATGCCCAGCCAAATCTTCAACGCTTCAGCACCCTGATGTACGAACATTCCAACGCCATCAACGGTCTTTATACCTTTCTTTCTGCACTCCCTCAGGAGTTTGGTTTCTTTGGGGTTGTAAACAACATCCATCACCATAACATTCTTTGGAATAATCCCTGCAGGAATTACGCTCTCGTCAACCTTCGGGAACATTCCAACGGGCGTGGCATTTATAATAACATCAACGTCCTTTAGTTTTTCCTCTATGGTCGAAACGTCGAAATCAATAACCTCGACATCAACCCCCAATTTACTTTTGATGTCGTCCACAAGGGAAACCACCATACCCTTTTCAATATTCGAAATTGCGAGTTTTGCACCCTCCAAAACCGCCCGAAATCCTATCGCACGGGCAGCGCCACCCGCACCAAGCATGAGCATCCGTTTACCTTTAACCCCTACCCCTACCTCTTCCAGCGCCCTTATGCATCCGATACCGTCCGTATTAAATCCGCAACTTTCCTTACCGAATTTTATCGTGTTCACTGCTCCGGTAAGTTCCGCCCCCCTGCTCAACCTGTCCAGATATCCCACAACAGAAACCTTGTGCGGAATCGTGACATTGAGGCCTTTAAACCCATTTCCTCTAAGTTCCACAATAGCGTTTCCCAGATTTTCCGGCTTAACCTCAATCTTGGAATACTCGCAATTCAGTTTAAGCTTTCTGAAAACAGCGTTATGCATCGCTGGCGATAAACTGTGCTTAATGGGAAATCCAATAACCCCGAAGCGCTGTTTTTCCATATTACTTTATAACCCAAAACTAATTAATAACATGAGTTCAAAGTGGTTGGAGGTTCTTTCGGGTTTTTTCTTTGCAGTTAACACGGTCAGT
The DNA here is from genome assembly GCA_964512105.1 of uncultured archaeon. GTDB lineage: Archaea > Altiarchaeota > Altiarchaeia > IMC4 > CAZEGI01 > CAZEGI01. Next base: position 109,252 of record CAZEGI010000001.1, read on the forward strand.
GCACAGGCAACGGCCGAGAGCATAAGTCTCAAACTAAGCACGATAATATGCTATTTCATCATAATACTATTTGCAATAGCGCCGCTAATCGCCGTGATTATGATAGTCCTGAACGGCATAAAGTGGATGACTTCTGCCGAAGACAAATCTGCCAGGGAAAAAGCCAAAGACGGAATTATTCACGCAATTATCGGTTTAATTGTAGTAACCCTTGCAGTAGCGATTGTTTCAATGGTCGGTGGCGATTCACTCCCTATATTCAAATGTTTCCCTGACGTGCTTTCGTCCGTGGGCATGGGACCGGAAACGGGCAGTTACGTTGCCACGACAACCGTGCTGCAAAAAATAAGATACAGCAGGATCATCTACCTGAAGGAGGGATGGAACCTCATGTCCACACCGCTGGTTCTTGAAAACCCGACCATCGTGACGGTTTTGGCAGGAATAAACTATGACAGCATATACACATGGAACGTCACAAAGGCGGTTCAGACAGGCGACGGCTGGATGTCCTATGTAAGGGGAAAGGGTGGCGACCTGAGGGAAATAGAGACCGACCGCGGATACTGGCTAAAGGTCAACGAACCCGCGGCTTTAATCCTCACAGGAACGAAGCCGGAAACACCGAGAATGATACACCTCTATCCTGGATGGAATTTCGTTGGTTTGAGCTCGCTGGATACCGTGAACATAAACAACACACTTTACAACATAAAATACAGCGGGGTGTACGGCTGGAACGCAACCCTCGCGTCAGCTGACCCGCGCGGCGTTGGCTGGGTGGTATATTCCACAAGGATCGAACCCGCAATAACCTCGATAAAGCCCTACACTCCTTCGGGCATGGGCCGGGTGGAGGGAATCATAAAGGATTACATAACAAGTTTCGAGCCTGGCAAGGGATACTGGATTTATGTCAATGAGGAGGGATACTGGATTATTGATTAGCTAGAGTAAACTTGCCATGTACGGCAACGCAATAAATGTTCCCAAAGAACTCCCGATGTTCGCAAAAACTATGACCAGCAGAATTCTCGTAACCCTGTTTTTCCAGTAGTCCCTTACGCTGTTCAATTTAAACAGCCCTTTAAAGTCCCCGACCCTCGGCTGCCTTACCTTTGCCTCGACAGCACCGGCAACCCAACCGGCCGCAATCGCGGGATGCAATGCAGTGAAAGGCGATGCAAAAAACGCTGCCAAAATCGAAAGCGGATGCCCGAAAGCCAACGCGGTCCCGATTGCAGATAAAACCCCATGAATGATGAACCACTTCCAGAGCATCTCAACCGTCAGGTCCGCACCGTGCTGGTAAAAACCGTAAAATATAAGGAAGAAAAAAATAGCAGTAACGGCGTAACCGAAAAATTTCAGAAAGCTTCTCTTTTTCGGAACTTCCTCAAGTTCCCGAAGGTCGTGTACGGATTTTTTCAGAGCGTTTTTTACCCCGTCCAGATGCCCTGCACCGATAACCGCGACAATTTTTTTTGCTTTTATCTGTTTTATCCTCGCCGCAATGTATTCGTCGCGTTCATCAACAAGAACTTTTTTTACTGAAGGAACCTCCCTCGACAATTCGTCCATCAGTTCCGATATCATGTCCTTCTTCTTAAGTTTTTCTATCAGCTCCTCGTTGATTTCCTCGCCGCTGAACATACCCAGAACGAAATCGTTGAACAAACGGAACTTTTCAAGCCATGACATCATTGAAAACGCCCGCTTCAGCGTAATCTGCACGTCCCTGTCCACAAGGAAAACTTTTATACCCTTTTCCTTCGCTATGTCCATCGCAGCAATCATCTCGGAGCCGGCCTTTACACCCAAATCCTCCCCGATCCTGCGCTGGAAGTTCGACAAAAAAAGCTGCATCAAAAACAGGTAGGTGCGGCCGCTTTTTATAACATTGTAAATTTCCGTTTCGTCCCATTTTTTGGCCTTCCTTATGGTCTCCTTGCGTTTTTCGCACAACTCGACAGCAACCGCGTCTGGCTTTTCCTTTTCGATGGTTTCCTTAACAAGCTCGACACTCTTCTCTGAAACGTGCGCGGTTCCAACGAGGATTATTTCCTTGCCCTTCAGCTTAATCCTTGAAACAGACATTTTCAGTTCTTCTTTATAATCGTAACAACATCCTCGTCCATAAGCTTATGATTAAGACCCTTTCTCTGCCCGCCGTACTTTACGGACTTCCCCCATATCTGCGCGTACCTGAACCATCCCCGCATGTTTTTGTGCAGCCTGTCGCAGACGTCCCCGATGCTTGAGTTTTTTTTCATTATCAGCGGTTCCTTCATGTCCGGCTCCTTACCCGGCTGCTTCATGTAAACCCTGATTAAACCGAGGTTCTTGAATATTTTTTCGCGCAACACCCCAAGATTTTCGCCATTCAGCGCAGAAATCGCCACAAACTCGCCGTTTATCTTGTTTTTTAACTCACCCGAATTTTTTATCAAATCCGTTTTGTTGACCACAACAATAGCTGGCATGTACTTCCGATTTTTCGAGGTCGCATCTATCAGCCGTTCAACACTCAGCTTTTCATGAATCGTTACGTCAGCATTTATAATTCCGCACTCGCCCAAAACCGCCTTTATGGTGCCGGCATCCAACTCCTGCCGCACGCTGGAATTTACGGTTATCCCCCCGCGATCCTTGGGTTTTATGTTAACGAGCGGCGGTTTTTCGTTTATCCGTATTCCAACGTCGTATATCTCTTTTTTTATGACATCGAGCTGGGTAACATTCCTGGGATCGACAATCATCAGAATCACGTCCGCACCCCTTACTATAGACAATGCCTCTTTTCCACGCCCCTTCCCTACAGATGCGCCACTAATCACCCCCGGCATGTCCAGTAACTGGATTTCAATGCCGCGGTACTTCATCATCCCCGGAATCACATCCACGGTAGTGAAATCGTAAGCTGCGGTCTTTGATTCCGCATTCGTAAGCTGGTTCAGCAGTGTCGATTTACCGACAGACGGAAAACCCAAAAAAACAACCGTCGCGTCCCCGGTCTTCTTGACACCAAAGCCGAAACCGCCCCCGCCCTTTGCAGCACTTTTTTCCCTCTTCTCCTTAAGCCTTGCAAGTTTCGCCTTTAATTTTCCTATGTGGTGTTGCGTCGCCTTGTTGTAGTCCGTTGTTCTGATCTCCTCTTCAATTTCCGCTATCTTTGCGCTGATGTCGGACATGGTTATTTTATGTTCAATAATAATTAATATGCAAAAAAGCGATATCCAAAAACCGTCCGAAAAAAACCCGGTCGCAGAAACACTATCCCTGATTCTTCAGACGAGATTATTGATAATCATCGTTTTTCTGGCGTTATCCTACGCCGCATGGAGATTGCTCGATGGTTATATCCTGCGTGGCTACATCGCTCTCATCCCTGTCCTCTTCGCAATACAGATATTCCTCAACGACCTCCTTGAATCTTACCTCAGCCGACAGGTCAAGCAAAAAACCATCTGGTTTGCAATACTCTTCGCTCCCGGAACGATTCTCCACGAACTGTCGCATGCGTTTACTGCTCTGTTAACCGGCTGCAGAATCACCGCGCTTTCGTTGTTCAGACCGAATCCCAATACAGGAGTACTCGGCTACGTCGCCTACGAAACACCGAGTGACAACTGGACCGTGTTCCGCGAGTTTGTGATAGGTTTTGCGCCGTTCTTCGGGTGCGGTGTGATGTTAATACTCTTCAGCTACCTGCAGAACAATTTTTTATCCCCAGACCTCGTTGACATAGGCAGTTTTGATAAAATATCAAATTCGATAATCGTAATCCTAAAAAATTTTTACCAACAGTTTCTGGATTTAACCTTGTCATCTGCTCTTCCTTGGGTTCTGCTCTACCTCGAAATTTGTTTTGGCCTAGGGGCGGCGCCTTCCACTATCGACTTCAAAGGCGCCCTCGGTTCAATCATCAAGCATCCATTAAGCACCCTATTTGTCGTTCTGCTTTTCCTGCTATTGATCATCATAGGTGAGCAACCGCCGATACTCAGCAAATACGGCGAAATTCTTTCCGGAGCGATTGTTTTTGCGCTGAAGTCCGTAATCCTTATACTTTTCGTTTCAATTTCAATTCTGGTGATTTCTTTTCCCATGGCATTCTTCGGCGTAAGGTTCACGCAGGTGAAAGGGTACTACAAGATAATTCCGGTCTTGCTTTTCCTCATAGCGTACCTTCTGACATTCAAACTTACCCTTGAAAAATCCATATCCGTGCTCGCAGCGGCAATAACCTTTGCAGTATCCAGCACTGCGTTATCAAACCCAAAACTGTTTCTCAAGTAGAATCCAGAATCCTTCCCCGTCCGCCCGGAATCCAGTGCTGTATGCTCTCAACATCCAGTCGTTTTATTTTTTTCGCATCCTCTCTTCCGCATTTTTTCAAAAAAACATTTTTAATCTCCTTGGCAAGTTCACCGGATTTTTTTTCTCCCGGTAAAATTTGTACAGCATATATGGAATTCTTTTTTACCGCATCCACCGGACCGGCGATTACTTTCGTTTTCTCATCAATCTTAACCCCAACAGCCAGTTTCATTTCCACGCCCCTGAACCACTGTTTTTTCCCGTAAATCATGAAGGCGCCCTTTGCGATGTATTCGCCTGATGGCGGCGTTTTTGAAACCTGTCCCGGCCTAACGCAGTAAACATCACAAATCCCTGTGCCGGATTTCCAGGCGCTGCTGTACGAGGCAGCGGCCTGAGCAGCCTCTTTCAAATCGTTTTCAGGAACCTCTTTTTTATCCGGATTCTTTAAAACAAAAAACGGCGCCCCCTGTACGTCCGCATGGAAAACCAGGTCATTTTCCTCAGTGTATTTTTTTATCACAACCTCGTTCGAAGTCGCGTCCTTGCCGCCGATGACCAAAAATCCCGAACTCGTGAAAAACCACCTGAACTTTTCATACCACGCTTTTTTTTCTTCCACCCGTTTCTTTATTATTTTTTGATCAGGAATTATCCTGCTTGCCAACCTCCATTCTATGTCCTCGTGGGTTTTTTTAACGGCCTTTTCCGCCCCCTCGATTTTCGCTCTTGCTTTCTTCGCCTTTTCATAGTACCCAGATGCGTTTTCGGTCAGGCTCTTACGCAAATCAATTTTAACTTCCATTCTATATCTTATTATAATGAAAAAAGAAAAGAACTCGTTAATCGCTGCTTGTTTGTCATTACTGATAGGCGGTCTCGGGCAACTGTATAATGGGCAGTTCCTTAAAGGAATATTATTCCTTATTTTCGAATTCGTAACCTACAAATTCGGAGTCGATGTCGGAACGCAACTCGCATACGTTCCGAATTTTCTGGTGAGCGTTGTTGCTGCGCTGGATGCATACCTTAGTGCAAAACCAACAAACAGGAAAATCCCAAAACCGAAACAGGAGAAAAAATCACCGCGGGTTAAAATCTACTGAGCCTCCTCGGGTAATTTCGCCTTAAGCGCAAGCATCTGCGCATTTGCTTCTAAAAGTATTTGGGAAACGGATTCTTTGGTCATGATTTTCGCCTTAAGCGCGAGCGCCCTGGTTTCGTTGTAGGTCTTTTGTATCATGAGCTTTATTGTCGCCTTGTTGGCCATGCCCGCGTTGAACGCCAAGTTGAATGAGTTTGTGTAGGCCGTTTGTATGTCAGCAATTGTCTTCTTCTTATCTATATCCAGAAGTTCTCCGGGATAAATAACCCCGTCTTCATATGCTGCCGATAAACTGAACCCGATTTCAACTGGAGTTATGCCCATCCTTCCAAGAACGTTTGCGAGCTGTTGCGTTATCACGGTGCCTTCCTTCGCAACCAGCGAGTCTTCGGTCACAACAATCTTCCCCTTCTCTATCTTCGCCTTTATACCGACGCCCTGCAGCTCGCCTATTATCGGTCCCGGTGCAAAAGGGGTGTCTCCGGCCGGAATTATTATTTCCATCGGCGCCTTGCTCCCGGGCTTTGGCGGAGCGTGCGTTTTGTTTTCATTCAAAATTCCCTGCAGCTTGAACGGGTTGAGATTCGTGAATATCAGTGCAGATGGTCCCTTTACATGCTCTGCAAAGTTTTCGAGCCCAGCTTTTTTCAGCGCGCGCTTCACGAGCGTGTTCCTTGTAACGATTATCTCGATATCCTTGCCGAGCTTCTTGCGGATTTGCTGGAATTGCTTTGACGGCGTGCCGCTTATCGGCGTCACCCCTATAACCTTGTACTTCGACGCGTTTTTTGCTATGCGGTTCACTGCCGTGCTCTTCCAGTCTGCGACCATTATAACACCCTCACCATTCCGCCCATCGTTGTTTTTATGTAAACCGACCTGAACTTGTCCTCCGGAATCTGCTTCTCTATCGCGTTCAACACGGTGACTGCGTTTTCAGTCAGGTCCTCAGGGGACATGTCCTCCACACCAATCGGTGCCTGAACAGTCGGATTTTTCCTCGATTTTATCCTGACCGTGTTCTTCAACCTGTCGAAAAGTGGCTTTAAATCAACGGTCGGAGGAATCGGTTGTGGCATCTTGCTTCTTGGGGCAAGCACCACACCAAGCGTCTTACCTATGTGGGCCATAAGGTCAGCCTGGGCAATAAAGAAATAGCAGTCGTCAGCAAACCTGCGCATTTTTCTTTTGTCCTTGGCGTTTGCGTCTATCTCCTGCTTGCTCATAACGAAGTCGGAAAGTTTTTTGGCTCGCAGGTTCATGTCGCCGTCTGCGAACACACCAATGTTTATGTCCTTTCCTCGGCCTTTCGGCAAGAAAACGTTGAGATTCAGTTTGCTGGAGGCGTCTTCAATGTTAATGTCCTTAAAATTGATGCAGACCTCGACAGACTGCTTGAATCCCTTCTCCTGGTTTTTTTCCAGCAGTTCCTTTATCTTAGAAGTTAAGAGTTTTTTATCCATCACTTACCTCCTACCCGTGGGTAGTAAACGGTTGAAAAGGTTTTAAGTTATAATGCATCCGGCTTTAAAAACCTATTTTTTCTCCTCCTTCGGTTTCTTTTCCTCCGCCTTCTCCGCAACCGGTTTCTTTTCCTCCGCCTTCTCAGCAGCGGCTTCCTCAACCGGTTTCTTCTCCTCCGTGGGTTTAACCTCCTCCTCAGTGAGTTTGGCAGCCACAATTTTTATATCCCTTACCGCCTCTGCGAGCTTACCGATTTCTTCGGGTTTGATATCGTCACTGTACTTGCCCTTCTTGATGACCCTGATAACCTCCTTTGCGGGTTTTCCGTCAATTGTTATGCCCACGGAACCACACACGCCAAGAACTTCGTTCAACGCCGCCTTCCTGCTGTTTGCAAGTAGCGAGTCCCTTTTCATGTCCGCCACTTTAAGTACCTGCTCGATACTCGCGTTTCCGGCTGGTGTCGCATCCTTGGCACCCTTCTCCAGTCCGAGCTCCTTCTTTATCAGCGCAGATGTTGGCGGAGAACCCACCTGCACCTCAAACGTTTTTGTACCAATGTCAACAACAATCTTGATTGGAACCTTCATTCCTGTGAAACCCGCGGTTTTTTTGTTTATTTCCTCAACGACCTTTGCGGCATTCACTCCCAACGGTCCCAGCGCTGGACCCAGCGGCGGGCCGGCCGTCGCCTTACCACCGTCAACCAAAGCGTTTACTGTTTCTTTAGCCATCTTACTCCCCTGTTTTTTCTTCGCTCTTTTTCTTTATAATCTTTATGTCATCGCCCTTCACAACGACCGGAATCGGAACCGCCGCCTCTATAAGTTCGACGGTAATCTCGTTCTTGTCCTTGTCTATTTTTGCTATCCTAGCCCTTTCGTTTTTGAACGGTCCTGAAATCAGCTCGATAAGGTCGCCCTTCTTTACCTCATTGACAATCGGCGTCGGCTTTAATATGTTTTGCAACTCCCCTACAGATATCACGCCCGCAGATTCCAGGTCGCCGCGCTGTTTCAGCAGCAAACCCTTTGTTTTCGGAACACCGCGTGCAAGGTCCTCCGCTGTTCCGGGACTATCTGCTTCAACAAGAACGTAACCCTTCAACGCCGTAGTGTAGAGTATGCTCTCCACGCGTTTCCCCTCTTTTTCCAACTCATCTCTTCTACCAACCGCCTCTCTGTAAAGTATCTCTGCAACTACACTTTCCTGTCCCGCAGTTGCTCTAACAACGTATATCATTTCAAATGCCTCTTATGTACAACGACACGAGAAGTATGGCAAAGCCTATCACACCTATCAATATTATCCCCAAACCGGTTATCTTCGCCGTTTCATTGAACTCCGAAGTTTTCGGTTTTCGTGTCAGCCTCAATATCCGCTTGGTTTCGCCGTAAGCGTAGCCCAACCGTTGCACCGTGCTCATTTTATACATACCTTAACTCGATGTCTGTATTTTCCTCACTTGGCTCTTCGACGTAATTCTCAAGTAGTTCTTCGTATTGCGGTGTTTTAACACCAGACAACACCACCAGGGTTTTTATGACGTTTCTCTCCGTAGATTCGTCAATATGCGCACCCCATATTATCTGTGCGTCTGGGTCTACGCTCTCCGAAACAATCTTTACAACACCCTGTGCTTCCTCAAGGGTCATGTCTATGCCGCCCATAATGTTAACGAGCGCCCCTCTGGCACTGCTTATATTCGTGTCAAGCAGCGGAGATTTTAGCGCCTTCTCCACAGATTCCTGCGCTCTCATACCTATCGCAGAATCCCTCGACGAATAGCCCAAACCGATCATTGCCGTCCCGCCGTCCTTCATAACAGTCCGCAGGTCAGCAAAGTCCAGGTTTATCAAGCCCGCTTTCGTCACCATCTCCGTTATACCCTTGACAGCATTCGCAAGCAATTCGTCAGCAACCTTGAATGCGGTGTTCAATGGTAAGTTTGGAACTACCTCAAGAAGTTTGTCGTTTGGTATGATTATCACGGTGTCTGCGTGTTTCTTGAGTTTTTTCAGCCCCCTAAGAGCGTTTGCTACACGCACTTTTCCTTCAACCGTGAACGGCAGAGTGACAACACCTATCGTTAATGCGCCGATGCTCTTTGCGACTTCTGCTATAACCGGTATCGACCCGGTTCCTGTTCCGCCCCCAAGACCGCACGTAACGAAAACCATATCCGCTCCTTTCAAAACCTTTGCAATCTTGTCCTTATCCACCTTGGCGCAGTCCTCTCCAACCAATGGATTGTTGCCTGCACCGATACCGCCCGTAACGGACTCACCTATCAGAAGCTTAAGCGGCGCCCTTGATGTTAGTAAGTGCTGGGCATCGGTGTTAACGCAAATGACATCACCGCCCTTTATCCCCATACTCATAATCCTGTCTATGGTGTTGGTTCCAGCGCCTCCTGCACCCACAACCTTTATGGACGTCTCTATGCCTGCAACAATCCTTCTAAGCGCATCGTCGCTATCTCCAACAACATCCGCATTGGTCATTTTAACAGCAGGAACGATCTTTTCCGGAATTTCTCTGTCGGCATTCCTGAGTGCTTCCCGTACTATGCTGTCCATTAAATCACCAATAGTAATAGTAGCTCTTATAGAATAGGAATATAAAGATAAGGCATATCCCCTTATAAACCTTTACTCTCGTACTCCAGAAGCAATCTTAACCTATCTTTAACGCCCTTCTGAATCTCCTCAAGAGCCTTGTCATCCCGCTTCGGCTTGAACAGATGCCTGAAACGGCCCTGCATGTTAAGATACTCCTCAACCGGCTTCAGCTTTTCAGGGTCGCGCGGCATGGTAACCTTATGCTTTCCTTCGATTACCTCAAACAATGGCATCGCTCCTGTAAGAACGCCCAGCTTCGCAACCTCAACGGTTTTTGACGGTTCGTATTTCCATCCCGGAACGCAAGGCGAATAAAGATTCACAAAACTCGGACCTTCCGTTTTTATCGCGGTCTGGATTTTTTTGAACGCATCCTGCGGAAATGCGATGGATGCGGTTGCCGCATACTTCGCGCCGTTGGCAACGAGCATGTGTACAAGGTCCTTCTTCCACTGCACCTTCCCAATGCTTGCCTTTCCTGAAGGCGATGTTGTCGTGGACGCGCCGAACGGTGTTGCGCCGCTCCTTTGAATTCCGGTGTTCATGTACGCTTCATTGTCGTAACAAACGAACGCAATATTATGCCCGCGTTCAAACGCCCCAGACAGGCCAAGTATCCCGATATCATAGGTGCCGCCGTCTCCGCCAAAACCTATAACCTTGATGTCCTTTCTGCCCTTTGCCTTCAATGCGGATTCAACTCCGGAAGCAATCGAAGCCGCATTCTCAAACGCTCCGTGAATCCAAGGTAGCCTCCACGCCGTTTCCGGATATGGTGTCGAAACAACCTCTATGCATCCGGTTGATTCCACCAAAATCACGTTCTTACCTGCTGCCTTCGTCAGCAAACGCATCGCTATGGCAGCTCCGCATCCCGCGCACGCCCTATGTCCCGGAGCGAAATACTCCTCCTCAGGCAAACCCATTATGGCCATTTTTAAATCTCTGGATTTAAAAGACCCAGACTGCGAAGCAGTCCTTGGTTCTAAAACATCCACTCCTCCTTTGAGCCTTTATCGTTTTTGGTCATTTCGTAAATCTTCTCAATGTGATCCAATTTGACATCCCTGCCACCAAAACCCACGATGAAACTCCTTATGTCTGGCTGTGTGTCCGTCTTGTACAAAACCCCGGCAATTTCATCGCAGAGAACCCCGCCAACGCCAGGAGAAATCGCCTTTTCCAGAACCGCGATTTTCTTTATGCCTTTCAACGATTTCTTTATCGCATCCTTCGGGAACGGTCTGTAGGTTATCAACTTTAACAACCCAACCTTCTCGCCCCTGTTCCTGAGTCTGTCGACAACGTCCTTTATGGTCCCGCACATCGAACCCATCGCAACGAATGCGATTTCTGCATCATGGAGTTGATACTCCTCGACATGGTAATACCTCTCCGGCCTCGAGTTCTTTATCTGCACAGGGAATTTGTCAGAGAACCCCTTGAATACCTTCTCAATCGTCTTAATCGAATTGTTGAGCGCCGCACATTGCGCATACCTTATCTCCATGTACTCCGACGGGAAGCCTATCGGACCCTGCGTCAAAGGTTGCTCAGGGTCAAGAACCGCATGCACCGGTTTGTACCTCGGAACAAAATCCTCAACCAGTTTCTTTGTCGTGATATCAACCGGCTCATAAACATGAGACAACGTAAAACCATCCATGCAGACCATTGAAGGCAGCAGCACATCCTTATCCTCGGAAATCTTGAACTGCATCAGTGAAAGGTCAAATGCTTCCTGTCCGGTTTCCACATAAAACTGCAGCCATCCGGAATCCCTGCAGGAAATCGCATCCTGATGGTCGTTCCAGATGTTTATCGGAGCAGACAAAGCGCGGTTCACTTCTGACATGCAAACCGGCAACCTCATCCCCGAAGTTATGAAAAGAAGCTCGAACATAAGCGCAAGCCCCTGCGACGATGTTGACGAATACGCCCTGCAACCGGTTGCTGAAGCACCAATGCACGCGGACAACGCGCTGAATTCTGAATCGACATTAATGTACTGCGATTTAAGCTCGCCATCTGCCACGAAATCCGACAGACGTTCGACAATGTGCGTCTGTGGTGTTATCGGATAAGCCGCAATCACGTCCGGCTCAATCATCTTTATCGCTTCCGCGATTGCATGTGATGCCTCCATAACTTTTTTCGTCATTTTTCCTCCCTGACCATGCTGATGCACTTGACAGGGCAAACTTCTGAGCAGATTCCGCATCCTTTGCAGTAATCCAAATTCACCTCAAAGTAACCCTTTTCGTTTTTCTTGTAGCTCGCGTCCGGGCAGAAGGTCCAGCAATTACCGCACTTCACGCATTTGCTGAAATCCGTGACCGGTCTCAAAGAGCGCCACCCGCCGGTCTTTGTTGCAACCGTGGAGCCGTCGCTCTTCAACACTGCACCGAGCGTGATTTTTTTCCCACCAACCGTCTGTTTTACCTTCTCGAAGTCTATCATTTTTTGATCTTAAGAGCATGCTCGTAAACGCGCTCAACCAGTTGGACGTTCTTCTCCACAAGTTGCGGTGGGAACTCTTCCTTCACCGCATCAACGGTCGCTTCTCTCGACACATCACCCGTTAGCGCGGCATATGCCCCAAGCATTGCCGTATTCACAATATCCCTACCCAAAACCTCGAAGGCCACGGTTGTTGCATCAACACAATATACGCGGCCACTTATCCTAAATTCCTTCGGGCCCTTACCGCTGTTTATTATAACCACACCGTCCTTCTTCAACCCGGCCGTAATATCCTCCGCCTCAAACAACGTCGGGTCCAAAACAACCAGAACATCGGGTTCGTAAACCGCGCTCTTTAACCTTATAAAAGAATCTGAAATGCGCGTGAATGCCTGCACCGGCGCACCCCTGCGCTCAACACCAAACTTCGGGAACGCCTGCGTGCATTTTCCGTCCTTGAATCCCGCAACCGCAAGAACCATTGCAGCGGTTACCGCGCCCTGCCCGCCGCGACCATGAAATCTCACCTCTTTCATGAGGAATGTAATTTGAATTTGTGCTTAAATACATTTTTATTTGGCGATTACATATACCATAGAACATGGAAGGAACAATAGTGAACTACCGGAGCGGCAAGAGAACCCAGGACAACAAGCATTTTGTTATTGAAACAAAGGAAATAACAAAAAAATCCGACGCCACAAAACTCATCGGAAAAACCGTTGAATGGGTATCACCAAGTGGAAAAAAACTTGCAGGAAAAATAACAAAATCCCATGGCAATTCCGGTGCCGTTCTCGCGATATTTGAAAAAGGCCTGCCGGGTCAGGCGCTCGGAACAAAAGTTGAAGTAAAATAAACCTGCGTATCACTCCAGCACGAACATTACTTTGTCGCCTTCATCACCTAATCTGGACCTCATCCTGTATCTTTCTCTGAACCCCAGCGCCCTCGAGAAATCAGGTCTGTTGTCTGGTTTGTCTTCTTCAAAATATGCCATCAGGATCGGGCGTCCGATTGACTTTGCTGCAACATCAATAATTGTAAGCAACAAAGTATCCCTGTCCGAATCCATGCCACCAGCGCCGACACTCAGCATCATACTAGACGTCTGGTTAGGATCTATCCCCCTCTGTCTTAACAGGGTTTCCTCAAATTCATCTGGTTTTTGCAGGGAGAATGACAAAACCCTAACGCTTCTCTCACCACCCATATCATCAACAACAACATCTATACCGTCTTCGGTTTTTTCAGCGTGGCATTTCAACCTGATGGTTCCGAATCCATACTCTGCTTCGCCCGCCTCAAGAGAACCAGAAATCACAGTAACTTCAGGTAGCGATTTTATCGGAACACGGGCTTCCGGTGTTGGGCATCCATAATCATCAAATAACCTCGGTTGTCCGTACACCTCTCTACGTCTCATCATTTAATCACACGAAGCCAACATATAAAAAGTTTTCAAATGAGGTATTACCCTCTTATTCCTGCCAAATCCCAGACTTGGTTTGGTAACCTCCAAAGTCTGTCTCTGGCAAGCGTTCTCACAGCCTCTGCAGTTCTCTCCTGCCCCAGCATACTATGAGTCATTCTAAACAAAGCTTCACGGTTTGCTTCGAGTCTCTTTTCATCACCGGGGGTTTTGAGTAGGATAAGCCCCACAACAACACCCTCTTCGCGCATTGCGTTCAACACATTAACCAAGTGCGCAATCCCTTCTGATTCGCATCTCCTCATTATATCCGTCGCCCCCGTTGTTGGCTGCATTATCTCCAGAGCTGGGCGCGAGTCTTCAAAAAAATCCTGCGAGATTTTTTCCGTAACATTCAAAAGTGCGCGATTCAATCCGCCACGCGTCCCGTCCAGAGTAAGTAGCTCTCTTGGGCTACCACGGGCTATCAGATTTTGATCTAATCCTCTACCACCACGTACCGCCTCAATAAGTCGTGTTTCAATCTCTCCAGCAACAGTAGCATCCTGCGTATTTACCATCGCAACTATAAGCCTTCTGGCAGCCTCCTCACCCACAGTGATTTTACCTGCACCAGCGTATGTCCCGTTATAACCTGTTGCTTCAACCATCGTAGCAATCAACATGTCTCTTTCTTCCGGTTGCAGTATCATTCTTTCTTCGGCAGGAATGCCTCTTGGTGGCAGGAGCATCTCAAAACCCCTACCAAGCGCCGTTTCCACGATCCTATAGTCTACGCTCCGTTGTTGTTCAAGAGCACGGATATTCTCAATGCAAATCCGAACTTCATCTCGTATGTCCTCAGCAGGCACCCCTCCAGAAACACGTTCCCTGTAAGCCATTAAAATCCCATTACCCTTAGGGAAGATTGAGTATAAATCTCAAAGGCTATCCTTAACCTTGGCCTTCTCACGGTGCTTCCTGAAAGCAGGCTCGTTCAGGAGTTTTTTGGTGAACTCCCCGTTGTTGTCAAAACTGGAAACCTCACCAATTGAGCAGTGCCCTTCATCAAGAAGCCGTTCAATCCCGTATCTCAGATAAACCTTCACAAAGTCGTTTCCGCTGACGACCCTTACGGGCTTTTGCTTCTTTTTGGTCATGAGAAATTATAGTGCGGATTAATTTAAATGTTAGTTATCCTGTAGTAGCGGTTTTTACTTTCGAAAGCCCTATAAAATAAACATCCGTTAAACAAGATGCTCAGACGAAGACCGGAAAAGGCACAAGAGATGCCACCCGTTGATGAATCTCTGTTGATGAGAATTAGAGATAAAGAAGATTCTCCATCCGTAGAGTGGATGGACGAGCACGGTTTGCTGCCCAGAGGGGTATGGCGCGACCCGAAAGCCCATAGGGAATGGACAGGAACCGTTTCCGAAAGGGCAAGACAAATTCAGGAACAGTTGTGTGCTAAACCGCTCGATGTTGTGGCAGCCGCAGAGGAACTCAAATTTCCTCTGAAATGGACGGATGCAGAAGGCAAACACGGCCTTGATGTTCCCAAAACCGTACAACTTGTGTCACTCATCGACCCTTGTGGATATACAGACACCCTAGCGAACCTGGCAGTAAAGATGACCATCGGCTTGGGTTTATCCGAGGGTTTAGACCCAACCGGGGTTACAGAGTATGACTGGGCAGTAACTGATGGTTTAGAGCGTGGCAGAATGGATGGCGCCGAGATGGTGCCTTATATGGGTAAATCCGCACCACCACCAAGAAGCCCTGCAGTTGCAACAGCGTTCTTCAAAATCCACCTAATCAAACCGCTGCCTGAAAACCCGTTTTTTTACAAGGGATGGTTTGTAGCAGATAAAGATAAGGAATTTTTCACATTCAACGACGGAAAACCCTTTGCTGTCATCTATCCTGTGCAGTACGTTCCGTTCTGGTGCGTTAATGAAGAAGATACCGGATGGAATGAAAGTTATCGCACCGCATCGCGTGAAAACAGGGAACGCGTTTTGGCAGGATTCCAGCAGCTTTTTGATGCTGCACCAAACAGCAATGCACGGCACAACATACAGTCCAGAATGAAACTCTACCAAGAAAATCCGTTCGCATCGGTTTTTGCATACAGGGACAGAGGCGTGCTTGCGGGCTTGGCAACCCTGTGGATTTTGCGTGAGTTAAGTGCCGAAGGCATAGAAATAAAAGACGTTGGCGTTCCGTACACAGCAGATGGACTCGGACATATGCTTGGAGGGGGGCACCCTCTTGATTTTCTCTTGGGAGGCAGCGCACCGGTGAGCACAAGCAGAATGCTTAATAGATACCAACAGGTTGCGGATGCTATAGAAAGAACACCAGTGCCGGGTGAAAAAAGGTCAGGCGTTGGGGTATTCGACTCACGAAAATACACGGGTTTCTGGAACGAAAGCGATTTCTTTGTTCACTTAAACGGAATAGGTTATGTAAGAGCAGGTGAGCGCGTGTTGAACGAGGAGGAATACGAACTTTATCATAGTTTGGTATCAGAGTATTACATCAGAGACGGATGGGAGTAAAAAGATAGAAAACTATCCGCTTTCCACAACTCTTCTTACCTCCTCCAGTGCCTTCTCCAAATCCAATCTCAAATCCTCTGGGATGATATCCTCATCCATTCTACTCTTTTCCATGTTCATACTCCAGAAAACTAGCAAATTGTCGTATATTGTTTGTTCTTACCCTTACCTGCTGTCGTATTCCCTCAACAACATCCTCCGGACCAACCCCCCGTTTAAACAATTCTTCCGCCA
This sequence comes from uncultured archaeon, assembly GCA_964512105.1. Classification (GTDB taxonomy): domain Archaea; phylum Altiarchaeota; class Altiarchaeia; order IMC4; family CAZEGI01; genus CAZEGI01. The sequence goes on from CAZEGI010000001.1 coordinate 125,437, forward strand.
AAACTTCATGTTCTTCAGGTTGAAGTTTTTCTAGGTCTTGAGATGATGATAACCTAACCCTACCGCTCTGGTCAAGAAAAACAGCAACCGTGTACTCCTCATGTTCCCCTATATCAAAGTTCATAACTAACGGACCACGTACAAGTAAATCCGTAGAAGCATCAAAGGCATCTATCATGTCCTCCGTAACGCCTTTTTTAGCATTGACACCAACAATGGCCGTACGCACGGTTGGGCTGGCAGTCACCCGGTCCAGCGCATCCTTCAATAAACCTACTGCTACGTCTCTGTTGTCCACGCCCTTGAGAGCTCCGGCAAGTTGCCGTCCGAGTTCACGATCAACGATGTCTGGTTCTTTTGTTTTTGGCATTTTGTTAAATGTTTGCCGCCGGGGGGATTCGAACCTGAACCGCAGGAGCTACCGCCCCTTCAGTTTACAGATATCCTGATTCCCCGAAACGAGTTTTGTGGGACTTTCAGTCCCACTAAACGCATTATCTCGTAGTATATCCCAAATTTTCCAAGTAAATTCCTCCCCCCTTTTCTAAAAGAAAAGGGTTTCTTTGCCGCCGGGGGGATTTGAGCCCCCGACACCCTGGTGCCAGAGATATCGGGTTTTTCTTTCTTTGAACCCGAGGGCCTTTCTTTCTTTTAGAAAAGAAAGAAAGGGGCTCTCTTCAGCCAGGTGCTCTCCCAAGCTGAGCTACAGCGGCGAGATGCGATTATCTATTATTATAGATGTATTAATTTCTTTTTCATCAACGTTTTTCTTTTTTAAATAATTATTCTTTTCAAGAAGATAAACTACGTATTTTCCAATGTACGGAATAAGCTAAAGTCGTCAGTTTTTTATAGGGACAGCAAATTCTCTCTCGATATTTTCCCTATGTATCGAATTGTAACTGCAGAACGGAATAATCTTTCCATTCGGCAGGGCATAATGGATAACACACCTCTGCACCCTGTCCAAATCAAAATTCCACGCGTCCATGAAGTGCATACATCCAATCATTATGCTGTTGTAGTGGAAAGGTCGTAAAGCCTCGTAACACCCATCCTTCAGTGCCTTTATAATCAATCTTCTGATTTTCGGATTTTTAATCTCCAAGGCGATTTCCTTCAATAACTTAGCACCAACCCTCACTTTACCTAACCTAAGTTTTTTTGATATTACACCTTCATTCACTAGTTCTCGGGTTGCTTTTTTTAGTATATCCATAAACCTTTCAACATCAATCAATTCGGTTATCGGAATGTAACTTCCGTTTTCGTCTATCATGATATATGTACCTACGCCGCAAAGAGGATGTGTAGTAGCTTCGGGTTTTGGCTTTTCCAAATATGCCCCAACAAATCTTGACACAGGAACAATCGACGGAACCGGATAAAAGTCCCTCACCCTTATAGAACCATTGGTCTGCTTTTCAACCAATTTTATAAACTGGTCTGTGGTGATGCGTTTTTTCTTGACCTCCATTCTACTTGCTCTACCCGAAAATGAAATTGGCTGAAAGTTCACGCCTCTGACAACGTCCTTGTTTTTAATTGCAAATCTTATGATCTCGCCTATCTGATGATCATTTACCCCCTTAGCCAGAGTTACTACAAAAACAACCCATCTACCAGTTTTTTTCCAGTTTTCAATCGCCTTAAGTTTTGTTTCCATAAGCGGAACGCCCCGCGTTTTTCTATAAACCCCGTCATCCAAACCATCAAACTGTAGGTATATCAAATTTGTCCCAGCATCTGCAAGTTTCTTTGCGTATTCTGGTTCATTTGCAATCCTTACCCCGTTTGTGTCAACCTCAACATGCTTAAACCCCAACCCTTTTGCTGTCTTTACCAATTCTGGCAGGTCATCCCTCATTGTGGGTTCGCCGCCAGAAAACTGCAGGGCCTTTGTAGCAACGGGCTTATTGTTCAATAGGTTAGTCATCATTTCTACTACTTGTTCCTTTGTTGGCTGATACAAATAACCAAGGGCGTCAGAATTCGCAAAACATACCGGACATTTTAAATTGCACCTGTTTGTAACGTCTATGATGCCCAGCATAGTGTGGCTCTTGTGTTCATCGCACAGCCCACAATCGTACGGACATCCGCGGACCCTTTTTGTCTTTGGGTTTTTTACGCCACTGCCATCATCCTGAAACTTCATCATCCATTTGTAGTGCTCTGTATCGCTCCAGTAAAGGTCTTCAAAGTTTCCATGTTCTTTGCAGTTCTTCTTTATAAGAACCTTTCCATTATCATCAACAATCTCTGCGTTAATGGATCTCAAACATTTCGGACAAATACTCTTTGTTTTCCTTAGTAGCTCCATCTTTAAGAATCACTCCACTTTCTTATATGGCGTGTTCCTTACCAGAGATTCGAATTTTCTTTTGTTGACTACGGTTTTTGCACCGATTTTCGCTGCCAGTTCGTTTGTAACATCTCCAACACCAACAATCGGGCATTTGTGTTTTGTTGCGATTTCTATGACCTTTTCGTCTTCTGTTTCAGGCACGGAAATAAGGTACGTCCCCATATACCGCGTGAGTCTCGGATAAGGAATGCTTGTAATTTTAATCCCCCGCTTACTTTTCACAAGGATTTCCATAAGATTTCCAAACCAGCCCCCGCGTGAGCAGTCCTTTGATGCATTTATCTTTACATCTTTCTCAACCATCTCCAAAAACGCATCGAATTTTGTCTTTGCTCGATAAACGCGCTCCCCAATTTCGCCTTCAACAATCGAACCAAGCATGAATATCCTGTCACCTGTTTGCGCTCCGCAATCGGGAACGGGTTTCTTTACAAGTTTTCCGTAAACAGCGAATGAAACGCACGGTGTTAGTTCGTTTTCCGTCTGCGTGTTACCGCCGACGATTGGAACCCCTAAGCCGGTGCTCTGTTTTTTCAGGTCTTCGACAATTTCCTCGGCCTCTTTTATCGAATTGACCTGCATCGCGTTCAGTGCAAACAATGGCCTTGCACCCATTATAACAACATCTGAGCATGTGTGTATCAATCCGGTTTTTCTACCGATTTTCATCGGATAGGGGCCCTCCATGTTCATAACAATGTCGCCAACGACAATCGCATCGTCCCCCTGCCGAATTCCATAGCGTAAATTCTCTACACGCTCGTCCATGTGCCAGAGTTTTTTTCTGATGTTGTGCGTTTCGCCGATGTGCTCGAGTGCACGTTCTATTTCGTCTTTCATTCTTACTCGTTACAATGGTGCTTCAGTGGTTGTTCGCGTCATCACGAATCAGATCGCCCATCAGTCATCACAAGCATTATATCCTGGATTTTTAAGTAAAATAGTCCTTAGTACTCAATTAAATATAAACATGGAAGTCCATTGGTCAGAAACCGTAACAGAGGAACTGTTGAAAAAAGGAAAACAACACGTCATCGCAACAGGCACTTCAATATCGGGAATTCCGCACATAGGTAACGCCAGCGATGTTATCCGCGGCGACGCTGTTCGTAAACTTCTGGAGGAAAAAAACGCAAAAGTCCAGTTCATCTGGATTGCTGACGATTCCGACCCGTTCCGGAGCGTTCCAAAAGGCATGGAATTGCTCAAGGATTTTCTTGGATTTCCGGTTTACGACATTCCTGACCCAAAAAAATGCCACAAGAATTTTGTCGAGCATTTTGCTGTTCCGTTTCTTGAGGAACTTAAGACGTATGGTGTAGAGCCAAAGCACTACTCCGCACGTGAGATTTACAAAACAGGAAAACTTGTTGAAGAGATAAAAACGGCGTTGGATAAAAAAAGCACGATAACAAAGATACTGAACGAATACCGCGAACACCCGCTGCCGGAGGAATACATCCCATGGAACGCGATTTGTTCAAAATGCGGCAGGATATCAACAACCAAGGCAACGGGATGGGACAACAAAAAAATCGTTTCATACGTTTGCGAATCAAATCCCGAAGAAAAAGAGAAAGGACTGACTGTCAAGGGTTGCGGGCATGTTGGTGAATCAGACATAACCAAAGGCCAGGGCAAACTGCCATGGCGCGTTGAGTGGGCTGCCAGATGGAAGCACTTCAAGGTCACATGCGAACCTCTGGGAAAGGATCACGCATCCGCAGGCGGTTCTTATGAAACGAGCAAAAAAATTTCAGAGGAAGTCTTTGGCTGGACTGCGCCATATCCCGTAATCTATGAATTCCTACTTCTAAATGGGGAAAAAATCTCGTCATCAAAGGGCAATGTCATAACCCTGGCACAATGGAACGAAATTGGAGAGCCCGAAGTTCTCAAATTTTTATTCTACAAGAGATTAGAAAAACAACGTGATGTTGACCTTACGAGAGTTCCGAACATGACTGACGAATACGACGAAGCAGAAGTCAGCAGCGACGAAAAGCTGAAGTTGATGTATAAACTCTCGCAAATCGGAAAACCTAAAAAACTGCAGGTTCCGTTTACGCTCTGCGCGACGCTGTCGCAGATAGTGCCCGACCTTAATTTCAAAATCATCAAAAAAAGAATCGAGGACATGGGTTTCGAGAATTTTGATGACGAGCGGCTTAAAGCAAGATTGCAGAGGTCGAAGAACTGGGTCGAAAAATACGGACCAGATTACCTGCGGTTCAAGATTCTCGAGAATCCGGATGAAGTAAAAAACAAATTAAACGAAAAACAGAAAGAGGGTTTGAAAAAACTGATTCCCGAACTTGACAAAAAACAAACCCCCGAAGAACTCCACAAAAAGATATATGAAACCGCGCGTGGTATCGGCATAAACCCCAACGAATTATTTACAGCAATATACCTCGCCCTCATCGGAAAAGAACGCGGGCCGAAGGCGGCGATGTTTTTATTAACCTTGGAAAAGAAATTCGTCCAAGAGAGATTTAAATACCTTTAATGCAATTACTAAGTGAATAATTCTTGATGGTGGTTGGAATGTTCAAGGCCGTTATAAACGATACAAAATCATGGAAAAGCAGCATTGATGCGATTGCCTCCCTTATTGACGAAGGAACGCTACAGATTGAGAAGGAAGGGTTGAAACTCCGAGCCATGGACCCGTCGCAAATCGCGCTGGTCGATTTCGAGCTTCCTGCGAAGGGGTTTGAAAGCTACAAGGTCGACAATCCAACGAGCATAGGAGTTGATTTTGCGGAACTGTCCAAGATAACAAAGCGCGCGAGGGCAGAAGATAAAATCGAGTTATCGCTGGAAGAATCAAGACTGAAGATAAACTTCAGAAGCGGAACAACCCGGTCCTTTAGCATCGGCATTCTCGAGTCGTCATCAACACCCCCGAGGGAGCCGAAAATAGAATTCACGGCCGAGGTGAAACTCGGTTCGAACACGATAAAAGAGGCCCTGAAGGATGCGGAACTCGTGAGCAATCACGTCGCATTGAAGGCAGGCGAGGGGTTTTCCATAAAGGCCGATGGCGACACCGGAAGCGTTGACATAAACTTTGAAAAGGATCAGATTCTTGGAATAAACGTAAAAAAAGAAGTAAAGGAAGCGCGTTCGGTTTTTTCTTTGGAATACCTGAATAACATTCTATCTGCAGCGGATGCGACCTCGATAGTAATCATAAAACTGAAAACCGATTCGCCGCTGAGGGCGGAATATGCCATAGGTGAGGGCAGGGTTGTTTACTACCTTGCACCCAGGATAGAGAACGTCTGATTCTGAGATGACTGACGGTATGCATTGGCCCTCAGACGAAATCGAAAGAAAAACTCGCACTAGAAAAGAAAAAATTAAAGAAAATTTGAGGATTATCCTCAGCTTTGCTGATGAAGCGCTTATAATCCTCCTTATACTTTATCTCGTTTACCGATTGTTGTAATAACTCGAATTCAATAATTCTCGCACAACAATTCGTAATACGCTCGCGGATGATCGCATGCCGGGCATTTCTCCGGAGCTTCTTTCCCTTCATGAACATAGCCGCAGTTTCTGCACTTCCACTTTACGACCCTGTCCCTTTTGAAAACCTTTCCGGCCTTGACGTTCGCAAGCAGTTTTCTGTATCTCTTCTCGTGTTCCGCCTCCACCTCGCCAATCTCCTTGAACTGTTTTGCAATCTCCGGAAACCCTTCCTGCCTTGCTGTTTTTTCCGCCTCTTTGTAAAGTTTCGTCCATTCGAGTTTTTCTCCCGCCGCAGCCGCTTCGAGATTCTGCATGGTGTTTCCTATCACGCCAGCAGGGTATGAAGCAACGATCTCCACTTCCCCGCCTTTCAACAACTTGAAAAACCTCTTTGCGTGCTCCTTCTCGTTGTCTGCGGTTTCCAGAAATATCGCAGATATCTGTTCATAACCCTCTTTCCTCGCCACGCTTGCGAAATACGTGTATCTGTTTCTCGCCTGCGATTCACCAGCGAAGGAGGCGAGAAGATTTTTTTCCGTTTTCGTTCCTTTCAAGCTTTTCATTTTTCACCTCAACCTTCCCACAAACCATGCAAGTTGCAGTATTCTCTTGCACTGATTTTTTTGGCCTTTATGCAAAACTCAGCTTCTGGTGCCTCTCCTAGTTTGAGAAACTTCCTGTAAATCTCCCCATCCGCTATCAGCTCAATCCACTGTATGTAGTGCTTCTCCTCCATTGGATGCGGAATCGAACCGATCTTTACCTTCACGCCGCTCTTTGTTTTCTCAATTACCGGCACATGTTTTTCTTTTCCTATGTCTGCTGTTTTTTCCGTAAGCAGCTCCATCGGCTGTCCGCAGCAGACAAGCTCTCCGCCACCGACAAACAAAACCTCAACAATATTCCCGCAAACATTGCACTTATACACTTCCAGTTTTTCTTTTGTCATTTTTTTTCACCCCATCCGCAATCTTCTCCTTTGTAATGTATGGGCAGTCCTCCGGTGCATGCTCGCCCCTGTGAAAATAGCTGCACTCTTTGCAAACCCAATAATCCTCTTTCTCCTTGCTGAACACTTTGCGTCCAGAACGTTTAGGTTTATTTTCCATCCTTTATTAGTAAGAAAAAAAGTTTAAAAACGCGTGATATCCGCCTCCTTTAGGGATAGTTCATGGCACTACCTGATTAGGCGGATATCAGCGTATCAAACTGCCGCAACGAAGAGGTTAAATCCTCTTCGTGCGCGCGAAGACGAAGGTCTTCGCTGCGGCTGAAGCCAGCAGTAGTTGATATAGCAGCTATCCCCTTTGATAGTTAACATTTATTCTTCTTCAGGTGTTCGGCAATGCTCTCAAAGAAAATCCTTCCATCGCCGGTTTTGTATTCCCTCCTCGTCCAGTCGGCCTGTTGTATTGATTCAATAACACGTTCAGGGTGCGGCATCATTCCAAGCACGTTTTTTTCGGGATTGCATATCCCGGCAATGTCGTACAACGAACCGTTCGGGTTCCACGGGAATTTTCCGGAAGCATCGCTGCCGTCAGAGTAACAGTACCTGAACACAATCTGCCTGTTTTCCTGCAGTTTTTTGAGGGCCTCAACGTTTTTATCCCCAAAGTTTAGTCTTCCTTCCGCATGCGCGACAGGTATCTGCATCACCCTATTTTTGGGAATTTTTTCCGTAAGCTTGCATTCGTTCACGTGTCTTATGTAAACCGGCCTGCACTGGAATTTCCCGTTGCGGTTGTTAGTCAACACAGCTTCCGGCTGCTTGCTTATGCCGTTGAATCCTGGTAGCAGTCCAAGCTCTATCAGAATCTGGAATCCATTGCACACGCCACCAACGAGCCGGCCTTCCTTCACGAACTCCTCGACATCGCGAACTAACTTGCTTTTGATTCTCGCTGCAAAAATCGCGCCTGCTCGCACGTAATCCCCGGCAGACCAACCCCCGGGCAGCATCAGAACGTCGTAATCGAACAGGTTTCTTTTCAAATCTTTGCCACATTCGCCTAGTAATTGTTTCAGATGAACGTGTTCTGCTTCGAAACCGACAGCTTCGAATGCGGTTTTCATCTCCTCCTCGCAGTTCGTTCCCTCCATGCGCAATATGCAGACCTTCATTCTTCCCTCTCAACAGCCGAGCACCACTGTTCGCGCAAGCCTTCAAGCGAAAAATTAAGCTCCGTTTTTTTGTCCGAAACCATGATTCTTTTTTCCCTGATGACCTGACCGATTTTTTTGGCTTTGATGATATTCTCGAATTTTTTAACATCAGCGTTTTCAACCTCAACGAGCCATCTGCCATTTGTTTCGGAAAACAATTTGAAGTCTGTGCGCAATTTTCCAAGTGCGTCCAAATCCAGTCGTGCACCGAGGTTGCCTCCAAACGCCATCTCAGATACTGCAACAATCAAACCGCCCTCTGACAAATCGTGGCAACTCCTAACCAGGCCCTTATCCATAGCTTTCAGCAATGAATCCATCTTTTTCTTTGTTTCCTTTGGATTAACCCTCGGCACAACGCCGCCACTTACTCCCATTGCTTTGTAATATTCCGAACCACCAAGCTCCATTTCTGTTTCCCCGATAAGGTAAATAAAGTTCCCCGGTTTTTTCAAATCCACGGTTATGGCCTTTCTCACATCCTTGACAATCCCCGCGCCAAGTATGGTCGGGGTCGGGTTTATTGGTCCTATCACACCCTCGTTATAAAGACTGACATTCCCGGAAACGAATGGAATCTTGAAGGCGTTTGCGACAAAGTAAAGTCCCTCCGTGGTTTTTACAAAATCGCCCATGCGTTCTGGTTTTTCCGGATTACCGAAGTTCAAACAGTCCGCAAGCGAGTGCGGAACAGAATTTACAGCAACCAGATTCCTTATCGCTTCCTCAACCGCGGATGCGGCACCCCAGTAAGGGTCAAGCTGGCAGAACCTCGGATTCACGTCGGTTGTAAGTGCCAATCCTCTAAAACTGTTTTTCAGTGGCTTCAAAACTGCTGCGTCGCCATGGGTTTGAAAATTAACAGCGCCCTGCATCGGTTTCAATACCGTATTGCCGCGAACCTCGTGGTCGTATCTTTTTATAACCGCTTCCTTGCTTCCGATGTTTTGCGACTTCAGAACCTTCAATACGACTTCGCTCAGGTCAGGAAGTTTGAACTTCGGCTCCTTTGCCTTCCCCTTTTTGTAAACACACGGCCTTTCGTAGCTCACACCCTCGTTGAGAAACTTCAGGTCAAGGTCAAGGACTTTTTTGCCTTGGTATGTTGCCTTAATCCGCCTGCTGTTATCAACAGTTCCGATGACAAAGGCAGGAACATCCCAGAATTTGAATATCTCAAGAACCTTTTCAACGTTCTGCGGTTTTACAGATAGCATCATCCTCTCCTGCGATTCCGAGACCCAGATTTCCCAGGGTTTAAGACCCTCTTCCTTCAACGGAACCTTTTCAAGTTCTATCACAGCCCCCTTGCCGCCGGCATGCGCCATCTCCGAAGAAACGCAGCTCAAGCCGCCACCGCCGAAATCCTTCATTCCGGTAAGAAGACCCTTTTCATTTACCTCAAGACACGCATGCATAAGCGGTTCCTTCATAATCGCATAGCCAAGCTGCACTGCAGGAATGCTCTTTTCCTCGCTCTTGTCAGTTAGTTCTGTCGATGCGAACGTTACGCCGTGAATTCCGTCCCTTCCTGTCTTGCCACCAACCATTATGTAAACATCACCAGCACCGCCGACACGGCTGTGCGCTACCTTGTTTTTTCCTACAATCCCAACACAACCCACATTGACCAGGCAGTTCCCGACATACGATTCATCGAAGTACACCATGCCTGCAACCGTCGGTATCCCGACGCGGTTTCCGTAATCAGCAATACCGCTGACAACGCCCTTGAACAGGTATCTCGGATGCTTAACGCCCTTCGGGAGTTTTTTTGTTTCATAATCCAAGGGACCAAAAAACAGCGGGTCAAGAAGCGCAATCGGCTGCGCGCCCATGCAGACGACATCCCTCAGAATCCCGCCAACCCCCGTAGCTGCTCCGCCGTAAGGATCCAGCGCAGACGGATGATTGTGCGACTCAAGACCAACAACGTAAGCGTGCTTGTCGTCAAACTCCACAACCCCCGCGTCCTCTGCAATTACGCATATGTTCTGCGGCGCCTTTATGCAGAAAACCGTTCTTTTCAGTATTGGCTTGCTGCTCTTGTAGCAGCAGTGTTCGCTCCATGACTGTGCAAGCGCCTCGAGCTCGACGTCAGTAGGATTTCTACCTTCCTTCTTGAAGTATTCGCGGATTTTTTTCAGTTCATCGAGACTTAAACCAAGGGAGCGCTCCTTCGTAATCCTCCTCAAATCGGAATCCTTTGCACCCAGAAGGTTTATCTCATAGACTCCTTCAAGAATTTTTTTATAGAGCTCCATTATTACCGTTTAATTGTCTAGAAATAAATACTGTAGTCCTGTATCACCGGGTTTGCGAGCAGTTTTTTGCATGCGTCGTCCAAGAGTTTTTTCGCTTCCTCCTTCGTTTTGGCGTCCACCGTAACCTTGTAAACCTTCACAGACGCGACCTTATCGACCGGATAACCAAGAAGCTTTAGCGATTTTGCCACTGTTTCCCCTTCCGCATCCATAACGCCCGGCTTCAGTTTAATCTTTATATCTGCGTCGAATTTCATTTTGCTATTACTATAATTAACTAAGAATAAAAGATGAAGAAAAAAACACTCCTGATTACAGGAAGGACGGCGGCAGAAGAACTGAGGAATTTCGGGAATGTTGTTATCTGTCCCTTGGATGTTGCATCACTTCTTACACCAAACCTCATCCTGAAAGAACTTCGGAAAAAAAACCTCAAGGGCGTTTCAAGAATAATCGTTCCCGGCTCGATTTTGGGTGATGTTTCGCTCATCACAAAAAAGCTCGGAATTCCGTGTTTCAAGGGGACAAAGCACTTTTCGGATTTGCCTCTAATCTTGGACTCAAAAGTAAAACTCTCATCAAAAATTCCTGCTGATGACCTAATTGCCAAAGAAAAAAAAGAAAAAACAGAAAAATTGCTGGAAAAATTTCACAAAAGGAAAAAAGGACACATGAAAATCGGAAACCTGACACTTGATGGCGCACCATACGTCATAGCAGAAATCGTTGACGCACCAAAACTTTCAAAAAAACATTTACTGGAAAGGGCGGAGTACTACATAAAATCCGGGGCCGACGTTCTTGATATCGGCATGATTTCCGGAGAAGACAATTCCAAAAAAATAAATAAAATCGTAAGAATACTACGAAAATTTGCTATTCCTCTGTCAGTTGATACATTAAATAAAAATGAAATTCTCACTGCTACAAACTCTGGTGTTGACCTAATCCTAAGCCTGGACGAAACCAACTACCAAGTCGCAGAAAAAATAAAAATCCCGGCGGTCGTAATCCCGCGGGACAGAAACGGAAAAGTTCCGAAAAAACCGGATGAGAAAATAATTCTGCTTAAAAAAATAATAAAAAAGTTAAAAGAGGAAACAGGATTCGAAAAAATCATTGTTGATCCAATCCTCGAACCCCTAAACTTCGGATTTACGGAATCCCTAAGCGCATACATAAAATTCCGCAATGAAAATCCGAAGGTCCCGATGCTTATGGGTGTCGGCAACGTTACAGAGCTTTTCGATGCAGATTCAATCGGCATTAATGCGCTTTTGGCAGGAATAGCATCCGAGCTGAAAATCGACCTGATATTCACGCCCGAGGCAAGCGTGAAATCGGCAGGCAGCGTTGGTGAGTTGGCAACCGCAGTGAAGATGCTATGGCTTTCAAAAAAACAAAACCAGACACCTAAGGATTTGGGAATTGACCTGCTGAAACTGAAGGATAAAAGAAAAATTGAAACAATCACAACCCCGGATGAAGAAAAAGTAAAAACCGTAAACGTTAAAGAAAAAAGAAAATTCGTTCTTGATGATTCTCATTTCAAAATTTTTATAAAAAACAAAAAAATCGTCGTTATTTTTTATCATAGAAAAAAACCAAAGTTAAAGTTCATCAGCAACAATGCAACAAAATTATATCGCGAAATTTTATCGCGAATAAAAATCGATACTTCTCATGCTGCATACCTCGGAAGAGAACTGATGAAGGCGGAAATCGCGTTGAAACTCGGAAGGAATTACGCCCAGGACGAGGATTTATTCTGATTCTGGCATAATTAAACAACATGATAGTCGCGGACTCAAGCGCAATAATATCGCTGGCAACGAATTGCCTGTCACCGGCTCTCGCGTTACTGAACACGAAAATTTTCGTAACACCCACAGTTTACAATGAAGTCGTCGTCAACCCCATGAATTCGAAACGCTACGCGCTTGAGTCGCTGCGGATAAAGAAGCTTTTTTCCGAACACGCAATTGAAATCAAAGAGCCGGACGATGAAGTCACGCGCACAATTCTCAACTGTTGTAACTCAGTGTTCGAATCGAGGCATGTTCCGCTGAATGTCATCCACCGGGGCGAGGCGGAGGTCATGGCGCTTGCCAAAGAAATCAAGGCGGATGCCATTCTCGTGGACGAGCGCACGACCCGTCTTTTTATCGAGGACCCGGTGCAACTGAAGGGGGTTCTTACGGGGCGAATAAACCGCGAGATTCACGTGAACAACAGCCAGCTGAAAAAACTTTCGATTTTATTGCCAGACGTTCCGATATTGCGCTCGGCCGAGGTTGCGGCGGTGGCTTACGAGCGCGGAATTCTGGATAAATATCTGTATCCCGAAAAAAACAAGGTTCTCGAGGCCGTCCTGTACTCGCTGAAGTTTTCCGGATGTTCGATTTCCTGGGATGAGATAAAGGATTACCTGAGGCTTGTATCTTGATTTATCAAACCACTGCAGGTTCCGGTGCCTTTGCCTTATCCAAAGCAACAATCAAACCCCATGCAATGAATATGGTTGCGGTTATGGCAAAACCCAGCGCAAGGTCCATCAACGGGTTTGCACTTATCAAAAAAAGCTCGCCATTCCACAGATGGTCAACCACGCCGAAAATCGAGGCACCAAACAGCAGGAGGTTCAGCCAGTAATAATGCGCTTTACCGCCGATTTCACTTTTACCTTTTCTAAGACCGTAAACCAGAATTGCCGCAGTCGCAGGCACAGCATAACAAACCATTCAAATCACCTCTTTAGTAACACGTTTTTTAAATTCGTGTTACTTATAAGACAATAGGTTTAAAAACATGGTGACACGAAATGATTGACAGGGTGACACGATTCGGGGTTTCGTTGCCGAGCAGGGTTGTTGAGAAATTCGATAAGATTATTCTTGATTTAGAATATCCAAATCGTTCAAAGGCGATAAACGACGCTGTTCTGGAGTTCATAACGCAAAAAAACATGGAAGCGGAGCAGGGAAAGGTCATCGGCAGCATTTCATACATATACAACCATCACACAGGTGATGTGACACATAAACTCACTGAACTTCAGCACGATTACAGCAAATCCATAAAATCAGTAATGCACTCGCACATTTCACACGACGAATGCGTCGAGGTTTTAATCGTGTCTGGAAAAACGCAAAAAATCAAGGAACTTTTCGGCAAAATCAGCGCAACGAAAGGCGTTGAAAACTGCAAACTTGCTATTTTAATAGCAAAACATACGTAAAAAGTTCATAAATTAATGTGTTTTGCTAGCTAGCAAATTGCAATTATGGTTCAAATATTTTTGCAATTTGCTATAACTTCTCGTTGATATTAACCCAGTGCGAAAATTCATCAAGCTGTTTTTTCAGTTTGTAAGGTGTCGCTCGCCCCCATGTTGACAGCCATCCGTCGTCACCAAATTTTCTCATTATTTTTTCATCATCAATCTTTGCACGTTGCACAAACTCTGCCAACCCATTATTCCTTATCACAGAGTGCTTCGGTTTGAAAACGCCGCTCCAGGTCGCCCAAACCTTGAACACCGTATCGGGATAGCGACCACCGCCCATGTCAACCGCGAGAACATCGCAGGTTTTCGTAAGTTTTAAAACTTTTTTTATGGTTTCAAAGCCGCGGACATCCCCCTGAACGAACTTCAAATTTTCATTTTCTCTTAGCAATTTTTCAAAAGAATTTTTTGTCTGCTCTGCTTTGTCAACAACTACCGTGAGTTTGGTTTTTTTGAAATACCTCTCCGTGCTTTTTCCAACGTGCGGACCTATCTCTATCACGACCTGGTTTTTCCTTACGGTTTTTTCCAGAAGTTCGCGGTATTTCTTGACGTCATAAACAAGGGAAATCATGGTATAATTTAAACGCGGATTCATAATAAATCTCAGGATGCACTTAGACAAACTTGAAATAAAAGGATTTAAATCGTTCAGGGACAGGACGCTGCTGGAGTTTCCAGACAACTTCACGACAATAGTCGGACCGAACGGTTCGGGGAAGTCGAACATTACTGAAGCCCTGTGCTTCGTTCTCGGTAAATCTCGCGGGCTTAGAGCTAATAGCATGCAGGAGCTGATATACAATGGCGGTGTCAGCGATATACCCGCAAAGGAAGCAATCGTCAACGCTTATTTTACAGATCCCGATAACAAACAGTTCAAGATTTCCCGTGAGATTGACCTCGAGGGCAACAGCGTATACAAACTGGATGGAAAACGTGTCGGAAGGGAAAAAATCGTGGATCTGCTAGGCGATAACGAGTACAACATAATCCTGCAGGACGACGTTACAAAGGTCATCGAGCTCAACCCGAAGGAAAGAAGAAGGTATCTTGACGATTTGTGCGGAATAGCCGAGTACGACAGGAAGAAGGAAAAGGCCATAAAGGAGTTAGAGAAGGTCGAGAAAAGAATTTCCGATACGCACATCGTTCTCGGGGAGAAGCAGGGTTACCTGGCCGAACTCAAAAAAGAGCGCGACGACGCCATCAGTTACCGGGAGCTTGATATGACCCTGAAAAAGGCGAAGGCGACCAAGCTCCATATGCGTATAAAAGACCTTGAAAAAACCCACGAACGCTTGGCAAAGAAAATCGAAAAACTCGGGGAGGAAAGAAAACAGGTCCTTACGGAAATAACCAAAAACAAATCCGAAATAACCGAGATAAACGAAAACCTCAAACGCGTCAACTCCGAAATACTCAAGCTCGAGATGGAGAAGGGGACAAGAGTCGCCGAACTCAGGGGCGAGCTGAACAGGTTCAGGGACAACGCGGAAAGGCTTAAGGGCGATATTGCAGGAATAGAAACCAGAATAGATGAAAAAACAACCCGGAGGAAAAAACTCGAGGCAGAGCAGCACGAGTGCAGCAGTGCGCTGGGCAGGGTTGACAAAGAACTTGAGGAACTTACGAGGAAGATCGAATCCGAAACCGGAAGGAAAGGCGACCAGACGTTGGAGGAGAGAATCGATAAGATAAAGTCGGATATATTCAACATACAATCCACACTGAATCTACTGTCGGAATCGGACGAGGAAGAAAAACGTGAAATCACGGCTCTTGAAAACGAAAAGTCAGAACTTGAGAAAAAACACGGCGAGATAACTAGGCACCTGTCGTCACTTGATAAAGAAACTGAGAAAAAATCATCCGAAGAGAAAAACACATCAAAGGAACTTGAAAGGTTCAGAGACGAATTAAAAAAACTCAGGGCGTGGGAGCAGAAGATCAACGAAGACATTGGAAGCCTGCAGCTGAAGTACGCCCAGAGAAACGCAGAACTCACGACCCTCGAGCGCTCGTCCGGCGGTCTTGGCAAGGCGATAAATGAAATTTTAACGCTAAAGAGCAGCATCAAGGGCATACACGGAACCGTATCCCAGCTTGGCAAATCAACCAACAAGGAATACGAACTGCCGCTGCAGATTGCAGCCGGCGGAAGGATGTTCAACCTCGTTGTGGATGACGAAGAGGTCGCAGCAAAGTGCATCGAGCACCTGAGGAGCAAGCGCATAGGTAGGGCGACGTTCCTCCCTCTCAACAAAATTTCCGCAGAAACCGGGAAGGAAAAACCGGACGGTGTGATAGGTTTTGCCAAGGATTTCATAACCTGCGACGAGCGTTTCAGGAAGGTGTTCGATTACGTTTTTGGCGATACTCTGCTCGTTAAGGACTTCAAAACTGCAAAAGCGATAGGCGTAGGAAAGTGGCGCATGGTGACGCTCGACGGCGATTTGATGGACAGGAGCGGTGCCATGACCGGCGGTTACACGCAAAAGGTCGAACTCGTGTTCTCGAACATCGATGAAATAAAAGAGGAGCTCGTTGCGATAGAAAAACAGTCCGAGAAGCTGGAGGATGAGCTCGGCGAGGTACGCTCCAAAAGCAAAAAATACGAGGAAAACCTAATACGGGTGGAAAGCGCCCTTACCACACAAAAAACCGAACTTGAACAAATAAAACTTGAAAAAAACCTTACTTCAGGAAAGGTTTCCGAATTGCATGAAAGCATCAAAGCCGTTGAAACTAGGATATCTGAAAGGAACAAAAAAATCAGCGAAAACGCAAGGAAAAGAGCCGAGCTGCAGAAGAAGCTTGAAAACACAAAACCGGAACAGGACGCGCTCCTTAAAAAGCGGAAGGAACTGAAGCTGGATTACGTTGACGAGCTCAAGGACGAGGAAAGAAACAAGAGGATAGAGCGCAGCACCTTTGAAGAACGTATCAGGAACTTAACCCAGAATTTCAACGACCTCACCAAGGAGCTGAGCGAACTTTCGGAACAGAAAAAAACCAAGGAACTTGAGCTTAAGGAAACCGAGGTTAGAGCAACAACCGTAAAAAACGAACTCGACAGCGAGGAAAAGGAAGCGTTGAGCGCCGTATCCCAAGTAAAGAAACTCATGGAAAAACGCGTTGAACTCGAAAACAAGATAACCGAGGTGAGCAACAGAAACGGTGAACTCGGGTTTGAGGTTGAAAAAATCAACAGCAGCGTCCAGGAGAAGGAAATCGAGAAGACAAGGGCCGAGACCGAGGCAGCCAACCTCAGAGAGGGCTACAAGGTGTTCGAGCAGTTCGAGCTCATTCCGGAAAAAACACTCGAGGAACTTGACGCTCTGATACTGAAAACGGAGCAGGATTTGAACATACTGGGTTCTGTGAACCTCAAAGCCATTGAAACCTACGAAGAGATGAAAAAAGACACGGACAGCATTCTGGAAAAGCTGGAAACGCTGAAAGCGGAGCGGCAGTCGATATACGACTTCATGGACAGTGTCGAGAAAAGGAAACACGAAACGTTCATGAAGACCTTCGAGGTTGTGAACGAGAATTTCGAGCACATTTTCAGCGAGCTCTCGGGTGGAAAGGGAACGTTAACCCTGGACAACCCGAAGGACATATCCGAAAGCGGCCTGTTGATAAGGGCGTCGCCGGGTGGAAAGAAAATCATGAGTCTTGACGCGATGTCAGGCGGTGAAAAGGTCTTGACCTCGGCAGCGTTCCTGCTGGCAATCCAGCGCTACAAATCCGCATACTTTTACGTCGTCGATGAACTGGACGCGGCGCTGGACAGCGACAACTCCGACAGGCTTGCAAGAATACTGCGGGATTCCGGGACGCAGTTCATTCTGGTCACGCATAACAATTCCGTCCTGAAGCATGCGCAGTCCGCCATCGGTGTCACGATGGTAAACGGCATATCGCAGATCGTCGGAGTCAAACTCACCTGAGTTTAAGTTTTGCGTAATACGCGGTCAGAACGACGAACGTTGTTATAAGCACAATCGTTGCAATATCACTCCCTGGATTTTTTGTCGGCTTGCCAATGACATCTCCAGTCACAATTTTTTCCGCCACGGTGGTCGTTATCTCCACAGTTGTTGTTTCCATGCTTGTTGTAGTTAAAGTTGTTGTGGCAACGCTTGTTGTCGTGGTCGTGCTTTCAATACTGCTTGTGCTGGAACTTGTACTGCTACTCGTTGATTCCTCTTTCAATAAGCTGATTGTAAACATTTTGTGTGCATAATCCTCATGCGAGACCCGTATTTCGTAGTTGCCGCTTTCGCTTACTTTGATCTCAGCAACCCCGTTCTCATCGGTTTTGAATTCCTGTTTCGGGAGAAGGTCCATGGTATTATCCACGGTCACAATCGCATCAGTTATCGGAGTTGAATCCGAGTTTGACAAAACCGTTATGGTAAAGACCCCGCCTGCCTTCGGAGTTTCCGGATTTATTTTAACAACCAAACTTCTATCCCTCCGCTCATCACTACTTCTTGCGGCGCAGACCTCTCCAAAATCAAGACTTCTCGGAGTTGTTC
Organism: uncultured archaeon; assembly: GCA_964512105.1. Taxonomy (GTDB): domain Archaea; phylum Altiarchaeota; class Altiarchaeia; order IMC4; family CAZEGI01; genus CAZEGI01. The sequence goes on from CAZEGI010000001.1 coordinate 143,545, forward strand.
CAAAACCACCATATGCAAGCCCAATAAGATCCTTATCAGCGGCGCAGTAATGCCCGTCATACGAGGTCAGGTCGTGATTCCAGCAGTTTTCTCCACCGTCAAATCCGACGGGTGAATAAATCCATTCCGTTTCACCATAGGGTAGAATAAAAAACCCCCAGTACTCGTTCCTGCAGTAGCAGTTGTCCGACGGGCAACCAATGCCATTGATTCCGCAAAGCCCGTGACCCCACTGTGATGCCGGACTCCAGGCGATATCCAGGCCGGTTTTTTGAAGAATTTCATAAGCATTGGTGTTATTATCCACGGCAACGCACTTTTTAAACAGAACCCCATCCGGAAACTCCACGACAACACCCACCCTTACCGCATCTACGTAACCCAAAATTGAAATAAAAATAATGCACGTAAGCACATACTTGGCTAATTTGTCCATGTTTATACTTATGCATCTGGTATATAAAAATAAAAAATTATCCTAAAAGACCAAGTACTATCGCAACAGCGCCATTTTCCGCGTTTGCGTAATTGTCCGCAAAACCTATCACGACAACATCACCATTTCTGAATTTTTTACCTTTCAGTTTGCTGTTCAAATCTTCGTAATCCTCCAAATTTACGTCTTTATTCGGAAATTTCAATTTTTTGTTGAAGGTTAAGATTAAGGCACCGTTCGCTCCTGATTTTATTGCGGTGTCACGTTCCATTACCCCACTCCTAACTCTTTTACTCGCGTCGTGTACAACACACAAAACCTGCTTCCCATCCAAATCCGTTGATGAAAATTTTTCCGGAGCATCGAATTTGTCAAGATATTTTTTCAGATAGCGTTTTCCTTTGGCACTCAATTTTTGTCCGTACTCGTCGGATTCTATCAGCCCGTGGGTTTTCAACTTTTTGAGAATGGTGCGAATGCTACCCTCACCCAAATCCAGGGAATCCGTAAGCCTTTTCCTGCCATGTTTTTTTCTCAACATCAGCAGGGTTCTCAAGACATGCACCTCGGAAAAACTTGGGGCAGCACCAGCCATCGTCCCATATACTTAAAAACCCGAGATTTATATACTTTATATGGCAAATTTTTTCGGACTTGTTGGGGACATCGAAAGTTTCATACCGTTTCTGAGAACGTTTTTCACAGTAATCATTGTTTACCTAATCTTCAGCTTTCTCCTAGGCATCATAAAAAAACGCCTGCTTGAAAAGGCCAAGACGAAAAGGCAGATTTCAAACGTTGAAATATTCTCGAAATTGTTCAGGTACGTGACCCTTTTCATTTTGATAATATCGGCATTTTTTTCCTACACCGGCTCGTGGACCGGTTTAGGTCTAACCGTCGGTTTGCTGTCAGCGGCCATCGGGTTTGCCCTGCAAAAACCGATAACCAGCATTGCAGCCTGGATAATGATCATCGCAAAAAGACCCTTTGAAATCGGCGACAGGGTCATCATAGGAAACGTTAAAGGCGACGTGGAAGACATCACGCTGACGCACATCTACCTGAAGGAAGTTGGCGGCATCGTTCCCAGCGAGGAAAGTTCCGGAAGAACCATCATGATTCCGAATTCCATACTCTTCGAGCAGAACATAATAAACTACACGCTTCAGGACGACTACGTTCTGAATCAGGTTGTTGCAACCGTTACATACGAAAGCAACCTTGACCGGGCGATACAAATCGCGCTGGAATCTGCGGAGGAGCACACAAAGAAATTCAGAAAGGAAATCAAAGAAAAACCTTATACTCGGATATCCTTCGCTCCAAGTGGAATCGATATTCATGTGAGGTACTTTGTTCCAGCTGCAAAAATTCAGGGGACCTCTAGCAAAATAACCAAGGAGATTTACGAGCGCGTGATAAAAACAGACGACGTTGAATTTGCCTATCCACATACCGAAGTCCTGTTCAAGAAAGGTAGCAAGCCGGAAACGTAAGATTACGCAGATATAAAAACAAATATAACTGTCCCGACAACCCCCGCTATTGAAACGTATTTCTCCAGTGGGCTGATTACTCTCGACAGATTGACGTTCTTCTGGTGAACCACGTACAACACCGGAACGGAAACCAAAGGCACCGTTACAAGTGTAGATGCGAGGTGCCTGAGCGCGAACGGAACGCCCAACGCAAGCACTGTCATAAGTGCACCTGCGGTGTGCGGGTAGATAAGATACCACCAGCCGAAGTTCGTCCACAGGTCGAAGAAGAGCGTTGCAAGAATACCCGTGAATGTCAGTTTTAGAATGGATTTTTTTGAATATGAAACTTTATCCCTTACCGCATAACCGAAATATCCTGCAATAATAAATCCGGACCACGTGAACAAAGTTATGCCCGCGATTGCCGGTAAGGCGAATGGCAAATTCCCCATGGCGTTGTAAATGTACAAATCCGTGAAAAACATTATCGCAAGCGGTATAACAAACGAGTAAATCCCGCCGAGCAAACATCCTCCAAGAAGCGTAGCGACCATAACGGTTTCAACATTTGGCTGATTCAGCAGAACAATCCTACCAATTACACCTATTGCCACCAAAGCAACCGCCAAAGTTACATTATTCTTTTTTTCCATATTCATACTTTAAGTGTAACCTATATAAATCTAATGTATTACAAAAACAAAAATGATAATCTCGGACGACATAGGCAGCTTTCCGTTGCCAGGAAACGTGAAGAGGGAGCGAATCCAGGAAATTGCGTTCAGCTTGATTAAGGATGAATGTTCAGATGAGGATAGGAAATTATTCGATAACGCAATCTCCGGAATATTCGAATCAAAACTCAAATCTGGTTTGCAGAGGCCGAATTACCCGCAGGTTCAGGACATGATAGCATCCTTCTTCACCCTCATAGAAAAATTCTCAGAAGAAAACGAGCCGTGGGTTGTTAAAAAAAATTTTGCAAAGATTCCAGAAATCCAGGCGCTGGATGAAGCCGCGAAAAAATACTACGAAGAAAAAAACAAACCCGTCGAGTTGCGCGTGTGCGTAACCGGTCCGCTGGAATTGTACGTGAAGAACATCGGATTCCAGGTTGAGCCGGAACTGCTGAAAAATCTTGCAAAGAGCGTTTCGAACTTCGTTGAGAATTCCATAATCAACAAAAAATACCTGAAGACAAAAACCGTAAGCATTGACGAACCAAGTCTGGGTTTAAATCCAAACCTCATCTACGAACCGGAAGCAATGATAAAAGCGTTTGATGATGCCACAGATGTTGCAAGGAGTCTTGATGTCCAGATTCATCTGCACTCATCTTCAGAATCGACCGTCATCCAAAAAACCAAAAACATAAACGTTATAGGCATTGAAGCCGCAGAGAACCCGAAGAATCTTGACAGCATCAACAAAAAGGAACTTGAGAGTGCCGACAAGTTCCTGCGCGTCGGCATTGCACGAACGAGTTTCAACTCCTTGGCACAGGATTACGAAAAAATCACGGGAGTGAACGTATGGAAAACGAATGAATTCGAAAAAGTTGTGAATGAAGTTGAAACGAAAGACGGAATAATAAAAAGAATCGAGCACGCACACAAAATTTTCGGTGACATGATAAAGTATGCAGGTCCGGACTGCGGTCTGGGTTTGTGGCCCGACACGGCATCGGCTTTTAGATTGCTGAAAAACACGTGCGATGCAATCAATGAATTTAATAATAGGCGTGAATAATTAAACCATGAGATTCACAAAAGAACGTATAGGGGAAGCTGAACGACTTACGCGTGAAGTCAACATAAACGTAAAACTGAATCTTGACGGCACGGGAAAATACAAAATAAAAACCCCGCTGAAGTTCCTGAACCACATGCTCGAATCGTTTGCGGAGCATTCCGGCTTTGACCTTCAGGTGAACGCAGATGGCGACGTGGATGTGGACAACCACCACTTAGTTGAGGACTTGGGTTTATGCATGGGGGAAGCGCTGGACAAGGCGCTTGGCGAAAAAATCGGTATCGAGAGAATGTACTACTTCATAGCGCCGATGGACGATTCAAAGGCGATTGTAAGCGTTGATTTGTCCGGCCGCCCGTACGCCGTTATAGACCTCCCCTTTTCGGACTTCCACGAGAAAAAAGTCGGCGACGTTTCAAAGGAGAACATCGTGCACTTTCTTGAGTCCCTTGCAATGAGCGGAAAATTCAACCTCAGCGTAAAGGTGGAGGGAAAAAACGACCACCACAAGGTTGAAGCGACCTTCAAGGCGCTGGCGAGGGCGCTCAGACATGCGGTCGAAATCACCGGAAGGAAAATAACATCAACAAAAGGCGTCCTATGATGGAAAAACCCGACCCAAAGCAGAAAACGGTGTGGTTGATAGACGCGGCAATAATATGCGCAATAATCGCATGTTTTTTCATGCTTCCGCTTGGGGGTGTTTTTTCGTTCGTGGGATTACTGGCAATAGCAATTCTCGTGTTCATCATCTTTGTGATACTGTTCTTGATATCCTACGTTGCAATTGACTACTACTATCGCGCGTATATGTACGAACTGGCCGGTGACAGGATACTGATAAAGAAGGGAATAATCATAAAAAAGAGCGTTTCCATTCCCTACGGCAGGATACAGAACGTTGACATCGTGCGCGGCCCGATACAAAGGATTTTTGGCGTAGCCACGCTCAGGTTTGAAACTGCTGGCGCATCCGGGCAATATGCAAGAACCGAAGGCGTAATACCCGGAATCGTGAATCCAGAGGAGATTTCCGAGAGGGTTATGAAAAAAGTCATCGGCATAAAAAAAGACCGGGAGGGCATCGGCGCACCAGCACAAAAGGAAGGCGACGAGTTGCTGTCCGAAATTCTAAGCGAAATCAAGGGGCTGAGAAAAGACCTCAAGAAGTAGAATGTCATACGAAGGTTTTGTTGATTTGAGCTTCAAACCGCCAAGAAAAGATGTCCAGTGTTTGTTCTACGCAGAAGCACCGAAAGGCAAAACGCTCGCATGGAGCGCGGAACGCATTGCTGGAGAATCAAGCGTAGGCACGTGGGTGGATGTCATTACCTCGGAAAAGGCAATAGGAAAAAAACTCCGCCCGCACGTTTACAGCGTAAGGAAAAATTCCGGCTTTGTCTGCATAAATTATCCGATTGATTTGTTCGAGCCGAAAAACATTCCGAGCGTGTGGAGTAGCATATGCGGAAACATCTACGGCATGAAGGAAATCCAAAACCTCAGGTTGATGGACGTCCGTTTTCCGCCGGCACTGCTGAGGGCGCACAAGGGCCCAGCGTACGGCATTCAGGGCGTAAGGAAATTACTGAAGGTAAAGAAACGGCCGCTGGTCGGAACCATAATAAAACCGAAACTCGGGCTACCATACAAAGAGCACGCCCGCGTTGCTTATGAAGCGTGGCTGGGCGGATGCGATGTTGTAAAGGACGATGAAAACCTGACCAACCAGAAGTTCAACCCCTTCGAAAAAAGAGCCCAGCTCACGCTGAAACTCAAGGAGAAGGCGGAGCACGAAACAGGGGGAAAAAAAGCGTACCTCATAAACGTAACCGCGGAATCGAGGGAGATGCTGAGGAGGGCGGAATATGCAGAGGAGCTTGGTGCGAACTATTTGATGGTTGATGTCGTAACCTGCGGAATGTCAGGGTTGCAGACCCTGCGCGAATACGGGCCCAAGCTTCCGATTCATGCCCACCGAGCCATGCACGCGATGTTCACAAGAAACAGGAAACACGGCATGACGATGCTCGCACTCGCAAAGTTTCTGCGTTTGGTGGGTGTTGATACCCTACACGTCGGTACAGGCGAAGTCGGAAAGATGGAGGGTAGCCCTGCAGAAACCCGTGAGGTTGCGGAAGCGATCTCCTCAAAAAAAACAGCATCCGGAAAAACGCATTTCGCGCAGGACTGGGGTAACATAAAACCCGTGCTGCCTGTAGCATCCGGTGGTCTGCATCCGGGCAGCATCCCGAAACTTGTGAAGATATTTGGTTTAAATTTCGTCGCACAGGCGGGCGGCGGAATCCATGGACATCCAGACGGAACAACCGCTGGGGCAAAGGCGATGCGGCAGGCGGTTGACGCTGTTATGAAAAAAATCCCGCTTAAAGAGCATGCGAAAACGCATCCGGAACTCGAGGTTGCTTTGAAAAAATTCGGAAATTAGTATCTCCTTTGATTTTTCCTGTAATACTGCAACGGATGCTTAACCCCGCAGTCCTTCGGACACAACCCGTACGATTTTATCGTCGCGCATGCCGGGCACGTGTATTTCGTTCCGGATTTTTCTCCCGACAGAAACTCCAGCTGGTATGAGGTTGTTTTTTCGTCGAACTTCGGCGAGGTGGAAAAAATCTCAACCATCGCATCTTTTTTCAGCCCGAGGTTTATGAAAAAAGTCGCGAGTATGAACATAACGTTGTGCGACGCCTCCCCGTTTCTCAGGCGCTCGAGCATCCCGACAACGCATCCGGGAAGCGCGTTTTTGTTAACCGCATCAACCTTCAGCTCGTCCGCTGTCCTGGCTCCAAAACCCGCAAGCCCCTTCGCTATTTTCTTGAAGCTTTCAGGAACGCCCCTGGCATCCACCGGCTCCAGAACCTTCAGCCTTACAAACTCGCGCAGTAACGATACCTTTTCCTTTTCGTCAATGCTCACAAATCCGGATTTCACCGGCCTGTTCACAAGTCTGAACTTCGGATCGGCTTTTGCAAGTTCGGACGTCAGCTTCAGGTAATCCTGAAACCGCAACCCTTCCGCGGAAATTTCGAAGCCGAGGTCGTTCGAGATTTTTTCTATCACTTCGGGTTTTTCATGCCCCAGGAAATAATACGCCTGGTTCGCTTCCCCGGCCGCGTACCTGCTCGTAAGCATCGGTTTTCCAGCAACATTCACAAAAATGCGCGCAAGCGGATAACTCAGTATCGAAAGTTCGAGTGAAAGCTCGTCGTCCGGGATTTCGGTAATGTTGTTGTTCACCGCATCGAGAACGCGCTGTCTACCAAGATTCACCGCGGCCGAGTATATCGGGTGCTTCTCGAGCTCCCCGAGATTCAGCTTGAGCGAATTCACGTGCGCCTTCGCATTGCTAAGGAACGGGTATTTCGCCAGCAACCGCAAATCCATGTTATCTTATCAACTAACTATGTAATAAAAACCAGGGTGTCCTATAGAAAAATAATCGGCATCCGCAGTTTGTTTCATTTTTTGTTACAGATGTTTCAGTTAAGAATATTGCTTGTTTCATGCTTTTAATTACTATGGTCAAATATTATGAGGTGAGAGATTGGATTTGAGTTTTGTCGGGCAAGGGGGTCAGGTTGTCAGAGAGGAGGTATTCTGGGGAGGTCCACCCCTAGGAAGGGGTTCATTGTTTGGTATTCTCCCGATGCATCTGGTGTGGAATTTTGTCGTTGTTCTGCTCGTGGTTCTGATCTTCTGGTGGCTTGTTCGTGGCTCTCAGAAAAACGACGAGACAGGGATGGATATACTCAAAAAACGGTACGCAGCGGGTGAAATCGACAGGAAAACTTACCTCCAGATGAAAAAGGACATCACGGATTGACTATGGAAATTTCCGAGAATCGTCTTGCGATTGCAATCACTTCGGTATTTGTCTTAGGCATAATGCTCTCGGTCCTTAACGGATACTTTGTAGAGGATACCGGTTCGTCCATGCCGCTTCTCACATATGGGGTAGCCGCAGTGGCCATGATTGTCGGCGCAATGATCATCTTGTTGTTTCAATGGAGAATCAGCCATAAACAAGTACACGATATGCTAAGGATACTTCCAGCGGACGAGAGAAAAATTATTGAAGTCCTATTGAAGGAGAAAAAAATAGAGCAGATGTATCTCGTGGCCGAAAGCGGATTGTCCAAGGTCAAGGTTTCACGACTACTCGCAAAACTTGAACAACGCGGAGTAATAGAGAAAAAACCACTGGGAAATACTAACCTGATTAAGCTGAAAATATAACCCTGCTAAGGTCGTTTCATTTTTTGTAACGACCGTTTCATATAAACTTATCCTTTGTTTCATCAATTATATCCCTGAGGTGATAAAACATGGACAAAAAAAAGAGAATATTGGTTGGCAGTTCCGTTGCCCTACTAGCGCTGGGACTGATGATAGCTGTGAACGCAACCGTAAATGCAACAGATACGGGGAAACAAGGTAAGATGGGTTTTGGTAGGGGTAGCTGGATGCAAGGCGGGCCTCATCAAATTCAAGGATATATGGGCAAACGCACAGGGAACCTAACGTTCTTGGAGAACTTAGGACTGCCGGAAAATGCAACCGGGGAGCAGGCCAGAGAAGCCCTATGGGATGAAAAACTGAAAGACCTTGGATTAACCCAAGACTCAACTCTTAGAGAATATCGGCAGGCACTGGACGCCAGGATGCAGGCCATGCAGAATGAACGAGCCACGAAGCTGAAGGAAAAGCTCGGCCTTTCTGAAAATGTCACAAACGAGGAAGTCATGGCCGCCATGAAAAACTGGCAGCATGACAACAAGGAACTCATTGGAGGTTTAAGGCATAGGCCTCGTGGCAGTTTTGGGGCAATACCCGAAGGACGGTTTCCACCAATGTCCTCTTAGGACATGGTGTAAACAAATCAAGGACTTCCCACCTACTACTGGACATACATTCGCATCACCCCCAAGGTTTGGCCGTGTAGTTGCTGATTTCGGTGGGAAGTCCACATCATATCACATTACAAAAATTTAAAGGTTTATAATGGATAAAAATGTCACACATACCCTAAAAGAAAAATTTAGGGCTTTGGAGACCGAAGACAAGATATTCATAATAGTTGTTCTGATACTGTTACTGATAATCGCAGTCAGCTACTTGCAAGAGTTTATCGGGGGCAACTCAGTTGGATCCAGATCATACAACTCGGGTGGAGCTAGGCTGGGTGGTTTGGTTATGGTAACAGGTGGACCAGGAGGCGGACCAGAAGGCCCCCCGGCTGGTGGACCATGAGTAACAACATAATATTGATAATGGTAGCGTTATGCGTTATCGTTTCAGGTTGTGTAAGCAACCAGGAGGGAAAAACCGGAAATGACCAAGGTGTGATGTTCCCACCAGATACCGGTGGACAACCCGGTGAGAGAGGATAGAGAGGCCTCCCGCAGGAAGTGACAGACGTTTGTGCAGGTAAATCTGTGAATGACAGTTGTGAGTTCAAGATAAATGAAACAGCAATACAAGGCACCTGTAGAAGCATGCGAACTGGAGAACTAAGATGCTTACCGTCGGATATGGGTCAGAGGATGTTCAATAACACGAATGACTCACAAAGATGGCGTCAGGGACAGCGCCCACTCATGGGGCAGGAAATGCTAGGGGATAATAACATATAAATCGTAATCTTTAGGAGGTACTAAAAATGGAAAACAAAAAATTTTTTGTTATTGAATTTACGATTTTGATGGTTTTGATTTTGGGAATTGTTGATACGGATGCCGCGTCGAACTCGACATCTAGCACCGGACCGACAAACATGGTCGTGGATTTTGATTCTACCACCTTCGAGTCCAATCTCCGGGCCGGGGACAGCGGGATTATGAACCTCGTTGTAAGAAACACAGGCGGCAAACTGGCGGACAACGTCCAGCTGGCGCTTTCGAGCAGCGCCTCGGTCCATGTTGACAAGAATTTTTATATCGGCAGGGTGGATGTCGGGATGTCCAAAACAATACCCGTGATAGTACGGGTGGAAAGCACAGCCAAAACCGGTTTGACAGCAATCCAAGTGCAGATAAGATATGACGGATTTACCGCTGACGGTGCCTCTGACGATAATGCGCTTACTACTTGGGAGATACCATTCAGAATTTATGGAAATCCTGCGTTTCAGATTACGCCCTCAAAGACAACCTACTCCAAAGACAATGTGGATGAACTGGAGCTTGAAGGTGTTGCCCTTGACTCACTCAAGGATTTGGAAGTCACTTTATCCTCCAGCTGTGCCACAGTTATCGGGTCGTCACGGAAATACATCGGCGCTATAAGTTCAAACCAAACGTTCAAACTGACGTATTCGATAAAACCCACAGCATCAGGCGCCTGTATAGCTTCCCTACATTTATCATATACAGACGACTCCGGTAACAGGGATTCGGACAACATTTCCCTAGGCTTAAACGTTGAGGAAGCAGGTGTTGACTTCAAGGTAGTTAACGTAAGTTATGCCCCCACCGGTCCAGGGGAAACTGCAAACGTAAAAATAAGACTTAAAAACGTAGGCAACGCAAACGCGGATGATACAACGTTGAGTCTGTCACTCACCAGTCCTTTTGCACCTGTTGATTCGCAGGAAAAGTACGTCGGGGAAGTTAATGGCGGTCAGACCATCGATATCGAGTTCAACCTGGCTATTGGATGGGATGCTACAACACAGGCATACTCCATACCACTGACCATAACCTACAAAGTTGGCGGCACGTCCTACACTGCAGAAAAAAGCATAGGCATTGACGTAAGCGGTAAAATCATTCTGCAGCTCATAAACGTTCGCTCCAGCGGAGGGTCGGTCAGTATTGACGTGGCGAACATAGGCACCAGGACAGCAGACGGCGTCAAAGCCACGCTGATCACCGGCGAAGTGAGTGCATCTGATGCACAGGGTGGTGTTGCCCCTCAACTCAGAGGCAGTACGGGGCAGGGCAATATTTCTGGTGCACGAAGCGGCGGAGGCAACAGGTCGTTTGGCGGGAATTTCACCCAGGCAGCACAATCAACCCAGTATCTTGTTTCCTACAAGTCAGACATCAAGCCGAGCAAGCAGACGACCTTCACGTTCACGACGAGTGCCAGCGGACCCGCCGTCCTAACGCTTGAGTACACGGGATTGAACAACCAGAGGATAACACAAACGGAAAGAATTACTTTGGGGGCAAGTAGTAGTAGCAGAAATCTTGCCGGAACCGTAAGTAGAAGTGGAGGGACCAGCATAACAACATTGGCAGTATACGGACTGGTTGTCGTTGTAGTGACTTTTGTTGCATACAAGTTTTACAAACGCAGGAAAACCAGAATCGCGGAAGCAACCGTAAAAACCAAAACTCCGGAATCAACCGTCAAGGGGTCCAAGTAAGATGCTGGACATTGCATTAAAGAACGTTTTCCGGCAGAAGGTCAGGAGTATCCTCACAATAGCCGGAATCGCCATGGGGATAGGTCTTGTGCTGGCCCTTGGCTCCATCGGGGAAGGGCTAAACCAACAGATGGCGCAGCAATTCGGCAATGTCGGTGCAGTCATAGATGTCAGGGACGAGTCGGACAACAGCGTCGGAATATCCCAAGACGTCATAGACGAACTGCAAAGCTGGCCTGAAATCGAGAGCGTGGTTCCGATCGGTACATACCGCATCACAAGAGGTTTTAGGGGTGGCGAGTTCGGCGGCAGGATGATGTTCGGAGGCGGCGGGCCGTCCAGTTCGCTGACGTTCACTGGCATAAACCCGGACGATCAAGATTACATGATAGGGGAGGACATAAATACATACGAGGGCCGCAAGCTGGATTCTTCAGATGACGGCAGTACCGTCGTCCTACTGGGCCATTCAACCTCTGAAAATCAGAACCTTAATGTGGGCGACGAGATAGAATACCAGAGAAGAACCAACCAGACTACTGAAAGCTTCTACTTTAGCGTGGTTGGGATAATCGAGGAGACGGGGGACACGAACATTGACAGCGCCGCCTACGTTCCGTTGAAGACGATGCATGAGATAGAGGACGACGACAGGATAACGGCCCTGAAGGTCAAGGTCACGGACGTCAACATCGTGGAGAACGTTTCCCAGAAGATAAATGACCAGGTCGAAGACGTCAGAGCGTCCTCCTTCCTTACCATGGTGCGGCAGATACAGTCTAGCCTCGAGACGGTTCAGCTTGCAGTCTACGGCATCGGCGCTGTTTCGATCATAGTGGGCGGCCTTGGTATAATGAACACCATGATAATGTCGGTGATGGAGCGCAGACGGGAGATAGGCGTCATGAAGGCCATAGGCGCAACCACCACGATGATACTCACCCAGGTCCTGCAGGAGAGCGCAATACTCAGCCTGATAGGCGGCATAGTGGGGCTGACCTTAGGCTGCCTATCAATGACCCTTATTATACAATACACTTCATTCAGTCCCGTAATGACCCCGCAACTGATGGCAATCGGTCTGGGGTTCTCAATTTTTTTGGGAATGGGCGCAGGCCTCTACCCGGCGTGGAGCGCATCGCAGCTTGATCCGATAGAGGTGTTGAGGTATGAGTAACGGTGAAATACACTGCGAAGGTTTGGTAAAGATTTACAATCAGGGACAACCCAACGAGTTCGAGGCACTGAAAGGCATAGAGTTCACAATAGGCGAAGGTGAGTTCGTAAGTATCACTGGGCCGTCAGGCTCTGGGAAATCCACCCTTCTCAACCTCATCAGCTGCCTTGATACTCCAACAAAAGGCGAAGTTTACATAGAAGAAACCGCAATAAGCACGTTAAATGGTTTCGAAAGAGCCAAACTGCGGAGGGAGAAACTAGGTTTTGTGTTTCAGCAATTCAATCTGATACGAAACATGACCTCATTCGAGAATATCGAACTGCCTATTCGTTTTAAGGGAGCATCAACCGGAGAGCGAAAAAAAAGAGTCACTGAACTATTGTCACTCGTAGGGCTGGAAGGCAAGGAAAACAACAAGCCGACCGAACTAAGCGGTGGAGAACAACAGCGGGTAGCAATCGCGAGAAGTTTAGCAAATGACCCTCAAATAATACTCGGGGATGAGCCAACAGGGAACCTGGACCAGAAAACCGGCAAAACGATAATAGAACTTCTCAAAAAACTCAACAAAGAAGAAAACAAAACGCTAATCGTTGTAACCCACGACCCAGGAATAGCCAAAAGCGCGCAAAGAACAATAAAGCTGCAGGACGGTAAAATAATCTGATAGCGCCTTATCCGACAGAATCAAGCGTCTTCCTGATAAAATCCCTGCCGTCTTTTAACACCTTCCTACCCTTTGCGGTTATCCTGTAATACTTCCTGCGCTCCTTCCATTCCGTTGTCACATAACCAGAACTCTTCAGCCTGTAAAGCACGATGTAAGTGGTCACGTTACCCAGCTCGAAGCCGAAGCGTTTTTTTATCTTGCCCGGGATTTCGTACGCGTACATTTCGCGCTCGCTCAACAGTTTGAGGATGTACAGCCACAGGTTTTCGACGGTTAGTTTTTTCTGCAGTCTTTTTAATGGCATCTTATCTATATTTTATAGTTATAAAATATTTAAAATTATTTATATATCACTCAAAAATGAAAGAAATCCGCGTTGCGATAGTCGGCGTTGGAAACTGCGCATCATCGCTTGTCCAAGGTGTTGAATATTACCGGGATGTCGATGGCAATTCACCGCTTGTGCCGGGTTTGATGCATAACGTTCTTGGCAATTACAAGATTTCAAACATAAAGTTCGTTGCCGCATTCGATGTCGACAAGAAAAAAATCGGCAAGGACTTAAGCGCCGCGATATTCTCAAAGCCGAACTGTACGCAAAAATTCTCGGATGTCCCTAAGCACGGGGTAATCGTCCAAAAGGGCCCGGTTCTTGATGGCGTTGCCGAAACCACCAAGCACCTTTTTGAGGTTGACCCGAAACAAAAACCGGTTGATGTTGCTAAAGTTCTGAAAGAAACAAAAGCGGATGTTCTGATAAACTACGTTCCTGTCGGTTCCGAGCAGGCTGCACGGTATTATGCAACCGCATGCCTTGATTCCGGAACAGCCTTCATAAACGCCATGCCCGTGTTCATAGCCTCTGATCCGGCATGGGTGAAAAAATTCGAATCCGGAAAAATCCCGGCCATCGGCGACGACATAAAATCCCAGGTCGGCGCGACCATCGTCCACCGAACCCTGGTAAAACTGTTTTCAGACCGCGGCGTAAAAGTGGACAACACCTACCAGCTGAATGTCGGCGGAAACACCGATTTCCTGAACATGCTCGAGCGCCACAGACTGAAATCCAAAAAAATCAGCAAAACAGAATCCGTGCAATCGCAGCTCCCCGTGAGGATGCCTGACGAGGACATTCACATAGGACCTTCGGATTACGTGCCATGGCTCAAGGACAAAAAGCTGTGTTTCATCCGGATTGAAGGGCGCAAATTCGGAAACATCCCGATAAACCTCGAACTTCGCCTGGACGTTGAGGACTCGCCGAATTCCGCAGGTGTCATGATTGATGCGGTAAGGTGTGCAAAAATCGCTCTCGACAGAAAAATCGGCGGTGCACTGACAAGCCCGAGCGCGTACTTCATGAAACATCCGCTGATTCAGTATTCGGATACGGAGGCGAGGAAATTTGTCGAGGAATTCATTAAAGGAGAACGAGAACGATAGAATATGCATTAGTGGGTTTGAACGAAGTGAAGAACCCACAATTCGTAGTGATGATCAACCTTTCTGAAGGTTGTTGTCGAGGAATTCATTAAAGGAGAACGAGAACGATAGAATATGCATTAGTGGGT
>CAZEGI010000001.1:158133-158999 GCA_964512105.1 uncultured archaeon
TGAAGGTTGTTGTCGAGGAATTCATTAAAGGAGAACGAGAACGATAGAATATGCAGTCGCTTGTATACCAATTCAAATAATTTTAAAATTAAGATAATCACCAAGAATGATAAATTCAAAAATAAATCATGAGCATATAGATGTAAAAGTAGGATTATTATTTTCACGAATAGGTCTGTCACCAAATCTTTGGACAATCCTCTCCCTCATACCTGCACTTTGTGGTTTTTTGGCACTTTATGATCACAACATGCTCCTTGGGTTTTTCGGTTTCCTACTCTCAGGGGTTCTCGACATAATCGACGGCGCTGTTGCACGTGTGACTGGAAGGGTCACGGAATTCGGAACTTTTTTGGACGGCGCGATTGACCGTTACATCGAGGCAATGTTGTACATTGGGTTGCTTTTTTTCGGAGTTCCGGATTATCTGTTGCCAATATACGTCTGGATTTCTCTGCTAATTTTTGGAACACTGATGTGCTCATGGATTAATTCATATTTCTCACTAATCTTCGATAAAAAAATCATTAATCAGATGCACGAAATTCTCGAAAGAACAGACAGGATGATTTTGATTTTTGCAGGAATGCTGCTCTGGTTTTTTAATCCGGCATTCTTATCTTACATCATTTTTATAACCACAATTCTTGCAAACATCACGGTGCTGCAGCAGATATTTTTTGTCTATAAGCATCATCAGTAATTTTTCATAACCGCAATGCGCCGTCTCACTTCATCTTCACTTACCGGAGCATCAGGTCCTGTGTACTCAATCCAAATCGAAGCAGTCGCGGACGCAAACAACCCGGTTTCATACAGATTTTTGTTTCTCAGAAGTTCCGTCATAAAACCGCCGGCGTATGTAT
>CAZEGI010000002.1:0-14955 GCA_964512105.1 uncultured archaeon
CGCCCCGGTCGGGATTCGAACCCGAGTCGCAAGATCGACAGTCTTGCATGATAGTCCACTACACTACCGGGGCAACTGTTGATACGTCCTTCCTTTGTTAAGAGCCACTGTAAGTGGCTCATGTTTTGATCAACCTTTTCTTAAAAGGTTGGTCTGCTACACTACCGGGGCAACCAAACCGCGGGAACCTACGGTCGTTGGGAACTTCGTTCCCGACGTGCCAAGACTAAGGTCTTGAGCATCCCCCAGTTTTAGGTTAACGTCAAATCCAATGGATTTGACGGCTCTCAAATTCATCCGAATTTGAGATTAATCCTGACTCCTCCCTGAATTTTTGCAATGCAAAAATATAGGTTTACGATATAGGATTTATATTTATAATAATCCCCTTTAGGGTCGTTGAAGAAAGCCGTCAGGATCAGGCGGTGTCTTTGGTATACTTTATCCTTTGGATGATGTCCTTGTCTCTTACTATGCCCTCAACTTGATTTTTGTCCGTTACCGGTATCCCCTCCATCTTCCACTCGAACATGAGCTGCACAGCCTTTGTAACGTCTTCGTATTTGCCTATGCTAACAGCGTTTGGCAGGAGTATGTCTTTCACCGACATTCTAGATAAATCAATCCCCTCGCTGAGTAATACGTTAGCTAGATCCAAGATATCTATGGTGCCTTTTATCGTGTCGTAGTCCACGATGACAATCTTTCTCTCATACCCCTGCAGTATCCTTTTGGCCAGTGGCTCCAGTTTATCGTGTATGCTGTTTGTGCTTACATGATATGACATAACGTCTTGAACCTTGAACTTGCCTTTGAGGGAGGGAGTGTAGTGTCTTAGTATGTCCTGACGTCTCACCATGCCTATGAGCTCGTGTCCCGAAGTGACCGGTATCCCGTGAACCTCTTTCTCGCATATATTGTCTATTACGTATGAAATTTCCGTGTTTGGATCCACGGGTCTTACTTTCTTTGACATAATCTCACCAACGGAGATCGTTTCTGGCTTTCTATTCGTCATATCCTGCAGAATTTTAGTGTAACTCGTGATGTCTACTGTACCAGCAAATCTTCTTCCATCCAGAACAGGAAGCGTGTTCTCCCTCTTGCCGAGCATAATGAACAATGCGTCAAGAACGTCATTTTTGATGTCTACAGGCGTAACATCCCCACCTAACAATTCTTTGACAAGCATTTGGAGAAATCACACGGAAGTTATCGCTTTCACACGATTTATGAGGTCTTCGTTTTCGAATGGCTTGGTTATGCTATCCACAAGACCCTCCTTTCTCAATTTTTCTTTCACCGCCTCGGAGTATCTTATCACGGTCAGAAAGGCGACTTTTTGCCCCGGTTTTATCTTTTGGAGTTCTTCAAAAACCTGCCACCCGTTCATCTTGGGCATCATTATGTCCAGCAGTACCAAATCGAATGATTCACTGTTTATTCTCTTAAGACAGTCTTCACCGCTGAATACCACGCTGGTCTCAAATCCTTCCGCGTCCAGAATAAATTTAACGGTCTTTGCCACGGAAACCTCGTCATCAACAACTAATACCCTTTTACCCACGTTATCACCTCAGATTTTTCTATTAACTTTTTGTCTTTCCTTTCTTTATTGGTAGTGTGAACTTAAATTTACTTCCCTCACCCAATTTACTCTCAACCCATATCCTACCCCCAAAATCTTCGACAATCCTCTTGCATATCACCAACCCGAGTCCTGAACCGCCTGAATCGGTTTTTCCGCCGGTCTTCACCTGGTAGTACTTCTCAAAGACTTTTTTGGCGTCCCCCTCTGGTATCCCCACACCGGTGTCATGGATCTCAACAAGAACGTTGTCTCCCTCCCCTGATGCAAGGATACCCATTCTACCGCCTTCTGGCGTGAATTTAATCGCATTGCCGACAAGATTTTCGATTACAACCCCTAGCCTGTCTTTGTCTGCCATAACTTCCGGGATATTTCCATCCACGCTCTTGGTTACAGTCAGATTTTTACTGCTGATTATTATCTTCAACGTTTCCAACACCTCGTCGAGAATCTCCCCCACCTTTACCTTTTCGATATTATAAACCATCTTCCCGGATTCTATCTTAGCTATGTCCAGTATCTTCTGCACCGAACCCCTAAGACGTTTGGAGTCGCAGTATACCCAATTAAGCGCCTCCCTCTGCCGCTCGTTAATTTCGCCGAGCTTCCCGTCCAAAACCATCTTGGTCAGGCTTACTATCGTCGTCAGCGGGGTTTTAAATTCGTGGGATGTTGAGTAGAAGTAATCCTCCTTTATCGTGTCCAGCCTTTTAAGCTTTTCAAGCTGGTTTTTAATCACCTCCTCGGCTTTCTTCAACTGCGTTAGGTCGGTTATTATCTCGATGAAAGCGGCGGGTTCTCCACTGTCGCCTTCGACTATGGTCAGCGTAAGATCCGCAGGGAATTCGCTCTTGTTCTTCTTGATCAATGTGACCTCACGTTTGAATTTTCCTTTCTCAAGGGCCTCCTTCATCGCACTGGAAATCAGATCTCTATCCCCCTCCCTATAAAATATTTCGTGTGGTTCGCCCTTTACCTCATCCTCGACGTAACCAAATAATTCCGCACTACCCCTGTTTACATTCATGATGTTGCCGTTCTTATCCAGTATGTTGATAGCAACGCCGGCGTTATCCAGTATCCTCTTTTTGAACTTATCCAGTTCACGAACCTTATTCTCTATCAGAGCTCGTTCGGTAACGTCCTTGAACATGTACACCGCGTATTTTACTTCACCGTTGGCGTCCTTTAGCGGATAGGAACTGGTTTCATGGTACACCTTTTTCCCGCCACCCAAATCATGCGAGTGTAACGTTTCAAAAGACTGGCCCGTCCTAAACGTTTCTCGCACGATGCACGGGCTGCACCTCACAGACTGGTCGTGTATCACCGAATAGCAGCATTCCCCGATTATTTTTTTCTTTGGTTTTTTGAGCCAGGTTGTGAATGTGTTGTTGTAGCAGATTATACTGTAGTCTCTGTCGATGACGACGATGCTTTCTTCAATACCGTCCAATACTCGTTGCAAAAACTCTTGGCTAAGTAATACAGCGTGCCCCTCTTTCATCCAACCACCCTCACTTCTTAAGCTATGTCGTTATGTGTTATAGGAGTAGAGTTTAAAAATGTCCATCTTTTATAGCAAATGTCCAATTATGGGCATTGTCATGCACAGTCTCTCCATAAAAAGAAAAAAGGTTTCCCGCCTCCCGGATTTGAACCGGGGATCTTCCGGTTGCTGCTTCGCATCAACCAACCCACACACATAGTGTGTGGTCTTCCGGTCTCCGCTTTGCTCCGACCGGTCCAGCAAACAAGTTTGCTGTCTTTTGGTTGCTGATGCAACCAACCCACAAACAAGTTTGTGGTCTTCCGGTTGCTCTCGGTATGGAAGATACGTCTTTCTTCAGCTTTCGCTGAAAACCAACTACAGCCAGACGCGTTAGCCAGGCTACGCTAAGGCGGGTTATGAGAATAATTATAAAACATTATGGGATATAAAAATCACTTCTTCCGGGTTGCCAGTTGTTTGTAATTCAAACCCAAGTGTATGGCAGACAAAATCCCGATGAATGAGGAAATCCAAAACGAGAACAGGCGCTCGATGGAAACCGCAGCAAGCGCGGATGCCGCGGAAACCCCGAAGAAACCGAACAGCCACATGCCCGAACCCTCCCATATGCCCATCGCCCCCGGAACCGGTATCATAAACAAATATCCGATTATCGTCATACCCAACCTGACGAACAAGAGCGTTGGCAATGAAACGTAAATTCCTATGACCCCGAATATCAGATACATCCGAATTATTGTTACAAACCAGTTAACCAGGGATGCAAGAGTTCCGCAGGTTATTACGTACCTGTCCATCATGGTCTCCTTCATCGCGTTCTGAAAGTTTTTCAGTATCTCATTCGCACGGCTTCTTGCGTTTGGAACGTAACCACTGAGAATGGGAACCCTTTCACAAATCCAGAACGCGGCGTTTATTATACTCAGCGCGAATTTTCTGTTCGTCAGCAGAAGTATAACAACAAAAAACAGCCCGAACACAATCAGGCCCGCAAGAGCAAGAATCATCGTGATTCTGTAGGGTATCTCATACCTGAACGATAACACCACTGTCACGAAGAGTATCACCAACATCGCCACTATCTCCAGAAACAGGTCAATGACCACACTCGCGACGGATTTTTCCGTCGGCACGTTTTCAGTCTTTGAAAGTATGTACGCGCGCGTGGGCTCGCCGCCTGCCATCGCCATGGGCGCCATGTTGTTCACGAACGTTCCGACAAACGAGATGTGGATGATTTTTCTCAGCGGGACATCCGTATGTCTTAGAACGATTCTCCACTTGACTGCCCATACAACCATTATCACAACCTGTATCAGAAAAAACAGCGCAAGATACCGCGCGTTTATCTTCAACATGTTCCGGACGACATCAATCGGCCCGGCTAAGTAAAACATTAACAAAAAAATGCCCATACCGAGCAAAAACAATTCAAGAAATCTGCCGCGCATATTAATAATTTTATTGAATAATATATATCCCACAAACTTTTAAGAAAAGTTTGACACAACCGAGCTCCGCTCGGGTGTGTGTCTGACCGAAGGTCAGCCACATCAAAACATGTGTAGCATTTCGCTTCGCTTCAGCCACACTGAAAAACAGATACAAACGCCGAGGTAGCTCAGTGGTTTAGAGTGCCACGCTCATAAGACGTATCCGACTGAGATACGTGGAAGTCGCGGGTCCGATTCCCGCCCTCGGCACATCTTTAAGAGCTGTTCTTAACCAGATAATGCATGTGGGTTCGAAGAACCCCCATTCATTTCGGGGGAATCAGGATACCTGTAAACTGAAGGGGAACTTAAATCCACTTCGTTAGGATTTAAGTTTTTTAAATTCCTGCAGGAATTTAAAATCAGAGCCCCCTGCGGTTCAGTCCGATTCCTGCCCTCGGCACTTTTTTATATATTATACTAAATCCCTGATGAGTTTTCGCATCCTCGTATCCTTTAACCTGTAAAAAACCAACTTTCCAACTCTGTACTCTTCTATCACCCTATTTTCCCGGAGTTTTGTCAAATGCTGGCTTATGTTGGGCTGGTTTTTGCCTATGACTTCAGACAGAACGCAAACACACAGGTTCTTCTCTGACAGGAGTTTCAATATCTTCAGTCTTGTCGGGTGGGCGAGAAGTTTCATCTTTCTGGATACCATTCTGGTTTTACTCATCGAGGGGAGTTTTTTCTTTATCCTCGACACCTCGCGCAGGCATTTATTCATCTCCTCATCAGTTTTGGCCATTCTATGTAATCCATCGATTTTTATACTTAAATATCCATGTAATCATATTCGAAAAAACGAATGTGAAATAATTCGGCGGCACCGGTGACTAAAGTCGCCGGCTTCTGAGTTCCAAAGGAACTCAGCCGCCGAATTTTTACACGCAGGCAAACCGTCCATCTCAGGGGACAGATAAAGACGGTTTGCCTCGCGTATCAAAATGAGCGGCGAGATAAGGCACCGGCTGTCTATCATAGACCGGCACCTCACGGCATGGATATTTATTGCGATAATCGTCGGAATCGGTTTGGGTTATCTCATACCGTCGGTTTCTGAAGCCATCACGGGGTTTTCGATAGGAACAACTTCGATACCGATAGCTCTGGGGCTTATACTTATGATGTACCCCCCACTCGCCAAAGTCAAATATGAAGAATTGGGGAAGATTTTTCACGATTATAAGGTTCTTTCATTATCACTTGCAGAGAACTGGATTATCGGGCCTATTTTGATGTTTTTTCTGGCAGTGGTCTTTCTCCGGGAATATCCGGAATACATGGTTGGTCTGATTCTAATCGGATTGGCGCGTTGCATCGCCATGGTAATCGTCTGGAACGAGCTTGCGGAAGGCAGCACGGAATACGCCGCAGCACTTGTTGCATTCAATTCCATATTCCAGGTGTTCTTCTATTCCGCGTACGCATTCGTGTTCATAACCGTTTTGCCTTCATGGATAGGGTTAACAGGTCTGGCAGTGGACATATCAATAAGACAGATAGCGGAGAGCGTGTTCATATACCTCGGCATTCCGTTCATCGCCGGATTCACAACAAGGTTCGTACTGATTCATTCCAAGGGCCGGGAGTGGTACGAGCAGATATTCATACCGAAAATAAGTCCAATCACCTTATCGTCATTGCTGTTCACAATCGTCGTGATGTTCTCGCTGCAGGGAGGCAACATCATAAAAATACCTCTTGATGTTGCAAGAATTGCGATTCCGCTGATTTTGTATTTTATCCTAATGTTTTTTGTTTCATTCAAACTCGGAAAATGGTTTAATGCAGATTACGAGAAAACAGCCACGCTTTCGTTTACTGCGGCAAGCAACAATTTCGAGCTGGCGATAGCAGTCGCCATAGCGATTTTTGGTATAGATTCCGGAGAGGCATTTGCGACTGTCATAGGCCCGCTGATTGAAGTCCCCGTGATGATAACTCTCGTTGATGTTGCGCTTAAATTCAGGGAGAAGTATAATTGAAGGGTGAACAAAATGGCAGAAAAAAATAAGGGTTTTTTGTCAAGACTTTTTGGAAAACTCGACTCAAAGCTTGAGGAAAAATCTAAAGAACCATGCGCATGCTGTGCAAAACCGAGGAAAGGCGAAAGGGAGAAGGATACGGATACGGGGTGCTGCGGTTAGATGGCGAGCGTTTACGAGATTTTTGAATTTTTTGTATATGACACGGTAAAGATAATCCTGCTACTTTATATAATGATTTTTCTCATCGGGATTTTGAGAACATACATTCCGCAGCATAAGATGCGAGAGTGGCTGTCGAGAAAAAAATTCGGTTTAAGTTACGTCTTCGCCGCGCTTTTCGGCGCTGTAACGCCGTTCTGCTCGTGCTCCTCGATACCGATATTCATAAGTTTCATCAGGGCGGGCGTTCCACTTGGAGTTACGTTTTCCTTCCTTGTGACGTCACCGCTGA
This sequence comes from uncultured archaeon, assembly GCA_964512105.1. Lineage (GTDB taxonomy): Archaea > Altiarchaeota > Altiarchaeia > IMC4 > CAZEGI01 > CAZEGI01. The sequence goes on from CAZEGI010000002.1 coordinate 7,040, forward strand.
TTAACGAATACCTGGTTGTCCTGATGCTCGGGTTTTTTGGTCTGAAGATTACTATCGCGTATGTATTGTTCGGCCTAATGTTGGGCATGGCATCCGGTGTAATAATCTCAAAACTTGACGTGAACAAATACATCGTTGAAGATCTGCGGTTCAATGCCGATGAAATAAGAGAAGAAAAATTCACAAACTTCAGGGAGCGGTTTGGATACGGCTCAAGCGAAGCGTCCTCTATAGTAAAAAAACTCTGGCTGTGGGTTGTTGTCGGTGTCGGCATAGGCGCTTTGATACACAATTTCATACCGCAGGAACTCATAGAAGGCGCGATAAATCGTGCGGGGATTTTTTCGGTTCCGATAGCTGTTTTGATCGGTGTTCCGATATACGCGAACTGCGGCGCGATTGTCCCGATAGCTGTGGCGTTGTTCCAGAAGGGCGTTCCACTCGGAACCTCACTTGCATTCATGATGGCTACTGCGGCCTTAAGTCTGCCCGAAGCGGTGATACTCAGAAGAGCGCTGAAGTTGCCGCTTATAGCGATTTTCTTCGGAATCGTTGCTGCAGGGATAGTTATGATGGGTTACCTCTTTAACTTTATTTAACGTTTAACAATTAGTATACAATGAAGAAAACAGAGGAAATTCTTGCAAAGTATTCGGACCGCTCCGAACTGATAGATATCCTAGAGGAAATCCAGGAGTCCTTTGGCTACATCTCTGAGGAGAACATGCGTAAGATTGAGCAGACACTCAAGATACCGCTGGTTGATATCTACGGGGTTGCAACCTTCTATTCTGCGTTTAAACTCAAGCCGTCCGGAAAACACATAATAAGAGTCTGCAAAGGGACCGCATGCCACGTAAAAAAAGCAGATCTCATACAGAGTCGCATTGAAGAATTGCTGGGAATAAAGGGTGGCGAAACCACTAAGGACAAAAAATTCACGCTCGAACTCGTGAACTGCATAGGCGCATGCGCGAAGGCCCCGAACATCATGATTGACGACGAGGTTTTCGGCGAACTCACAAAGGAAAAAATCGACAAAATACTGAAAGAAGTCAAACGCGTCTGAATCCGCCTTCTCATACTACGGCGGATTCAGGCGTATCAAACTGGTGGCTTTAGCCGCCAGTAGTTGATATGAAAAAAATAACCGACCTGGTTGATGCCGAGAAGGGCAGAAAGGAACTTGCAGGCGACCGGATTACCGTGGGTGTTGCGACATGCGGAATTTCCGCTGGAGCGATGCCAGTTCTCGACACACTTAAGGATGCGAATCTTGGAGTTCTTGTGGAGCCGGTCGGCTGTTCCGGAATGTGCTACAACGAGCCGATTGTTACTGTGAAGAAAGACGGCGTTCATTCCATCTACTCCCACGTAACGAAAGAAAAAACAAAAAAACTGGTCGAGTGCATAAGGAAAGGAAAAAAGTGCGAGGAATTTTTTGTTGCGAACAAACTTTCCGAAATCGAGTACTACAAAAAACAGCGCCGCCTCGTTATGGAAAACTGCGGCGTTATAAACCCGCTGAAACTTGAGCAGTACGTCGCATCCGGCGGGTTTGTTGGTTTGGAAAACGCGCTCAAAATCGAGCCCGCAAAGGTTGTTGATTCAATAAAAAACTCGAAACTTCGTGGCAGGGGTGGTGCCGGTTTCCCTACCGGCATAAAGTGGAGCTTCGTTTCCTGCAAGACCGGAAAAAAATACCTTGTCTGCAACGGCGACGAAGGTGATCCGGGAGCTTTCATGAACCGCACCCTGATGGAGAGCGACCCGTTCCGGCTCCTCGAAGGTATGATAATTGCAGCATATGCGATAGGTTCGGACGAAGCCTTCGTTTACACGCGCGCGGAATATCCACTCGCGATAAAAACCGTGCAGAGTGCGATTTCAATTCTTGAGAAGAAAGGACTTCTCGGTGAGAACATTCTGGGCAAGGATGGTTTCAACTTGAAGATACGGATAAAGAAGGGTGCAGGCGCTTTTGTGTGCGGCGAGGAAACTGCACTCATGAACTCGATCATGGGCAATCGCGGCTATCCGAGGCCGCGCCCGCCGTATCCGTCGGACATGGGTTTGTGGGACAAGCCGACGGTCATAAACAACGTGGACACGCTTGCAAACGTTGCGGTGATAATGCGCATCGGTGTGAACGAATACACAAAAATCGGAACCGAAAAAACCAGCGGAACCAAAACCATATGTCTGGCCGGAAAGATAAAAAGACCCGGAGTGATTGAAGTTCCGTTCGGAATACCGCTGCGCGAAATCATATACGACATAGGCGGCGGAACGCCTAAGGGGACAAAGTTCAAGGCCGTTCAATCCGGAGGACCTGCGGGTGGTTGCATTCCGGCAAGCATGATCGACCTGTCTCTGGATTACGAAACTCTTACCGGAGCAGGTGCGATAATGGGTTCCGGGGGACTCGTGGTCATGGACGACGAGGACTGCATGGTTGACGTTGCGAGGTACTTCATGAGTTTCATACAGGAGGAATCCTGCGGAAAATGCACGCCGTGCCGGGAAGGAAACATGCGCCTGCTGGAACTCCTGGAAAAAATCACCGGTGGTGTCGGAACAAGAGAGGACATAAACCTCATAAAAAAACTTGCGAATTTCGTGCAGAACTGCTCGCTCTGCGGTCTCGGACAGAACGCCCCGAACCCCGTGCTTTCGACCATGCGGTACTTCATGGACGAATACATCGACCACGTGGAGAACAAGACGTGCGTTGCGGGCGTCTGCAGGAGCATCATAACTTACAGCATAACCAACAAGTGCGTGGGATGCGGGAACTGTGCGAGGCTGTGCCCCGTAAGCGCGATAACAGGAAAACTCAAGGAGCGGCATGTTATTGACCCAGAGAAGTGCATAAGATGCGGCGAATGCTACAGGAACTGTGCATTCCATGCGATAACCAAAAGTGGCGCGAAAAAAAGTTAACGTCTATCTGAATGGTGAGCCGGTGAAGGCGGACGAGGGCGAGATGATAATAGACGTCGCAAGGAGAAACGGCATAGACATCCCGCACTTCTGCTGGAACCGCCGCCTGGACAGAATCGGAGCGTGCAGAATATGCGTTGTCGAGGTTGAGGGTCATCCGAAACCCGTTGCGTCGTGTTCCACACCGGTTACGGACGGCATGAAGGTAAAAACGCACACACCCGCAATCCTCGAAGCCCGGAGAATGAACCTTGAACTTCTGCTTGCGAATCACGACCTCAACTGCACAACGTGCCCGAACAACCTGAACTGCCGGCTCCAGCAGTACGCATACGATTTCGGGATACAGGAGATACCTTTTCTGGGGAAGAAGAAGCACGAGGATCCGGATTACTCGAGCGTTTCCATCGTGAGGGATAACAATAAATGCATTCTCTGCGAGCAATGCGTTCAGGTTTGCAATAAAATCCAGACGGTTCATGCTATCGGTTTGCAGGAAAGGGGTTTCGACACAAGGGTGAGCCCGCCATTCAACACGAACATGAACGAAAGCCCGTGCGTGAATTGCGGGCAGTGCGTTGTCGCGTGCCCCACGGGAGCACTTACTGAAAAAAGCAGCATTCGGGAAGTCATCGGGGCCCTGAATTCCGGAAAGTATCTGATAGCCCAAACCGCACCTTCAATTCGTGCAACCCTCGGCGAGTGCTTCGGACTTCCGCGCGGGGTTGCTGTCACGGGACAGCTGGTTGCTGCTTTGCGCGAGTTGGGGTTCCAGAAGGTTTTTGACACCGACCTTGCGGCAGACATAACCATAGTGGAGGAGGCGACGGAGTTTGTAAAAAGGTTTAAGGAAAAACGCGATTTGCCGATGATAACCACCTGCTGCCCCGCATGGATTCTGTTTGGCGAACGGTTTTACTTTGACGAGTTAAAGCACATGTCCTCGTGCAAAAGCCCGCGCGCGATTATGGCGTCGCTGGTCAAAACCTACTATGCGGAAAAAACTGGCATGAACCCGAAGGACATAATACTCGTGGACATAATGCCGTGCACTGCAAAGAAATTTGAGATCCAGCGTCCGGAACTCAGGGGCAACACGGATTACGTTCTCACGACAGTCGAACTCGCAAAACTCATAAAACAGTACAGCATCGACTTCAACAACCTTCCACCATCGCACTTCGACAGTCCACTTGGCGAAGCGTCCGGAGCCGGCGACATTTTTGGAAAAACAGGCGGCGTTATGGAAGCCGCGCTGCGCTCGGTTGCGGATATGCTCGCGGGCGAAGATTTGAAATCTGTGGATTACGTCGCGGTGCGCGGGATGGAAACCATGAAGGAGGCGGAACTGGACGTAGCCGGCGAAAGGATAAGGATTTGTGCTGTCCACACCCTCGGCGAGGCTCGCAAACTCCTCGAGCAAATAAGGGCAGGCAAAAGCCCGTATCAATTCATCGAGATAATGGCATGTTACGGGGGGTGCATCGGTGGCGGGGGGCAACCACCGCCGCACAACCGCGAGACCCTTGAGAAAAGGGCAGAGGCACTGAAAAAGGAGGATAGCGGTAAAACCCTAAGAAAATCGCACAAGAACCTGCACGTTCTGAAAATATACAATGAGTATCTCGGGGAATTCGGAGGCGAACTGGCTCACAAGCTGTTGCATACGACCTACACAAATAGATGCATAATCAAGGGCTGCAAGTGACTTATCTTCTTACAAAAAATTCCTCGGCCTTGAGTTCTGAATAAACCAACACACCGCCGAGTATCGCGGTGGTAAGTTGTATCGAACCCATCGCTGTCAGGAATACGGACGGTATAACGCTCGTGGAATACAGCACGAACGCCGCACCGTACAGAAAACCCGCCTTTGCAAGCGAGCCCGCGAGTAATGTTGCGAGATAGTTGTATTTGTTCCTGATCTTCATCTTGAAAAAACAAACGAGTATCAGATTCCCTGCCCAGATGAACGGCAGCAGGTAAACCAGAAAAACCGTGAACGGACCGAACAGAATTCCTCGTGCAAGCGCACCCAGAGCCGGGGTGAAAATTATGGGCAGTACCTTGTGCGACTTCAAGCTAAGCGCAGACCTTATCAAAAACGCGTTCACGACCGCGCCGACCAGAAGCTGCGGATGGCCGAGCGTGAACGATATGAGAAAGCCCATGGAACTTAAAAGCAGCATCTCGACAAACTGGTACCTTTCCGAATACCTGTTCTGCACCTCGTCGAAATAACCGAAAATCGTAAGGTTCATGTTTAAATATTTTTTTCAGGTTAAAAATACCTATCTCCTGCCGAGCTTGTCGGACATTACCTTCAACAAAACCAGGAACGGGAATATCTCGAGCCTGCCGAAGAGCATCTGCAACGCAAGGACTATTTTCGGAAACAGGGGGAGCGCTGCTATGTCCAAGGTGCTTAAACCCGAGGTACCCAGCGCGGAGGACGAAACAAACAACGAATCTATAGCGCCGTAGCCGTAAATCAGCAGAACAAAGAATCCCGCGAACAGGAACAGGAAGTACGCCGCAATGAAACCCATCACCATCAGGACTTCCTTCTCCTGAAATGTGCTGTCCCCGAGTTTGAACGGAGCAACCGCGGTGGGCGGCAGTATTATCCTCTTCACAATCCATCTTATGGCCCCCAAAAGAATCAGGAAGCGCATTATCTTTATCCCGCCTCCAGTCGAGTTTGTCGCTGCCCCTATCCACATCAGTATTATCGAAACCGTGTCGCCCCAGTTCCCTGCCCTGTGGTAGTCAATGTCGCTGAAACCCGTCGTCGTTATCGCGGAAACCACGTTGAATGCGGATTTTTCTATGGCTTCTAAAATGGGCATTCCGTTCTGCGCAAGGCTTAGTGTGAATAACAAAATTCCAACCAGCAGTATCGCAAACATCCCCTTTACCTGGATATTCCCAAAAAAATCCCTCACCTTCCCGCGGAACAGCGTTCTGTGCGCGTACGTTTCCGTGGCGCCTATAAGCATGAAGAGCATGAGCACCAGCCTGCTCAACGGATTGATGTACGGAACCTGCGAACTCGTGTACCAGAAACCACCCGTGGACAGCGCGCTCAGTATCCCGAATACCGAGTCAAACACGGGCATGCCGCAGAGGTTCAGCAGTATAATCCCGCAGACCGTATAGAAAAGATAAATCTTTATAACTTCCCTCGAACTGTTTTTGACCGATGCCCCGATGTGCTCCTCGCCCCGTTCGGAGCGGTACAGGTAAAGCAGCCTTATGCGCGGCGCGGAGAAAAACTGCAGGAACATTATTATTATCCCGATGCCCCCAATCCACTGGTAATACGCGCGCGCGAAGTGTATGCTCTTCGGATAAGAATCCATGAGTTTCTGCGGTATCACCGTTAACCCCGTCGTGGTGTATCCCGATACGGACTCAAAGAAACAGTCCACCGTGACGTGCGGGACGCTGCCCTTAAAAACGAACAGGAGCGGAATTCCGCCGATAACGGAAATCGTGAGCAGCGTGAGTGCGGAAAGCGCCATCGCCTCCTTCAGGTCCAGGTCGTGCAACGGGAAGCGTGAAAAAATCAACCCGAGAACAAAGGAAACCGCAGCCGTTACAAGAAACGGGACCATGTCCTCGTTGTAGTAAAACGCCACGAACAGGGGGATGAGCATCAGTAAGGCATTCAGCTGCAGTATCCTGCCCAGGTAGCCCCATATCCTTCCGAAATCCATTTTATACTTACATATTGTTTTATAATAGTATAAGATGCCGAAACCGCTGCTGCCGACACTCCGGGAAAGGAACCGATACATGGTTTTCGAAATCGTAAGCGATTCAAAATTCAAGAGGGACGAGGTCCTGAAATCCGTATGGGGTTCGGTTTCGAGACTGCTCGGCGAATTCGAAACCGGAAAAACCAGTTTATGGCTCACGGAGTGGGACGAAAAAACCCAGAAGGGAATTCTCAAGGCAAATCACAAAAGCATTGACAAGGTGCGGGCAGCTATTGCCTTGATAAAAGAAATCGACAAAAAACCCGTTATATTCCATGTTCTCGGAATTTCCGGAACGATAAAGAAAGCCAAGGCGAAATTCTGATTTTTAATTATCTGCCCCATTATTAATTCTCCGGGACCGTAGGGTAGTTTGGTCAATCCTTCCAGCTCGGGGAATCGTTGATGAGGTTAACCCAAAAAGCAACCGTTTGTGATACGATTAGCTGGAAACCCGAGTTCAAATCTCGGCGGTCCCATACCGCCCTTTTCTTTTAGAAAAAGAAAAGTGCAGGTTGCCCAAAAGAAAAGGAATTTTTGCATAGCAAAAATTCTTAACGGGGGAATCAGGAACAACTTAGAACTGAAGGGGGCAGAGCCCCCTGCGGTTCAGGTTCAGAAATCTCGGCGGTCCCAAGCCTTTCCGTCTGATCATTTTTAATGTCCAAACAAATAATCTAACCGATACAAAAATGAACACCAAAAAAATTCTTGTCTCGGGAATAGTTTCCGGTTTTGTCATAGCCGTTGTTTTTTGGGCGTTCAGCCTTGCGGCGCAGTCGGTTTTCTCGTACGATGCGATGAAGCTCGGCGGAATGCGTGATGCTAATGACCCGGTGGTGATGCTGTTCTTCCTTTATCCATGGGTTCTGTCCTTTGCAATGACCATCGCTTACGCAAAGATCGGAGAAGTTTTCCAGGGAAGTGCCGTTTGGAAGGGCAAGAAGTTGGGGCTTCTGGCATGGCTGCTCGCGGGAATACCGTCCGCGTTTCTCGTGTACACGAGCATGAACTACCCGTGCGGGTTCACAGTGAACTCTGTTGTCGGCAGTCTAGTTTACATGATTGCCGGCGGAATAACGATAGCGAAGCTGATGGAATAATCAACCGACCAGCAGATTCTTTATTCTTTTTATTTTTTAATTCACTATTATAATTCCTGTTGCCTCCGTGGCTCAGACTGGTAGAGCGGCAGACTTGTAAAGACCCTTT
>CAZEGI010000002.1:15055-79181 GCA_964512105.1 uncultured archaeon
TCCTGTTGCCTCCGTGGCTCAGACTGGTAGAGCGGCAGACTTGTAAAGACCCTTTCTTTCTTCCCGAAGAAAGAAAGTGTTCTATCCCCAAGAAAGAAGGGACGGAATGGGTCTCACGTTATCTGCATGTCCTGGGTTCAAATCCCAGCGGGGGCTAACCTTTTTCTTTCTTATATACCCTATCAACAGTTTATTTAATCCAGATGAAAATCAAACAGATTGTAAACAGAAAGTTCGTGGACGAACTCTACAGGGAGGGTTTTTTGTACTCCGAGTTCGGGCAGTACGAGCGTAAAGTACATAAAACAAAGATATTCAAGGTTCCATTCGACCCGAAATTCACGTGCCCTAATTGGGATGGCCGCTTGGGGGACAACGGATGTGCGTTTTGCCCTGATTCCGCACGGCAGTTCACGTACGAGAGCTTCAGGGGAGTGCGTGACAAGAGCCTGAAAGAACAGCTTAAGCATCAGATTTCATATTACCAGAAAAAAGGCGCAGGCGAAAAGGCGCTGGTTTACATTGCATTCGGAACGAACACGTACAGGCCGGTAAAGGATTTGAAGAAAATTTTTGACAGTGCGCTGAAACACAAGGATGTTATTGGTTTGTCAATAGGGACGAGGCCGGATTGTTTACCTGATGAAGTTCTCGATTTGCTTGGGAGTTATGTAAAGAATGGATACGAAATCTGGCTGGAAATCGGTCAGCAGACCGTGCATTTCCACACGCTCGATGAAGTGGGCAGACGGCACGGTTTTGCTGAAAGCATTCGCGTTGTGGACGAGGTGCATGAGCGCGGGATTTACGTTTTGTTTTTCAACATTCTCGGGCTGCCGAACGAAACGCCAAGCGAGATGGTCGAAACCGCAAGGATTTTGTCCGCGTTGGGCGTCGATGCGGTGAAACTCTATCCGCTGATAGTCATGAAGAAAACACGAATTGCGAATGACTACCTTGGCGGGAAATACCGCCCCCTCGGCTTTCGGGAATACACAAACCTCATAGCGGACTTCCTCGAGCACCTGTCACCGTATGTCCTCATCCAAAGGCTTTCAAAGGACTGCGGCCTTGAAACGAAACTTGCGCCCGGCTGGAACACCTACCGGAACATCGTCACGCCCATGGTCGAGCGCGAACTCAAAAAAAGGAGCAGCAGGCAGGGAAGCAGATTCAAACTGACACTTACGGCAGAAGAGTTAAAACCACTAAATGGATGAATTATATATTTTTAAATAGAGTAACCTAATACATACTTATGCCAATCAGCAACAACGGTAGATGTATCTGGAACAAGGCTTCGACTAGCAATACCACAGGTGGTAAGTCATTCCCGAGTAACAGGCCTGGAAGTAAGTCAAATGGCTCCTCTTTTTTGTCGAGGCTCGCCACTTCCACTGGGGCCATGCAGCGGTCCTACCCATCCACCGGTTCTTCAAAGGAGGCCGCTGAGTGCATCAAGAGGCTGCAGTGGTTTGAGACTGCGTTCAGGAAGGAAGGTGAACAGATCGCCAAGCAGCAGATAAACCTGACCTCGGTCATGAGGAAGATTTCGAACATGACCCTCGACCAGGAGATAAGCGCCTCTGCAAAAAAGCAGCTGATGCAGATAAACCAGGAGCTCGCGGAGATAGACAAGGCACTCAGGGAACACTAGTTATGCAGTTTTTTGTAGAATCTGGGAAGACATTTTTTAAATGTCTTATCCAGATCCCTATCCTCCATGAGCATTAACTCGAGGCACAGAACAACTAAATCTGCGGTTTCGACAGCCCAGTGCTCGTCTTTGCTTTCATAAAGATGCTCAATCTCCTCGGCATGTTTTTTGATAAAGTCGAGGATTATCTTTTTATCTTTATTTTTCTTTATTGACAGTTCCGTTATAGTCCGAACTTCGTTCAAAAAATCATCTGTGAGGACTTTCATGTTTCTTGTTGTTGGAATTCCTTATCTCCGAACATATCTGGCACGGAAGCGGCCCCTTTATGTGTTCGTCGTAAGACCACTTCTTTCCCCACTCCCGCATGCAGTCTATCAGTTTTTCCAGTTCCTTGCCCTTCTTCGTTATCGTGTATTCGACCCTCACTGGAACTTCATCCGAGTAAACCTTACGGTTCAGGAGGCCCTCGGCGACCATCTCCTGCAATCTGGCAGAGAGCACCTTCGGCGTTATCTCGTACAATGATTTCAAAATTTCGTTGTATCTGTGCGTCCTGCCCCTGCATTGAAATTCCCGGAGTATCAGGAGGGTCCATTTCTTACCTACAATCTCAAGAGTCCTGTGGACGGGACAGTAGTTCTCCAGCTCCGCCTTGCTTATGTTGCTTTCCATGCTATCTGATTGGAAACCAGTATATTTATATAAGTAACTATCCTATTTATAGTTTACAGGTGAAAAAATGCGCGGATTGAAGTGCGGAGAATGCGGCAAGAAAATTACTGGGGGTTTTTTGGAGTCGAATATTGACAAAACCGTTGTGTGTTCAAGGAAATGTGCGGACAAATACAGCGAGAAGTTGCCGTACAAAGGTAAGCCGATTGACCATTATTCGAGGATAACCGGTTACTACCAGAACATCAGCGGCTGGAACAAGGGCAAGCTTGCGGAGCTGAGGGACAGGAAGAGGTACAACCTCAAGGACGAATAATGGCCTCAAAAAAACCGCTTGGCGTTGACGGATGCCCCGGCGCGGACGATATCAAAAGACCAAAACCCGAGCTAAGAACATGCCCGGGATGCGGTTCCGAAATCGAAATATGGAGTGACGAGGAAAACGCAAATTGCGGAAAATGCGGAAAAACAGTATACAACGACAGGAATCTATGCGTTCAGTGGTGCGAGCATGTGGAAAAATGCATCGGGAACACAAAAAACAGCAAAAAACCGTAAAGTAGCCATTTTTAAAGGGTGCCGCCTTATATTTAAGTCCTCGTTCTTTTATGGTGGTTGGAATGGGAAAATTTAAGGTTGTTGACGGTAACAAGGTCGTTACCTTTGAGACAGGGTCTCACTCGGAGGACGTGGAGTTAATGCGCAAACTCCTGGGTGAGGGTAAAAAATTCACTTACGAGAAGTTCGGTAAAACGATGGCTTATGGGGGCTAAGTATTTTTACCCCCTCTTGTAATTTCTATCATGGCAGATTTGCTTCAGGCATTGCTTCTCGGCGTAGTGCAGGGCATTACCGAGTGGCTGCCGGTTTCGAGTTCCGGGCATCTCGTTATCGCACAACAGGTTTTTGGAATAAACGTGCCGCTGCTCTTCGACATAGCGCTCCATGTCGGGACTTTGCTCGCGGTGGTGCTGTTTTTCCACGATGAGGTAAAAAAACTGCTGGGTTCTCTTCTGAAACTCGATTTCAGGAGCGAGTACGGGAGATTATTATTCTTTATAATACTCGCGAGCATTCCAACAGCACTTATCGGCTTTGCATTTCATGATTTATTTGAGAGTTTCTTCTCAAGTTTGCTTGCGGTCGGAATTGCGCTCGTCATTACGGGATTCATTTTGTTCATCAGTGAGAAAAAATCGGGAAACCGCGAAATCACGTTTCTGGATTCACTACTCATCGGAATCTCCCAGGGAATCACAATAATTCCCGGAATATCGAGAAGCGGCATCACCATAAGCACGGGACTCCTGAGGGGCATCGACAGGACAAAGGCCGCGAAGTTTTCCTTCCTGCTTTCGATTCCGGCAATCATCGGGGCTGCTTTGCTGGAATACAACTGGACGGGATTCACGGGTGTTGATACTGCTGCACTTCTTGTAGGTACGGCGTCGGCTTTTGTTTCCGGTTACTTTTCAATAAAATTCCTGTTAAATCTCATCGTGCGTAAGAAATTCCACGACTTTGCGTATTACTGCTGGCTTCTCGGTTTTATCGTAGTGGTGCTTGCACTCAGATAATTTTTAATACAATATAAATTTGCCGGGTGAGTTACCTTTTGGAAACCTGCATGCTTTTAAGGTTTTCCTCCAATTTTTGAAAGATGAAAATCACGGACATACTAAAAACCGCCATGGTTCTGGAAGAGGACGGCAGGGCGTTCTACCTGAAATGCGCTGAAAAAACTGAAAACCCGAAAGGTAAAGAGATGTTCTTGTATCTCGCGGGCGAGGAGGAGAGGCACTACAAAAAACTGGGAGGAAAATACAAGGAGCACGCGGGCAGGGCAGCGAAAATAACAGACAGCGACAGGAAAAATGTGGCGAAAAAAGAGCATGTGCATATACTGAAGAGCGTTTTTGACAGGAAGAAAATAAAGATAAAGTCAGATATTCTCGACGCGTTGAACAAGGGCTCAGAGGCTGAACGCAAAAGTATCGAGGTTTACGGAAAATTTGAAAAATCTTCAGACGACGATGCCCTGAAGAAACTTTTCAGGTGGCTCATAAAGGAGGAGGAAAACCACCTTGCGATTCTCGAAATGGAATATGAGTTCGTTACCGAGACGGGTGAATGGCACGATTTCGGTGTTGTAACATCATGAGGTGCAAAAATGGGATGCGGCGGATGCTGCGGACCTGCTAAAAAGAAAAAGAAAAAAGCCTAAGAATGTACTCAAAGAAGGTGATGGAGCACTTCCAGAATCCAAAGAATAAGGGCAGACTGGAGGATGCAGATGCTATGGGTAAGGTCGGAAACCCAGTGTGCGGCGACATAATGTACATCTACATAAAGGTCAAAGATGACAGAATCGCTGATATAAGTTTTGAGACTATGGGCTGCGCTGCTGCGATAGCCACAAGCAGCATGATAACGGAACTTGCCAAGGGCAAGACGCTGGACGAGGCAATGAAAATCACACGCAATGACGTTGCCGACGCTCTTGATGGTCTGCCGCCCATAAAGATGCACTGCAGCAATCTTGCGGCAGACGGGCTGCACAAGGCGATTGAAAACTACCGCTCTGGAATCAAGGAAGGTCCATCAAAGGAAGATGTGTTGAAGGAATTCCAAAAAATTCCTGGTGTGGACAAAAAAATCGCCAATCTGCTGTGGGACGCAGGTTTTATCGGCATGGACGAAGTCAGGAGAACCAGCAGCATTGAGCTGATGGGCGTGAAGGGCCTGAATGCAGAACTGATAAAAAAAATCAAGGATTATGTTGGTGGTTCCCATGACCACTGAAAGGCAGGTATATCTGGACCATGGGGCTACAACTCCCGTAGACCTCGAAGTTGTAAAGGCGATGTTACCTTATTTTACCGAAAGATTCGGCAATGCGTCAAGTTTGCATACTCCAGGAACTATCGCGAGGGAAGCGATAGAGAACGCAAGAGGCATTCTCTCAAAGTTCCTTAATTCCAAAGAGGACGAAATCATATTCACATCCAGCGGTACAGAATCCGACAACCTTGCAATAAAGGGCGCAGCGTTCAAAAACCAGGACAAGGGCAGGCACATAATAACCTCAAGCATAGAGCATCCCGCAGTATTGAAAACATGCGAATTTCTGGAGAAACACGGGTTTGAGGTTACATATCTACCTGTAAGCAGAGACGGTTTCGTTAGCGTTGATGACGTAAAAAAAGCAATAAGGAAAGACACCATACTCATCTCGATAATGTACGCAAACAACGAGATAGGAACAATCCAGCCGATAGCAGAAATAGGAAAACTTGCGAGGGAAAAAGGAATCATATTCCACACGGATGCCGTGCAGGCAGTGGGCAAATTAAAGATTGACGTTGAAAAGGACAATATCGATTTACTTTCACTGTCCGGCCACAAGATTCATGGTCCAAAGGGCGTTGGTGCGTTGTACAAAAGAAAGGAAATACAGCTGGAGCCGCTGATGCACGGTGGCGGCCACGAGTTCGGCCTGAGGTCATCAACGGAAAACGTCCCCGGAATTGTCGGTCTTGGAAAGGCCATAGAGATATGCGGCAAGAACATGAATTCGGAAATCCAGAGAATGACAAAACTGAGGGACAAGCTGATTGACGGCATACTCAGAAATATTCCTGACACGAGACTTAACGGTTCACGTAAAAATAGGCTTCCAAACAACGCGAACATAACCTTCAGCCATATCGAGGGCGAGTCAATCCTCCTGAGCCTTGATGCAAAAGGAATTTCAGTCTCCACAGGATCTGCATGTTCGTCCAAATCGCTGAAGCCATCGCATGTCCTGCTCGCCTTGGGTCTGAAGCCAGAAGAATCCCACGGGTCGATACGCTTTACACTCGGTCGGTTTACCACTGCAGAAGACATAGACTATGTCCTTGAGACATTGCCAGAAATAGTCAAAAAACTCCGCGACCTAAGCCCCTTTGGAAAAAAGTAAATTGCAGGATTCAACGTTCGATTCCCCTATCCGAAGGTTCTTTACCTTTCCCGTACCCTTGATGTCGTCCTTGACTTTTTCAACGGTCTTCTTCAATTTTGGATTTACCTGCAATGTCAGATTCTCAAGTTCACTTCCAAGTGAAAGGTTGTTCTCGGATTTGTGTTTTCTTATTTTCACTATGACGTCCCTTGCGAGTTCTCCTGCCGATTCCGCATCTTTGTTTATCATTTTTTCGTCATATTCCGGCCACTCGGAAGTTGTTGCAAGCCCGTCCTTAAACGTCTCGCCCCATATCTCATCGCATATGTGCGGCGTTATGGGTGCAAGCAGGCCGAGAATCGTCCTGAGTGTTGTGTGAAGCGTGTATTGCGCTCCCTTTCGTGAGTTTTCCCCGTAAATCTCGGGCTTGTAGAGGCGGTGTTTCACCATCTCCAGATAATCGTCAGCAAGTTCGTGCCATACAAAACTCCGGATCTGCATTAAAGGCGTGTTGAAGACATATCTGTCAAGGTCCTCTGTGCATGTCTTTACCAGTCTCTGCAACTTCGATAAAATCCATCTGTCAGTTTCAGTTAGTTCGCCCTTCTCACCTTTGTAGTCCTCCAGATGCATGCCCATGAACCTTGATATGTTCCAAAGTTTTGTCAGGAATCTTTGCGAGTGTTCGCATTCCTCCCAGCTGAACGGATAATCATCACCCAGAGTTCCGGCAGCAGCCCACTGCCGCAGGGCGTCTGCAGAATACTTCATCAGCGGCTCTTCAGGTGAAATCACATTGCCCAGGCTTTTGCTCATCTTTCTGCCGTCAGGGCCCGCAATCATACCATTAATCATAAGATCTTCAAAGCATCCTCTGCCTGTCAGTATTAGGTTTCTGAATATCGTGTAAAACGTCCATGTTCGTATTATTTCGTAACCCTGCGGCCTGAGCGTTGCGGGATACGTTTTCTTGAAGAAGTTTTCATCAACGCCCCAGTTCGCAATCCTCAGCGGGGTTACGGACGAATCAACCCAGCAGTCGCAGACGTCCTTTTCGCCTATTCCGTTTTTGCCGCATTTTGAGCACTTGCGTGTCGTGCCGCGCGGGTCCACAGGAAGTTCGCTCTCCTTTGCAGGCATGACATTTCCGCATCCGCATACCCAGAACGGTATCGGCGTTCCGAACACGCGCTGCCTCGAAATTATCCAGTCCCAGTTCATGGATTCTGTCCAGTCCACAAGGCGCTGGAGCATGTAGCTTGGGTACCAGTTCATGTTTCTTGAGGTTTCAACAATCTCGTCCAAAAATTCCCGCACCTTTATGAACCACTGCTCCATCGGCAGAAGTTCTATCGGGTTCTTGCACGATTCGCGTTCCGTGTGGCATACAACGTTGTGTTTCAGCGGCTCGATTTTTCTTATCACGCCTGAATTTTCGAGGTCCTCCACAAGTTTTTTCCGCGCCTCCTCGATCTTCATCCCCTTGTACTTTCCGCACACATCCGTCATCCTTCCGTTCCCGTCTATGGCGACCACCACCGGAAGTTCGTACTTCTTCTGCCACTCGATGTCCTGCTCGTCACCGAAGGTGCAGAGATACACGACACCGGTGCCGAATTCCATGTCCACCGCGCTATCTTCAAGAATCGGAACCTCGCGGTTGAATATAGGCAGCTTCGCTTTCCTGCCTACAAATTTTTTGTAACGAGCGTCATCGGGATGCACGAAAACCGCGACGCACGCGGGCATCATCTCCGGGCGCGTTGTGGCTATGGTGAGTTTTTTGCCGTCAGATTCAAGGTCAAGGTGATACAGCTTACCGTCCTTTTCAACGTAACCGACCTCGGCCTTCGCAAGCGCGGTGCCGCATCTTGTGCACCACAGCACGGGGTGTTTCTCCCTGTAAAGCAGACCCTTCCCGTAAAAAATCAGCAGCGTTTTCTGGACTAGTTTCTTGTAGCTATCGTCCATCGTGCGGTAGCTGTAATCCCAGTCCGTGGAATAACCAATGGATTGAAACTGGCTCTTCATCCGCTTTATCGCGTTCTCGGTCCATTCAATGCACTTTGCCAGAAATTCCTCCCTGTTGTCCTTGCTTATCCTGAAGCCCTTTTCGACGTTCAGTTCCGTGGGCAGGCCGTGACAGTCAAAACCCTGCGGCAGGTAAACGTTAAAGCCGCGCATTCTCTTGTACCTTGCAACGATGTCAATCCAGACGTGGTTGTAGATGTGACCCATGTGCAGCGTCCCGGACGTGAACGGCGGCGGCGTGTCTATGGAATAAACCTTCTTCGCATTCCTTACATCGAACCTGTGCGTTCCGCGTTTTTCCCATTCGTGCTGCCACTTCCCCTCGACTTCCTTTGCGTTGTAGTTTTTTGCTAAGATATCAATCACCGGAATATCTTTATTATAGTAACGGTTTAAATAAAATACTTGAACTAAAATGCGGTGTTGTGCGTTATTCTCCGGCGGGAAGGACAGCGTCATGGCGTTGTACAAGTCCATGAAGCAAAACGAAATCAGCGTTTTGCTATCCATAATTCCAGAACGCGACGACAGCTACATGTATCATGTCCCCAACATAACACTCACAAAACATTCCGCGGAGGCAATCGGAATTCCGATTGTCATGGAAAAAACCTCCGGAAAACCACCAGAAGAAAACCTTGACCTGAAAAAAGCGCTGGAAAAAATAAAGAAAAAATACAAAATTGATGCCGTGGTTGCCGGTGCCGTGGGGTCGAATTATCAGTACAATATTGTGAAAAAAATCTGCGATAAGTTGGGATTGAAAGTTATCACTCCTTACTGGCAGAAAAGTCACGAGGAACTTATAAAGGAAGCCATAACTGCGGGATTCGAAATAATCATCGTCGGGGTTTATGCCCACGGCTTGGATGATTCGTGGCTTGGAAGAAAACTTGACCTTGATGCACTGGCTGAACTGAAAAACCTAAACCGGAAGTTCGGGATAAACATCGGCGGCGAGGGCGGTGAATACGAAACTCTCGTTCTGGATGGTCCGATATTCAAAAAACGCATGGAAATAGTTGAGAGCAGCAGGAGGTGGGACGGCGTGCGCGGGGAATTGATTATCAAAAATATAAAATTAATTAACAAAAATAAATTATAATGAATATGAAAATAAAATTTTTTTTGTTGCTGGTAGTGTTATTCGTGAGCGGATGCCTGACGTGCGTCCCAAAGATAGATTTTTCAACGTGCGAGAACGCCACAACCGATATCGCCAAGTCGAACTGCTACGCCGCAGGCATGGATAAGGTCGAATGCATGTCCACATGCGACGGGATTCCGGACGAATATTGGCGGGACAGATGCTACCTGAATCTTGCGAAGAACCAGAAAAGCGTGAAAATCTGCGAGAACATACAGAACAAAAACATACTGAAGGAATGCGTTGAAGAGGTTTATTGAGCTACTACTACTGCGGCCTCTTTTTTCCTTTCCCTCTCCTGGATTTTCATGACCCTCGTGATGTAACCCGCGATTTTGTTCCGGATAGGCTTGCTTCTAACGTCGCAGAGCTCGTCAACCTGTTTTTTGTTCTTGTCGAAATCCGTGCCGAACTCCTTTCCGTAGTCCTCCACGAGTTTTTCAGCAATCCTCTTGATGTACGTTTGTTTTATCCTTCCCATCTTGAATGAGTTTAGTATTTACACACATAGATTTAAAAATACTCCCCGTGCAACAGCGAACGTGCTATGTCGTTTCCTACGCCCGCGGAAAAACCGGAAAGTATCTCCTCAAGGGATTTTTTGAGTTTTATCTCCTTCAGTTTAGGTTCGCCCTCGACACCGCCAAGCTCCGCAGCGATCTTGATTGCATCCTCTCTCGTCCCAAGATAATCCACGAGCCCCAAGCTGAACGCCTTAGCCCCGATGTATATGCTGCCGTCCGAAATGTTTCTCACGTACCTCACGGATAAATTGCGGTTGACTGCTATATCTGTTACAAGGTCGTTATAGACGGAATCCACCATCTCCTGCAATTCGGTTTTTTCCTCGTCGGTTGCTGGTCTGTACGGGCTTCCAATATCCTTGCTCTTTCCGGCCTTTATGACAGTCATGTTTATCCCGATTTTTTCCATAAGACCATAGTAGTGCTGCATCGTCATAATTACCCCGATGCTACCCATAATCGAGTTCCTGTCAGCAACTATCCGGTCCGCACCAGTCGCGGCGTAGTAAGCGCCGGAAGCTCCGGTTTCACCTATCCATGCGACCACGGGTTTTTTGCAGTTTCGTATGGAATCCATCAGCTCCCTGCTCGCAACGACAGAACCGCCACCGCTGCTTATCTCAAGCACGATTGCCTTTATCGCGTCGTCCTCAACCGCGAGGTCGAGTTTCTTTTTTATGTCTCCAACATCCGCACAGCTCGGACTTTCAAACAAACCGGCCGGACAACCCTCAAGCGTTATCTCCCCGTAAACGGGAATTATCGCGATATTTGCTCCAAATTCGGGCAGCCTGAACGAGAGTAGAGCGAGCGCTATAATCGCCAAGGCCAAAATTGCGAATATCCCTGAAACTATTAAAATTTTGTGTTTGGTTTTCATTTTCTTTCTTTTCGTAAACGTTTTCTTTCTTTTTCTAAAAGAAAGAAAAGGTTTGCGGCTGCCGGGATCCGAAATAAGGGACTTGCAGTCCCTAATTACGACCAACGGTCGTAATTTGTCACGAATCTTCGATTCGATAACATATCAACCCTAGGCCACGTCAAGGTCATCGAGCAAACGAAGTTTGCGAAGATGGCCTATGTTTTGATAAAACTTTTGTTAAAAGTTTTTGCGGCTGCCGGGATTCGAACCCGGGTCGCAAGATTGGCAATCTCGAGTGATAGACCAGACTACACTACAGCCGCTTCAACTTTTTTCATCCACTCCTGCAGCGGAGTTTCACAAGTTTTTGTTTTTTTCTTTTTAGGGTGAAACACTTTTTCTTTTTTTAAAAGAAAAAGGGCTCCTTGAGTGATAGACCAGACTACACTACAGCCGCATTTGTCTTTCCCGTTGTATCTGCCGTAGTTGAGGTGCATTAAGCCATTAGCTTAATGCGCCGTGTTTTGATCAACCTTTTGTTAAAAGGTTGCTACACTACAGCCGCTTCCTTATCCTCGCTGAAGAGAATATATTTTTGTTACTTAACTTAAATATTCAATACAAGAATACATATAGGAAATAAAAAATGTACCCCCTGCTATTTATATTCGCGGTTTCGTTCATGACCACTTTTTTGACCATGCTTTGGCTCATCCCAAAACTTGAGAGGGCAGGGATAGTGGGCAGGGACGTGAATAAACCAAACCAACCAGAAGTTCCGGAGATGGGTGGGTTCGGCATTATAGGCGGGCTTTGCATAGGCGTGTTGGTCGCTATTGGTATGCATACGCTTCTCGGCTGGTTTGAGGACATACACCTGACCTACCTGCTTGCGGCCCTGGTAACGATACTTCTCATGTCGCTCATCGGAATTTTCGACGACCTGTTTGCAATGCATCAGGCTGTTAAGGCGACACTGCCGTTGCTTGCCGCACTCCCGCTCATGGCGGTAAACGTTGGCGTGAAGAGCATGGGCATACCATTCGTCGGCGAGGTTTATCTTGGCATTCTCTATCCTCTGATCCTGATACCGTTGGGCATCGCGGGCGCATCGAATGTAACGAACATGCTTGCAGGGTTCAACGGACTTGAGGCGGGAATGGGTCTCGTTGCGTGTTCCACGCTTAGTATCATAGCGTTCAAGATTGGGCGTACTGATGCACTGGTGATACTAATCCCCATGGTTGCGGCATTACTCGCTTTTCTTTTTTACAACAGGTATCCATCAAAGGTTCTCATCGGGGACATAGGGACATTGAGTATAGGGGCAGTTATTGCATCATCCGTAATCATAGGAAACTTCGAGTTTGCGGGAATAATCCTGATAATCCCGTACGCATTCGATTTCGTGATAAAGGCAGTTAACGGGTTCCCGAGCAAGGGTTGGTGGGGGCGCTACGAGAATGGAAAACTTTACCCGCTCGGCAAAAAACCCGTGGGTCTGTGCCAAACCGTAATGTATCTGTTCGGGGGCGTAAGTGAGCGGAAGCTGGTGCTGACACTCATGGGTCTTGAGGTTCTGTTCGGCGTTCTTGCGCTTCTTATATTTATGTAAAACCCATTATGAAGTATGGATTTAGCGGTAGTGCATCCCTTCCTTTATGTTCGTGGCGGGGCAGAGAAGGTTGTATTGAAAGTTGCGCAGCACTTTGATGCGAAGGTGTATTGCGTTGTTTACGAACCGGACAACACGTTTCCTGAATTCAAGGACGTGGATGTGCAGGTTTTGAGAACAAAGGTTTTACGCATGGTCCCAGGTTTTTTTGAGCGCAGATTAAGGGAAGCCATAATATCTGCCTATACGTTCTACAACGCAAAACTCGGCGATTATGATGTCATAAACGCGCAGGGAACGCCATCCGAGTGGATAAGAAACAAAAACAGCCCGGTCGTGTGGTATGTGCATTCCCCCAACAGAGAGGCGTTCGATTTGTACGATTACAGGATGAGACAGAAAAACATGGTGCAGAGGATGCTGTATTGGGCATCCATAAAACCGTACCGCACCATAGAACCGAAAATCGTTCCGAGGATAGAGCACATATTCGCAAACAGCAGGAACACGCAGGGAAGGCTGAAGCGATATCTTGGTGTGGACTCGGAAGTTTTGAACCCATGCGTGGATTATGAAAGGTTTTACTGTGGCGATTACCAGAAATATTTCCTCTACCCCTCGAGGATAATCCCCGAGAAGAGATTTGAGTTTGCCATAAAAGCGTTCAAGGAGTTCAAGAAGAAAAATCCTGGCTGGAAACTCGTGATAACAGGTTCCTTGATAAGGAGCAGGAAAAACCACGTGGAATACTACCAAAGGATAAAGGAGATGCTCGGGGATGATGGGGACATCCTCCTTGACGTAAGTGATGAAAAATTAAGGGAACTCTACTCAAATTGTTATTCCGTGCTGTATACGCCAATAGACGAGGACTTCGGCATTGTTCCGCTGGAAGGATTTGCAAGCTACAAGCCGTGCATTGCTGTGAACGAGGGCGGTCCAAGGGAAGTGGTTGTTGATGGTAAAACAGGTTACCTTGTTAACTCTGAGGATGAGATGACAAGGAGGATGAATACACTCGCAGGCGACAGAAATCTCACGGAAAAAATGGGCAGGGACGCGAGGAGGCATGTGGAGAAGAATTATTCATGGAACAGGTTCATGGAGAAATTTGAGGATGTTTGCAGTAAGTTAAAGTCGAATTGAATCGAACACACGCAACGTATCGCTAACAACCCTATCCCATGAGTGGTTCTCAGCAGTTTTTCTTGCGTTTTTACCCATCGCCCTCATGAGTTCCTTATCGCTCAAAAGTGTTTCGATTTTTTCCCTTAGCTCTTCAATATCGTCCGGATTTTTCAGAAGCAAGCAGTCCTCCCTGCCCTGCATTATCTCGGCAGCACCTGCGATTCTGCTTGTAATTACCGGCATGCCTGTTGCCATTGCCTCCAGTATCACCAGACCGAAGGGTTCGTAAACGGTCGGAAAAACAAAGATATCGGATGCCGCATAAAATTCCCTAACACTTCTTGAGTGTCCGGAAAATATCACCCTATTTCCCACACCTAGTTCATTTGCAATTTTTTTGTACGGTTCTGGATTGTCATTACCGACAACAAGAACATTGACGTTTTTTGGCAGATCTCTAGTCGCCCGTATTACGTACTCAAGACCCTTCCTTCTGAATTCGTTGGCCACAAAGAGTAGGACTGTATCATCTTCGTTTAAACCGTAGTATTGCCTAATCTTTTTTCTGAACTTGATTTTGTTTGAAGGGTTGAACTCATCCAAATTCACCCCGTTATAAACAACAGCTATCCTGTCCTCGGGGACGTTATAACAACCAAGAATCTCTTTTTTTACAACTTCCGAAATCGCTATTATCCTCCTGCTACCCCTCTCCAAAACATATCTTTCTATAAGAAAGACTATGTTGCTCGTTGGTTCAAAGGTTTTAAGCAATCTGTATCCCCAACCTCGCTCACGCTTAAATTGCTTCACGACGGCCTTATGACAGCTGTGCATAACCACGACATCCGCCGTAAATGACTCGGAACCCTGGCTGTAGGTCACGTCGAACTTGTACTTGCCTTTCAACCATTTCACGGCTAGCGTGTTTTTTATTGCGTTCAAAAATATTTGGACAAAAAAAGGCCATCTTGGGAGGGGAAATTTATGCACGTTCACTCCATCAATCTTGTAATCATACCACGTGGTTATAAGATGCACCTCGTGCTTCCTCACAAATCGTTCGGTCACTTCCGAAACGTAGCGTTCGATTCCACCAACCCGGTTGAACCTCCTGAGGACTACCGCAATTTTCATGGTTTACTAACGGTTTGTTTTTTGTGTGTCGCTCTACTAAAAAATCTTTTCAGGAACCAAATCTTAGCTTTCAATATACCCCTTATTTCGTAGGGTCTTCCCTTCGCCAAACACAGAACCGAAAGTCTCATGGTGTGCAGAAAATCCAGAAACAGATACGCCAACATATTGAACTTATGCTTTTCCGCAACGAGCAGTATGTTCCTCTCCCCGAGAAATCGCCCCCTTTCGGACATCTTGTCCATGGTCACGTGACACTTGTGCCACATCACCGCTTTTGGTGCATAAATCACGCGATATCCTGCCTCTCTGGCACGAAGAGAAAGGTCCAGGTCCTCGTAATAGATGAAGAAAAAAGGGTCGAACAATCCGATTTTTTTTGCCATGCTTTTCCTTATCATCAGTGCGCATCCCGTAACAAAGTCGACATCCCTGATTTTGTCGTGCTGTCCGACATCCTTCTCGTTAAAACCGTAATGCGTTGTTCCATACGTTTTGAGTTTTCCGCCGGCAAACCATATCACATTCCGCCGGTCATAGAAGTATATCTTCGGGCCGAGAATGGCAATTTTATCGTCAGACTCCGCTACTTTAACCAGTTCGTTTATCATGTTCTCATCCACAACTGTGTCGTTGTTGAGGAACAGCAGATAATCACCGGTTGCATGTCTTGCCCCGATGTTGTTTCCTTCCGCAAATCCAAGATTTTCTTTGTTCTGGATGAGCTTCAATTCGGGAAATTTCTCTTTGATGATTTTTTGCGTCCCGTCAGTTGAGCCGTTATCCACGACAATTATCTCAAGGTTCGGGTATTCAAGCCTCCTCAGCGAATCAAGACATTCGAGCACATGTCTCTTCTCGTTCCATGTAAGCACGATTATCGAAACCCTCGGTTTATCCATTCTTCACTTCCAAAAATTTTGCAAGCCTGTTTGACAAAACATTCCAGTCGTACTCTCTCACGACTTTTTCCCTCGCACGCTTCGCCTTTCTCTGAGCGTCATCCGGATTTTCCATTATCCTGTTTATGCACTCCGCAATCCTTTCCGGCTCAGGCGAAACAATATAACCCGCAAGCCCGCCATCCAGAATCTCTTTGATTTCGCCGGTGTCAGTCGCTATGATGGGCTTTTCCATCGCCATGTATTCAAATACCTTCATGTTGCTCGCGTACTCCAGACTTTCGAGTTTCGGGAAAGTGGCTATCAATGCATCCGCCCCCGACATCACCTCCGGCATTTTCTCATGCCCGACAGGACCGTAAAATTTGACGTTCTTGGGAGCTGTTTTTTTGAGTTCATCCGTGTTGCCCGGACCGACGACAATAAGTTCTGCCTCGTTCACGTGCCTCATCGCTTCGATTACCGGTTTGACCTGCTCCCGCTTGTACAGCGTCCCGGCATACATCACAGTGAAAATTCCGGAAGTTTTTTTTGCACTGGGTCTGAAAAAATCCGTATCCGCCCCATTAGGGATGTAAACAATTTTCTTTTTGTGGTTTTCCGGCACGAATTTCAGTATTTTTTTGTTTGAAATTATAACCGCACTGGAAACTGAAATCGCGATTCTCGATAAAATTCTTGATACAATAACATGGTAAAACGGGGCGTTGTTGTCCCTCAGCGTTGCGGGGTCCCATTCGTCGCAGTCGAAAACCAGGCCGCATCTGTGCAGGATTCTGTACACTAGCGCGGGTAGCATCGAATACGGATTCGGCTTCAGGAAATATACCATGTCCGGTTTTATCTCTCTCAGCCTGTTGTAAACCTCAACAAAATACAGCGGATTTTTCTTTCCGCGTTTTACGGTTATCACATCCACATTCTCGGTTCTGCCATAGCGGTCCGTGTACGGCATCACGTATCCTCTCTCCTTAAATCTTTTGCCGAGCATGTAGGCACGCCTCGAGCTTGCCGCGGGCAGTGAGAAAGGTGAAATAAACAGAATCATACAATTTTATTAACCGGATGGGACATAAATATACGGTTAAAATGAGAGTGCTTCTTTTGAACGCGCCATGCAGGTTCCCGATAGACGAGAAGACAGAAAGGTTCGTGGTCAGGGGCGGCATTCGCTGGCCGTTCTCAATCGTGAAGCCGAAGGACCGGGTGCAGGTTTCGATGTTTCCCTTTTATCTCGGCTATAGCGCGACCCTGCTCGAGAAGGAAAATTTTGACGTGAGGGTTATAGATGCGATACCCTTGAATATGTCCTACGGGGACTTCTACAAGGAAGTCGGGAAGCGTTCGCCGGATCTTGTCGTGAGCGAATGTTCAACCATAAGCATATACAACGACCTAGAGATTGCTCGCAGGATTAAGGAACTGACGAACTCGAGGATATGTCTTGTGGGGCTTCACGTCTCCTCACTTCCGGAAGAAATCCTGAAGGAAAACGATTTTGTGGACTACATCTGCACGGGGGAATACGAACTGACCGTTCTCGAACTCTGCAAAAAACTCCGAGACAAAAAACCGCTGGATGATGTTTTGGGCCTTGCCTACAGAGAAGGCAAAAAAATCAGAATAAATCCAAGGAGACCGCCTATCGAACCTCTGGATCGGTTGCCGTTTCCCGCAAGGCACTTGTTCCCGATAGACACCAAGTGCGACATGGACGCGTACTTCGACCTGTGGTGCGAGAAGCGCCCCGCACTGCAGATGCACACCTCGAGGGGATGCCCGTACGGATGCAACTTCTGTGCATGGACGCAGGTGATGTACGGTGGCAGGGGCTACAGAATGTTCAGCCCGGATTACGTAATCCGCGAGATGAAGCACCTTATCAGCGAATACGGGGCAAAGGAGATTTACTTCGACGACGACGATTTCACGATAAACAAACAGCACGTCATGCAAATCTGCGACAGGATAAAAAACGAGGGCATAAGGATACCGTGGAGTTGCATGGGCGATGTGATAGCTACGGATGAGGAAATGATAAGGGCGATGGCATCCGCAGGTTGCATAGGCTTGAAGTTCGGCGTCGAATCTGCAGATGAAGCGCTCATACGCAAAATCGGAAAACCAATCTCCCTGGAAAAGGTCGTGAAGGTCGCGGAATGGTGCAAGAAATACAAGCTCCGAACTCATGCCACCTTTACCTTCGGGCTTCTCGGCGAAACCAAGGCATCAATAGAAAAGACAATAAAGTTCGCGATGAACCTCGATGTTGACAGCGTCCAGTTCTCAATCACGACGCCTTTTCCAGGAACGAGGTTTTACGACGACGCGAAGCAGTACATCTCCGAGAAGGACTGGTCGAAGTACGACGGCTGCCAGCGTTCCGTGGTAAGTTACCCGAACCTCAGCGCCGGTGAGATCGAGGAGGCCTTCCATAGGGCGTGCCTCATGTGGTCCAAGAAATGCCTGAAAAACCCGTCGTGGGTGAAGAAAAACGTGCTTCTGGCTTACAGATCGAACGGTCTGAAGGGCGTTTTAAGCGGCGCGCGTAAAGCAGCAAAAATACTCAGAAAATGAAACCGCTTGTTTCCGTCGTGATACCAGCGAAAAACGAGGAAAAATTCCTGCCGAAACTGCTCGGCACCCTGATGAACCAAACCTACGACAACCTCGAGATAATTGTTGTTGATGACGGTTCCACAGACAGGACACCAGAAATCGCAATAGAGTTCAAAAAGAAAAGCCGGTTTCCTATAAAACTCGTAAAACATGAAAAAACAAAGGGCCTTACAGTAACGCGGAACGACGGCGTCAGAAATTCCAAGGGCGAAGTGATAGTGATGTTCGATGCCGACAATGAGGTCAATCCGGAATACGTGTCAAAGGCGCTCGGGACTTTCACGGAGAATACCATTGGTGTCATACCCGTATACAAAAACACAAAGGACACGTTTGTCGAGAGGTGCATCGTCTCCATATTAAACAAGAAACCGCTCGAAATGCCGCTGTTCTGGAACAGGAAGGAGCTGGACAAACTCGGCTACTGGGACGAGTCGCTCGGCTTCGGCGGCGACAGGGACATGTACTGGCGGCTGAACGAATACCGCAAAAAAACAGGGAAGGACATTCTCGTGAGCAATGGTTCAATTCTGTACGTTCACCATCCGCACACGCTGAAGGAACTGTTCAGGCAGCAGCAGTATTACGGCAGGGGGCTTTACATCTTCATGAAGAAGAATCCGAACACCGACAATTTCAAAACGCTTTTCAGGATTGGATTCCCGCTTTTTTATATCGGTCCGGCAGCAGCCCTGCTGGGTGTGAGGTTCGGATGGCTTCTCCTCTTGCTCTCGTTGCCTTACATACTCATCGAACTTAAGCGCACAATTAACGGCCTCAGGAACAAGGAGGTTTACGCATTGCTGATGTTCCTGATAGATACCGTGAAATGGCTGGGTCTTGTGGTTGGAATATCCGATTTCATACTCAAAGGGAAGAAATACAGAGAATGAAAGTTGCTATTGTGAGGGGGCCGTTCCTGAACCCGTGGGAGATGCAGAACTACGATTTTGACGGCATCACTTACATCGGTAGCACTCCGCATTTTTACGAATTCAGCGACAAGAGAGCGGTGTTCCCCCGGATGTATCACAACCCGCTCATCAGGGCAGCCGGTCTGGGCTACTTCATGCCCTCACTGAAAAAAATCCTCCGGGATTTTGATGTTGTTCATTCCGTGGAGGCGTATCACTCCATGTCCCTGATGGCTGCACGTACATCAGGGAAGTTCGTTTTCACGCAATGGGAAACCCTGCCGGATTTTGGTTCTTACCTGTATCCGCCAAAAAAACTCATCTCAAAGCACGTGATAAAAAAAGCGGATTTGATACATGCGGTGACGCGGAGGGCCGCTGACTGCGTGATAAAACTTGGCGCAACTCCGAGTAAGGTTTTTGTCAAGCCGTACGGCGTTGACCCGAAAAAATTCAGGCCGGATGCGGAACCAAAATACAGAAGGAGATTTTTATCCGGTGGTGGCGGGGCCGTGATACTTTTCATCGGCAGGATTGTCGAAGAGAAAGGAGTGCCGGTTCTCCTGGACGCATACAAAAATCTGAAGAGCAAGGCCCGGCTTGTTTTATGCGGCAGCGGTCCGGTAAAAACCCCCAACGACGTTATCCGGATTGACACCCTTCCCTACCATGAAGTCCCGTTTCTGCATGCAAGCGCGGACGTACTTTGTTTGCCGAGCGTTCCGCACAAAAAATGGGAAGAGCAGTTCGGCTTCGTCCTGGTCGAGGCGATGGCGTCAGGAAAGCCGGTTGTCGCTACGAATTCGGGAGCAATCCCCGAGATTGTGGAAGACCAGAAGAACGGATTCCTGGTTCCGCCGGGAAATTCCAAAAAACTAAGGGATGCGCTTGAGCATCTGATTGAAAATGAGTCTGAAAGAAAAAAAATCGGGATTAGAAACCGGAAAAAAGCGCTGGAGAGATTCAACGCAAAGAATTTTTCTGCGGAAATCCGCAAGAAGTACGAATCAATCTTGTGATTTCAGTATGTAAATCGTTCCCGCATTCCTGCCAAGTATGTCCTCATAACCGAAAGACTTTATGGCTGAATAATTTCCGTAAACCTTCTCCCTGCACGACGTTTTGTATGTCACTTCCCCGTTGAAACTGTCCGAATTCATCGAGATGAGGTAGGTCCGGTTTACCGCGCACCCGAAAGATATGTCCGAGAAGTGGAGCATGTTGTACTCCAAACCACCGTCTATTTCGTCAATAGGAACGTTCTGCTGCAGCAGGTAATTTATCGCGTCCCATCGCGCCGTGTTCCATGACAGGTAATCATAAGTGCCGTAGAGCGACCACACGCCGAACACGACAAGCATCAGAATCAGGCCTTCCATTCCGAACCGCATGTCCTTTACGGAATAAATCACTATCGGCGCAACCAGCGGTATCAGCGGTATGTAGTATCTGTCGAAGTGGTATATCTGAAAGCCGAGAACCGCATACGGAACAATCATGCACAGAAGTAGCAGGTGTTTTTTGTCCTTCGGAAGCTTCATGGCGTAAAGCGCTATGCAAAACAGGGCCGCAAACGAGAGCACGGTTATCGGCACCCACCAGAAATCCGGAAAGAGTTCGGGCTTCACGCCCGCGACATACGCAGGCCCAAGCCATTCCGGTTCAATAATGTTCGCAGCGAACGGCATTATGAATCTTTTGTTTGCGACGAATTTGTATACCGGCACAAGCACTGCCAGAAGGGTTATAAAAACCGGCACGGTTTTTGCTCTGCCCAGCCCCATAAAATCCCTCATCACGTGCCTCCAGTTCAGCATGTACACGAGAGCAACCGGGAAGAAGAAGAACCCGACATAAGTGAATATCTTGAAAAGAACATACGGCACGTTGATGAGGTGCTCCGAAAGGTATGCCGTCTTTTCCGTTATCTTTGGCGAAGGTCCGTATATCTCGTAATACCAGTAGAACCATCCTGTAACTACAATTAGCGGCAGCAGCCCCAGAACCGCAAGGTTTTTTGCGTTCAATTTTTTCTCGAGCAGGAGGTAGAGCGCAACACCGGCAAGCGGTATTATCGCTGTTTGCTTTACCAGAAAACTCATCACGCCGAATACGGAAACTACAATCAGATACCTGCTGTCCTTCCCGAGCACAACCTTGAACGCGGCGAGAACCGTAAGCATCGTGAACGCGAGAGCAGGAACGTCGGTCATGAACGAGTGGCTCAGGTTGTAGAATATCGGATTCGTGAGCAGAATAGCGGCTCCGATAAAAGCCATTTTCTCGGAAAAAAACTCTTTAAGGAACAGATACGTCGCTATTACGGCGATGCCAGCGACAAGCATCGTGCCAACCATCAGAACCTCATGGCTGAAACCGAAAATTTTCACGAGGAGTATGCTGTACAGGTATTGGAGTATGAAGGTGGGCGTCACGTACTTGTGGATTTCCAGGGCGCCCCTCTCCACGTAGTTCTTCACGGACATGTAGAATATCGGGTCGTCGTTCAGCGGAACGTTCCTCGGCAGCACCAAAAACAAAAAAACGTACGTAATCGCCGCAACAGCCAACACATCAAGCTTTCTCATCTTGTCAATAACAATCACCTTTGTCCCTTAAATCCGATGTTTTTCCGCAAGCTCCCGCATGGTCACGATTTTCCTGCCGCTGTCCAGTATCGTCTCGATTGCCTTCCTGAGGATTTCGGTTTTTTTTCCAAGTGGCGTATCCAATCGTTCCAGGAAAATCCTTCTCTTCGGGTCGAGGTCGTTTCTGTCCATAAGGTCCGCGGGGTGAACCGTATAGTAAAACGCGTCTGTCTCGCGCAGGCACGAGTCGAGGATTTTCTTGTGCAGCCCCCATCCCAAAACAAAGGCCATGGTGTGCCAGCATGCCACCCTCAAATGGTTCGTGGGCATGGGCATCACGGTGATGCCTCCGCCTTTTTTTGCATCCCCGCCGAACAAATCGCCGTTGCTGCGGTAGACGCCCCGCGGTCCGAAGAGATTCAGAAGAAAATCCCTGCGCCTTAGTATCCTGAAGATTTTTTCGCTGCCGATGTGGTTGTACATGTATTTGAGCATGACAGGAAATATAACCCATGAAGGGAACGAGGACGCATCGTAGCTGTAGCCCAGTTCCATTAAAACCCTTATAAGTTCCGGCGATGTGGACCAAGCCGGTGATATAAAACCATCAGGTTTGTGTCCGGTGGTTTCCTCGATAATCTTATGTGACAGTTCGACTTCGCCGCGTATCCCGCTCTTGCTCATTACTCCTATGTTTATCGGGTGGGACCATGAGTGGTTTCCAATCTCATGACCCTGCGATGACCACTCCCCGACACGCTCGCGGTTTTCGGTTTTTTCGAGGTCCCTCCCTATTACGTAAATGCTGTACCTGAAATCGTACTCGTCAGCTATCCTGAAAAATCTCTCTGAAATTTCAAAGAAGGTTGGGTCACGGTAGTTTTGGGGGAAACCGTACGCCTCGCCTAGGGAATCCAGATGTAAACTAATCGCCGCATACTTCATTCCATATCACGTATGACGTATTATCCCCAAGGATTTATATACAGCGAATAGCATATATGAGGAGAAAATGATATCCATCGTGCTGGGCACAAGACCGGAAATCATCAAGATGTCGCCTGTAATCAGGGCTCTTGACAGGAAACGTGCGAAATACTTCATACTACACACGGGCCAGCATTACTCCAAGGAGCTCGATGAGGTGTTCTTCCGTGATTTGAATCTACAGCAGCCGAAGTATAACCTCGGCGTTGGTTCGGGTTCGCATGCACACGAGATAGGCAAGATGCTTGTCGGGATAGAAACTGTTCTCAACAAAGAGAAGCCAGATATTGTCCTTGTAGAAGGCGACACAAACACCGTTCTGGCCGGAGCGCTTGCGGCGTCCAAACTTGGAATAAAGGTGGGGCATGTGGAAGCGGGTCTGCGCTCGTATGACAGGCAAATGCCCGAAGAGCTTAACAGGATTCTTGCGGACCACTGCTCCGACCTGCTTTTTTCACCGACAAAAAATTCCAGAAAAATACTGCTTGGCGAAGGAATCCCCAGAGAGAAAATATTCGTCACAGGAAACACCATCGTTGATGCCGTAAAACAAAACCTTAACCGGATAAAAAACTCAAGCGTTTTGAGCAAATTGAATTTAAACAGGAAATCCTACTTCCTTACAACGGCCCACCGGGCCGAAAACGTCGATGACATAAAAAGATTCAAAAACATACTTGATGGTTTGCATCTGATACGGAAGGAATTTAACCTGCCCGTGATATACCCGATACACCCGAGGTCAAGAAAGATGTTCCGCTCATTCAGGCTGAAGTGCGACGGCATAACCTTCGTTGACCCGGTCGGGTTTATAGATTTTTTGAACCTGTTAAGCAACGCACGTCTCGTTCTCACGGATTCCGGCGGGGTGCAGGAAGAGTCATGCGTTCTCGGGGTTCCGTGCGTGACCATGAGGGACAACACCGAGCGGCCCGAAACGCTGGAAGTCGGAAGCAACGCGCTCGCGGGTGCTGACAGCACATCTATACTCAAAAAAACAAAATACATGCTGTCCAAAAAAGCGGGGTGGAAAAACCCGTTTGGCGATGGCAGGGCAGGGGGGCGCATCGCGTCGATAATCACAAAATGAATGCCGTTGTAATACCCATGTTCAACGAGGAGGACAATGTCGTTCCGCTTACCGAGAGGATAGAGGGCGTATTTGCCAAGAACAACATACGATGTGACATCGTTCTGCTTAACGACGGAAGCAGGGACAAAACCCTGGAGAAGATGCGCGAGGTTTCCAAAAGGTACGACAACGTAAAAATAGTTTCAAGCGACGTCAATATCGGATTCGGAAAAATCGTGAAGAAGGGCATACGATACTGCATCGATTCCGGATACGACATCCTGATATTCATGGACGGCGATTTAACGCACGACCCCGCGGAAATACCGCAATTTCTCAGGGCGATGGACGGAGTGGACATGGTGATAGGTTCAAGATACGTGAACGGCGGCGGGATGAAGAACGTTCCTCTCAAGAGGGTTTTGGTAAGCCATCTCGGAAATCTGTTCCTCAAGATATTCTTCCGTCTGCCTGTAAAGGACGCAACCGGCGGTTACCGCGCGGTAAGAACCGGCGTGTTCAAAAAAATAAAACTGAAGGAAGAAGGGTTTGTCCTGCAGCTTGAAGAGGTTGCCGAGGCGAGCAAGAAGGGCTTCGTGATAAGGGAAGTTCCAATCGTGGTGTCAAACAGGGTTTATGGGACATCGAAATTCAACCTGTCGCCGAGACACATCCTGACCTACCTCACGTTCTCAATAAAAAATCGTTTCAGGTAACATGACAGACAATCCATGGGATTCCTACTTCGCATCAAAAGGGGTTTCCGAGTACGACTTGAGATACTGGAAGTTCATGGAGAAATTTGCCGCACCCCTCGGTGACAACGCGCTCGTACTTGAGGCAGGATGCGGTTCGGGCCGCGCTCTCCTCCAGTTCAAAAAAAGTTTCAATGTTGGCCTTGACAACTCGAAGAAGGCGCTTACAATAGCAAAACAAAACCTTGCAGGAACAAAACACGCCCTTGTCATGGCAGATATAAGAAAACTGCCTTTCAGGGACAACGCTTTTGGTCTGGTGTACAACTCCGGCGTGCTGGAGCACTTTCCAAAGCCCGATGACCTTGAGGTGATGTCCGAGCTTGCGAGAGTTGCAAGGAAGGGCGGCAGGGTCGTTGTCATAGTTCCGAACACCCTCTGCCTGTGGTATGTGCTGGGGAAAAACCTCGCACGTCTGCTCGGGAGATGGAGATTCAGTTACGAGGGTTCGTACACCCTGTGGGGCCTGAAAAAACTTTTCAGCAGTGCCGGCTTGAGGGTGGAGTCGTCCAGCGGGTTTCAGTTGTTCCCGCCATCGCATGATGGATTTCGCAGATTGTATCCTCATGTTTTTTACATGCTGTTCTCCGGCATAGAAAAAAGAATAAAAAACCTAAACAAATATATTGCATACGTTGTTGCTATCGTTGGTGCAAAATGAAATGGTACTCCAAGCTGCTCAGTGAGAACATCTACGGCGTGGGCGTGAACATCTCCATGCTGATTGGCGGCATAGGCTCGGTGATCATATTCCCCAAGCTTTTGGGTCCAGAACAGTTCGGCTATTTCTCGATAGCATTCGCTATTGTGAATTTCTGCCTTTTCTTTGCAAACGTTGGAATGGATACCGCCGTTCTGAAATTCATATCCTCAAGCACGGTCTGGGGAAACACCAAGGAATACCTGCGCATATTCTCAAAGTGGCGATACATCCTCACGCTTGCAACTTTTGTTTCAATCTTTCTGCTTTCGGATGCGATTGCGGAGTACATATTCAAAAACCCGGCTCTTGGCACCGGTATCAGAATCGGCTCGTTTTACCTACTCTTCTATTCACTATACACCTACTACGGCTCGATACTGACTGGGCTGATGAAAAACCGGTCGTTTTTCATATCGTCCGTGATTTACGACTTTTCGAGGGTCGTGATGCCTGTACTGCTTTTTTCGTTTTTTTTGGGTTACGGAAGCATTATCTGGGGCATCGTTGCGGCAGCAATCGTTGCGTTCCTAATAGTCCGCAAGGAAGTCGCTCGTACAATCATGCCCGACACATCCAAATGGATTGATACATCAAACCTGAAAAGTTTCATCCGTTACGGCATGATAGGTTACTTCGGGACGCTTCTGATACAGTGGATGGACTCGATGATACTCGGCATATTCCAAAGTTCGTCCGAGGTTGGATTTTACAGATTAGGCGTAATGCTCGTTAGTTCTGTCGGCCTCATGATACCGTTTTCGCAAAAGATACTGTTTCCATTTTATTCCGAAAAGCACGAATCCCAAAGAAAAAGCGAGATAGACAGCATATTCAAGCACACGTTCAAATATGGCATAATATTCGCACTGCTGTTTGTGCTCGGTTTCGTTCTGGTTTCCGA
This sequence comes from uncultured archaeon, assembly GCA_964512105.1. Taxonomy (GTDB): domain Archaea; phylum Altiarchaeota; class Altiarchaeia; order IMC4; family CAZEGI01; genus CAZEGI01. The sequence goes on from CAZEGI010000002.1 coordinate 41,216, forward strand.
CTACTTCATAAAGTTTGTATACGGTGATGTGTATTCTGCGTCATATCCCATTATCGTGATACTCTCGATACTGAACCTCGAGGTCGTCCTGAATTCAGTGACGCGCCCGTTGCTGCTGGGCATAGGCAGGATAGACATCACAACAAAATACGTTTTGATTGTGGGCACGGTAGCCACAGTGCTGAATTTTATCGTTGCTCCGGTCCATGGGATGTACGGTGTCGCGTTTGTTACAATGCTCGTAAGGTTACTCTCGATACTTGTGCTTACGCATTACACGCTGAGGGTGTCGTCCATACGGGTTCCGTGGGCGATGTATTCAAAACCCATTCTGTGCTTTCTTATAACGCTGGTTTTGTTCTATCCGTTAAGGCCGATGGTAAACTCGCTGGCTATGGGAATCATATTCTCGGGTTTGATAACCATCGCGTACGCTTCGTTGTTGTTCGTAACAAAAAGCGTAACGACAGATGAGTTTATGAAGCTTATCCCTCGGGGACACGATACAAAATGATAGAACTACTTGCGCTTTTTTTTATGTTTTTTTTGCCAGGCTACCTAATCTTGGGGAACAGATTTAGTGATGATGAGCGTTTTGCACTTAGTTTTTTATTTTCCGTATTTGTGTACGCTGCCTTTGCATTTTTATTACATCTGTCCAAAATTTTCATTTCATACGCACTCATAGCCCTTCCGATAATCTTGATAACCTTCCGCAAAAAACTCACCTTTAATCTATCAAAGACAGCACTGGCAATATTCTTCGCGACACTTTTTGCCGGATTCGTTGTTCAGTCCTTTTCAGAAACCCTCAGCGCCGATGGATATGACCATTATCTGTATGCAAGAAGTTTTCTATCTCAACACTGGGCAAGTCATAATTTCATAGACAACTACTGGATACCCGTAACCTTTCCACAACCCGCAGATTACCGGCCCCCATTGTACAATCTCACACTCGGTTTCATATTCTCGATTTTCGGAGATTCTCTCGCGTCGGGTAAACTATTAAGTGTTTTGATAGTGGCCTTTGTTTCCGTGATTTTATATCTGAACACGAAGGACATGTTTGACGAAAAAACAGCGATATACGCAACGTTGTCCCTCGTAACTTTAAATTCAGTGATATTGCATTTTTGTTTTGAAACTTTGGTCTATCCCCTTATTTTGTACTCCGGCCTGTGCATCTTCCATGTGTACAGGAAAGGCATTCCGTTTTGGAAATATTCCTCGTTGACTTTTGGCTTGGCGTATCTCATACACTCATCGTTAATCATCTTCATGCTCTCGCTCGTCGCCTTCGATTTTTTCAAGGCTAAAAATCTTTCCGTAATATATCTGAAAAACATACTGCTTCGAAGGGAAGTTGTCTATTCATCGCTCGTGTTCCTGTTCGTGATTTCCCCATGGTTAGCAAGAAATCTCATGTTTTTTGGTGATCCGCTGTATACATCCTCAAAATACACACCTTTACTTACTGACTGGGAGGAGCACTTTAGTTTAGAAAAACCTACCCTCTCCACATACCTCTCTTTCATAACGTCCCCCCGTAATTTTATTTCAACCAAACTTGGAAGCATACTAAAATCAACCGCCCCGACGATATACTCCATGACTTTTAACAAATGGGATTTATTTGCATGGGCAGACCCGGTAGCGTTGAAATACACCTTGGCTGGGATCTTAACCTATCCGCTCCTGCTGGTGTGTGTATACGTGCTTTTCAAAAATCGTGGTGAAAAGATACCCTCCGTCTTCTGGCTAAGTTTGTTCCTTTCGCTTATACTGTGGGGCTTCAGATGCTCATTTGCGTGGTCATCACTGCTAACGCCGACAATACTGCTAGGAACTCTTGGTATCTACAAAATAAGGTCTAGGGGTTATGTGATTGCTTTGATACTAATCGTATCCATTCTCCAGTTAATTGCACTCATCGCTATACAGTCCGATAAGAGAATCGATGATAATTTCTACGGTTGGATTGTTGAAAATACCGATACGAATGATATACTGATGTCCCGGGATGCAGTATCAATAACCTACTTCACCAATCGGAAGACAATGACTACCCCCTATGCCGACACGGATGACATCATAGAAATAATTCGTAAATACGACGTTAGTTACCTCATGGTCAGCAAGAACGATTTAATCAGGCGTGACCTAAACTTCACTAAGTTGGACAGTGCTTTCAAATTGGAAAAGAAGGATAAAGACTACAGCATATACAAAACCAGAACATGAGGTATGATGTTTGGTACGTGGACGCTACACTCTTCTGTAAATCCACTCCGTCTCGAGGTTTTTGAATCTGAATACCTTTACCAACTCATAATTCTCCACCACCCTAACCCTGTCCGGGTTTTGAATCCTGTTGGTCAAATCAAGAACCACGAATTCACTATCATTGATGTCATCCGGATATCTCTTTCCGGTATGAAGCTCTTCAACATCTTTGTAAACGTCGTTAAAGAAGTACACGCTGTCCAACTCCTTCAGGTAAGCCGAGAGTTCCGTATCGTGTTGCCCCCACAAAACCCCCGGACCAGAGATGCCTACGCCATACTCGTAACCATAGAGTAGGTAATTCGGATGGAAATCGTAGAGTACAGAAGTAGTGTGTATCAATACTAACAGCAGTACAAGACTCACGATTCTCTTGTACCCCACATTCAGTATCCCATAGGCCGCCACAACGTAAATGAAGGGCAATACCGGTGTGATGTATCTGTCATACTTTACTGACTGTAGCGATAATAAGACCAACGGGATAACGATAAGGAACAACAGAATCTTGTCCACACTCCTAACCAGCGCAATTAGAATTCCAAAAATTAGAACCAACGACAGCCAAATGGGATTTTTCACGAACAGGATGAACAGGTAATACCAACACGGAAGACTGTTGTAGTAGTCACCCATGAAGTATACTCCATTTTCCGTTATAGACGAAAATCCAACCATCGAGTAACCTACGTTGTAGGCCCATACCCTCGCAATTACGGGTATCCGAACATCCGATTTTGCTATTTCCTGGATTACTAACGGGAGATGCTTCACCGTTGTCCCCGTGTACGTCAATTGAGTGGTGTGAATGACGGCACCGATGTTTGGGATTATATAAAAAACCAACATCAGCGTGAGCGATTCCCACAGGCCTCCGCTAAAAAAAGGTTTTCTGAATCCAACTTTAAACTCTCCGATGTAAATCTTGTACAAAACAAATGCGATGATGAATGACAAAGCCGTGTGCTTTGCTGCAAGTGCCAATCCGAGGCACATCCATGTCAACCTTCCCCTTTTTGTAACAAAAAAATATGCTGCCAACACCACCAGAAACGTCAGCAAGGAATCCTGATTTCCAATCCTGGAATACGTCACGTGCATCATCGATGTTGCCAAAAAAGCCGCAGACAACAAGGCGATTTTTTCATTGTAAACCCGTCTTGCAAAAAAGAAAACCAGGACTATAGTCGCTATTCCGAAAATGGCCGGCATAATTCTTGCGGAACTCTCGCTCAATCCGAATACCTTCAGTATGGGGTATTGTATGTAAAAATTCAAGTAGGGTTGGACTATCTGCGGGAGTTCATTACTCGGCATTCTCACAAGAAGTAAATCCCTACTCAGCGTTAATGCGAACCGGGAATATCCGAGTTCATCAACCGAAAACAACGGTCGGTCAAGCTCGTACAGCCTAAAAAAACCGCCAACCAACAACACGATTGCAAACAACAACCATAACCTAAAATCCTTGACCGGCATCATTAACCATGAACCCTCAATAATACTAACCCATAAATCATCCTTACTATCGATTTAACCGAAATTTTGGAGTGTCCGTATCTCCTTGGATTGTGGGAAACCGGGACCTCTACGTATGCATAACCTTTCCTTCGCGCTCTCCATACAAGCTCTAGGTCCATTAACCATCCATTAGCTCGTGTTTCAATTTTTGTGACATCCCTCCTAAAACCCTTCAAACTGCAGAGTGCGTCGGTTATCCTCATTCCAAGCAAAATCCGAACCATGTTGTTAAAAACTTTGCTCAGAATCTTTCTTAAAATCGGGTCGTTTCTGTCTACCCTAAAACCACATACGACATCAAACGCTTTAAGTTTTTCATAGAGTTTTGGTATATCCTCGGGATTCATTTGTCCGTCGCTGTCAATCATCACTATCGCATCGCCCGTTGCGTATCCAAAACCGTCAATCAGCGCACGGCCCTTACCTAGATTAATCTCATGCGTTAATACACGTATGTCTTTATACCCGTCCAACACCCTCTTTGTGCCATCGATAGAACCATCGTCTATCACAACAACTTCTGTTTTACACCCCAGGTCTCTTGCGACATTCAGAACACTGTCTACGACCTCACCTATGGTCTTCTCTTCATTGTAAACCGGTATAATCACGCTCAAGTCCACGTTTCCAGTGGTTATAACTATGCGACCTTAAATATAATGGCAAAGACCTTTCCGTTGATGGTAAACGTTTTCGCAGGTGTAATGTGTTTTGAGAACGCATCACTCCATGGTTGTGTCAAATCGTCCTTAGCAGGGAACACGGCGAGCATGTCGTACTTTGGATTTTCTGGGCTGTACGCCGGATTCAAATAGGCATTCACTTTTTGGAATTTCACACCGTTCTCTGTAAGTTGATGTTCGTATTCCGGGACCGTCATTGGTGGTTCATTTTTCGCGAAATACGGCCAATTCACATCCCAGTAAAGGTATGAGATGTTGTACTGTCTAATCAACTCCTCAATCTTATACTCGTTGTCACCATAAAGGACAACAACAGCATCTGCAATCCTCTTGTTGATGTCCAGGTATGGACTGAAATGGGTTCTTCTTGACGTTACCACCTTCCTAGCCGTCAAACCGTTCACAAGAAATGAAAGTTCTTCATGCGATATGAAAACAGCATTTTTGTCGGTATTCCCGTCTATCCATTCCGCTATCTCCGTTATTGCAGGATTTGCTTCACTTCTGGCCATCGTCTCCCACCTGCCGTAGTACCTTGCGTTCAGGCTGATCATGAGGACCAGCAGCATGAAAATGACAGACAATGCTACTATAATGCTTCCAAATTGCGGTTTCTTACCCATCAAAAACGCCACAGCAGATACGAACAACAAGGGAGTAGATGTCCGCATTATCTGCGCAAAAAGGTACGTTGGAATCACAGTGCTACCAATCACCGGCTCCGTCACAAAATAGTGAAGGCCTCCGACAAATGCCGACAACACCAACACGAATATAAAACATTCGACGTCGTTTTTTCTATTTTTGATTACCACATACAAACCTATCAACGTCATAATCGAGATGACAAATTTGAAAATATCTCCGTTCATGAGGGCAGGTACATCCAAAAAACTACCCTCAATCAATGCGATTGCAACGTCCGTGCCGTATTTCGAAAAGTCCGGGAGCGTGTACTCGTTGACGGGGTTTGGTATGTGCGCCTTATAAACAAACAGCACTGGCCCAAAAAGCAGCATAGAGATGGCAAGACCTATCAGTCCTATGGGGAACAATATAGCGAAATTCTCTTTGACGTCCCGCACTATCTCCTTATCCTCGTCCCTCAAAAGGGATATTCTCATATCCGATGCGTTTAAATTGACCTTTAGATGCTTTATCACGGACATGTAAGCAAAGAGTACCGCCATCACCACGACCAGAGATGGGAAAGCGGAAACATAGGATATCCCTGACAACCCGCAAAATATTCCTGCCACAATTCTGTCCTTAATCTTTTTTGTCCGCATGGCTAAAAACACAAACAGCAATGCCAGTGGCGTGAGCACATCGCTTGCCAGCCCGGATATGCCCTTTGGTTCAAGAAACATGAGGGACATAAGTAACGCAAATCTGTAGTCCCTAAACAACAGTAACCCGAACACGTACCATGTAATCACCGATGGTATCGCCATAATCACCGGTAGGTAGTTATAAGACGTGAGCAGATCAATACCGAACACCTTTGCAATAGTTGCGATGATGAGATGATGCAACCAACCGAAGTATTCGTATTCCCCACTAACCTGTGGATTCTCCCATGGATATGCACCATTGTAGATATTCAGTGATCTGCCGTAATGCCAGTAAACGTCGCCACCGTACATCGGTCCAGGCAACTGTTTGAATTCGGATATTATGTATCCATGGACAAGTACGGAAAAAATCAAGATGGGTAACACATACCTCAGTCCCTTTACCGTTTCTGTGTCCATCTTCTTTATCTATTGAACCTGTATTTAAACAAACCAGCATACCTCAAACCCATCCTGAACATGTTGAACTTCGTCTTGCCGATTTTTCTGTTGGAGTACGTTGTGGCAACCTCTCCTATCCTGAAACCATTCATGTGTGCCTTTATCGAAAATTCCGGCGAAATCGCAAAATCACCCGCTTCAAGCACGAGTGAATCGAAAGCCTTCTTCCTGAAGGCCCTGAACGCGTTTGTAATATCGTGCGCGGGTATCCCGAAAATCATGCGCGCCAGAAAGCTGTAACCCGCGCTGAAAAATGCCTTGTCAATTCCCAAGTCGCCGCGCGACCCACCCTCTATGTATCTCGAGCCGAGAACCATGTCGTATCCGTCATCGAGTTTTTCAATCATCTTCGGGATCGTTTCCATGTCGTCGGAACGGTCGCCCATTATCCACAGTATGTACTCGCCCTTGGCGTTTTTTGTACCCTCCTTCAGCGCAAACCCCATGCCGTTGTTCCCCTTCTTCCTGTGAATGACAGAAACGTTGTCGAATTTTTTCGAGTAGTCGTCAGCAATTTTGCCGGTGTTGTCAGAACTGTTGTCATCCACAATTACGATTTCGCAGTCCCAACCCTTTCCCTTCTGCAGTTCCAGCAGGTCGTTTACCAACCCTTCAAGATTACCCTCTTCGTTGTGCGCCGGTATCACAATGCTAAGATTCATCCCAGTCAGCTCCCCATACCTATGAAACTCACGCCTATGACGATCAGCAGGATGCCCAGCCATTTCCACCAGTTCATTTTCTCCTTAAGAAACTTCACCGAAAACAGACAGGTCCAGATGTAGCTTGTTGCGACCAGCGGGTAAAGAACCGAAAGTTCGCCACCCGTGAGTGCGAAAACGAATATTATCGCGGACACACCATAAACTATGACTCCGGCAATGAGCACATAATTTGTCAGCAGCTTCCTTAAGTTCAAAGTTAATCTTTCACTCCCAAGCTTGAAAAGCAAGGAACCTGTTGCACCGAGCAGGGTTGCGAACACGACCGTTGCCATGGCCCACACTTCGGTCATTCTCTGCTACCCCTCCCTATCGATGCGACCCCCAGAAGTATAAACGCAATCCCAATCCACTTCAGCATGTTCATCGAATCATTGAAGAAGTGCGGCGAGAGCAGACTCACCCAGATGTACGTTGCCCCGTATATCGGATACAGAACTGAAAGGTCGCCGTACTTGAGCGCGACAATCAGCATTCCCGCGCCGACACCGTAAAGCACCAACCCGAGAATCAGCGGATAATTGAACAGCAGTGAAATCCCGATTGAAAAATCCATGGAGCCGAACTTGAACAGAATCTGCCCGAACGAAACTACAAAGGTGCTCAGAAAAACCAGCCCGATGGCCCACGGTTTTGTCGCCATTTTATTTGAAGAGTTTCCTGTTCTGGTTCGTCCACTCGACGATTTTTTTGACTCCCTCTTTTGCACTTACCTTAGGCTTCCAACCAACCTCTTTCCGTATCTTGCTTATGTCCGAGATGTAAACCTTCTGGTCGCCCATCCTCCAGTCGGCTTTCGTGTATTCTGCCCTTTTACCCGTCAGTTCCTCGATTGTGTCCAACAATTCGAATAATGAAATCGTATTCTCCGGACCGCCGCCGAGGTTATAAGCTTTGCCCTTAGTTTTGTTTATTTTTTTCGCAAGCAGTTCAAACGCTGCGTTTTGGTCCGTTATGTAGAGAACGTCCCTGACCTGCTTCCCGTCGCCGTAGATGGTGATTTTCTTGTCCAGTAAAGTAGCAATGGTAAACCACGCAACCCATCCCTGGTCCTCGTTGCCGAACTGTCTCGTGCCGTAGATGCACGACATGCGCGGCTTAACTACCGGAATCCCAAAAGAGTGGAAATACGTGTCAAGAATAAATTCCGCAACTATCTTTGACCCGCCGTACGGGCAGTTTGTTTCCAGAGGGTATGACTCATCAATCCCTGTGATGTCACGATACTCGTAACGCTGTTTTTTTTCAATAACCGGCAGAGTTAAATCACCGTAAACCTTGTTCGTTGAGCAGAAAATTATCGGCGCATTGGACTTTGATTTTCTTAATGCTTCGCAGAGATTGAAGGTTCCATCCGCATTCGTTTCGTAGTCCAACCGCGGGTTTTGCAGTGACGTCGTGACAGCAACCTGCGCTGCGCAGTGATAAACGAGGTCAACATCATTCATAAGATTATCAAAAATCCTGGGATTGCTAATGTCGCCTTTAATGAACCTTATTTTTTTATAATTTTTTTTCAGGTAATCAATGTTGTACTCTGTTCTGCTCAAATTATCAATGACAACAACCTCTCTACCTTGCTTCAGAGAATTTTCAGCCAAGTGGGAGCCAATAAAACCTGCTCCACCGGTTATCAAAACACGATCGAACATTTTACAAATGCCTCAGCTCATACGCGTAAAGACTAATTAAATGTGACAGGTAATTTAAATACTCTTTCGCATTCAGCTTGCTTCTGCCGCTCGTTCTGTCCACAAAGGTATATGGAACCTCAACAACCTTTCTGTAATCCCCCTTGACCAGAATGTCCAGACCTATCTTGAATCCTCTAGGGTTTAATTTTTTGTTTTTGATGACATCCCTTCTCAAAAAAAAGAACCCAGACACGGAATCCCTGACGCCGGTCAAAGGTCTTGCGAGAATTATCGCAGCCATGGACGTGATTTTCCTCAGGAGCGGCCATTTTTTGATTCCGCCTTCCTTCACGTACCTGCTTCCAAAAACAACGTCCGCCTCGCCGTTTTCAATCACCCCCAGCATCTTGGGTATGAGTTCCGGCGGGTGACTAAGGTCAGCATCCATGACACCAATAATCTTCGTATCGCAAGCGCCAAAACCATCAATGACCGCAGACGACAAACCCAATTTTCCTTTTCGATGTATGACCTTTATATTATACTCTCTACTCAACTGCTCGGCGATTTTTCCAGTACCATCAGAAGAATCGTCATCAACTATGACAACGCGGATGTCCGGCACCGCTCGGAATATCCTGCCGATAAGCTCCTCAAGATTCCTGGCTTCGTTGTAGGTTGGTATGACAACAGTCGCATTCATATTTATTTATCACAATAATTATAGAAATGGAAACGAAAAAACACCTGTTTTTTTTATGTGCCGTGCCTTTTCTGGCGTATTTAGTGCTGATGCTCCTGTACGACAGCATCCTCCTCTTTGACGAGGTGCATTACCTCTGGGGCGGCGAAAACATCATGAACGGAAATCTTCCAGATGCGTTTTATCCGCACCGCCCGGTTCACCAGTACACCATCGCGGTGATCTACAAAATTTTCGGAATCAGCGAAACCGCCGTGCGGTTGTACGTCCTGCTCGCTTCGGTCGCGACTGTTGTCCTCATGTACCTGCTGCTGAAGCTGAGGCACGATGCGGAAAAATCGTTTCTCGTTTCGATGCTCTTCGCGAGCACCATAGTTTTCGTGAGTTTGAGTCCGACCATTATGACAGACAACCTCATGGTTTTTTACTACGTGCTCGCGATGTACGCCTACATGCGGTTTCTGGACTCGAATGATTTCCGGAAACTGGTTTTTTCTGGTTTTATTTTCGGCGTATGCTTCCTCACGCGGGAAACCGGCATATTCCTAGTTTTACCTGTTCTCATGCACCTTCTCCTGAAAAAAAACCGCATCACGGTGGTGCTGTTCGTTGTTGCCTTCTCCATCCTGCCGGTTGTTTACACAATCTTCACGTTCTCAAACAACCAGGAGTTTCCATGGCTGGTTTTTTACAGGCTTAACCAGGCTTCCGGACTCGGGTTCACGCTGCCCTACCGGATTTTTGTTTTCATGAAACTGATGTTGATGTCTCTCGGAATCACAGCTGTTCCGGCGTTGTATGCAATCTACAAGGAGTTCAGAAATCCGAAGCGCATGGATAACGTCACTGCGATTTTCGCATCCCAGTTTTTGCTCCTCGCTGCAACCATCTTCCTCTGGTCCGAAGACGTAAGGCCGAGGTTTTTTGTCGCACTTCTACCCGGGTTGTGTTACCTCATTACGAATTCAAAACTTCCCGGAATGTTTGCAAAATTTGAAAAGAAGATTTTCATGCTGCTCATTGCAGTGAACTTTATTGTCGGCATTCCTGTTTCTTACATCTACCTCACGCCGCACGGGGTTGTGAATGATGCCCTCCAATGGATTTACCAGAACATCCCGAAAGACGCAAAGATACTTTCTTACGACCACAGGGCGACGTACTTCCTGAGGCACGAGGGTTACACGGTTTATGAAAATCCTGCGCCCGGTATCCGGTACGTTCTCGGCTCGTCGCTAAATCAGGAGGAAGACCGGTTCCCAGAAATAAAGAAAACGAAGGTAAAATCCTTCAGCAGGACATTCCCACTGGGCTTCATAGCGCACAAAACTGAAATGACCCAGTTCTATTTTACCGTGTACCGGGTTGATGTGGTCTAACCTGTTTTTTGCTCTTCGTGGTATTCCTGCTCCGTATTGACTGTCCAGAGGTCATGCGTTTTTCCAGACAGGTTCTCGACTGCCAGCAGCGCGGTCAGCATCGAGTGGTCCATGTTGTTGTACCTGTGCATCCCGTTCCTGCCAATAGTTTGCAGATTCTCGAATCCGTTTATGTACGACTTTATGGTTTCTATGTTCCTAACGTAATTGTCATCGTAAACCGGATACGCTTTCTCGGTTCTGACAACGACGCCTTCCTCCACATATTTCGATTCCGCAAGGCCGACAGTTTCAATCTCATTCCTTGCAAGTTCCACCAGTTCTTCATCCCTGCTGTTCCAAACGTTGTCACCTTCCGAGCAGAAGTACTCCATGCCTATGCACGTTTTGTTCTTGTCAGGCACCATGTACGGGCTCCAGTTCTTAAAATTCTGTATCCTGCCAACCTCAACGTCCGGCGAGTGTATGTAAATCCAGTTGTCCGGAAAAATATCCTTCTTATCAATGATCAACGCTACTGTGAGGAAATCCCTATAGGAAAGGGCGTTTGCAGCATCCAGTATTCTTTTCGGTGGTTCCGGTTTGATGGAGTTCACCAGCTCGCGCAACGGCATGCTCGAAATAAAATCTGTGCCGTAAACATCAAGCTCTTTTTTGCCATTCTCAACAGTTACGCTCAGGGCACGATTTCCCTCAACCCTTATTTTCGTCACGGGGGAGTTCAGCATGACTTTGTTCTGGTTGCTGATGTATTCGCGCATTTTTTCCCACATCATGCCTGGACCATGTTTCGGATATTCGAATTCGTCTATCAGCGTCCTTATCGTTTTGCCTTTCGGCTTGTATATCGCGTTCATTACTGCCGAAGTGAGCGAAAGCCCCTTAATCCTCTGTGCGGCCCACTCTGCCTTTATCTCCGTGCATGGAATGCCCCAAACCTTTTCCGTGTATGTCTTGAAAAATATCTCATACAGGCGCTTTCCGAACCGGTTCGAAATCCACTGTTCGAAGTTGTCCTCCACGGGATACGGAAAAAACCTCGCTTTTACGTAACTTGCAAGAATCCTCGCACTTTCGACCGGGCCCAAACCCGTGAGCGCGTTCAGCGGTTTTATCGGGTAGTCGAAAAACTTGCGGTTGTAGTAAATCCTCGAAAGACGCGGCCGCTTCATGAAGTCGCTTCCAAGAACTTCGTGCCACAGCTTGTTCACCTTAGCAACCTTCGTGAAGAACCGGTGCCCCCCAAGGTCGAAGTAATATCCTTTGTGCTGGACGGTTTTTGATATTCCGCCTACGAGCTGTCCCTTTTCGATAACCGTGCACCTCACGCCTTCCTTGGTGAGTTTGTACCCCGCGGCCAGCCCGGAAGGGCCCGCCCCGATAACCACCACGTTCCTGTTTTTCTGCACCATCGTATCTTATTTAGTTATATTCCATCTTAATAACATATGCCACCGATAAAAATCTGGAAGCGAGAAAAACCAAAGCCGCTTGATGAAATCGAAACAACCGCGGACATAAAGATTCCGGCGGATCTGCTCGACCAGGTCATCGGCCAGGACAATGCGGTTCACAAGGTCGAGCTAGCAATCCAGCAAAAAAGAAATCTTCTTCTGGTCGGGCCTCCAGGAATCGGAAAATCCATGCTCGCACAGGCGTTGGCCATGCACCTACCGAAACCGACCGAAGAGATAAACGTTGTGAACAATCCTGCAAATCCGCAGCGTCCGTTGATTGAAGTGGTGAAACACATAACTCAGGAAAGGATTCTTACACCGCAGGAGATTCCAACCTTCGTTGCAGAGCAGCTCGGGTTCAAATGCTCGAAGTGCGCGGCGTTCAGCGATGTTAAGGAACACACATGCCCGACATGCGGCAAGAACAAGTACGAAAAAATCACCCCAAAGCCGGAGGTAAAAACAACCAAGTTCGGAAGCGACGGCAGGGAGGTCGGCGTTATTTATCAGCGCGTAAAGGACAAGGTCAAGGTTATTGGTCATGAGCCGGAAAGACCGGTAAAGTTCGGGAGAAAGGACATGATCACGTTAGTGCCTCTGGGCAGGAAGACGTTTATCCATGCAACAGGCGCATCCGAAACCGAACTTCTGGGTGATGTCAGGCATGACCCGTACGGAAGCCATCCCGAAATCGGGACACCGCCGTACACGCGTGTCGTTGCAGGCGCAATCCACGAAGCGCATGAAGGCGTTCTTTTTATAGATGAATTACCGCATCTGAAGTTCCTGCAGAATTTCATCCTCACCGCGATGCAGGAAAAAAAATTCCCCATCGTCGGAAGGAATCCCCAGTCAGCCGGCGCGTCCGTGAAGGTTGACGACGTTCCGTGCGATTTCACTTTCGTGGGCGCATGCAACATAAAGGACGTGCAGGACATCCTTCCGCCTCTGCGGTCAAGAATCCTTGGAAACGGTTACGAAATCCTGCTGAACACGACCATGCCGGACACGGAAGAAAACGAAGCATATCTGACACAGTTCGTTGCCCAAGAAATCGTAAAGGACAAGCGGATTCCGCACGCAACAAAAGATGCGGTTGAAGAACTCCTTGAGGAAGCCAGAAAGCGCGCATCCGTTCTTGACGACGCCCGGAATTCCCTTACGCTGAGGCTGAGGGACCTCGGAGGAGTCGTGCGCATGGCCGGCGACCTCGCGACAACTGAAAACGCGAAGTTCATCGAGAAAAAACACATAAAGGAAGCAATCGAGGAAGCGAAACCCATCGAGTTCCAGCTGCAGGAGCGATACGGTTCCGTGTGGAAGGGCATCGAGAAGGACGAAATCATAAGCCCGGAATACGGAAAGATGGGCAGGAGTTATGCATAAACCTGTTCAAAAATTTTTTTATAGCTCTGAGGGTTATTCAAAAAATCCAGTTTTTCTAGATTGCCGACAAGTCCATACATGTTTTTATTCTTCAAAAGTCCGAACTCCGGAACTTCAGCAGGTTTGATTTTTCTCAATTCCGGAATTTTTTTATAAGCCGTATTCTTCACAAATTTTCCATTCGTCAATTCAAAGTAAGCCCCACCGTGCATTTTTTCTATGGGTTCGTAAACCGATTCAAACGCATCGGAAATCCAGTTCGCCATTTTTAGCGTTTCGTTTGACGGGTTTATCGTGATGTGCCCGTAGTCCGGCGGAATCAGAACCTTGTCGCGTTTTTTCGCATCTATCAAAACCACGTCCAAAACCCTATTACCTTCGACCTTTTGCAACAGATAATGCGCTCTGCCATCCAAAACCTCATAGACTTCCGGATAACTCAGTTTCGTTCCGGGAACAAGCGGGTGATAGTGCCCTGCGGTCTTTACGAATTCTTTTCCTAAATTGAGTGGAGGAATCACCGTGATGTCATACCTGAGGTTTTTTTCTTTCATTGCGTTTCTGTCGTTGTCGGTGAGGGCAAGGTCGCGGTACATGTAGTACAACTCAATGTTCGAGGTTTTTTTCAGCCATTCCCTATCGTAGATAACTTCACGCATCCCGCTAAGTTTCCGCACGTTTGGTTTAATCGCTCTCAAATCAAACAAATCCCTCATGAATCAATATTTTTAATCAGGATAAATAAAAGGATAACGAAAACAAAATGGTGACCTATGCGGATTTACAGACCATAGCCCGGAACGAGAAAAACTTCCCTACGCTTCAGCACGTTGGTAAGGACTTCTATACAGACGCGTCAAAATTGCTGACCGAGGTTGAGGAAAAATACCGCGAGCACGTTGCAAAACTTATTGATGACATCTACGAGCGCAGGCAGAACAAGATTGTGCTTCATGCGCTGAGAACCAAGGACACGGACGCGCCCCCCGCGAACATAACTTCCGTTGAAAAAAAATTCTACATCCTGCTCATTGAAATCCTGAAAAAATCCCGGGACGATGTTTTCGAAAAGACGGAGGAGCAGAAACCGGCGGAGAAGGTTGAAGAATCTATCCCCGATGGATACGAAAAAGTGAGGGTGCTGCACGAACTTCCCGCGATAATCGGTGTTGATTCAAAGCACTACGGACCTTTCAAGGAGGGCGATGTTGTTTTGCTACTTGAAGTAAACGCAAAGATACTCGTCGAGAAGGGCATGGCCGAAGAAATTTGATTTTTATTGCTTAAAGCTCATACATAAAACCATGAAACTTCCGGAAGTCATGAGGACGTACTGTCCGCACTGCAACAAGCACACGGAGCACGACCTCAGGTTGGGGAAGAAGGGGAAGGAGCGCACCATGACTATGGGCCGGAGAAAGTACATCGAGGTCAAGAAGGGTTACGGCGGCTCCCCGAGAACACCGAAGAAGGAAGTTTACAAGATAGGCAAGCGGCCCCTTATAATACTCACGTGCAAGGAGTGCAAGAAAAAACATCAGCGCGTTTACAGCGCGAGGACTAAAAAAACCGTTGAAATCAAGAGCTAAAATGAAAAAGGAAACAAGGAGCAGATTCCTAAGAGTAAAGTGCAACGACTGCGGGAACGAACAGGTAATCTTCGGCTGTGCCGCGACCAATATCAAGTGCCTGGTGTGTAACAAACTTCTGGCAGAGCCGACAGGCGGCAAGGTTTCCGTAAAAACCAAGATTCTCGACGTTCTTGACACCGACATCTAAAAGTGAAAAAAGGCCTCGGTTTCGAATACCTCGAACACACAGCTGACCTGAAATTCGTTGCGAGGGGTAAAACGCTTGAGGAATGTTTCGAGAATTCCGCGTATGCGGTTTTCAGCGCGATTCTTAACCTGGATACTGTCGGTACGGAGCTGAAGACTCACGTAAAACTTGAAGCAAAGAATCTGGAAAATCTGCTCCACGATTTTTTAAGTGAATTACTGTTCCGGTTCTACACCAAAAAATTCATCCCCAAAAAATTCAAGATAAAAATCAAGAAGCAGGGCGGCCTGTACCTGTTAAATTCCGAAATCCTCGGCGAAACCGTAAAAAAGAAACACAAACCCGAGCTCGAGGTTAAAGCCGTAACCTATCATGAGTTTTTTGTTGAAAAACGAAACGGTTTCTGGATTGCGCAGGTAGTTTGCGATACCTGAAAAACGGGCAATTATTTTTATAGTCCCAGGTGAAATATCTAAACTTATTCTTGGTGCCAAGATGGAAAAAAAGACCATTCACTCTCTCATGGATGAGCGGCGCAAATTCACGCCGAAGGACTACGTTTTTAAGCACTCTGAACTGAAAAGCCCGAAAGACTACGACAGAATCTACGAGAAATCCGTAAAAGACCCGGAGGGTTTCTGGGCAAAGCAGGCAGAGCAGCTGCACTGGTTCAGTAAGTGGGACGAGGTTTATTCGTTTGACGAGAAAATTCGTTTGACGAGAAAACAGCAGGGTGCAACTGGTTTAAAGGCGGCAAGATTAACGTTTCGTACAACTGTCTGGACCGACACCTTACAACCTGGAGGAAAAACAAGGCAGCGATAATATGGGAAGGCGAACCCTACGGAGATTCAAAAACTTACACGTATCAGGAATTGCATCATGAGGTGTGCAGGTTCGCAAACGTTCTAAAGAAAAAAGGAATAAAGAAAGGAGACAGGATTTGCATTTACCTACCGATGATTCCAGAACTGCCAATCGCGATGCTCGCATGCACGAGAATCGGTGCCATACACTCCGTTGTTTTTGGCGGCTTCAGTGCCGAGGCGCTCGGTGACAGAATCATTGACTCCGGCTCATGCATGCTCATAACATCCGACGGAAGCATAAGGAAAGGTAAAGCCATCCACCTAAAACAAAATGCGGATGAGGCGTTGAAGAGATGCCCCACCATCAAACACGTCATTGTCGTAAGACGGGCGCACACACCTGATGTGCACATAAAGGAAGGCCGAGACACGTGGTGGCATGAGGAAATCAACGCGGAAGACATCAAGAACTACTGCGAGCCCGAACATATGGATGCCGAAGATCCTTTATTCATTCTCTACACAAGCGGAACCACAGGGAAACCAAAGGGCGTTATGCACACGACCGGTGGTTACCTGCTGTTCGTTTACCAAACGTTCAAATGGATTTTCGACCCGCGTGATGAAGACACCTACTGGTGCACCGCTGACATCGGCTGGATCACCGGCCACAGCTACATCGTTTACGGTCCGCTTGCGGCAGGTGCAACGAGCCTTATGTACGAAGGTGTTCCGAATCACCCGAAACCGGACCGCTTCTGGGAGATTGTTGAGAAATATAAGGTTGACATATTCTACACCGCACCGACAGCCATACGTGCAATCGCAAAGGACGGCGACCACTGGCCGAAGGGTAGGGATTTAACAAGTTTGCGTTTGCTTGGAACTGTTGGCGAGCCGATAAACCCCGAGGCATGGATGTGGTACTACAACGTTATCGGGGACAATAAATGTCCGATCGTTGACACGTGGTGGCAGACTGAAACCGGAGGAATTTTAATAACGCCATTACCCGGCATAATGACCATAAAACCCGGCTCCGCAAGCAAGCCGTTCCCGGGCGTTGTTCCGAAAGTTCTACGTGAGGATGGAAAGCCGGCAGCCGTCAACGAGGGCGGTTACCTTGTTATAGAAAAACCATGGCCTGGAATGATGCGCGGCGTTTACGGTGAGCCCATGAGGTTCAAAGAAACATATTTCACAAGATTTCCGCCGTATTATTCTACAGGGGATGGTGCCCGTGTTGATGAAGACGGCGATTTCTGGCTTATGGGCCGCATAGATGACGTTGTCAACGTTTCTGGTCACAGAATCGGGACCGCTGAAGTGGAATCCGCTCTTGTCAGCCACAAGAAAGTCGCGGAATCAGCGATAGTGCCGTTTCCACATGAGATAAAGGGAAGCGGTTTGTATGCGTTCGTGATAGTGAAGGAAGGCGTGCACAAATCCGACGAGCTCAAGAAGGAACTCATAGACCAAGTAACCAAGGAGATCGGACCGATAGCACGACCCGATAAAATACAGTTCGTGGATGCCTTGCCGAAAACCCGAAGCGGAAAAATCATGCGACGAATCCTGAAGGCCGTGGCCGAGGGCAAGGAGGATGTCGGAGATACGACAACGCTGGCAGAGCCGTCGGTTGTTGATGCGATTGTAAAGGAAAGACTGTAAAATGAATCGCTGGTCTGTGGTGATTGGTGCGTTAATAGTGCAGTTGTGCTTAGGCGCGATTTATTCATGGAGCGTTTTTGTAAATCCACTCATGAACGCATACCAATTCACGACCACGCAGACACAGGTGATTTTCTCCGCAGCGCTTGCGACCTTCGCTCTTGTGATGATTCTCGCGGGAAGATGGCAGGATAAAAAAGGACCGCGCATTGTCGCAACCGTTGGCGGAATCGTTCTCGGACTTGGATACATACTTGCGAGTTTTACGGGTGGTTCGTTTGTCGGGTTGTGTTTGACCATAGGGTTAATCGGCGGCGCAGGCATCGGTCTTGGTTATGTGTGCCCGATAGCCGCATGCGTAAAATGGTTCCCTGACAAACGCGGTTTAGTAACCGGATTAGCAGTTGCGGGCTTTGGTGCGGGTGCATGGGTATTCGGAAAACTCGGCTCATCATTCACGGAAACATACGGCGTTCTTCAGGCATTCATGTATCTTGGGATAACATTCCTGGTTGCGGTCGTTTTCGGAGCACAGCTTTTGAAAAATCCACCAGCCGGCTGGAAACCCGAGGGATGGGTTCCGCCGCAGGTTGCCAGCAAATCCAAGGAAGACTTCGAATGGAAGGAAATGCTGAAAACAAGACAGTTCTGGCTTCTCTGGCTGATGTTCATATTCGGAGCATCTGCGGGTTTGATGGTCATCGGAATTCTAAAACCCTTCGGGATTCATTCCGGACTGACAGCAGCCGCAGCCGGGAATGCAGTCGGAATTCTTGCGCTTTTCAATGGAGCCGGAAGAATCACATGGGGCGTGGCATCAGACAAACTCGGAAGGACAAGGGCAATGCTCCTGATGTTCATTCTCCAGGGCGTCATGATGCTCGCGCTGATGCAGATGGGCTCGCAGGAATGGACATTAACAATCGCAGCCGCATGGGTCGGCTTCAACTTCGGAGGAAACTTCGCGCTGTTCCCGTCTGCAACCGCAGATTACTTCGGCACTAAAAACGTCGGGATAAACTACGGCTTCGTTTTCACCGCATACGGGGTTGCAGGAATTATTGGGCCAATACTTGGAGGCCAGGTTTTCGACCTCACCGGAAGCTACCTGTGGGCATTCATTCCATCCGGGATTTTGTGCATACTGGCAGCAATACTATCCATGTTCACGAAATCCCCACACCAATCAAAGTAATATGGCAGAATTCCTGGGCGTTGTTGACGATGATGACAACGTTATCGGTAAAGCCACGCGTGATGAGTGTCATGCAAAAAAACTCATCCACCGCAGCGTGATTTTCTTCGTCTTCGACAAACAAAACAGAGTCCATGTGAACAAGCGCAGCGACAAAAAAGAGTTCTTCAGGGGATATTGGAGCATCGCCTTTGGCGGGCACATCCCCGCAGGCGAAGGTTATGACGAAGCCGTAAAGCGTGAGGTTGTGGAGGAAACCGGTTTAGTTGCAAAACCATTCTTCATAGCATCTTTTGATAAAAGAATCCCTGAGGAAAAAGAAAATATCCGCGTTTACGGCGTGATTGCAGACAAACCGATAAAACTCCCGAAGGACGAAATCGTTTACGGGGAGTTTATGGATTTTAAGGAATTAACAAAAGAACTCAAAAAGGAAAAGTTCGTCCCGGAAACGGAAGAACTTTACAAAATCCTAAAAAATTTTCTGAAGAACAAGAAAAAAT
The DNA here is from genome assembly GCA_964512105.1 of uncultured archaeon. Lineage (GTDB taxonomy): Archaea > Altiarchaeota > Altiarchaeia > IMC4 > CAZEGI01 > CAZEGI01. Next base: position 60,740 of record CAZEGI010000002.1, read on the forward strand.
AATTCACTTTCGTGCTTTTCCAATCCATTCCCTACCTTCCCCGACAAGCTCATCCAGCGCGTTTCTGTCAACGCCCTCCGCTGTGATTCTGACATACGGTTCTGTTCCGCTCGGGCGTATGAGAATCCATCCCTCATCCGTTGAAATTCGTATACCGTCGGTATCATCGTAATCTTCCTTGATAATCTTCTTCAAATTATCCATAATAATCCCCTTTTCATCCTCCCCGCATGGAATCTTCACGCGCTCCATCGGGTAGCTTTTTATCTCCTCAAGCCTTTCGTAAAAAAATCCGTCAGCAACCATGCTCACGGTTTTTGCAACCGTTGCTATCCCATCCGGAAATATGTGGATGTCCGGGAATATGTACGCCCCGGAAGGTTCGCCGCCGAAGTCCGCGTTATTTTTTCTTATTCCTTCCGCGACAAAAACGTCCCCAACCTTCGTTCTGATAACCTCGTTGCACACGTCCTCAATCCGCATGGATGCGTCAACCGTCGTCACAACCCTGTCAAGGTCGTATGCAAGAACCGAGAGGAACGAATCCCACTCGATGAGTTTTCCGTCTTTTCCAATCGCTGCTGTTCTATCCGCATCGCCGTCGTGCGCGAATGCGATGTCAACCTTTTTTTTCTTCACGAGTTTGCACGTTTCCGCAAGGTTTTCTGCAGTCGGTTCCAGTTCATGCGGAAAATTTCCGTCCTGGTTCGTGTTTATCGCTATCACGTCGCAGCCCATTTTTTCCAAGAGTTTTGGCGTGATGACGGAACCTGCACCACCGGCGCAGTCCACGAGAACTCTCACATCGTTGACTGTTCCTATTTTTTTTAGAATAAGGTTGATGTGTTTTTCAACGTAGTTGCGCTTCTCAACAACCCCGCACCGTTTTCCCTTTTTGAATTTTTTCGAGAAGAAGATTTTTTCGACTGCGTTTTCCTGCTCCGGGTTGTATGCCCCGCTCGTGTTCCAGAACTTGAAGCCATTGTATTCCGGCGGGTTGTGCGATGCCGTAACCATAACCCCGGTTCCGTGCTCCGCGGTTGCGACTCCAACGGTAGGCGTCGGTACCAAGCATATGTCGATCACGTTTTTTCCCGATGAAATCAATCCCGAAATGAACGCGCTCTCAAGCAACGGTCCGGATTTGCGGGTGTCGCGTCCTATGACGATTTTTTCGTCGGGTGTATAGGTAGCCAGCGCCCTTGCCAGAGCGATCACAAATTCCGGAGGAAGTTCGGAAACACGTCTCCTGACACCGGAAGTCCCGAAAAGTTTTCCCATTCTACTTCCCAACAGAAGCGAGACGCGCGAGAAGTGCCTCCAGTTGAATGCGTTCGTTCGCGCCTTCAACAAGAGTGAAGTTCGTTTCACCCACCAAATCAACAATGTGGACTTTTTTTTCGTCCGGCAATTCCAAATTCATTGCCTCGGAGTTCATCTGCAGAAGTATGTCCTCCCCCGATAAGCCCTGGGCCAGCATGAGGCTATCCAGCAGGTTTCGTGCGTCAAGAAACTTACCTTTGAGCGCGAGCCCCATCATGTTTTTTATGTCCTCCGGCCTCGCGCGCGATGCGATTGAGAAAACGGATTTCTCATCCACATGTCCGAGGGCGGCCGCAGTCTGTGCGACGTTTATCGCCTTTCTTAAATCACCTTCGGATATGTAAACTATGGCGTCTATCCCGTCCTTCGTGTGCTTCACCTTTTCTTCCTTGAGTATGTGCTCCACCATCCTTGCGATGTCCTCTTTTTTCAGGCGTTTGAACCTGAAGATTGCGCACCGGCTCTGTATGGGTTCAATAATTTTTGAGCTGTAATTGCACGAAAGGATGAAGCGGCACGTTTCCGTGTAACTCTCCATGGTTCTTCTGAGCGCGTTCTGCGCTTCCGGAGTGAGTGCATCTGCTTCGTCAAGGAATATTATCTTAAACTCGCTCCCTATGGGTCGCGTTCGTGCGAAATCCTTGATCTTTGTTCTCACGACGTCGATACCGCGCTCGTCAGATGCGTTCAGCTCGAGGAAACCCTGGTGGATATCGCCGAAAAGTTCCCTGGCAATGCACAGCGCAGCTGTTGTTTTTCCGCATCCCGCAGGGCCCGCAAAAAGCAGATGCGGCATGGACTTTACCTTCACGTACGCTTCTAAACGGTCGGTTATGTGCTCCTGCCCGACCATGTCTTTGAGTTTTTTCGGCCTGTATTTCTCAGTCCAGGGTAATTCCATCTTACGTCTATAGTTTTGTACGGCTGTGTGAACTACTTATCTTGATCTAAGGTGTATTCGCCAGAGCGAATACGCCACTTTTGATAAACCTTTTGGAAAAAGGTTTGGGGAGTTCCATCTTGCGTAGTTATTATCCAAAAATCCTTATAAACTGAGAATACACTTAATTTAACTTTAAAATCAGATACTCCACCCTAGTTGCGGAGTATTACTTCCAAACACGCAAATGGGTATCGGAGGTGTAAACGCGAGGTAGATACAATTCATATCCTCGCGTGTTTGTAATGAGACCCGCAGGCGAGTACAAACCCAGGGGAATGGAGGAGGGAATCCTCAAATTCTGGAAGGAAAAGGGCATTCCGGAAAGGACACTGACTGACGGCAAAAAACGCTTCTCCTTTCTGGAGGGGCCGCCAACGCCGAATGCGCCACCTGCACTTCACCATGTTGAAGTCCGCGCCTTCAAGGACCTTGTGAACCGGTTTAAATTCATGCAGGGTTTCAGTGTTCCGAGAAAGGCAGGATGGGACTGCCACGGGTTGCCTGTGGAAGTGCAGATAGAGAAGAAACTGAAGCTGAACTCGAAGAAGGAGATTGTAAGTTACGGGATTGACAGGTTCGTGGAGGAGTGCAGAAAAAGCGTCTTCAGCAACATCGAGGACTGGAACAAACTCACTGAGAGAATGGCGTACTGGATTGATATGGAAAATCCCTATGTCACCATGCGCAACGAATACATCGAGAGCGTCTGGTGGTCGCTGAAGGAGATCTGGAAGAAAGGTTTGCTTTACCTGGATCACAAAGTCGTTCCCTACTGCCCGAGATGCGGAACGCCGCTTTCGAGCCACGAGGTTGCACTCGGATATCAGGAAATTAAAGAAGAAACCGTCATAGTGCGGTTTCAGGCGAAGGATAAGGACTTTTATTTTTTGGCATGGACCACGACGCCGTGGACGTTACTCTCGAACCTCGCGCTTGCGGTAAACCCGAAGTTGGAATATGCGAAGATAAGGTACAAGGGCGAGAACTACGTGCTCGCAAAGGAGCTTGCTGAAAAGCGATTTCCTGATTCGGAAGTTCTCGAAACCTTCATGGGCAGCGAGCTTTTGGGTATCGAGTATCAGCCGTTATTCAGCCATTTTGTAGGAAAACTGGACAAGAAGGCATGGTTCGTTATAGGAGGCGATTTTGTAACAATCGAGGAGGGGACAGGAATCGTTCACATCGCGCCGGCATTCGGCGAGGACGACTTCAACGCAGGGAAGAAGAACAACCTGCCCCTAGTCAATCCCATAAGCGAGGACGGCAAGTTTACGGAGCAGATACCGGAACTGAAAGGCATGTTTGCAAAGGATGCGGACTCAAGGATTGTGAGCATTCTCGAGGAGCAGGACGCGCTGATAGCGAAGTATCCTTACAAGCACGACTACCCATTCTGCTGGCGCTGTTCATCACCGCTTTTGTATTATGCAATGAAATCCTGGTTCATAGCCATGGAGAAGCTGAAAAAAAACCTCATCAGCAACAACAACAGGGTCAAGTGGTTCCCGGAGCACATGAAGAGCGGCAGGTTTGGAGACTGGCTCGAGAACGTCAAGGACTGGTCGCTTTCAAGAAACAGGTTCTGGGGAACGCCGCTTCCGATTTGGATTTGTGAATGTGGAAACAAGGAAGTTATCGGGTCAAGAAAGGAGCTGACTGAAAAATCCGCGAGTAAGATTGATGCAAACATTGATTTGCACCGACCATATGTGGACAAGGTAAAGCTCAAATGCAGGTGCGGAAAACTTATGAGCCGGGTGGATTACGTGATTGACTGCTGGTACGATTCCGGTGCAGCAACCTTCGCGCAGTACCATTATCCGTTTGAAAATAAGGAATTGTTTGAGAGGAGTTTTCCGTACGATTTCATCTGCGAGGCAACGGACCAGACAAGAGGATGGTTCTACACACTGCTTGCAATCTCAACCGTGATTTTCAACAAACCGGCTTACAAGAGCGTTGTTGTTGGCGGTTTGCTGTTGGATGACAAAGGCGAAAAAATGTCCTCAAGCAAGGACAACATAATACATCCATGGGATCTTTTCAACACCGTCGGTGCGGACGCCGTGAGGTTGCAGATGTTCGCAACAGCGCCCTGGAACGCAAAGCGATTCGGGAAGGAAACTTTGGATGAAACAGCAATACCAATGCTGAGAACGCTGTGGAGCTGCTATGAGTTCACGACGCGATACATGCTGCTGGACAGGTTCGAGCCGAGCAAACACCAACTGGGAGACGCAAAACTCAGGATTGAGGACGAGTGGATTCTGTCAGCTGTTGACGCGCTTGCGGAAAACGTAAACAGGAATCTTGAAAACAACGATTACCACCACCTCGTTGCGAACATGAACAATTTCGTCACCGAAGACCTGTCAAGGGGTTACATAAAACTCATACGTGACAGGTTATGGCTCGAGGACAAGGGCAGTAAGATGGATGAATCAAAGTTTGCGGCGTATGTAACGCTGTCCGAAGTTTTCAGGAGGTTGTGTACTATTCTTGCACCGGCAGCGCCCTTCATTGCAGAAGAGATCTACCAGAATCTGGTTAAAGGCAGGGAGGAGAGCGTGCATTTCCTGAAGTGGCCGAAGCCCGAGCACATCAACCCTGAACTTGGATTCCAGATGAACCTTGCAAAAAAGATTTTCGAGGCAGGGAGCAACTGCAGGCAGAACGCTGGAATAAAACTCAGGCACCCTATAAAATCCGTAACCGTGGTTGGCGACTCGAAAGTCAGAAAAACCGTTGATACTCTCGGAGAAGTGATAAAGAAGCAACTGAACGCCAAGGATGTGAAATTTGTGGATGAGATTCCTGGCACAAAGTATATCGGAGTTCCGAATTTCAAGATTCTTGGACCGAAATTCGGTAAGGATGCTGTCCGGGTTGCGGAACTCATACGTGAAAACGGAAAGAAACTAAGGGAGCGTAAAAAAATAAATCTGGACGGTTACGAGATAACTCCCGAGATGGTTTCCGATGTGAGGGTTGAAACTCCCGAGGGATATATATCGGCTGCGTTCGCCCTTGAAAATACCAGCGGAATCGTGTACATAGATGCAGAGCGCGACCCAAGTTTACTGCACGAGGCGCTTGCCCGTGATGTCATAAGAAACGTCCAGGAGCTCAGGAAAAAATCAAATCTTGAGGAACTTGAGCGCATACACGTCTTTATAACCGATACCGCAATGGTGAGGGAAATGCTGAAGGGCTTCGAGCGTGTTGTCCTTGACGAGGTCAGGGCGGACAAAATCGTGCTGGAAAAAAGCGTTAAGGGTGCGGAATTCGAATTCGACGAGGAAACAATAAGCGTCGGCATAAAAACCGGTTTTTAACCCCCAAAACATTTTTATATCCTAATACTTAAAGATATTACCTTTGGTTCAAAATCAAATACTCCACCCTAAAGGGCGGAGTATGACTTACAAACACTAGAATGTACAAAAACCAAAAACAGGGGGGTGGAAACGCGAGGTAGAGGAATGTATCCTCGCGTGTTTGTAATGAAGGGCTCAAAGGGTTACCGGCGTGGAACGCGGAAACTAATCGTTAAACCGAGGGCGAGAGGCAAGTTCAGCATACGGAAGGAACTGCAAACGTTCGAAGACAACGACAAGGTTGCGGTAACCATAAACCCCCACTACCAGGCCATCCCAAACCCACGCCTCAGGGGCAAATGTGGCAGGGTGGTCGGTAGGCAGGGTAGGGCATATTTCGTGGAACTAAAGGACGGCAACAAGCTAAAAAAAGTTCTGATAACACCGGAACATTTAACTTCAGTATAAATCAAAATGGAATCTCTGGGCGGCGGGCCGATACCGATGGCCGAGGTCAGGAACATCCTGAACGAAACGAAGAGAAGATACAAGGATGAGGATAAGGAGCCGTTGTACGAACAGAAGCGGGCTCTGGAACACGTCCAGAAGTTTGTGAGATTAACGGCGGCAGACACAAAAAAGCTGTTCGCCCAACTGAAGGAACTGCCACTGCAGCTTACGGACGAGCAGGCAGTGAAGATTGCGGACCTTCTGCCGGAAACGGTCGACGACGTGAGGGCGATATTCGCGAAGGAACGCTTTAAATACAAAGAAGACGAAATCAAACAGATAACGGATCTGGTTGACCAATACCGTTGATGCTGAAAAACAAGAGGTTCTAAAAAATTCACGAGGTTAAAATGGAAAAGGATGAATACGTCCAAATACTGGACTTCCTGCCGAGGGGGAAATCCGAAATGCCGCCGCACAAGCGCAAGCCGATAGCGCAGGCCGTGGGTGAGAAGTACTTTTCCCTGCTCGAGATAGTGCCGCGGGCGGGGATATCCTTCAACCAGGGGGAGCGGGTTTACATCGGTGAGGGGGTCAGGGACAAGGTTGACCACATAGAGCGCAGGATAAAGTTCGACTGGCTCACGCCGACTGCCAAAACCGAGCTGCCGTTAATCCTGGAGAAAATCATACGGGAAAACGAGGGCAGTTTCATAAACTTTTACAATACCGCGGGCATAATAAGCACGCGCCAGCACAAACTCGAGATACTGCCGAGAATCGGGAAGCGGCACAGGCAGGAAATACTTGACGAGAGGGGGAGGGAGCCATTCAAGAGCTTCGAGGACATGCAAAAGCGTATTAAGAACATTCCCGATCCTGTGCGAATCCTGGCGGACAAGATTGTGGAGGAACTGCAGGGTAAAAGCAAATACCTCCTTTTCGTGCCTCTGGTTAGGGACACAAGGCCTGGGACGCATTTTTAAATTCTCAATAGAATGTTATAAACCAGTTCGAGGGTGATAGAGATGGTGAAGATTAAAATAGATGCGGAAAAGTGCATCGGCTGCGGTGCATGCGTGAATGCATGTCCAGTGAACATGTACGAGATAGTGGATGAGAAGTCGAAGATAACCGGAGATCTGAACAGTTGTGTGCTTTGCAGGGCGTGCGAAACTGGTTGTCCTTCAGGAGCAATAAAAGTAAGTGAGAAGTGAGGTGGTAGATATGGCTGGAATGGCTGAAGAAAAAAAGAGAGCGGACGACAACGTCGTCTTTATAGGGAAAAAGGGGATAATGAGTTACGTGTTGGCTGTCATTACACAGTTCAACAACGGCGAATCGGAAGTTATAGTGAAGGCGAGAGGCAGGGCAATAAGCAGAGCGGTTGATGTGGCCGAAATAGTGAGGCAGAGGTTCGTGCAGAACCTCCAGACAAGAAACATAGAGATTTCGACAGAGGAAATCAATGGTGAGGAAGGTCCAATAAAGGTTTCGGCTATTGAAATTACGCTGGCTAAAGCTTAACCCGCCGGAATCCCCAAGCGACGGGCGTTCTTTACCATTTGTTTTATTTTACCCGATTGAACAACAATGGCACTACCGATATGCAACATTTGCGCAAAAACAGGAGTTTTGTGTTCGTCATGCGAGTCAAAACTGAAGGAGGGCAGAATTTCAGAACTTGACGTAGAGTTATCCAAAATCCTATACAAAATCGGAAAGGGCGAGATAGGTTTTGAGAAATCTCTTGACACAAAGGATTTCGTGATAATACTGGCAAAAAAAGAGGACATAGGCAAGATCATCGGCAAGAACGGCGTGAACATACGTCAGTTGTCAAGCAAACTCAACAAGCAGGTTAGGGTTATCGGGACAGGAAACCTTGAAGATACAATCTACGATTTTGTCGCGCCCGCGCGGATTCTCGGGATAAACACGGTTTACCGACCGGACAACACGACCATAAAGCGCGTCAGGATAAACAAAAAAGACAAGAAAAAACTCCGCATGAAAATCGAGGAAATCCAGAAGCTGATTTCCTCGCTGACGGACAGCGTGATTGAGATAAGTTTCGACTAAACATTTATATCCACACATTCAGAATTCTTTACATGTGGTTTGTAATTTATATACTCGCTTTTTTGGTTTCCGTCTATCTCATACTCCGCGGCTCGGACTGGATTACGGACTCGTCGGTTCATGTCGCACGCAGGCTCGGGACCAGCAACCTAGCTGTCGGCCTGATTGTGATATCGTTCCTTCTGAGCCTGCCTGAGCTTGTTATTGCCATTTCGTCAATACTCAAGGGCCGTCCCGCGTTGGGTTTTGGCGCGAACATAGGTTCTGTAATCGTGAACATCGGGCTGATCGTCGGTATATCCGCCCTCATAAGACCGATGCGCGTGCCCCGCATCATGGTGACGCGGGACATGATTTTCATGGTTGTTGTTTCCATCGTTGTGGTTGCGATGGCCATAGAGGATCGCTCGCTTTCGAGAACTGATGGTTTTGTATTCGTGCTGCTGTTTATACCCTACGTTATAAACGTCTACGAGCAGGAGCGTAACCTAACTTACCACGAGCGGAGGGTCAAGAGCGAGAAGCTGACCGAAGCCCTTGAAACCTATGGTGAATATGTGCCGGACCACAAGCCAAGATTTGGCCTGAACTACTTCATTCTTGGAATTTTTACACTGATTGTGGGTTCTGAAATTTTCATAAGGATATTGCTCAGTGTGGCATCGCTCATGAATCTCCCAGACCTCCTTGTCGGTGTAACTCTGGGCGCACTTGGCCCTAGCATTCCGAATCTCGCGGCTGCCTTAGGTGCGGCAAGAAAGGGCGTCGAGGAGCTTGTTGTTTCAGAAACCCTGGGCTCGAACATCTTCACCCTGCTGATAACGCTCGGCATAATAGCCATACTCAGCCCCATGACGATAGACGATGCAACTGTTATGATTACCGCGCCAACACTCCTGCTCGTAACCTTTGTCCTGCTTATCGCGATGTTGAAAGGCCATATACGGAGAAGGGACGGCATGCTTCTGGTCCTAATCTACGTTTGTGCGCTTATAGTTGAATTCGTCTTCAGGAGAAACGGCTTAATCTAATCTAAACAAGATTTCTAACAACCCTCAACATCGTTCCGCAGTCTAGCAGCATGTTGGTGTATGACGCATTCGCTAATGGACAGAAGCATTCCCCACGTTTGATTTTTTCACGTTCCCGATTTGCGGCTTCACCAAACCACAGGCGTCTGAAATCGTATCCGTTTTCCCTCAAATTTCCGAGTTTCTGCCCCTTAACGCAGCAAAACCACACGTCTCCGCTTGCAGAAATTTGTGCAGACGCAAAGCCCGCATAGCATGGAATGACCTGCCACCCCTCTAACAGGATTTTTTTCACAATTTCGTAATACTCAAGGCGGAACGCTTCCGTTATCCGGGATAATCCGCCAAATTTTTTATTTTTTATCCATTCTGAAAGAAAATCTACTGTTTTTTCGTAATCCTCTGGGTTCGGGGTGATGTCAGATTCCATAGTGCCTAACTCAACCCGTTTCTCTGCAATCTCCGTTATGTACGAATCCGGATTCAGTTTTTCAAGATATTCATAAATTTCGGGAATGCGCGAAACATTGAATTTTGATATGACGGTGTGGATACCAAGGGTAAAATTTTTACCCCTTATTTTTTTCAATTCCTTGTACGTTTTTATCGCGTTTTCAAAACTTCCCTTCACGCCCCGAATCTCATCGTGTTTCTCATCAATCCCGTCAATCGAGACGTTCACAACGAGCTGCGCTTCCGGGCATTTTTTGAGAATGTTCCTCGCAATCTCGGCAGTATCCTTTACAGAACCGTTGGTCGGTATGTTCACGATTTTTGGCCTGCAGGTTTCGTATAAATCCAAACAAATTTCCACAAGGTCTTTCCTCAGGAAGGGCTCTCCGCCACTGAGCGTGACCCAGTACGGCTGTCCGATGTTTTTGAATATCCTCTTGAACTCTTCAAGGGTGAGGTCGTTTTTTTCCGATTTCCAGATGTTGCAGGTTCTGCATCTCGAGTTGCATTTCGATGTGACGCTTACCGTTAAATTCAACGGCAGCAGTTTTGGATAACCGAACTTCCTGAACGTTTTGTAAAGCGGAATTCGTGGTAGCAGTTCAAACATTTTTCAGATTTTTCGTCGTTTTTGCGATTTCCCATCTGTACGGGTTTCTACCCAGAACGTAAAAATCCACGATTGCCGATGCTCTTGAATACGCCTCCAGCAGAACTGCCATGACAAGAAATAGCAACCTCGTAGGGTTTAGCTCGACATGCTTGAGTACCACCTTCAACACAGCCAACGCATCCATGGTCAGTGGCGCGTAATCCTGGTTTTTTTTCAGATGCAGATGGCCGATGTAAATCCGTTTCCTCTGTCTTATCAAATCCAAAACGGTTTCAGGACCCTTGTTCTTCACGATTGCGTCCGGTGCATAGGCCAGGATATACCCTTTTTTTGTAACCATCGACTCAATCCATGCCTCGTCCGCAGCAGTGTTTTTGGGTATCTGTTTTATAATGTTCCTGAACGCCACCAACTCACCGGCCTTCGGTTTGATTCTTGATATTTCGTGGTGAAGTCTCCATATCAGTTGTACTGAAAATCCGAGCAGCGTGTTCGGGCCATCAACCGGAACCGGATGTCCGCCGACCATGCCAACCCTCTCATCCGCAAAGGGCTTTACAAGGTTTTCTATTGCGTTTTCAGCCGGCAGCGTGTCCGCGCTCTCCAGAACAACAATATCTCCCTTAACGTTCTTCAGGTAGAGGTTGACCGCAGATGCCTTCCCCTCGCGTTCACGCTGCGTTATCAGTTGCACCCTCGAATCCTGGTTGGAAAATCTTTTTACTATGCCTTCCGTGTCGTCCGTGCATCCGCTTGCAACGACAACTACTTGCACTATCCTGCCGGATGAAATTTTTTGCGACAGCAAACTCTCGAGAAGTTTCTTTATGTTCCCCCCTTCGTTGTACGCCATTATGCCGATGCTTATGTCCATCCTACATGAAATCCGATAAACTTTGCTGTTCCGAAAGCTGGTTTGTAAACACTGATTTTATTTCCCTGTCTAGGAGCATCAACCTCTGTTTAATGTACTCTGAAAGACCGTATTCATTTGCAAGTTTTGTCGAAACGCCCAGGTATTTCCTTATGGTTCCCTCGGAAACCGTCAGCAATATGCGGCCGCCGCACTTCGTGCACTTTCCAATCAGTGGAACCCTCCTGTAGTTGGCGTTGCACTTCACGCATCTGAAGTGCTGCCTGCTGTACGCCCTCAGGTTACCGTACGTGTCCCGCAGAAAATGCGAATTTATCAGCAGTTCCGCAACCTTCCTTTCGTCTATCGCGCGGATTTTTTTCGCTATCCCCAATTGCGAATCGACCTTTTCCTCCATCGTCTTCAATTTAACGTACGTACTTTCCTTCACCGGCCCCGAAACGTCCGCGGTATCGTTCGTAAACCTCAGGCCCGAATACGGGTCTGTATCCAGAACATTCCGCACTATGTTGACGCCTGCGCTTCCGGGTTCAACACCCTTCCATGCGCTTTCGTAGAACTCTGCAGGATAGTGGTCCACAATCTCCATCTTGTGTGCCTCGTCATCTATCTCCTTCGGGTTCAGGATCGTGGTTATGACCAGCGGGGCGTCCATGTAACCGCCGCGTTTTTCCGGCAGATACTTCCGTGAAAAGTTTACGAGCGCGTCCAGCAGCAGCATGAACGCATCCTCGTCGCCATCGCAGTTCCTTCTCTTCGCGGCGTGCCAGTACGGATGCGCGTAACACACGTTTGCGGTCGTGAATCCTGCAATCCTCCCTATGATGCCGGCGGACGTGTGCGGTGCAAGCCCCACCACGAGATGTCCGAGCAAATCGTTGATGTTTCCCGCTTTGTAAAACGGCTCGAGCCCGTAAAACCGGGTTAGGAGTTCGTCAATAAACTTTGAAGTTTTCAGCAGGTATTCCGCTCCGCTCCTCGGTATTATGACATCCTGCACCTTAAGCTCAAGAATCTGGTTTTCATCTTTAAGTTCATTACCAAGATAATCCTTACCGTATCCCAGCCCCCCCAGTTTCTCAACACTTACGTCAACTTCGCGCGGTTTGAAGTGCGTCAGGGGAGCATCGGTCGCATCAAAGCGCACGGTCCCATCCTTGAATACCGTTATGCTGTTCCTTGCCCTCAGAATCCCCTTTTCCAGTGGCTCGGGAACCTTGCATTCGGATATCATCCCCTTGACCCCCTTCACGAGATTCGCGTGTCCGACCTTCTCCGTTGCGTTCTGCCACAGGTCCTTTATGCGCACTTCCCTGAACTCATACAACAGCGTCCTGTTTCTGCACCTCGGGCAAAGTTCCTCATTACCAGTACGTTTGCACGACGGGCATATCCTTCTTGAAATTGTTGGTTCTCCGCATTCCGGACAGATTGAATAAATCGTGTTCAACCTGCACTTTGGGCATTCGCGTCTTGTTATCTCGACCCGGATGGTTTCTCTGTCAACGGCAGCGTTTATGCTCCGCTCCTTGCCGCCTGCGTTTCCAACCGGAAACAGCGAATGGACAGGGGGCTGCATCTTCCTCTCCTTGGCCTTTTCCGGGCGGCCCATCCTGCAGCCGATGTATGTTCCGGATTTGGGTTTCAAAGTCAGCAATGAGCATGCGCCGACTACATCAAAACCGGTTCCGCCTTTTTTTTCTTCAAAAATCAAATCGAATTTTTTTCTGTCTATCAAATGTCCGTCAAAAATACCAAGCTGGTAGAGTAATGGCAGATACTCTTCCACCACAACGGAACCGTCATTCACAAGATGCGGCACACCAACCAGTTCCAAAATCTTTTTTGCGTCTTTATTATCCGTAAGGATTAAACCGTCAGCAGAAATCCTACCCGCAACTAGCCACTCAACCAGAATCCTCAAATCCTCCCCGCTCACATCCTCCCAGCGATACGTGTATTTTGGATGTAATGGAACCTTATTCCCCAAGGAAAATTTAACCGCCTCGTTCGCGGTCATTCTTACATCCGGTTTTCTGCCGGTCTTATCCTCAACATCCGTTGCCCACCATTCCTCACAGTAACCTGCGGGCAGAAGTGCCGTATTCGTCTGCAGGAAATCACCGTACGACACAAGAATGTCACCCAAGAAAAGTATCTCTGACACGTCGTTCTTGATTTTCTTTGCCTGCTCTTCAGTTTCAACCCTCACAACGCTGCCGTCTTTCAACCTGACAATCGGGCCCTCAACCGTATCGCACGGCGTGACAATGCCGCCCTTTCCGGGGCGTTCAACCTTTATCTGCGTTCCGGTTGCAAGGAATCCATCCAGGAGTATGAAGGTTGCTGGGTGCATGGATTTCGCTGCTATTCCCGAAACCCTCGACCTGCCGTAACGCAGCCTGAAGCCGCCCTTCGCGGATGCTGCCGCAAACACCGGTCGGCCGCCGACGAGATCCTCCATAAACGCCGCATCCTTGTCTTTTTTTTCGTCGGATTTTTTCTTGCCCGTTTCTTTCAGCCAGTTCCAGTCCAGTCCGAATTTTGCGGAATGCTTTATCAACCCCCTGGATTTTTGCGCTATTCCTTCGGCAATGACCAGGCACGCGCCTCCGCGAATCCTGTTGGTCTCAACCCTTGCCAAGTCCCTATGAATCGAAACCTCGCGCTCTTCGGTGGGGTCGCCATCCACGCATACTGCAAGGTTTTTCACTATGTAACGCACATCGTCGTCGCTCGGCGTGTACTGCAGTCTCGCGATTCTCTCGTCGTAAATCTTTATCTCCTCTACATACCTCTCAACTTCGTCGTTGGTCGGCCTGTATCCCTGCAGGTCGAATTTACCCCTTATGTAATCTCCGAGCAAGACGGCCATTCCCTGCGCGGTTCCGCCCGCGCTTCTTATCGGGCCCGCAAAGTATATCGCAAGGTACTCGGAACCGTCTGGATTACTTTTTATCTTGACCTTGGATATACCTTCGATAGGTGCCGCAACAACGCCTTCGGTTAATATCGCAAGGCCGGTTCTCAGCGCTTGCTCCATCTGCGTCTCCTTTGCGGACTTTGTCATTGACGGCCCGGGTTGAAGTATGGTGTCTATTATCTCGGATATGTTGTGCCTTCCCCTACTCCTTATCCTCTCGGCAATTCCTTTCGGGCCGACGAGACCCTCAACCCGCGCTGCAAGGTCGCCGGCGGGCGTTGCCTCAACTTCCGTTTCCGGGTCAAAGCCTTTTTTCCTGGCACGGTTCGCCAGTTCGTAACCCTGCTCTATCTTGGCCCTTATCTCGTTTTCGTATTCGTGCTCCATCCTAAAAGTACAACATCGAAACCTCGTGATTCTGAAGATTCATCACCGGCAGTCTTGCAGGCGTTGGCTGGTGGCCCAGCTGTTCCTGGTATTTCGTCTTGCCCTGCCACGTTCCAGAATTCACCACACTGACGCCGCGGTATGTTGCATAACCGTTGGTGTGAACGTGACCGCAGTGCAGTATGTCCGGAATCTTGTCTATGACCATGTAATCCCTGTCCTCCGGCATAATCCCATCTTCACCGTAAACGGGACAGAGGTGCCGTTTTTTGAGATACTCTATCATGGCCCTCTCAGGGGTTGCATAGGTGCATTCCGCGAGGTTGCCTATCATGGTATCAAGACTAGTGCCATGATACATGAGTGTCTTGACGCCGTGCGTTGAAACCATCACAGGATTACCAACAATGTGCACATTGGACAGCTCATACAACCTTCCGCCTATGTCCCTGTCCAGTTTTGGCTGCGGCTCCGCCCTTCTCACGGCGTCATGGTTGCCCATGCACATAACTATCTCTATGTAATCCGGCACCCTTTCCAATAAACCTGCAAGAAAGTCGTACTGTTTATGTATATCCGGAATTGACAGCTCCTCCTCCTGTTTCGGATAAATGCCTACACCGTCAACAAGGTCTCCGGCCACAAAAAGGTACTTGACCCTTTCCGACACGTCCCTTCTGTTGCCCTTGAGGTTCAGCCAGTCCAGGAAATTGTTGAATTCCTTCTCCAGAAACAAATAACTGCCGATATGCAGGTCGGATATGAACGCCACGCACACCGGTACATCAGCCATGTTCCTGATGTGGTCCAAGGGCAGGTCGGGCTCTGAAATCTCCGAGGCAACCAGAAGTTCGTTGTACATTTTTCCGCTGACGCCAATAACCTCGTCCAGCAGTATTGTTTCGTACTGCCTCAACAGTGCGGGTTTGTCCAGCGGCACCATAACGGTGATGCTTCCGGTCGGGTCTTCAACCTCAAGAAATCTGTACCCCTTTTCGCTTTTGCGCTTGTCCGTGACTATGCCTATGATTGTTGCATCCTCGTTTTTTTTGACATCCTTTATCTGCTCCGCCGAACGCAGATTAACCCGCTCCCTAAGGATTCTTGCTATCTTGCTGTATCTCTGGTTGAAATGCTTTACAAAGTCGTCCACCGTTCCCTCGCAACTCGATTTGTCCGACACGTCGCTCTGCTCGTATATCACCAACTCCGGCTCAATATCCTTCGCGAGTATGTGTTTTGTTTTTACAACCTCAACCTTGGGTTCTAACGTTTCCTTCGCCTTTATGAACTCCATGATGAATTCATCCGTTATAAGCCAAACGTTCCTCTCTTTCGCAATCTTTATCATCCCATCCACATCAATGCCGTTCTCCACCAGGTCCTCAAATCCGTGCGAACTTACCAGTAAACCGTTCTCTGCAAGTTTTGATGTTACTGTTTTGATGTCCATATCGCCAGCCAAAGAAATAGTGTGTTATAGATTCTTCAGACGGAAATATAACTAAAGAAAAAAAAAAGAACCAAGTTCTTATTGCGTTGCACTCGATTTGAACCAGTGGAGCTTGTGTTCCTCCCCCGGAGGTTTCTGCTCGAAAAACTTCCCTACCTTCTCGACAACCACAGTTCCCGCGCTCTTCTGCGCCTCGCTGGTTCCTGATGCGAGATGCGGGGTTAAAACGATATTCTCGAGCTGCATCAACGGGCTGTCCACGGGCGGCTCCTTTGCGTAAACATCCAAACCAGCGGCCTTTATCGTTCCGTTCTTCAGCGCGTCGTACAGCGCGGCTTCGTCAATCACAACGCCCCTCGCGGTGTTTATTACGACTGCAGTCGGTTTCATCAGCTTAAGGCGCTCGGCATTCATCATTCCTCTGGTTGCGTCCGTTGCAGGAACATGCAGTGAAACAACGTCCGATCTCCTTAACAGTTCCTCAAGAGCAACAAATTCCGCACCGAACTCTTTCGCGTCCTCGGACGTGATTGCCGGGTCGGATGCTAAAATTTTCATTCCGAACGCCTTTGCCCTCAATGCGACTTCCCTACCAATCCTCCCAAAGCCTATAAGTCCAAGGATTTTTCCATACAACTCGTTCCCTGAAAATTTCTTCCTGTCCCACTGTCCCGCCCTCATGCTCTTGTCAGCCTGTGGAACATTCCTCAGTGTAGCAATCATCAAACCAATCGCATGTTCTGCCACAGACACGGTTGACGATTCCGGTGAATTCACAATTTCGATACCCCTTGCCCGTGCGGCCGTTACGTCCACGTTGTCAAGCCCGACCCCAGCCCTTCCAATGATCTTCAGCGTGCTGGCATCTATAACCTCCTTCGTAACCTTCGTGCTGCTTCTCACTATAATCGCATCGTAACCCTTAATCTTCTGAATCAGCATTTCCGGCGTCAGACCAATCTCAACATCAACATCAGCGAATTCTCTTGCCAGGGCAACCGCATCTTCATGCAGTTTATCCGAAATCAGGATACGTGGTTTCATTGTGTTATGTATTCGGTAATTAAATAAAAAAATGTTGGGTTTTATTATAAAAAACCCATATAGTATAGGTGGCATAA
This sequence comes from uncultured archaeon, assembly GCA_964512105.1. GTDB lineage: Archaea > Altiarchaeota > Altiarchaeia > IMC4 > CAZEGI01 > CAZEGI01. The sequence goes on from CAZEGI010000002.1 coordinate 77,710, forward strand.
ATGGTGGACATCTCAACAAATGTTGGAAAACTAAAGCTGAAAAATCCGACAATACTTGCCTCCGGTTTTCTCGGGGTTTCCGCCTCCATGTTGCAACGCGTTGCCAACAACGGCGCAGGCGCTGTGACAACTAAATCCATTGGTCTTGAAAAACGCAAGGGTCACCACAACCCCACTGTTGTCGAGGTTACAGCCGGTCTGCTGAATGCGGTTGGTCTTTCAACTCCAGGAATTAACGAATCCCTGGATGAACTGAAAATTTTGCTTAAAAAAATACGTGTCCCAGTGATCGTCAGCATTTACGGAAAAACCGTGAAGGAATACGGCATTATAGCTGAACGCGTGTCCGAAATCAAGCCGAGCATGCTCGAGGTAAATATCTCATGCCCGAACGTAGAGGATGAATTCGGAAGGCCGTTCGGCACGGATGCGAAAACTTCTGCTCACGTTACCAAAATCGTAAAGAACAACACAAAACTACCGGTAGCAGTAAAACTCACGCCAAACGTCACGGACATAAAACCAATCGCAAAGTCCGTGGAAGAAGCCGGAGCGGACGCCATAACTGCAATCAATACACTCGGTCCGGGAATGCTCATAAACATCGAAACAAAAAAACCGGTGCTTGCCAACCGAACTGGTGGTTTGTCCGGGCCCGCAATAAAACCCATAGCAGTAAGGTGCGTTTATGACATCTACGAAACCGTGGACATCCCGATAATCGGAATGGGCGGCATCATGAACGGAAAAGACGCAGTCGAGTTCGTGCTGGCAGGCGCGTCCGCAGTCGGCATAGGTACTGGAATATTATATCGAGGGATAGACATTTTCGACAAGGTCAACAAGGAAATCAAAACATACATGAAGGAAAATCACCACAAAAACCTCAAGCAGCTAATCGGCAAAGCGCACGAAGAATGAAATTCGGAACAGGCGGAAACAGACTCTGGAACCCTAGCAACGTTCCGGAGATGGCAAAAATCTTAAAGGTAAAAAAAGAAACGCCCACTATAAAGAGTTTTGTTCTCGACAGGGAATTCGATGTTAAGCCCGGACAGTTTTTCATGTTATGGCTTCCAGGCATTGATGAAAAGCCGTTCAGCTTCAGCAGCAAAAAACCGTTTTGCATAACGGTGAAAAAAGTTGGCGAATTCACTGGGAAAATGCATGCGTTGAAAAAAGGCAAGATTGGGATTCGAGGCCCGTACGGCAATGGTTTTAGCATAAAGGGCAATGAAATTTGCATTATTGCCGGCGGCGTTGGCATTGCGCCGCTAATGCCCGTTCTTAAGGAGTGCACTAAAAAAAGGAAAAAAACAACAGTAATCCTCGGGGCAAAAACAAAAAACGAATTGTTGTTTGTTGACAGGATAAAAAAGACGAACGCAGAGTTGATCATCACAACGGATGACGGAAGCTGCGGTGAAAAATGTTTCGCCTGTGATGCCCTTGAAGTATTGTTGAAAAAAGAA
>CAZEGI010000002.1:79281-132559 GCA_964512105.1 uncultured archaeon
ATTGTTGAAAAAAGAACGTTTTGATTGCGTTTATACATGCGGTCCTGAAAGCATGATGAAAAAAGTTGCTGATCTTTGTTTAAGGGAAAAAATAGAATGTCAGGTTAATTTGGAGCGCTACATGAAGTGCGGCATCGGAATATGCGGTCAATGCGTTCTTGATCCCTCGGGTTTAAGAGTCTGCAAAGACGGACCGGTATTCAACGCAAGGAGACTCGCGGATACGGAATTTGGAAAATACAGAAGAGACGCGAGTGGTGCAAGGGAAGAGACATGCTAAAATGGACTTAGTGGTCAAAAACTGCAGGCTCGTGACCGGCGAAGGAATAATCGAGACATGCATGGCAGTTGGGAAAGGAAAAATCATAAGATTCTCAAAGAATCCTCCAAAAGCAGCCAAGGTTTTAGATGCAAAAGGAAATTGCATTCTTCCCGGCCTGATTGACGCGCATGTGCACTTCCGCGAGCCCGGAGCAAGCCAGAAGGAAGACTGGTTTACTGGTTCTTCTGCCGCGGCAGCAGGCGGTGTAACAACCGTTCTCGACATGCCCAACACAAATCCGCCGACAACAACGCTAAAACTTCTAAAAGAAAAAAGAAAACTTGCGGAAAAATCAGTCGTTGATTTCGGGTTTCATTTCGGCGCAAGCACCGAAAACAGAAAAGAACTGGAAAAAGTTGCGAGAATCGCATCAGTGAAGTTCTACATGTCCACGACTACTGGCAGCCTGCTGTTAAATGACGATGCCCTGATGTGGGACTACTTCAAAATCATCTCAAGACGAAATATTCTCGCAACGGTTCACGCCGAAGACGAGGACACCATCCAGCAGTTGACAGACAAATTAAAAAACAAGGGAAGAAACGACCCGCTGGCACATTGCGAATCCCGTTCCGGTGCCTGCGCTCTAAAAGCGGTTGAGCGCGCCATGTCCATGGCAGAAATCGCAGGCAACAGGCTTCATATCTGCCACGTCAGCACCGCTAAAGAACTATTCTCAATAAAAAACAAAAAGAACAAACTCGGACTTACATGCGAAGCAACACCGCACCACCTGTTTCTGACAGAATACGATTTGAAAAAACTCGGAAATTTCGGAAAGATGAATCCGCCTCTGAGGAAGGATAAAGACAAAACCGCATTGTGGGAAGCCGTCCATGATGAAACCATCGACATAATCGCAACGGACCACGCACCGCACACCAAAGAATCAAAACAGGGCAGCGTATGGAACGCCCCTGCGGGTGTTCCCGGAGTTGAAACAATGTTGCCTCTTCTCCTGAACGAAGTAAACAAAAAAAATCTTACCTTGCAACAAATAACAAAACTCTGTTCGGAAAATCCCGCGCGCATATTCGGGATAAAAAACAAAGGCAAACTCGCTCCCGGCGATGATGCTGATTTTGTTATAGTGGACTTGAAAAAAGAAAAAAAAGTTGTCAACGACAAACTGTTCACAAAGTGCAAATGGAGTCCGTTCAATGGTCTAAAGCTGAAAGGCTGGCCGATAAAAACCTTTGTTCGTGGACAATTGGTATTTGATAACGGAAAAGTAAATAAAATTAAAGGCAGAGAGGTGGAATACAAAAATGAATAAAATCGCAAAGGCGCTGTGCGATGCGGGGGTCCTGAAAACCGGGCTGTTCACCTACGCGTCCGGAAAACGCGGTCCGGTTTACGTTGACATACGAATTCTTCCGTCGTATCCGAAATCCATGCAGCTCGTGACAGACAAACTTGCGGAAGTCGTGAAGAAAATAAAACCGGATGTTGTCGCGGGTGCGGAAACCGCGGGAATACCGCTGGCCGCCGTCGTGTCAATAAAGACCAGAATACCGATGGTCTACGTGCGGAAAAAACCGAAGGAACACGGCACCAAGGCACAGATTGAGGGCATTCTCGAAGACGGTAAAAAAACGGTACTGATAGACGACATGATGACAGATGGTGGAAGCAAGCTGAACTTCATAAACGGGATAAGGGACGCAAAAGGCGTTGTCGAGGATGCGGTCATAGTTCTCGACAGGGAGCAGGGCGGTGCCGAAACACTCAGGGGCGTCGGGGTCAGGCTGCATTCGCTGATAACGCTCAAGGAACTGCTCGCCTACATGAAATCAAAGAAGCTAATTCCGGAAAAGGAGTTCGACAACATAATGCTCTACCTGAAAAATCCGGAAGAATGGGAAAAAACCCAGAAGTGATTACTTTATCAACGGATGCTCTTTCTTTCTTTGTCCAATTAAATATTCCCTGCTCATCCTCAGGATTGCCTTGCCCAACGACGGTTCCGGTAGTGAAACTTTAGAATCCCCATGTTCTATCGCCTGGGCAACCGGCTCCTCGTATGCACGAGTTTTTGCTTCCCCACTTGCATGCAAAACAACCAATCCCAACTCGCGCTGTTCGATGGTATAAGATTGGTCCAAAAGCAGGCCGAAGGGTTTTTTTCTAACAGAAACAGTGAAAAAAGTATCCCCCAGATGCTCTTCAGGCAAATGATAGTCGCCGCCGGAAGTGCGGAACGGCGCATTTTCCCCAAGTAAAGGAACCGCGTCTATCCTCGCGACCATCTCTCTTGCGTCCCGAAGTTTCGCACCAGCCTTTGTTTTTCCAACAGCCGGAATAACCGCCTTGTCCATTATAACCTTACATGCGGCCTCAACATCCCTGAAAGCACCGCTGAACTCAACCCCGACTCCATATTCATCCATAATCCTTGCGGTTTCGTCAACCCCTAAATTTTTATCATGCGCTGCCCCGCCTTCGGGACTGTAAGGGTGCGGAAAGAATGCAACGAGTTTCTGGTCCTCTGATACAACCCTTGCGATTTCCTCTATACTCTCTGCGCTCCATAACCGTTCATTCCCAAACAAACTTTGCCTGTCCGTTCCCAGAACAACCATCTCCGTGCCCTCAATCTTGAATTCCGTTGCAGGTATCAGCTGGAACCCACTGGCCCTCACATCTTCAGGCATGGAACCCTCAACCATATTGTAAATCCATTCCGGCGTTATTTGCTGTTCCTCACCATTGACCAGAACAGTTCGGTCAATGTACGAGTGCGACAGTATGGCAGCAGCATGAAGGCCCTTTTTTCTTACCCTGCCCCACATTTTTTTCAGTGCTGCGGTTGTCTTTTTTGAATCGAGAATCAGTTGCCCCTTTGAATTCATACTCGTAACCGGCATGAAGTGCTCGTGCGCTGTTGCCTTTAATTCTCCCTCACCAACAACCGGTTGCAGCTGTCCGAGCTCCAGGGGCTGGATTTCGCTTATTCTTCTCAGAATCTCTTCGGGACCCATCTTCCTGACCTTGCTTTCCTCGATGAACTCCCTGAACTGTTTTTCTCGCCGTCCTTTTTCAACAATCTGTCTCAGGTCCTTATCCCAAATCATCATTAATATCACGACGTCTGATTTTATATACTCCCTCACATAGTTTCTAACACAAATGACGTTTGCAGACAAGCTGAAGGAACGGGCAAGGGAAACAAAGAGTATCGTTTGCATGGGTCTTGACCCAGTGCTCGATAAAATCCCTCTTGAGCAAAAAAACACAGAAAAGAAAATCATAAAATTCTACGTTGAGATTCTTAATGCAATCGTCAGCGAGGACGTATATCCCGCAATCGTGAAGCCGAACATCGCGTTTTACGAGCAGTACGGTTTCGACGGGTTTAGGGCGCTGGAGGCCGTAATAGCGCTGTATCAGGCAAAGAACATTCCCGTACTATTGGATGCAAAGCGCGGCGACATCGGCAAAACAAGTGCCGCCTATGCAAAGGCGCTGTTCGAGTTCTGGAACGCGGATGCAGTAACCATCGCACCATACATGGGCTCCGATTCGGTCAAGCCCTTCATAGATTACTGCAAGGCCGGTAGGGGCGTTTACATTCTCGTAAGAACCTCAAACCCGGGCGCTGCGGATATACAGAATCTTGATGTGAAGGGCACTCCGCTTTACATGAAAACGGCCCACCGGGTAATCGAATGGTCAGAAGGCGACTGCGTTGGCGCTGTTGTTGGTGCGACATCGATGAAGGAACTTACGGATATCTCGGAATTTTTTGTGGATTCCAGAAGGGAAGTCCCACTCCTGATTCCTGGCGTTGGTGCGCAGGGCGGCTCTGCACATGATGTCGTCAAGGTCTTAAAAGAAACCAAAAATCCACTGCTCCTACACCGCATAAACAGCTCCGCCGGAATAAACTACGCGTATGAAAGATACGGCAGCGACGATTACGCGGGCTCGGCCGTAAAGGCGATAAAGGAGCTGAATGAGGAAATCAATCTAAAAATTTAGCGCCGTCTGGCTCTTGCTTCCTGCATTTTTTCGTGGGCTGCCGTGCGGAAGGCTTCCTCTGCCTCCTCTCTACTGTCGTCGTTGTATAAACACCAGCCCCGCCCTGGATTGCTGCGTATTCTGTCTGCCAGTGGGTCCGGAAGCTGTCCTAATATCGCTTCACGCTTTGCTGTAATCTCCGGTTTTTGATAATCCACAGGCATGTTTAAGGGTATTGCAGTCAGGTAAAGACGGCGGTAGTGTGCTGCAAGCAATCCCTCAACAGCCTCGTCGTTGACATACGGTGCAGTAAGTTGTCCCAGGGGCCTATCTTGGATTATGGCCATAAATACCCTCACATCGATGGATTCAGCATCCGTAAGGGCCTTGACTATTCCTCCTGTTCCATATCCTAGACCCTTCTTCAAACCTACGAGAAACTCAAAGAAGCCACCACCGAAAGTATCATCAACTCTTCTTTCCAAAGCTTCTGTTTCACCATGAAGGTGGGCGCGTATCAGCATTCCTGTCGGAATGCCTTTTTTCCCAAGCCAATTAATCAGTTTGACTTCATACTCATAATCTCTGAGTGTGGACTCTGGTTCATACGCGGCATCGTATCTCCTCGCGAGAAATTCAACCAAACCCTCCTCAAGAATCCCATGGCTGTATCCATATTCTGAACCTGACCGGCCAATACCTTTCCTAATCAACTTTCCGTCATCGTCTCTGACCTCGTAACCCATCAGGTGCAGGCCTTCGTGTATGTGCGCCTTTCTTACATTTTCGGGTTGTCTGTTCTCATCATCCCACTCGTCGCTTACTGTGATTAGGGCTACAGCTACTGTGGGTAAACAGTCACCTCGATGCATATAACCCATTTTCGAGAGTGGTCTACCCTGCGCCAGAAAATCCTCTATCGAAGCCAACATAAAGTGCCAGTAACCGTATGACAACTTGAATCTGCTAGCATCTGGTGCAGGAACTCCATATTCGCTCGCAATAAATCTTGTCGCCTCATAACCGTCGGCCATTGCCATGCTGTATCTTGGTACAAGCTCCTGTAGTTTTTTTTCTTCAGCTATGTACGCTTCCGTTATTCCTGCTATCATATCCTCATTTGTAATATCATCCGGAGAACCAGGAATTTTACAACGGCTCTCATATATAATCGCAAGATCTCTCCTGTTTGCTTCATCCTCAAGAGCCCTTTCCAAAACAGAGCGAACCCTAGAGGGTCCAATGTCCATCAAGTGCGGTTCTGCAAAGGTTCTGGTTTTCTTGGCGGATTTAACCATCTCTACCATATTGCTTTACTATACGCAAAATTTTATTATAAACGCTACTTTTATTTTATCTAAACCATAACTTACTGTGAAAGCCTGGGGCGGAAGATTCAAAAAAGACCTTAGCGCGGGAGCTCTTAAATACACTGCGTCATCTTCCAGCGATGAGCTTATGATTCTTGACGACCTGTGGGGTTCTGAAACGCACGCGATAATGCTCGCCAAATCGGGAATAATCTCCCTCGACGAGTGTAAAAAAATTCTACACGGTCTGGAAAAAATAAAAAAGAATTACGCTTCCGGAAAATACAGGCCATCGCCGGAGTTCGAAGACATACACATGAACATCGAGGCGGAACTTTCAAAACACATCGGCGAAACCGCAGGAAAATTGCATACTGCGAGAAGCAGGAACGACCAGGTGCTCGTGGATACGAAACTTCATCTGCGTGAGGAATTGTTGCAGTTGGCAGCATTAATCCTGCAACTCCAGAAAACCGTGCTCAGTCTTGCCGAGAGGAATCTTGACACCGTGATGCCCGGCTATACGCACACCCAGCGGGCACAGCCGATAACCTGTGCATTCTGGCTCACATCGTATGCGAGTGCGCTGTCGCGTGATGTTGAACGTGTTTTAAACGCATACAAAAATGTCAACACAAACCCGCTCGGTGCCTGCGCCCTTGCAGGAACATCGTTTCCGATAAACAGAAAAATCACAACAAAACTTCTGGGGTTTGATTCGACACACGAGCATGCGTTGGACGTTGTGAGTTCGCGCGATTTTGTTGTCGAATCAATCTCCGTAGTTTCAATACTCATGTCAAACCTTTCGCGACTTGCGGAAGAACTTGTTTTGTGGAGCACATCGGAGTTCGGATTCGTTGAAATTGACGACAAATACGCGACCGGCAGTTCGATAATGCCCCAGAAAAAAAATCCTGACATCGCCGAACTTTTACGTTCCAGAACCGGCGTGGTTTTCGGCTCGCTGATAAGCATGCTGACGATACTGAAAGGTTTGCCATCTGGTTACAGCCGCGATTTGCAAGAGGACAAGCCCTTATTGTGGAACTCTCTGGAAATAGCAAAATCCTCCCTGAAAATTTTTAACGAAGTCATGAAAACAATAAAGGTAAACCAAAAAAGGATGCTGGAGTTAAGTGGTAAAAACTTTTCAACCTCAACTGAGTTAGCAAATTACCTTGTCAGGAAAAAAGGCCTCACGTTCAGGGAATCGCACAAAATCGTAGGAAAACTTGTCGAAATGCTGATAAGGAAAAAGAAGGATCTTTCGGACACAAAAGAAGTCATCAAAATTCTTAAAAGCATGGGTATTTCGATGAACGAGAAAGAACTCGAAAAAATTTTGAGTCCTGCATCTGCGGTTGCGTCATACAAAAGCACGGGTGGAACTTCACCGGTTGAAGTGAAGCGGATGATAAATGCATTCAAAAAAGAAATCTCCGCAAAGGAAAAAACCATAGCAGATAAAAACAGAAAAATCGGGAATGCGAAAAAACTGACGGAGAAAACGATCAGAGAGATATGTTAAAGAAGATCACCTCTTATAAGCATCATCGTGATGCTCAAAAGCAATAAAAACAACTGTCTTTTTTGATTCATCCACCTCAAATCTGAGGACAAAACTTTTTGCGATGTGGACTCTGCGTTCTCCTGCAAGATCGTGGCGTAACGGCTTATAGTGCTGCGGATTTTGAACAATCTCGTTCATCTCGTTTTCAAGAGCTTTTTTCAAAACAGGATTTTTTCTGCACGATTTGTTGATGCTTTCTAAACAAGAAGGTTTGATATCTATGGTGTAACTCATCTTATTTAAAGATATCTGAAATGGATTTAACCCTGATCGACTTTTCCTTTTTTGCAGCTTCAACCTTCCTAATAAATTCCTCCTTCAAAGGCAGTTCATCCACAGGATGCCAGTCTATTTTTTCGCAGAATTTCCAGTCCCTGTCAGAAAGTTCGCCGGTTTTTACGTATCTCTCGAATATCGCTTTTTTCAGGGCCTCCTCTCTTGCTACCTCGCTCCAGTTCACCCACATAAGATCCCTTAACCGGTTTTTGAATCCCTCTGTCACAGAAATAGTCAGCGAAACCATTTTATATCTTTCCGCTATTTACAAGTTCCTCAAACTTCTCCAATTGTTTTACCCTGACCTCAAATCTTTTTTTTATGTATTCTGACCAGTTGACTTCTGGATATTCATCCATTCGTTTCTTCAACTCCTCCGGAATTGAAACCGTAAAGGTTGCCATTTTGTTTAATCACAAAATTTAGTATATATACTAATATTCGTTAGCATATATAAATCAAAATCAACCAACAATCCTCTCGCAATATTTGCACTTCATGACCAGCGGCTCCTTTTGCCTTACCATAAAAACAGATTCCGTCGGCTCGCGCTCCTTGTTGGTTATGCACTTCGGGTTCGGACACTTTATTATGCCGACAATCTCGTCCGGAAGTGCGACGCGGTCCTTCTTCACGACCTTGCAGTCCCGTATCCTGTTTATTGTGGCGCGCGGCGCGACGATTGCAATCTGGTTTATCTCCTTCTGGTCGATGTCACGGTTTTCGACCTTGACGATATCCTTCAGGTGCATGGACTTCGAGGGAACGTTCATCGCTAAGGTCACGGTGTCCGGAAAGTTCTCGCTTATGCCTAAAATCCGCAGGACTTCAAGCGCTTTACCGCTTTTTATGTGGTCTATCACGATTCCGTTTTTTATCAGTTTTATCCTGCTTACATCCTTTTTCTTCATTTTAGAAATCCACTCCAGAGACCAGGCAGATCAAAGCCATCCTCACGGGAATTCCATTCTGCGCCTGCTCGAAGTAGCGGGCGTGCTTCGTTGAATCCAATCGGTGCGATATTTCGGTAACCCTCGGCAGGGGGTGCATTATTATCGCGTCTTTTTTCAGGTCCGGAAGTATCTTTTCATCGAGGACGTACGCGCCCTTGACCTTTTCGTACTCCTGCGGGTCAGGGAACCTCTCCTGCTGGATCCTTGTCACGTACACCACATCCATCCTGTCAAGTTTCAGGCGTTTTGTCTCCTCAAAATGAATCCTCCCCTTTCTTAATCCAGAGGTGATGTAATCCGGCATCCTCAGTTCTTCTGGTGAGATAAAGCGCAACCTTACCTTATAATTTTCCAGAGCGTTTGCGAGCGAGTGCACAGTTCTGCCGTACTTCAAATCCCCAACCATCGCGATGTTCAGGCCGTCTATTTTTTTGAACTCCTTCTGGATGGTGTACAAATCCAGGAGCGTTTGCGTCGGATGCTGATTTGCCCCGTCGCCACCGTTTATCAGCGGCTTGTCAACGTGTTCTGCAGCGAGCCTTGCCGAGCCCTCAGTGGAGTTTCTCATCACTATGAGGTCGGAATAACTTGCGGCCATCCGCAGCGTGTCTATTATCGTTTCACCTTTCTTCACGGAGGTGTCGGTTTCGCCGCTGAAGCCTATGACATTCCCCCCAAGTCGGAGCATCGCTGCCTCGAACGACAGCCGCGTGCGTGTTGATGGTTCAAAAAACAAGGACGCAAGAATTTTGTTTCTCATCAGGTTGTAAGTCCTGCCTTTCTTCAGAAGGGACTCCATGACAGCAGATTTTTTAAGAATGAAGTCTATCTCCTCTCTTGAAAAGTCTTTTATGGAGATGATGTGTTTTTTAGTCCACTTCATTAGTTGTTAAATTAGGATATAATTACTTAAATACATAATCTATGACATCATGAAAGTCGTACTTGCGTATTCCGGCGGTTTGGATACTTCGATTTGCATAAAGTGGCTTCAGGACAAGTACAAAGCCAAGGTCGTGACGCTTACTCTGGAACTTGGGGAGGAGAAAAAAGACCTGAAAAAAATCGAGGAGAAGGCGAAAAAACTCGGGGCAATAAAAACTTATAGCATTGACGCCCGCAACGAATTCGTGAAAGATTACGTGAATCCTGCGATAAAGGCGAACGCACTTTACGAGGGAAAATATCCTGTTTCCACTGCAATCGGAAGACCGTTGATAGCAAAGAAACTTGTGGAAATCGCTGAAAAGGAAAAGGCTGACGCGGTTGCCCACGGCTCGACAGGAAAGGGCAACGACCAGGTGAGGTTTGATGTCACGGTTGCTGCGCTGAACCCAAAACTGAAGGTAATCGCACCGATGCGCGAGTGGCCGATGCCTCGCGAGGTTGAAATCCAGTATGCGAAAGAGCATGGAATCGAGATTCCCGTGACCGTTGAAGACCCGTACAGTTACGACATAAACCTCTGGGGCAAGTCCGCGGAAGCCGGTCCTTTGGAGAACCCAATGTTCGAACCAACGGAAGCGTGCATGAAGCTCACAACAAAACCTGAAAAGGCCCCTGACAAGCCGGAGTATGTTACCATCGAATTTGAAAAAGGGATTCCTGTCGGCCTGAACGGAAAAAAACTTGACGAAATCGATCTGATAAAAAAATTAAACAAAATTGCAGGTGCTCACGGCGTCGGCCGCATCGACATGATTGAGGACAGGTTAGTCGGCATCAAATCCCGTGAAACGTACGAGTGCCCGGCAGCTACTGTCATTTTAGAAGCGCACAAGGAACTTGAGCGCCTGACCCTGACGCGCGAGGAAAATTTGTTTAAGGAGATCCTTGATTCAAAATGGACGCAGCTCGTTTACTTCGGTTTATGGTATGAACCCCTAAAGCAGGATTTGGAGGCGTTCATCAACGAAACGCAGAAGGTCGTTTCCGGAAAGGTTAAAATGAAATTATACAAAGGCTCGTGCAGGGTTGTTGGTCGTGAATCTCCAAACTCGCTTTACGATTACGGCCTTGCGACTTACGACGAAACCGACAGGTTCGACCACTCCGCTGCAGAGGGCTTCGTAAAGCTGTGGGGTCTCTCCTCCAGGATTGCCGGAAAACGAAGGAGAAAATCATCTAAGGGCGGCTAATATACTCTCCCCGAATTCCTCCGCGTTTGCCGGGCCCTCCGCTGTTATGATTTTTCCGTCAACCACGACACCGCGCTTTATGTATTTTGCCCCTCTTTCCTTGAGAATCTGTATTATCTCGTCGTCCGGGAAAGCGGTTGCTGCCCTGCCGTTCAAAACACCCGCCTTTGCCAAAACCGCGCCGGACGCGCATATGCCCGCAACGACCTTCCCCTTCGAATTTGCTTCGCTGACAATGGAGAAAACTTTCGTGTCGTTCCACAACCAATCCCGTGAGCCGGAACCGCCCACAACAACGACGGCCGCATAGTCATCCACCCTAACGCTTCCGAGAGAGATGTCGGGCCTGACAGTCGTCCCGAGCATTCCCCTGAACGTTCCGGAGCCGGGACCGGTAACGACAATGTCAAAACCTGCATCCCTAAGAATATCGCGCGGTTTCGCAAACTCCTCGTCCCTGAAATTTTCAGGGGCTAAAATAAAAAGTACTTTCACACCAACCACCTCCGTTTTTTGTTCCTGTTTTGTTGCTATACAACCGCAAACAATAACAGCGCAAATACCAAAAATGAGGATTTTTTGTAACCTCATCAATTAATATATCCTTTAAATAAATGAATATTATATGAAATCCCGCTTGCTGTTGTTATCGGGTTTATTCATACTCTTCCTATCCCCCACCATTTATGCAGTCCCGATTCCCGGATACAGGATTTACGGGCAGGTGACATTTGCGGGGCATAACGTTAGTGGTGCTTCGGTAAGCGTTACCGGAAACGTTTCCGGATTCCTGTGGAACGGCACAACCGACGCGAACGGGATATACAACACGGGTGCGATGCTCAGCATAACCGATGGCGAGTTATTTACGGTTTTTGCAAATTATTCCCGGATTAATGGAACCGCCACAGACATAGCAACGGGTGTGAACAGACGCATAGACGTTGAACTTGGCGGGGACTGGGAGCGCCTGCCTGGGTTGCCGGGTTATCGTATCTATGGTTTAGTGTCCAGTAGCACTAATGCGCTTGAGAACGCAACGGTCAATGTGACAGGCAGCACGTCCGGATTCCTGTGGAACGGCACAACCGACGCGAACGGGATATACAACACGGGCGCGACCCTGAACGTTACCATCGGCGAGACGATAACGGTAACAGCCCTTTACGGCTCAAGAAGAGCCTCCGGGAGTGGAACGGCAGCCGGTGCAAATCTTCGCGTGGATGTGACATTTGCGAGGCCATCACGCACACACCTCACGAAATTCAGGATTTATGGCATTGTGAAAGACCAAGATAACAACCCTCTACCCGAAGCGTCAATCAACATAACCGGTTCGAGCAGCGGAATGCTCTGGAGCGGAACTTCTGATGCTAAAGGCAGATACGATACGGATTACGAGTTGATAGTTGACAAAACCGAAACGATAACCGTTACGGTTGTTTATGCAGGTGCGACGGCGTCAGGGAACGGAACCGTTTCTGGCGATGAACTTGAAATTGATGTGAGTGTTTCGGTTCCTGTTGAAACAACACTTCCTTCATCAACGTCAACAACAGCAACCACAACCCCCCCGTTATTACCGGGTTATCAGGTGTATGGACGGGTGTTTGATAGTGCGGGTAACCTGATTCCGGATGCAAGGGTCAAGGTTGAGGATTCCAAGCGCATATTATGGACCGGAACCACAAATGCCGGAGGCGTTTACGACACAGGCCCGAGCCTAAGGATAGACTCAGGAGAAACTTTAACCGTTACGGCCGAATACCGCGGAGAGATCTCTCGGAAGACGGGCCATGCAGTCGGGAGCGGCCTGCAGCTTGACCTAACACTTGGCATAACCCAGAGCACCACCGCAGTGATAACAAGCGTGCCATCGACCACCGTTGTGGTCACAACCATTCCGAAAACGGAAGCGAGAAAATTACCGACATCAACGATTTTGTTCCTTCTGCTGATACTGGTACTGGCAGTAATAGTCATCCAAAAAAACCGAAAAAAGTCCGGAAACAAAGGCGCCAAAAAGAAAAGACGTTCCTAAACCAGCCTTACGCTGTCGAGATTCCTCGGAGCTGATGCTTCAATCTTGAACATCTCGTTTATCGTGAGCGCGAGGTTGTTGCACTTCTCGGACTCGCCGTGGACAACGAGCGCGCGTTTCGGTCGTGGATAAACTTTCTTCGAGTATCCCAGCAACTGCCTCCTGTCCGCGTGCCCTGAAAATCCTTCAACGGTTTTTATGTCGAGTTCCACCTTTATGGCCCTGGTTTTTCCGTTGTCCTCCATCGGAATCTCCTTGATGCCGTTCTGTATGCGCCTCCCCATGGAGCCCTCGGCTTGGTAACCGACAAATGTAAGTGTGTTTCTCTTGTCTTCCGCAAGGTGCCTGAAGTACTCAAGTACCGGGCCGCCTGTCATCATGCCGGCTGTTGCGAGAATAACACAAGGTTCCTTTCGGCTTAAAACATCGCTGCGTTTTTTGGCATCAACCTTCTCGAAGGTGTCAACCAAAAACGGGTTGTAACCGTTGAAAACGCGGTGTTTCAAATCGCGCTTCAGGTATTCCGGATAGGTTGTGTGGATTGCTGTGGCTTCCCATATCATCCCGTCCAGGAACACGGGAACATCGAGTTCGTAATAACGGTGGCAGTTCTCAAGGACCATCATTACCTCCTGGGAGCGGCCGACAGAGAACACGGGAATCAGAACCTTGCCTCCTCTCCCGATGGTTTCCTTTATCGTCTGAATCAGCAGTTTTTCCGCATCCCGTCTCTTCGGCAGCGAATCGTGCCTTCCGCCGTACGTTGATTCGATAATGAGCGTTTCTGCCCTCGGAAATTCGTAGTTCGCAGGTTCCAATAAGCGGGTATCCCCGAACTTGAAGTCGCCGGTGTAAACAAGGTTGTGCAGACCCTCGCCGATGTGCAAATGCACTATGGAAGAACCGAGAATGTGGCCGGCGTTGTACAACGTAAGACGCATGTCCGGCGTTATATCAGCAACTTCCCCGTATTCGAGGGAAATCGTATGCTTGATCATCTCCTTGATTTCCTTTGACGTGAACGGCAGTTCGTTGTTCTCTCTCAAACCGACGTCGAGAGCATCCAGCTGCAGCAGTGCCATCAAATCCCTTGTCGGCTCTGTGCAGTAAACCGGGCCTTCATAACCGTACTTGTAAAGATACGGCACGAAGGCGCAGTGGTCGAGATGCGCGTGCGATATTATCACGGCATCAAGCTGGTCAATGGCGAGTTTCGCAGCCCTGAAATCCGGGAACCTGTCCGTTCCCGTGGCCGCGGCGTTTATACCGCAATCCAGCAGAACGTTGCTTTCGGGAGTCTGGAGCAGCATGCACGACCTTCCTACCTCGCGCGCGCCGCCCAGCGGCGTTACTCTAATCCAGTCGCATTCGGAATCCGGTTTTTTGTATATGTCCCTGCCGACGGTTTTCAGGATTTTTTTTCTTTCCTTCGTGTGATCGTAGAGCGTTCTTCTTACTGTTCTTATTGTTTCTGAATCTATTGGGGATTTTCTAAGCAGCCTTGGAATCCAGTACGTCTTCTTCGAGATTTCATCGAGCGTTGAGCCGTATTTCCCTATCACGAGCCCAAGCTTTTCCGCCTCTATCAGGACCTCTCCGAACTCGGGGTCGAATATCACGTGCGTGAGGTTGGCCTCTTTTGGTATTATGCCTTCTATGACCTCCTTTGCCTTTTCCGGCTCAAGAAGGCGGTCCGCATCCGAACGTATGATGATGCGTTTCTTCAGCAGCACCGCAAGGTTCCTGACCTCGTTGTTGTTCTCAACGAAGTATGGAAGGTCGTTTGTGTAAAGCACAATCTTCGGACCCTCAACATCCACTTCGGTAATTTTGCCTGCCGGAGCGTTTTCCTCAACTAACTGCTTAATCTCCTTAAATTCCATGTAAATCACTAACTCTAACCATGAATCAATAGTGTCTAATGCTTACAGAATTTGAAATCATCATCCAAGAAGTTTTGATGTTTACTTCTTTTTCGTATTTTCACTCATGGCTTTGATGTCGCGCTCGGAATACCGCTTGAAACCGTTTTTGGTGATTACCGCCAAGTCTATACCATCGCCGGTTGCGGTGTCCCTCGCAAGTGCGGATTTCAGCGCCTTCAGCGCAACGGGCATGTTTTCATCAATACTGCCGCTCTCTGAATATTCGTGCTCCAAAACACCATACGCCATGGGTGAACCGGATCCTGTTGACGCGTACTTCTCTTCTATCAGGCCGCCAATCGGGTCGAGGGTGTAAAGCCCCGCCTTGACATCGAACCCCCCAACCAGCACCTGAACCAGATACGGAAATATCTTATTACCCTGCAGTATGTTCGCCATGAGCGTGGCAACTGCGTTGGTCGTCATCCTCTCGTGATTGTTTACCTCATACAAACTTGCTTCCGCCTGCATCAGCCTCATGAGCGATTCGGCATCACCAACACTGCCCGCGACAGTTGCACCGACCATCCCGTTTATGTCAAAAATCTTCCTCGCCTGCTTGCTCGCTACGAACGTTCCCCAGGACGCTCTCTTGTCTGCAATAAGTATCACACCGTCGCTGCACGTTAACCCTATTGTGGTTGTTCCCTTCAGAGTGTTAGTATCCAAGAAAATCCCTCAGACGAAATACCTTTATAACTGTATCAAACTATAATACACATCCCTATATAAATACGTTTTTATCTCCTCTATTTAATTCGAGGGATAAACTGAATCGTTCCTCAACTCATCCATGCGGGCATCTATGAGTTCCACGATTTCTTTTTTCGTCATCCGGGGATTGTAGAACGATATCTGTAGCAGCCGTTCCGCCAGAACCTCGTCGCCTACCACGGTTCTGACCCACTCCGAGAAATCGTTTATCCTGCCGAGATGGAAATCAACAACCCTGTTCGGAGCCATCTTCAGCTCCTTGGATAGCTGCTCCAGCGAAGCGATTTCCGCGAGCGTCGTGTTCCCCATCCTTAGATGCAATTTTTTGTCGTCATCAACGGTCCTCAGATATTTATGGTCACCTTTGAATGCGAGCGGCACGGTTTCATCAATGATGCTCTCAAAGGCGTTGTTGTTTCCGTACAGTATCCTCACGTTTATCTCGTCCAGCTCCTTAATCTCGTCCAGGCAGTTCGCTAACACCGAATCGTAGACAAGCGTCTCAACAGAATTCGGTTTTATTAGCACAGAATCGAAATTCTCGCAGAGCAGCTCGTATATTCCTCCGGAAGAGGCACTTCCGCTGAGCATCGGTAGTTCTCCTCCTTCCGGCACGATTTCAGCCGCATGACAAACGCGCCTTAATGTTGACACCACCCTGTAAGAGTTTTCGTCGCTGTTCTTAACTTTGAGTTCAATCCTGCCGGTTTCCCGGTCGTAGTAAACGCCACCAATCTCCAGCGGTGCTCTGAGACCCTGCGTTTTGCTGATGAGAAAAACCGTGGCCATGAAGAGCACGAAAAGGAAAATCAGCACGTACAGCCTGCCAATAACCAGCGGGTCGGCGTTGTCGGACTCACCGCTCGCTACCGCTACAAGACCCAAAACCGCCAGCAGATACAACAGTTTGGTTTTCATGGCTGCACAAGACAGCCGCCACCAATATTTATTAGATTTTGCGCCTTAAAAAACCAAAACTCAGTTGTTTCTCAGTTCACCGATGCGGCACTCGATGAGGTCAACAACCCCCTTTTTCGTGACCTGGTCGTTAAACGGCAGGTCTCTCAGGCTCTCTGCAAGAATCTCGTCACCTATCGCATTATCGATCCACTCCGCGAAATCGTTTGTATTCTTGGTTCTCATGTGAAAGTCAACCGCCTTCTTCGGTGCTTTTTTCAATTCCTTTACGAGATGTTCCAGAGAACCAACTTCCGCATGTACTACATCGTGGTCTGATTTCAGAATGAATTTTTTGTCGTCATTCACAGGCTTCAGGTAATCGTGGGTTTTCCTGACGGTCAGCACCATATCCTCATCAAGCGCATTAACAAAACCGCCGTCGTCGTTCGCATGCATTATCCCAACATTCACCTTGTCCTGCCCCCCTAACTTGTCGGAAAATTCCGGACTCAGGTCATAGCTGAACGTTTCAACGGAGTTCGGTTCGATTGTCTTCACCGAATCATCACCGCAAAGCAGTTCGTAATTTTTTGCAGAGCCCGCACCAGCCGGAAGCATTTCAATTTCGGCACCTTCCCCTTCTACGGGTTGGTCATCCGTGGGGCGGACCAACCTTATCGCCGGCTTTACGTCATACGAACTTTCAGCGTTGTTCTTCACGACCAGCTCTACCCTGCCTTCATCCTTTTTGTGGTAAACTCCGACAATCTCAAGTGTTTTTTTGGATTTTTCCGCCTCTCTTAAAAGAAACACGGCAGCGGCGGAGAGTGTACCCAAAAGCAGTAGCACGTCATAATACCTGCTGGTAAGAACGTTCCTGACACCGGTTTCTGCACTCGCAAGCGTTGCAATATTCAAAACCGCTGGCAGCTCCATCAATCTATATCTGGTTTTCATGGCCGCACAAAACAGCCGCCACCATTTATATATTGAAAAATGGGTTTAAAAAGAAAAGAAATCGCTTTGCGGGTTAACCAAACTCCTCTAACCTCTTCTGCCCAACCTTTTTCCTTCTTTAGAAAAGAAAGAAAAACGTAATTTGGATGTCAAATTTTCCATCCAAATTTTTTAAGAGGGAGAAAAACGACCTCTTAAAATGATGAAAAAGAAAGAAACAAAACAAAAGAATTTGCTTTGCAAATTCAACTAAAACTCCCCCAGCGTCTTCTGTCCGTATCCCCAGTACCTGTCTTTTTCGGTTTTCAGCGTTGGCTTTCCGTACTGCCCGCCGCCTCCTGCAATGTACTCAATCTGACCGGTTCTAAACTTTTCAATGACGCGGCCGATTGCTGGGTCCACTGCCTTTACGTCTTCGATGTCTGCATCCACGAGGACATTAATCTCGGTTACAAGGGATTCGACGAGCGATTCCCATTTTTCCCTGACTTTTTTCGTTTCCGTCCCGTGAATGCCAAGGGCAAGTGAAATAACTTCGGCCAGCGGGATTATGTGTATGTATTTCGGCCGGTTGTGCGGGTGGTGCGGTTTGTCCCAGGACGCAAGTTCGTTTATCCTGTCGTCAACGCCCTTCTTTATCGTTCCCTTGCACTCCGGACATCTCCAGGATACAGCTTTCGCGTCCTCTATCTTAAACTTCAGGTAGCACCTGCTGCAGGCCGTGAGGTGGTACTTGCCCTCCCTGGGGTTTAAGCCAACATTCAGAATAAACCCCCGTCTGTCCCTGCCGGTTATCGCCTTTCTTATCTCATCAAAGCTCAGCTCACCAACGAGAATCCTGTTGAACTCCCTGCCGAGGCGGTTCGGCCAGGGCGAGTGCGCATCGGAGTTCGTCATGAAAGTGATTTCCTGCAGCTCATTTATCCTGTCCGCCATGTACGTGTCAGCGCTTAGTCCAAGTTCGAGAAATCGCACGTCCTTGACGTTTTTCCCGTAACATTCAGTGAGCGAATTGTATTCCTTGTATATGGCTGTCCATGGCGTAAAGGCGTGAGACGGTCCAATCATCCCGCCGACGGATTTTACATAATCAACGATTTCCTCGCCGTTCAGTTTCAGGTGCGGCCTGCCGTCGATTTTTATGTCCTCCGAATACCTTGCAAATATCTCGCTGAGGTCCTCGGCAGAACCGAGTGATGGGAAGATTATGAGGTGGTGCACCCTCTTGCAGTCCTCAACCTCCGTCGTTATCAGAAAGTCCGTCTTCGAGTTCTTAACTTTATAAATCCCGCCCGTTTCCTCGTGGCAGTTTTCCCTGATGTGTGCAATCCACTTCGGGTTTAAAGAATCACCGGTCCCGACAATCTGCAATCCCTTAAGTTCGGCCTGCTTTGCAATCAACGGCAACTCCATGTTGCTTGAGCAGCCGCCAGAATACTTCGAGTGTATATGAAAATCAGCGTTGTATTCACGGAGGTCCAACTTTCCTACCTTATATAACTCGGCGGTTCGTTCATGAACTCCTGTTCGCGCTCGAGCATTTTCTGTTGAGCGCTAACCATCTTTGTGATTTCGCCTATCTGCTTTTCCGTTTCTTTCGCCTTTTTATCCAGCTTCGTCATGTCAATCTCTACGCCGAGTATCTTGGTGAGCACCCTCAAAACCGCTTCAGCGGATTTTGCATCGATTATCTGGCCGTGGGTTTCGCCCATAAGGCATGCGGCTTCAATGCCCTTCTGTATGCCGAGCCCGAGCAATAGTCCCGAAGCACCGAAAATGGCCCCGCTGCCCTGGAAGATCACTCCATAACCCTTCAGTTCCTCGACCAGTTTCCTGCTTGTCGCAGCTCCGTAAACCTTTGGGGTTTGAGTTATGTTTCCGGTTCCGAGGCCGCCGAGCGTGAACATCCTTTTAACGCCATACTCCGTTGCGATACCTGCCATCGTCTCGGCAAGATGGTATTGTGAGTCTGGAGTTATCCCCTGGAAATCACCGGTCAGCAGTATCAGGTCGTTCTTCTTGCCGATCCAGTAGTGCAGTTCGTTGTTGACCAGCTTTACGGTTCCGTCTCTCTGGATGTTGACCTGCGGCGGGAAGAACGGTGAATATATTTCTACAAATTTTTCAGCCTTCAACTCGTCCGTGAGATGGTCACCTGCAAGCTTTCCGACCAGTCCTATCCCTGGCAGACCCTCGACAAGTATAGGGTTCTTGAGTTTCGGTTTTTTCAGTACCTTCACGACAACGTTGTCCATTCTGCATCATATATTCTGTTTATTAATTAAAATTCAAGTTTCAGGAACGGGAATTCCTTAAGAGCATCGGAAAACACCTTTTTTATCTCCTGCAACTTTTTTTCGCTTGTTGCCTCGAATCTCAGTATGAGCGCGGGTTCCGTGTTTGATGCCCGGACAAGACCCCAGCCGTCGCCGAATTCCACCCGGGCGCCGTCTATGCCTATGACATCATATTTCTTCTCGAACTTTTCTTTCATATTTTCCACGATCTTAAACTTTTCATCTTCCGGACAATGCACCCGTATTTCTGGAGTTGAGTAGTACTTCGGCAGTTCGTCAACTAGGGCCGAAAGCCGTTCACCCGAATTGGAAAGCAGCTTCGCAAGTCTCGCACTCGCGTATATGCCATCGTCATAACCGTAGTAATCATCCGCAAAGAAGAAGTGCCCTGACATCTCGCCCGCAAGCAGGGCATTTTCCTCCTGCATCTTTTTCTTTATGAACGAATGTCCCGTTCTGTAAATTATAGGAACGCCTCCGTGTTTTTTCACGTCCTCCATCAGGCCCTGGGAGCACTTTACCTCGCATATGATTTTTGCGCCGTGTTTTTTCTTCAAAATGTCCATCGAGAAAAAAATCATGAGCTGGTCACCCCGGACAATTCTGCCCGCATCGTCCACAACACCCAGCCTGTCCGCATCGCCGTCGTATGCAATCCCAAAATCCGCATGTTCCTTCCGCACCGTTGCGATGAGTTCATCAAGGTTCCTGTCAACCGTCGGGTCTGGATGATGCTTCGGAAAATTCCCGTCCGGTTTACAGTTCAGCTCCACAACATCGCAGCCGACGTTTCTCAACAATCCGGGACTGACAATTCCTCCGGTTCCATTGCCGGCATCAACCACGACCTTTATTTTTTTACTTAACTTGATTTTTTTAACAATAAAATTTACATAATCATCAATAACATTCTGCCGTTCAATTCTTCCCTCCCCCAGCTTAAACTTTCCCTTCTCAAAAATTTTCCTTATCTCTTGTATCTCATCACCAGCGAGGGTTTTTTTACCTTTGCACAACTTGAAGCCGTTGTACTGCGGCGGGTTGTGCGAACCGGTAATCATGACGCCGCCATCGCGCTTGTAGTGGTATATCGAGAAATAGAGAAGCGGCGTGGGGACGGTGCCGATGTCAACAACATTAACCCCTGTTGACGCAATCCCTTCTGCAAGCGCCTTGAACAGCTCGTCGGAACTCAGCCGGTTGTCTCGCCCGACTGCTACGGTTCCTTTGCCGAGGTAAGTCCCAAAGGCCTTGCCGATTTTTTCAGCAATCTCGGGAGTCAAATCCTGACCAAAAATTCCGCGAATATCGTAAGCACGGAAGATTGACATTTTGATTAATGTACGCCCTTCCACGTCTTTATCGCCCTTTCATAGGCCTCGTAGGTTCCGGTGTCAAGCCACTGCCCGTCGAACGGGTAACCAAAAAGTTGGTTTTCCTTTGCCAGTTTCGGGAAGACGTCGGTTTCCATCATGGTCCTACCCTTAGGTATGTAATTCAGAACTTCCGGCTCAAGAAGGTAAACGCCGGCGTTTATCAGGTTTGAACTTTCCGTTCCTTTCCTTGGCTTTTCAATGAACTCGAGAATCTGCTCGCCACGCAGACGCGCAACCCCAAAGCGTGACGGATCCTCGACCGCGGTCAGAGCTATCGTGCACAATCCGTGATTCTTGTAGTGGAATTCTATAAAATCGTCCAGGTCGATATCCATGAGAACATCGCCGTTCAGCATTAGAAAAGGCTCGTTCAGAAGGTTTTTTGCAAGGTTCAGCGGACCTGCGGTTCCCAGACCGTTATCCTCCTTTACATAGGTTATCTTTACCCCGAATTTAGAACCATTACCAAAGTATTCCTGTATCCTGTCGCCCAGATATCCAAGCGATATTATCACATCCCTAACGTCGTATTTCCTGAGCAGGTCTATTATGTGTTCGAGAAGAGGGCGACCCTGTACGGGAATCATAGGCTTCGGCATTTCATACGTGAATGGGCGCATCCGTGTTCCCTTTCCACCCGCAAGTATGAAAGCCTTGGTTACTTTTTTGCTTAAAATCCTTGCCAGAATAATTTCAATCGCATGCGACCTGTTTCTGACCTTAATGCCGTCAATCATCTCGTCAACGCGCTTCAGCATATCATCGCGGAGTGTTATAGTTATGCGCTCTCGGTTCATCTTATCAGGTAATACCTACTCATACAATTGGTAGGTTAATTATTAAACTCACTATAAATATCTTAAATTGGATCCAACGACCATCATTCTGCTGCTGGCTGGTCTTACGGGGTTCTATATGGCGTGGAACATCGGTGCGAACGACCTCGCTAACTCCATGGGGACTTCTGTCGGTAGTGGTGCCTTAACGATAAGAAGGGCAGTCCTTGTTGCCTCTGTGCTCACCATCGTAGGCGCAATTTTGGTCGGGGGCCATGTCACGGAAACCGTATGCAGGGGGATAGTGGACATTGAAAGATTTTCCGGCAATCCGCATGTCATGATGATCGGTGCGTTGTCAGCGCTGATTGCTGCAGGGTTATGGGTCACGGTTTCAACCTACTACGGGTTGCCAATATCCACAACTCATTCCATAGTCGGTGCGATGATAGGGTTCGGCCTGATAACTGCGGGTTATTCCTCCGTAAACATGTCGAAAGTAATAACCATAGTCTCAAGCTGGGTTTTATCCCCAATATCTGGAGCAGTGGTCGCGTTCCTCGTTTTCATGGTCGTCAGGAAATTCGTCCTGAATTCGAAAAACCCTGCGGAATCTGCAGCCAGGTTTGTGCCTTTTTTTGTTTTTCTTGTTTTTGGGATAATCTCAGTTGCGGTGTTCACAGACATTGTTAATCTTGGCATAAACCCTCACCTCATGGCTTTTGTTGTTGGAACAGTTGCTGCTCTGACAAGCTACATCCTGCTGAAAAAATACCTCTCCCATAAAAAACAAAAAAACTCCGCATCCTACGAATCAGTAGAACACATATTCAACTACGTCCAGATTCTTACCGCATGTTACATGGCATTCGCGCACGGCGCAAACGACGTTGCCAATGCCATTGGTCCGGTGGCTACAATATTTTCGGTTGTAAAAACAGGTGTCATAAGCACGAAAACAGAAGTTCCCCTCGGTCTTTTAACGTTTGGCGGCTTGGGCATAGCGATCGGAATGATGACGTGGGGCTACCGGGTGATGGCAACCATAGGCAGGAAGATAACGGACATCACACCGACCCGCGGCTTTGCTGCCGAGTTCGGAACAGCAACCACGGTTCTTGTGTGCTCAAGGCTTGGCTTACCAATATCGACATCACACACCATCGTCGGAGCTATCGTGGGTGTCGGGGCTGCTGGTGGTATGGAGGCCCTTGACCTCGGGGTTGTACGCAGGATAATCACGTCATGGCTTCTGACACTTCCGGTTTCGGCCATGCTCACAGTATTTATTTACCTGACTTTGGGTAATATCCTATAAAATGCCGTACATAAGGACAATAGCGGACCTGTTTGCAAAGTCGCCTTTCAAACCGCTGCACGAGCACACGCTCAAGGTGAAGGAATGCGTTGACGGGCTGAAACCAATGGTGGATGCATACCTTAAAGGCAACTTCAGGGATGCGGAAAAACTCGCTGATGCGGTGATAAAGCTGGAGGCAGACGCGGACCAGATAAAGGTGAATATAAGGCAGAACCTGCCGCACGGTGTTTTCATGCCGATTGAACGTTCGGACCTTCTTGTCTTTTTGCACGAGCAGGACGAGATAGCCGATCATGCCGAAGACGTGGCGCTTCTTCTGCAGCTCAGAAAAACGAAGGTTCCGGAGGAGTTGAAAGTAAACCTTATAAAATTCGTGGATACCGTTATCGGGGCTGTAGACAAGCTCGAAGTTGCATCCTCCGAGTTCAAAGACCTGATTGAAACCTCATTCGGAAAAAAAGAGCTCGATAACGCATGGAAGCTGCTTGAGGAGGTGAACCGCAAGGAGGGCGAGGCCGACCAGCTGAAGGTCGCGCTTATGCGGAGGCTCTTCAAAATAGAGGACAGGTTTGATCCGGTCACGCTGTTCTACATGATGGAGCTGATAAACAGGACGGATGGCATTGCGAACCATGCGGAGGACGCGGCCGGAACCCTGAGGACGATGCTGGCGAGAAAGTAATCATGCGCTTATCCTGATGTCGTTTTTTATGAACTCCTCCACGATTTTTTCCTTCAACCCGTCTGAAACCTTATCGTAATCATCCGCGTTCACCCATACGTAAAGTTCCAGATTTATGTTGCTCTTTATGTCTCTCAGCGTTATTGCAGGTTTCGGATTTTGCAGAATCAGCTCATTCGCGTCGGTTATTTTTTTAATTGTTCCTATCACTTTTTTCAGGTCGGACTGATAGTTTACGACCAGCGGAATTTCGATGCGGCGTTTTTTGACGGTATAGTTCGTTATGGACTGTGACGTTATCATAGAATTCGGAACCCATACATCGAGACCATCGAACGTTCTTATTCTCGTTACCCTTAACTTTATGTCTCTGACGATACCTTCAACGCCAGCAACCCTCACTTGGTCGCCAACCCTAAAGTGCTTGTCAACTGCCAGCATAATCCCGGAAAGCATGTTCGACAAAACCTCCTTTGATGCATAACCTATGGCAAAACCAAGTATCGCACCGCCCGTCAGTAGCGGGTACAGAATCGGCGTTAAGTCAAAAATCACGATAATCACTGTAAACGCGCATGCGTAAATGGCATATTTTGCAGCATTGCTCGTCAGCCTGAGCGAGTGTTCCGAGAGCGTTATCGCATCCAGATGGTCGTCCGCTTTTTTTATGATTCCTTTGATGTACCTTGCCAACAGATTCGCTATAATAAGAACAAAGACGCTTATTACTAACTTCCCAATAATCTCAATATTCGACCTTACAAACTCGTTTATGAATGAATCCACGTTATCTCTTAGGATTGATTATTAAAATGGCCAGTAAGATTGATGCAACAATAAAAAAACTGCACAGGATTTACCCGATAAACAATTTTGCCGGCTGCGAAAAGCCATTCGAAGTTCTCATAGCCACGATTTTGTCACAGCGCACGCGCGACGAGAACACGGAAAAAGCCTCGGAACAGCTGTTCAGAAAATACGACACCCCGGAAAAAATCGCATCCGCCCCTCTGAAAAAAATAGAAAAACTTATAAAACCATCGGGTTTCTATAAAACAAAGGCAAAACGGATAAGGGAAGTTTCAAAAATAATAAACAAGAAATACGGGGGAAAAGTTCCTGCCGACTTTGATAAACTCCTTGCACTTCCCGGGGTCGGAAGAAAAACAGCAAACTGCGTTCTCGTTTACGGTTTCGGGAAAAAGGCAATTCCCGTTGATACCCACGTGCACAGGATTTCAAATCGCCTCGGCATTGTGAAAACAAAAACCCCGGAGCAGACGGAACTCAAGCTTACAAAAACGGTACCGAAAAAATACTGGCTCATGTACAACGAACTTTTCGTGAGGTTCGGGCAGAGCATGTGCAGGCCGATAGGTCCGAAGTGCGATATTTGTCATTTGACAAATTTGTGTGAGCACTATGGAAGAACTAAAAAATAATTATAAAATCCGAAAAAAGGAAATTCGCTCTCGTTTGGATGAGTTCAAAAAACTTGGCAAATCCAACGACAAAAAAATCTTTGCCGAGTTGTGCTTTTGCATCTGCACCCCGCAGTCGAAGGCGAAGGTCTGCGATGCCGCGATAAGGAAACTGGTAAATTCCGGAGTTCTCTATGCAGGAAATAAAGAAAAAATAAGAAAATACCTGCATGGCGTGAGGTTTCCGAATAACAAATCCTCATACATCGTTGAAGCGAGAAAAATTTTTTCCCATAATCAAAAATTAAAAATAAAAAAGTGGATTGATAAAGAAAACATTCCCGCGACGCGCGACTGGCTTGTGAAAAACGTCAAAGGTATAGGGTACAAGGAAGCGAGCCACTTCCTCAGGAATATCGGTTATGGAAAAAACCTTGCGATTCTTGATGTTCATATACTAAAAAATTTGAAAAAATTTAATGTTATTCCTGAAATTCCAAAATCATTCTCAAAAAAGAAATATTTTGAAATAGAAGAAAGAATGAGAAAATTTTCCGAAGAAATTGGGATTCCGATGGATGAACTGGATTTGCTGTTATGGTCCATGGAGACCGGAGAGGTTTTCAAGTGATTTATTCTTGCATATCCTGTAGTTATACATGAGATACAAAACGCCCCCTTCTTTGACAGCTGGCCAGGGCTTGGGTGGGCTGCACGAAGTAGAGAAGCGACGCATTCATTCCCCCCGACTATTCGAAACAGCATTTTACCCCGGCGTAGGCGATGATACAATCGCATTTGTGGATTTCGTCAATGCAAGGAATTATTTTTTAGCCGATTTGGGCGAAGGTCACAGAAACCTACTTGAACCTACCCTAGAACGCATGAGGGAACTTAAGTATACTATAATCTCATCAGGAGAAAATACTCAGGACCAAACCTTTGACATCACTTTCAGAAGGCGCGGGGAAAGGGAGGATAGGACCTTAAAATATCATTATGGGCGTGATGCGCTTGATGTTGTGCCCGAGTCTGTGGACTACATGTTGAACAGGCTTTTGGCTTAGTTCACGGAGGGCATAACCCAAGTTGGAAGTCACGGTTATTAAGTAGGTTGCCGATTGGATGTTTTATGGATTCTGACGAAAAGTTGTTTTTACCTCTGCTCTTTGGTTTGCAACCCGTCAGTGAGTTGCCATCCTTATCGCGTTTTTGTTGGAGAACGCAGAGATACCAAAAGCTCGAGTCTTACTCCGAAGACCATCTGGAGGATGCGTTTAAACTGGAAGGCGACGTTAGGGCTCTGGAGCGAGCTGTCACAACTTCGGAGCGTTTACGTCGTTCTGCAAGAAAACACTCGCGTCCGAGTTTTACGGACAGGGTACGAAGGTTCTTTGGTTTCAGAACAGGGCAACCTCAAGATACTCAACATGCAATCGGACATGAC
Source organism: uncultured archaeon (assembly GCA_964512105.1). Taxonomy (GTDB): domain Archaea; phylum Altiarchaeota; class Altiarchaeia; order IMC4; family CAZEGI01; genus CAZEGI01. The sequence continues at coordinate 105,671 of CAZEGI010000002.1, forward strand.
CCTGAAAGAATCGCTGAGACAGATGCTAAAATAGCCACTTTGGTCCAGGATATACACGAATTAATTCCGAGTTTCGATGCTCCTCTCCAGGAGTACATACAAACAACCATCGAAAAAACCCCATGGCTTAGAAAAGCTTTAGAGATGTCATAAAATTCGTGAAAATGGAAATCGGAGAGGTTTCAAGTAATTAATCTCCGACGTACACAACATTTCTCAAACCCCTGAAATGTTTATCGCCGCTTATAACTTCACATTTGTACTTTTCCTGTTTTGTCAGAATTAACGAATCGATAAACCCAAAATCCTCAATATTGGCTCTTTTTTCGTGCCGTATTTCTGCGGCTCGGACCCAGTCATTTGTATGAATTTCTTCTATGCCAGAATTGCTTCTTACCACATAATAAACCTTGTTGAAATCGTTTTTTTCCTTGAGGCACCAACCTCGCAGTTCTCCAAGGCAGCAGCTCAGGGTTATAAACTGATTTTTTCTGTCGTTGAGCACCTTTTTGACGTTCCCCCCTTTTTTGCTACCAATGAGGTATTCAACCCACGCGTAAGTGTCTATAATGTACAACATTCTATTAGAATTTTTTGTGGGTTTCTTTTTCCTCACTGAAAGATTTAGAACCCTTTAACAAACCAAAACCATCGACAAAGTGTCTCTTTCCTATATCCAATTCAACTTTTTCCCCAACTTTAAGTTCTATTTTTTTGGATACTTGGGCAGGCAGTATTATCCCTAATGAGTTCCCCCATCTCTTTACTTCTGCTGTTATGTGAACCATGATATCACCATATAACTATTTTGTATAACTAATATATAAACATAACTTGCAGGTCAATTGCCGATTAAAGACGAAATAGAAAAAAAATTCAAAGCATGAGTGATCAATCCAGCAGCCTCTTTTCGCCCTCAAGTTTCTGAATGTCCGTGATGTCCTGCGAAACCTCAAGACAGCCAAGGTATTCGCCCTTTTCGTTCCTTACTGCGAAGTACCTTATGTAAATTTTTCTTCTGCGCAGGTCAATCCAGAATTCCGCATTGTCCCTTTTTCCGGCTTTGAAATCGTTTATGATCCGCATAACCTTATCGAGGCTTTTCGGCGGGTGGCAGTTCTGGACTTTTTTGCCCATTACTGATGACGGTCTTGGGAAAATCCTCTTCATACCCTTGTTGAAGTATCTCACCTCGTCTTTTTTGTTGACGAATGACACCTCTACGGGCAATGTTTCAAGAATCGCTTCAAGCTCCTCTTCGGATACGTTTTCTATCATTGTATTCAATAATACTTAATCATACTAAAACATAAACTTTCCACATGGAAACTAACTAATTTAAATATAGCTGCAACCATTTCTTCTACTAAAATGCTTGAGGTTAAGGATTTGCACGTCAGGGTCGAAGGAAAGGAAATTCTGAAGGGGGTGAGCCTGAAAATTCCGAAGGGCGAAACCCACGTGATGTTCGGCCCGAACGGCAGCGGAAAAACAACGCTGATGCTTGCGATTGCGGGGTTTCCGGGTTATGATGTAACATCCGGAAGAATTCTGCTTGACAAGAAAGACATAACGAATCTTGAAATAAACGAGCGTGCAAAGCTTGGGCTTGGCATCGCGTTCCAGAACCCGCCGGAAATCCGGGGCATAAAACTTGGGGGCATGCTGAAGATTTGCTCGGGCAAGAATCCAAAAGACGGGTTTAACGAGAGCGAGATGAATCTCATCCGGCGGTTCAACCTTGCTGATTTTCTGGACAGGGACGTGAACCTCGGGTTTTCGGGTGGTGAGCGCAAGAGAGCGGAACTCTTACAGCTTATGTTCCAGAAACCAAAACTGTTGCTCCTGGACGAGCCGGATTCCGGAGTGGACATAGAGAGTTTAAAACGCATAGGTAAGGAAATCCAGAGTTATGTTGCAAAAACAAGAAACTCAGCATTCGTGATAACGCACCAGGGTTACATTCTTGATTACCTGAATGCAAAGCGTGCGTGCGTCATGGTTGACGGGCAGATACACTGCTCCGGCAGGCCGAAATCCATACTTGAAAAAATCGTAAAAAGCGGTTACAGGAAGTGTGTAAAATGCAGGAAATTCGAGAAGCCTTGAACAAGAAGGCGAAATTTGGGGAGGACCTTGACCTAAGGGTTTACGGGAGGAAGGCAAAGAAAAGAAGCAGGGTATCGGAACTTTCTAGAATTCCCCACGATATTTTAAAATCGGCTTACGAGACAGGAATAAGGGAAAAGGAGCGTGCAGGTTCGTTTTTCCAGATTGACCATTCCGCCATGCTCAGTAAGGTAAACGAAAAGTTTGAGGGGCAGGTGGAGGTGATGACAGTAAAAGACGCTCTCAAAAAATACCCTTGGCTTAGAGATTATTACTGGAAGGCGGTTGATGTCACGGCCGACAAATACACCGCAAGGGCAGAACTTGAATTTGACGACGGGTATTTCTTCAGGATTCTCAAGGGTGCGAAGGTCACCTTTCCCCTGCAGTCCTGCCTGTTCATCGCGCAGCGTAACTTCAACCAGAACGTACACAACATCATAATCGCGGAAGAGAATTCCAAAGCGCAGATAATAACCGGCTGCACTTTGCACCAGGGCGTTGAGCGCGCACTGCATATCGGGATTTCGGAGTTCTTCATCAGGAAAAACGCAAAGCTCACGTTCACGATGATACACCGGTGGAACGACAATGCGGACGTGCGCCCGAGGACCGTAGCGCTAGTTGACGATAACGCAACCTTCGCATCCAATTACATACTGCTGAATCCTGTGAGGAGCCTTCAGATGTATCCTGCGGTTTTTTGTAATGGTAAGAACTCGGTAGCGAGGTTGAACTCGATAATACACGCAACCAGAAACACGAACGTTGACATCGGCTCCAAGATTGTGCTGAACGGCGAAAACAGCAGGGGCGAGGTCGTTTCAAGGGTCATAGGAAGGGATTCTTCGGGTGTCATAGCGCGCGGAATGCTCGAAGGAAACGTAAAGACCGGAAAGGCGCATCTCGAATGCCGCGGTTTGTTGTTGAGCGATAACGCTTACATACATTCAATACCCGAACTTATAGGTCGAAAAGAGGGCGTGGATTTATCACACGAGGCGGCTGTCGGAAAAATCGCAGACAAGGAAATAAATTATCTCAGAGCGCGTGGCTTGAATGAAGAGGAAGCAACCGCACTGATTGTTCGGGGTTTCCTTGATGTCAGAATAATGGGCCTGCCTGAAAAAATCGAGGACGAAATCAGGAAACTGGTGGATGCAACGACAAAAGAGGCCATGTAGTTTAATCTTCAATTTCCTGCAGTATGACTCCGCCTATGTTTACTGGGGTTAACTGCTCGTTCAGTTTGATTGCATCTTCCAGTTTGCCTTCATTTTTGGAATATATCGTGAACAGCTTGTCATCTTTTTTCACGGAGTCACCTATCCCAACATTCAGGTAAATGCCGGCACATGTATCCTTTGGTGCGCCCGCAGCCCTCGCTACCTTGGATATGAATTTATTGTGTATGTGTTTTACTGTGCCCTCTTTGTAAGCCAGAACATCGTACGTTTTGTCACCGATCTCAATGTCATTTACTCTCACTTTCGGATTACCGCCCTGTGCCTCAATTATCTCGCGCATTTTTTTCATAGCCTTTCCCGACTGCAGTATATCTTCTGCGATTGTCCTTCCCTTGCCCTTCGGCGCCTTTCCTGAAAGTTCCATGAGCATACCTGCAATGTCCAGCGATTTGTTGACTAAATCCGATGGACCTTTACCCTCCAAGGACCAGAGAACATCCCGGGCTTCAAGGGCAGGACCTATACCATCACCGATCGGTTCGTTTCCGTCCGTTACAAGGCATTTCACCGCGATATCCAGTCGCTGCCCAAGTTCTATGAACTTGTGCGCCAGCCTGTTGGCCATCTCCATATCCGTAAACTTCGCACCCCTACCAACAGGGATATCCACGACCACGTAGTCGGAACCGACGGACTTCTTCTTTGCCATGACCGATGCCAAAACCTGTCCTTCGGGGTCCATCGATAGTGGATATTCCACTTTTATTATCTTGTCGTCTGCCGGAGCAAGATTGACTGCACCGCCCCAGATTACACACCCCTTTGTCTTTGCAACGATTTCCTTCAGTTCCTCTATACCAAACTCGACCTTTGCCAGAACCTCCATCGTGTCTGCAGTTCCCGCAGGTGATGTTATAGCTCTTGATGAGGTTTTCGGCATTGTAAGCCCGGCGGCAGTGAGTATCGGCACCACAATCATCGTTGTGCGGTTGCCCGCGACGCCACCGACACAGTGCTTGTCAACGATGTCGTCACCGAAGTCTATCTGCTCTCCGGTTTCGACCATCGCGTTGGTTATCGCTACAACCTCGTCCATCGTGTACGGATTCATGTAGGCGCTTGTTATGAACGAACTCAGCTCGATGTCCGTGAGATTGTTGTCCACGACATCCTGGATTATCGCCCTTATCTCATGACCATGCAGTGGTTTTCCGTCAAGGCGTTTCTTTATGAATTCCACAGTTTTTGGTCTGCTAGCCGCCTTTACCTCAACCACATCGCCATCGTTCACATCCAGCGTTTTTTTAACATCCTCGAAAATCGCAATCTCTCCCTGCTTCACAAAAGTAGTAGTGGCATCGACGATTGCTGTTGCGTTTTTACCATTGCTGGACAACCGCACACGGTCGGACAAATGAATGCCAAGTTCTTCCATGTCCTCCTCATTCAAAACAATGATAGGTTTTCCGGTTTCGATTTCGTGTAATCTTACCTTCGCCTTCATCTTTAGAAATTTGGTATTATACTATTAATTCACATCTTGAAAAACAACCAGTCCTTATCGCCTGCTTTTTTGAACCTTATCAGCACATACTCGCCCTTAAGTCTCTTTCCATTCAAAATAAATTTTATCAGGTCTTTTTCGCGTTTTACCAACTCATAGGTTCCTTTATCCCAAATCTCAACAGTTCCTGCCCCATACTCACCTTCGGGAATTTCGCCCTCGAAATTTTCGTATCCAATCTCATGGTCCTCGACCTGAACCGCCAATCTTTTTATTCCCTCCTCTGTCGGCGGTTCCTTTGGCACGGCCCAGCTTTTCAGGATGTTGTCCATCTCTAGCCTGAAATCGTAGTGCAGTTTTCGTGCGTTGTGTTTCTGGATAACGAAGATGGGTTTTTTATCTGCCATATTTTCTTATTCTTTTTATTGATAATTAAAGATGAACCTCAACAAAATCGTTTATGGAATCCTGCTCCAAGTTCCCAGAGGCAGGGTAACGACCTACGGTGCAATAGCGTCCGCTTTGGGTGACATCCGAGCGTCACGCGCAATAGGCCAGATAATGAACCAAAATCCAAGGCCGGTGGTTGTACCCTGCCATCGTGTTGTGCATTCAAACGGAGAAATCGGTGGCTACAGCCGTGGCGTTGATGAGAAAATAAAACTCCTCGAGAGGGAAGGCATCGCGATAAAAAACAACAAAATTCAAAATTTTGAAAATGCGATATTCAAGAAATTCAAAACAAAACCAATTCTGAAGGAATTGCGGGAAGAGCAGAAAAAACTTGCTAGAAAGGTGAAGCTGAAAGATTCCTTTGAAAAAATCGAAACCATTGCGGGAATTGATGTTTCGTATTCAAATTCCGAAGCCGTTGGTGCATGCGTGGTTTTTGATTATGGTAATAAAAAAATAATCGAAAAAATTAAAGTAAAAACAAAAGTAAATTTCCCATATATCCCGACATATCTTTCATATCGGGAGTTCCCTGTAATCCAGAAACTGATAAAAAAATTAAAAAATAGGCCAACGGTTTTAATGCTTGACGGGAATGGAATTCTGCATCCTCTCAGAATTGGTATAGCTTCGCATGCCGGCGTTCTTCTCGATTTGCCTACAATCGGCGTTGCAAAAAAACTGCTCCTCGGCGAAGTCAGGGATTCAAAAATTTTTTATAACAAAAAATTGGCCGGTTACGCATTGGGGTTGAATTCAAAACCAATCTACATCTCTCCGGGAAGCAACATATCATTTGAAACAACTCTAAAACTTGTGAAGGAATTCTGCAGATTCAGAATACCCGAACCGTTAAGGCAGGCGCACATCCTCTCGCAAATCAGCCATTAAACTCGGTCATCTCCCGTTCGAGAAGGTGGAACTGCTTTTCGTCCATAGCCGACGGGTCGATAGGCATTATCAGCCGCGATTTGCTTTCAGAAATTGCATCGTCTAGGGATTGGACAAACTTTATTACATCATCGAACGTGTTTTGCGTTATTAGATATTCCAAACCGTCAAGCATCACAACACCATTGTTCGTTTTCGAAATGAAGTCCTTTATGGTGTGGGCTAACTGGGTCAAATCGCGCGGTTCGATAATGTCCTTACCACTTCTTTCCGTGCTCAGCCATATTATCGGCGTTTTCTGCAGACCGTATAATCCTCTTATCCTCTTCGGATGTGTCCTCGTAATGTACAATCCCTCAGCACCGTGCGTCACCATGTCGAGAAACACCTCATTGCTCTTAACCGGTTTTTCCTCGACCACAAGATAGCTCAAACTTTTCCTGAGTTTGTATATCTGCTCACCGTTACTCGGGCTCTCGGTTACCGGGACGATGGGCATTATCCTGTACTTGAAGCCCTTCTTCATCGGGGCGTAGAGGAGATATGCGCCTACCGTCAGTGCGATAGCGATTATGGTCCTGCTTATCGTTTCTATCAATCCAAGAGTAGCAGCATTAATCTTTATGACCCTGTCGAGTCCGCCCATCTTTATTTCGGATGTGCTGAAAATTAGAACCATGCCCGCGAGGTTGAATAGCAGAACCGCAAGCGCTGCGATGAACAGCCAGTACCACCCACTGAATCTCCGTTGTTCGACATAAATCCGCCTGTAAATTTTGACCCAGTAGATGACTGCCAGTAATGAAACAAGTATGGCGAATAAACTTACTATGAGTTCCCATGTTATCGGAAGTGTTGGCATCACTTAAGTATGCGAATCTAGGGTAATAAAAATGTTATTTCCAATACTCGTTCTTCATAAACTCCCTGAGAAAAACGGTTGCATACATCCCCCTTTCCAGTGAGAACTGCAAAACCACCTTATTCTTTTTGTCGTTCAACTCGTCTTTTTCGATTTTAAAAATTTTAAAATTTTCAGCAAACGAAAAGCAATTCCGGTATTCGCCTTTCGAACTAAGTTCCGGCAGCTCTTTAATTTCAAAATCTGTTTGTTTTATTTTTTCTTTTTCAAGGATTTTTGAACTTATCTCATCAATTTGAATTTCTGTCCCTACCAGCGGAAGTCTTTCGACATCAATTTCCCTATCAACATATTCGCTCAACGCCCTGTTGAAGACGTACGACTGATAAGCGTGAACGAACATCCTGCTCAGGTTTTTCGGCAGTTTTTTTAGAGCGCCTTTAAAGTCGTTCGGGTTTTTCAAAAGATGATTCAGCATGGCATTCTCATAGCCGAGGTGCTTCGGGAAAATCCGCACTGCTTCTTTGAAATCTTTTTTTTCGGCTAAAATCCTTCTTGCTCTTGTGGATTCTTCCCCTTCTTCGTCAAATTGCTCCGAAAGATAAATCATGACAGCGGATTCGAAATCGTTCTGCAATATCGCCTTGCCCACAAGATGCGTAATCGGCCGCGTTACCCCGAACCTCTGAATTCCGTAAAAATTCGGAAATCCGGATTTCAGCTCTTTTGATATTTTTTCTATGCGGGTTTCGATTTCTTTTTTTCCCAAATCAATGTTCCTTATAGTTATCGTGAATCTGTTGCCCTTAAGGTTGCCGAGATTTATTCTTACATCAGAATAAGAAAAATCGCTAAGCTCAATATCCTTGATTCTTAGGCTCTGTAATTTTTCAATCGGAACCTTCCATGCGGAGACGCGCTGCGTTGTCACTGCTTTTTTGTCCTTGGTTCCTGCAAAGCCGAAGCGGTTTTGGCTCACGCCGAGAACGCTCGAAATCTGTTTTATCGCGCGGAGCGTGTCCCAGTTGGTTTTTTTGAGCGTGAAGTGCGTGTGTTCGCCATCTTCGCTGATTTGTGCTCCCAGGGGTATTTCATTCACAACAAAATCTTCGGGAATCCGCTTTATGCGTCCGCCTATTCCCTCTTCCGTGGATTTGTAGGTTTCCACTCCGGTTTCGATTTCAAGTTTTGGAGGTTTTATTTTTGCCATCCTATATGTAATAGTGGATATAACAAAAATGCAGCGAGAAGTCCGGGAATACGACAAAAAACACGGCTGGGACAAAGATAGTGCAGAACACGTTGTTCTTCACATGCTGGAGGAACTCGGCGAAATTTCCAGGGAAGTGATGCGTGAAGGGGGTTACAAGAAGGAAGAAATAGATAAAGAACGGCTTGCCGAGGAACTGACTGATCTATTATACCTCACCTTTAAACTCGCAAACCAGTTCGACATAAAACTGGACAAGGAGTGGGATGCGATGCGGGAGCGTTACAAAACAAAGACGAGCAGGCTGTAAAGATAAAATGAGGGAGAAGGTCAAATCTGCTGGCGGGATTAAGCTGCCTGATTTATACTCTGGTGAGTTGGGGCAAAGGGTAAGAGAGTTGGTTGACAGGGGATTGAGCGATATCGAAGAAACAGAAAGACGTATGGGTAGGAGTTTTTACGAAATCGTTTCTTCACATCCTTCGATGCGCGGGGTTTACAGGGAAATTGCCTCTCTTTCGGGTGTTCAAAAACATCCAAGTCCTGTTGTTTTGGATATAGGTGGTGGGGGCGTTCTCGGCGATGTCATATGGGACTTACGTGTAGAGGCGGGCACTGGAAGTTACACCTATGTTCTTCTGGATGATAGCACGAGGGAGCTTGAGCATGCAAGAGAACGCTTCGCAAGCGGTAGAGAATTTGATGTGGAGGTATGTATGGGTGACCGTCTAGCTCTTGGAAGATTTGATGGAAGACCCGACTTTGCGTTCCATATATTACCTACATTTAATGAACAATTACAGAGGATTTATGCCGAGCAGTTTCGTGTTTATGCAGATATGCTCGAAAGAGGCCATTCTTCAGCGTTGAGATATCAAGCGGGGGTACTTGGCAATATCCAACCACTTATAAGTCGGGAATGGGATTTACTTTTCTTTAGGAGTTTGGTTGCTGTCAAAACCCCCGGCGTAGTTGTCTGGGCTCAGAAGAAACCTATGGAGGAAGATAAGTGGGTCAAAGATTTAAGCAGGCTTTCACAGAGTTTCGGATTCGAGACGATATGTGTCGGGGAAGTTGAAATACCAGACGAAGCCATGCGGGCGTTTTTAGAATATCATGGTACTGAAAAAACCAACAAAATCGATGTTTTTGCGGTCAGAAAGTCTGATTCTGACAGAGCCAAAGCAGAGTATGCGGTTAACCTGCAGAGGGATGCCAGACGGAAGTTTAATTTGCTACAGGCGATAAGAGCCAGGGATGGCGCTGTTACACTGAGGCAGGATAAGAACACTCTGTTAAGACAATTTGAGAATGAAATTCAGAGCTAGGGGAAAAGCCGCAATATCACATGGCTTAGGAAAACTGAAAGAGGTCAGTGATTTTACTTTTGAACAATTCGACTGGAAAAATCCTGAAGAGGTTGCATGGTATATCCCACTCGGAAAGCCCCACCTGATTACATGGTATCGAGAACATGAGATTCCACTAAGTGTGGTAAGAGATGAGGATATGGTTGTTGGTGTTCTTCATGAAGCTGGCGAGACATGGGAAAATATGAAATCAGAATCAATAGCGTTTGGGAGTGCTGCTTCTAGGCGCCCGCCTTATTGCTATCACCATTTTGGTGTTGGAGTTAAAGAGGAAAAGGCAAAGGAAGTATTCAAGGCGGTTATTGACCAACTAAAGGAACACGGGCGGAATATGAACTGGGATGGGGTTTCAATATGTAATGAGGCGCTACCGGCAGATGTGGTAAGGTATGGTGTCGACTTGGGTGGCGAATTATTCGATGAAGGGCGTATAACGATTTTTCCACTAGAAAAAGATAACTATTAATTTAATGGAAGAAAGTTATAATACTTCATCTTTATACATACAATGGAATACGAAATCCTAAAGGTACCTGGGATAAACGTAACCGCAAGGCTCGACGACGGCGTTATGAGGGTCGGTGTCAAAGGCGGGTTGACGAAATTTTTCAACACGCGGATTCAGAAAATCGCAGACCACATAAACAACGAAAAGCCGGCTGCGGTATTTGACGACAAATTTTATTACTCGCTGTATGTTCCCCCAATTCCGAGCAAGGCGTTCAAGCGCGTGATGAAAGCCCGCGTGATAAAGAACGTGATGAGAAGATTCATTCCTGAAGCCGCGACACTTGCGATAACACAGAGATGTCCGTGCAAGTGCATCCACTGTAGCGCATACGGACGAGACAGGAGCAAGGAGCTTCCAACCGCTGTCTGGAAAAAAATCATAGACGATCTGCTCGCAATGGGCTGTTATAACGTTACATTTACCGGTGGCGAGCCTACGCTTCGCGAGGATTTATACGAGCTGATAAAACACGTTGACAAGGAAAAGGCAATAACACAGATGTTCACCACCGGCTACTTCCTTGACAAAAAAATGGCAAAAAAACTGAAGGATGCGGGTCTACAGGCCGTGCAGATAAGCATCGACAGTCCCGATCCAAAAGAGCATAATAAGCTCCGCGGAATTCCCGGACTATTTGACAAGGCGATGGATGCTATAAAAAACGCAAAGGAAGCCGGCTTGCTGGTCGGGATTTCGACCTATGCAACGCACGAGAACCTGAATAACGGGAAACTTTTGAAACTAATAAACCTGGCTGGAGAATGGGGCGTAAATGAAGTCACGGTCTTCGATGCGGTTCCAACTGGAAGATTCATTGACAGGGGGATAATGTTGACTCCCAACGACAACAAAAAACTTATAACCATGCACCACCAATTAAATTCAAGGAAAAAGGGTTCTCGGGTTTCCATCATGGCTTACGTAAAGGGCCCGGATGCTGCGGGATGCATATCCGGAAGAACGTACGTTCACGTCACGGCAGCCGGCGAGGTCTGCCCCTGCGATTTCACGCCGCTGTCGTTCGGGAACGTGACAAAGGAAAACATAAAGAAAGTCTGGGGCCGGATAAGAAAACATCCGGAATACAAATGCGAACGCTTAACATGCCAGATGCAGGTGCCGGATTTCAGAAAAAGATACATCGAAAAAATTCCAGATGGAGTCGAGATGCCGTATCCTATAAATACGCTGGACAGGCACTGCTCGCAGATAGGAGGTTTCAAATGAATCAAAGAATAGACCCATGGGGGTCAAACGAAATAGCGGATTACAAAAAACTGATGACCGAATTCGGCATGGAGCCGATTGAGAAATACCAAAAGAGGTTTGACGACCTTCTCTACATCCGCAGGGGCGTAATCTTCGGCCACCGGGATTTCGGCAGAATCGCGGATGCCATCGAAAACAAAAAAACTTACGCCATGATGACCGGTCTGATGCCCTCCGGAAAGTTTCACTTCGGGCACAAGATGGTTGCGGACGAGATAATATGGTTCCAGAACAAAGGGGCAAAAATTTTCATTTGCTCGGCAGACATTGAGTCTTACCTAATGAGGGACGTTCCTCTAAATGAGGCGAGGAAAATCGCTATAGACGAATACCTCATCAACTATATTGCTCTTGGTCTGAAGCCCGATAATGTCACGTTCTGGTTCCAGTCGGATTACAGAAAGGAGTATTACAGATTATGTGACCTGGTTGCAAAGGAGGTTACGTTTAATGAGCTTAAGGGCATCTATGGCGAACTTACGACAGGCAAAATAATCTCTGCCCTGAAGCAGGTCGGCGACATCCTGCACCCGCAACTCAACGAGCTTGGTGGACCAAAACCGGTCGTTGTGCCGGTCGGTGTTGACCAGGACCCGCATCTGCGCTTGACGAGGGACGTCGCCTCACGCTTCAGGGACGCGAAATTCATTCCTCCGTCAGCAACCTACCATAAATTCATGCGGGGCATACAGGGCGGCAAGATGAGTTCTTCGAATTCAAAGTCGTATATCTCACTGAGTGGTGACCCGAAAACTGAGGCAAAGAAAGTCATGTCTGCAAAAACGGGTGGACGTGCAACCGTTGAAGAACAGAAAAAACTCGGTGGCACTCCGGAAGACTGCGTTGTATACGAAATTTTTTTGTATCATCTAATGCCAAACGACAAAGAACTCGAAAAGAGATACAGCGAATGCAGGAGCGGAAAAATAATGTGCGGCGAGTGCAAGAAGGATTGTGCCGAGAGACTGGAAAAATTCCTGGTCGAGCATCACAAAAAACGCGAAAAGGCAAAGGGAATGGTCGGTAAAATATCAAAATGATTCTAACGTCCGAAAAAACAGAAAAACTTTCTGGCGTCGTGTCCGTTCCGGGAAGCAAAAGCTACACCATAAGGGCGGTGGTTGCAGCGGCACTGGCTGAAGGAATTTCCATAATAAAAAACCCGTTGATTTCTGATGATACAAAGGCGTGCATCGAGATATGTGAAAAGATTGGCGCTAAAATAAAAAAGAAAGAAAATGAACTTGAGGTTATGGGTGTAGGTGGAATTATAAAGAATCCTCATGAAACACTGAATACAAAAAATTCCGGAACAACAATAAGACTGATGACCGCGGTTGCAAGTCTGTGCGATGAGGAGATAACGCTCACGGGTGACGAGTCAATACAAAGAAGACCGATACAGCCGTTGCTGGATGCGTTGAATCAGCTCGGTGTTCAATCAAACTCAACCAACGGATGCCCGCCGGTAATGGTCAAGGGGCCGCTGATTGGCGGAAGGTGCAAAATTCCGGGAGACGTAAGCTCGCAGTTCATCTCCGCTCTGCTGATGGCGTCACCTCTTGCGCGGAAAGATGTGGAGATCGAAATAACGACGGAACTCAAATCACGACCGTACATAGATCTAACCTTACTCATCCTAAAAAAATTCGGAATAAAAATCGAAAACAAGAATTATAAAAAATTCGCGATTCCAGCCGGGCAAAGATATTCTGCTGTGAAATACACCGTTGAATGCGATTATTCATCGGCCGCTTTTCTGCTTGCTGCAGCCGCGTTGACAAAATCAAACGTGACTGTCACAAACCTGTTCAGGAATTCAAAACAGGCAGATAAAAAAATAATTGAAATCTTAAAAAGGATGGGTGCTCAGGCTAGGGTCAGTGCCGACAAAGTTTCAATAAAAGGAACAGGAAATCTTAAAGGAATAACCATCGATTTGTCGCAGTCGCCGGATCTGGTTCCGATAATGGCAGTTCTTGGTTCGTTGGCAAAAGGAAAAACCGTTATCAAAAATGTGGAGCATGCGCGACTGAAGGAGTGTGACAGGATTAAGGCCATGGCAACGGAGCTGAAGAAAATGGGCGCAGATATCGATGAGAGAAAAGACGGTTTTGTCATCAATGGCGGAAAGCTGAAAGGGGCATCTGTGGATGGATGGCGCGACCATCGCATTGTAATGGCACTGGCGGTTGCAGGTCTTTGTGCGGATGGTAGGACAAGAATATCCGATGCTGAATTCGTCGGAGTAACGTTCCCGAATTTTGCTGAATTGATGCGAAAACTAGACGCAAATATTCGTATTTAATAGCTAAAAACTTTTATACTACTCTCATAATCCACAGGTGGTGTAAATTTGAAGGCTATTAGTTCTAACAAAAAAACAGAATTGGATACTACGTTCAGGTCCCGCGTTATCGAACATCTTGGCGGCGAAAATCTCGGAGCATGTTTTCAGTGTGGTACGTGCAGTGCATCGTGTCCTATACAGCTTATCGACGAGCGCTACAACCCAAGAAAAATCATAAGAAGGGCGCTGCTCGGGTCAAAAGATGTTCTCTCGGAAGATTTCATATGGTTGTGCGTCAACTGTTATTCGTGTTATGAGCGTTGCCCCCAGGATGTCCGCGTTACAGAAGTCATAAATGCAATAAAAAACCTCGCTGTGGAAGATGGCATCGTACATCCATCACTTGTGAAGTTGATCGAAGTTCTCAAGGAACGTGGCACGACCTACGAAGTCGGCAAGTTAGAAAATCAAAAACGCGAACGCCTAGGACTTCCAATCATTGATAAAAAATCAGACGACATCAAAAAGATACTTGATAAAAAATGAGATACGCATTCTTCATTGGTTGCACCACGCCGGTAAGGGCACTCAACTACGAGCTTTCGACACGAAAGGTCGCTGAAAAGTTGGGTGTGGAACTTGTAGATGTTCCTGAGTTCAGCTGTTGTGGTTTCCCTTTGAAGGCACTTAGCGACGAGCGTGCGCTTGCGATAGCGGTCAACAATCTTGCGATAGCAGAGGAAAAGGGATTGGACGTATGCACGGTTTGCAGTGCGTGCGCCTCATTTCTCACGGAGGCAAACAGGCAGTTCAAAGAAAACAAAGCCTTTAGAAAAATTGCGGAAAACATACTGAAAGAACTTGGGAGGACATACAGCGGAAAAGTTGTTGTAAAACATTTCGCACGTGTCCTGTACGAGGATGTCGGGATCGAAAAGATCAGAAAAAACATCAAAAAACCGCTTGCTTTGAATGTCGCGGTTCACTACGGTTGCCATTACCTGAAGCCGTCAAGAATCTACAAGAAGTTCGATGATCCTGAAGCGCCAAAGACGCTTGACGAACTTGTTGCGGTAACCGGTGCGAAATCCGTTGACTATGGAAAGAAAAAACAGTGCTGCGGCGGTGGAATTTTGGGTATAAATGAACAGATTGCGCTGACACTTTCAAAGGAGAAACTTGACGATGTAAAAAATTCAAAGGCCGACGCAATGGTGCTGATATGTCCCTTCTGCAGCATAATGTACGATGTCAACCAGAGAAAAATCGAATCGAATTTTGAAACGGAATACAGAATTCCGGTCTTGTATTATCCGCAGCTGTTGGGATTGGCGTTGGGCTTGAAGAAAGAGGAACTAAGTTTCGATATCAACCGCGTCAAGGTTGACTCATTGCTGGAGAGGCTGAAATGAAAAAACATCCGAGAACCGGCGTTTACATCTGCGAATGTGGCCATAACATTGGTGGGGTGGTGGATGTAAAAAAGGTCACCGAATATGCCAAGACGCTTCCTCCGGTCGTTGTTGCAAGGTACAACAAATACACATGCAGCGAACTCGGCCAGAGCTCGATAGCAAAGGACATAAGGGACCACAAGCTGGAGCGCGTTGTCGTCGCGTCATGTTCGCCGTCGCTGCACGAGCACATATTCCAGAAGGTTCTTGAGGGTTCCGGTTTGAATCCGTATCTATTCGAGATGGTGAACATCCGCGAGCAGTGTTCGTGGGTTCACCACAACGAGCCGGAAAAGGCCACTGAAAAGGCGAAGGACCTTGTGAGGGCTGCTGTGATGCGGGCAACCCTGCTGGAGCCGCTGGAGAAACCTACCAAGAGCGTTGAAAAATCCGCGCTTGTAATCGGCGGCGGGATTGGGGGAATCTCCGCTGCGCTTTACCTTGCTAACAACGGCGTTAAAACGTACCTGGTCGAAAAGGAGCCGAGCATCGGTGGTCACATGGCGATGCTCGATAAAACTTTTCCGACTTTGGATTGTTCGCTCTGCATCCTGTCGCCGAGGATGGTCGAGGTCAGGCAGAACCCGAACATAGAACTCCTTGCAAATTCGGACGTTGTTGAAATCAGCGGAAGCGTTGGGGATTTCAGAGTAAAGATAAAAAAACGTCCGCGTTTCGTTGATCCCGATAAGTGCGTTGCATGCGGCGCGTGCAGTGCGAAGTGCCCCACGAAAGTCAAGGACGATTTCAATTTCGGATTCAGCGAAAGGAAGGCGATTTACATCCCATTCCCGCAGGCGGTTCCGAATTGTTATCTCATAGACAAAAACAATTGTTTGTATCTGAACAAGGGCGTATGCAGAATCTGCGAAAAAACCTGTGAAAGAAAGGCGATAGATTTCAACCAAAAAGAGGAGGTCATCGAGCTAAAGGCTGGTGCAATAGTTGTTGCAACAGGTTTCGATCTATTTGATGCATCCGAGAAAAAACAGTACGGTTACAAATGCTACCCGAATGTTATCTCGAATTTGGATTTTGAGAGATTGATAAACGCGAGCGGTCCGACCGACGGAAAACTGAAACGCCCAAGCGACGGAAAATCGCCGCAGAGCGTTGCGTTTATACAGTGCGTCGGTTCGAGGGACAAGAATACCGCGTCATACTGCTCAAGGGTTTGCTGCATGATCACCGTGAAACAGGCACTTCTGATAAAGGAAAAATATCCGGAAACAGAGGTTTTTGTTTATTATACGGATATGCGCACTCCAGGAAAGAACTTCGAGGAATTCTATGAAAAAGCCAGAAGCAAGGGAGTCGTTTTCATACGCGGCAAACCCGGAGAAATTACGGAATCCGCAGAAAGCAGACTAAGAATATTGGCTGAAGACATCGATTCAGGAATCCTGCTCGACAACGAGATTGATCTTGTTGTTCTTGCAGCAGGTTTGAGGCCGCCAAAAGAACTCCGCGATTTGGCACAGAAACTCCACGCCAGCCTGAGTCCAGACGGTTTTTTGGCGGAAGCGCATCCCAAATTGCATCCCACGGAAACCAACATAGACGGAGTTTTTCTTGCAGGATGCGTACAATTTCCAAAGGACATCCCAGACACCGTTGCAACCGCTGGAAATGCGGCGGCCGGTGTGCTAAACCTTCTCAACAAGGACAGGATAGAAGCGGAAAGTATCACCGCGTGGGTGGACATCAAAAAATGCAGCGGATGCGGTTCCTGCATCTTGGTCTGCCCATATGATGCAATATCACTGGATGAAGACGGAAAGGCGGTTGTTGACGAAATTGTTTGCAAAGGTTGCGGTTCATGTGTCGCCACGTGCCTATCCGGGGCAATACAGCAGCGGCACTATACGGATAAGCAGTTAATATCGCAATTAAAGGCGTTGTTGAAGGATGGAAAAGTTTGAACCAAGGATTGTGGGTTTTTTGTGCAGGTGGTGCTCATATGCAGGGGCAGACAACGCGGGAGTCTCAAGAATGGAGTATCCGCCAAACCTGCGGGTGATCAAGGTCATGTGTTCAAGCCGCATTAATCCGACAATAATACTAAAAGCTTTCAATGAGGGGGCGGACGGTGTCTTGATTGCTGGTTGCCATCCCGGCGACTGTCACTATGTGAAAGGAAATTACTTTACCAGGAGACGGATTGCATTGGTAAAAAAACTCCTCGAATACGTCGGGATAGAACCAAAGCGGCTGAGGATTGAATGGGTTTCCGCATCCGAAGGGAATAAGTTCGCAGCCTTGGTAAAAGAAATGACAAATGAGCTTAGGGAGTTAGGGCCTATAAAAAATGGATAAACAGGACGAGTTGAGAAAAAAGGCAAGAGGGCTCTTGGAGAGCAAAAAGGTCGAGCAGATTATCGGTTATGCCAAGGGCTCAAACTCCACGAGAACGACGCCGAAATTCGTCAGCGACAAAAACAAAACCGAAGAACTTGTGTGGAATTCGTTCTGTACGAATAATCTCACATCGTACCTCAAGGGCATCAAGAATAAAACTGCAATCGTCGTGAAAGGTTGTGATTCACGTGCATTGGTCGAGATGCTCAAGGCAAAACAGGTGGAAAGGGAAAATCTGTGCATAATCGGCGTCTGTTGTGACGGCATCGTTGATTCAGGGAAATTATTCCAAAAAATAAAATTTGATCCAAACAGGGACGAGGTCAAAGAAGATATTGAAAATTTGTTCATTCATAAAAACAAAATTTCAAAAAAAGACGTTTTGTTGGATAAGTGTTTGTTCTGCGAATACAAAATTCCGGTAATCTTTGATACTCTCATTGGAAAAGAAACAAAAGAAAGAATAAAGGACGAATTTCTGGACGTAAAAGAAATCGAAAAAATGTCTGCAGAGGGCAAGAAAAAATTCTGGAAAGGACAGTTTGAAAAATGTATCGGTTGTTTCGCCTGCAGGAACGTCTGCCCGATATGCTACTGCGAGAAATGCGTTTTGGAATCTCGGGATCCGGAACTGGTTTCCAGCGACGAGAATGACAGGTGGCTGTTCCATTTAGTGCGGGCGTATCATACGACCGGGAGGTGCGTAGATTGCGGGGAATGCGAGCGTGTTTGCCCGGTTAGAATACCCCTGAGAAAACTCTATAGGAAGTTGCAGAAAGACGTAAAAGAAGTGTTCGGATATTCGGCCGGCGTTGACCCTGAAGAGAAAAACGTGCTGATGGATTTCAAAATAGACGAGGAACCATGATGTACACTATTGACAAAAAACACTTCAAAAAATTTGTTGAGAACCTTATGAATAGTTACGCGGTAATGGGCCCAGTGAAAAATGTTTCGTTCTCATCATTTGAAAAAATTAGTTCTGCACAGGATATTGACCTTGATTTTTGTAATACCCCGATTCTAATAAAAGATTTGTTCCTTCCAAGAAACGAGGTAATTTTCAAATTCAAGGAAAAAAACAAACTTTTGGAATTCGAAATTCCGGCTGAAAAAGAAAAAAGACTCCTACTTGGTGTAAGACCATGCGATATGCAGGCGTTATTGTTGCTGGACAAGGTATACTCTGAAAACCCCGAGGATGAATATTTTTTGACTAAACGAAAAAATACAATAATTGTTGGAATGGCGTGTCTTAATCCAGACCCCTACTGCTTCTGCACCTCTTTTGGAATCGGGCCATCAACAAGCACAGGGTTTGATTTGTTCCTGACGGACATCGGTGACAAATACTTTGTCGAAGTTTTGACAGACAAAGGAAAGGAAATTTTGAATTTCGGGCTATTCAAAAAATCCACAAAAGACGACGAGAAACTGAAATTGGAAATTTCAGAAAAACTAAAGAACAAAATAACAAAAACCGCAAATACGAAAGACATTGAAAAGAAGCTTGAAAAAATGTTTAATGACCCTTATTGGAGCGAATTGTCACAAAAATGTGTTTCATGTTCGTTGTGTTCATTCCTATGTCCAACATGCTATTGTTTCGACGTTGTTGATGAATCATCGCTTTTCGGAAATTATGGTGAAAGAATAAGGTGCTGGGATTCGTGCCAGAGAAAGGAATTCCAGAGAATGGCGCTAGACCACAATCCAAGAGCGGAAAAAACCAACCGAGTGAAGCAGAGGTTCTATCACAAGTTCGACTATTTTGCGAAGAAGTACGGAGTGTTGGCGTGTACCGGGTGCGGCAGGTGTTTGAGGCATTGCCCCGTGGATTTAAGCATTCCTGACGTGATAAACGAGGTGCAGAAAAAATGAAAAACCCGTACGTTCCGCAACCTGCGACCATAAAGGAAGTGAAAAAAGAAACGTCAGATGTCGTAACGTTGAAATTCAGTTTGGATAGCGGAAACTTAAATTACAAACCAGGCCAATTTCTAGAGGTCTCGGTTTTTGGAGTTGGCGAAGCTCCGATATCCATTGCATCCACACCGAACCAAAAGGAAATGGAATTAAGCGTGAAAAAGGTCGGTTCCGTAACTTCCGAGCTTCATAAACTTTCAGTCGGCGACAAAATCTGGATTCGCGGGCCTTATGGAAATGGTTTTCCCATAGAGAAACTGAGGGGGAAGGACGTGATTTTTGTTGGCGGAGGTATCGGTTTGCCACCGTTGCGCTCGCTGATAAATTACATGCTCAACAACCGCAAGGATTTTGGTAAGCTTTATATCCTCTATGGTGCAAGAACTCCTGCGGATCTTGTATTCAGGGACGAACTTGAGGTGTGGAGAACCGGAAAGAATGTCGAAGTACATCTAACGGTGGACAAAGCAGTTGAGGGTTGGACGGGACACGTGGGTGTAGTGCCTAACCTACTCAAAAAAATCAAACCAGACATAAAGAAAACATATGCTGTAATATGCGGCCCGGAGATAATGATAAAATTCACTGTTAAGGCACTGCTCGAGATGGGGTTTCCAGAAAATCAAATCATTTTTACGTTGGAGCGTATGATGAAGTGCGGAATCGGAAAGTGCGGGCGCTGCAACATCGGAAGCAAATACGTCTGCATTGATGGACCGGTTTTTTCGTATGATGAGATAAAAAAAGAGCAGGAGTTTAGGCTTTGATTTTGTCGTAAAGGTTATTCCCATACATATCTATCGCCACGAGCAGCGGTCCGAATTCTTCAACTTCTAACTCCCAGACCGCCTCCGGAATTCCGAACTCCAGCCAGTGAACCGCTTTGACTTTTTTTATGTTCTCCGCTGCAAGTGCAGCGCACCCGCCGGTAAAAGCAAGATATACCGCATGATTTCTCATCTTTCCTACAACATCATCATTCATTCCACCCTTCCCTATAATCGCTCTGACACCACTCAAAGCCAGAAGTTTCGGTGTGAACCTATTCATGCGCGAACTTGTTGTCGGTCCAGCAGTCACCACCTCCCATCCCCTATCTTTTCTCATTAATGGACCACAATGATAAATTACCGAATCATCAAGTTCGAATGGCAGTTTCTTTCCATTCTCAAGAAAATCCAGAATCCTTGCATGCGCCCTGTCGCGTGCAGTTAAAATAGTCCCGCTAATCACGACAAGATCGCCGGCCTTCAGTTTTTTTATATCCCCCTGCTTCAGTGGCATTTTCAGTTTTTTTATCGCACGTTCCATTTTCCGTTCTCAAGTTTTGCAGTCGCTCTCCGGTCTGCCCAGCACTGTATGTTCACTGCGACTGGTAGTGATCCGGTATGCGTCGCCCCGATTTCAATCTGTACTGCCAATGCCGTCGTGTTACCCCCAAGCCCCATCGGTCCGATTCCTAGTTTGTTTATGTCCCCTAAAAGTTTTTCCTCAAGGTCAGCGATTTTCTTATTTTTGTTTTTTTCATCGAGTTTTCGAAGAAGTGCCTTTTTCGCAAGAAGCATAGCACCATCGGCATTGCTTCCAATCCCTACACCCACAATTATCGGCGGGCACGGATCACTACCCGCTTTTTTCACGGTTTCCAAAACAAAATTTTTTATTCCCTCAACCCCAGACGTCGGCAACAAAATTCCCAAAGCAGATTTGTTTTCGGAGCCCGTACCCTTGGTCATTACCGTGATTTCCAAAAAATCCTCATCATTAACCAGCTCATAATGCACAACCGGCATGTTCAGCCCGGTGTTGTCCCCGGAATTTTTTCTCGTTATTGGGTCAACCGCATTCGGTCTTAGCGGGATTTTCGTTGTCGCTTTTTTTACTACTTCTTCTAACACTTCTTCAAAATTTATACCTGCGTACTTCGAGCCGAATTTAATAAAAAATACGGGTAAACCAGTGTCCTGACACATCGGAATTTTTTTCCTTCTCGCAAGCTCGACATTTTTCAGAATGTTCTCAAGCTGCATCCTTGCGATTTTTCCTTTCTCTTTCTTGTAGGCTTTCCGCAACGCGGCCTCGACATCTTTCGGGAGGTCGGTGACTGCTTTTCTCAAGAGTTCAATCACGATTGCCTCTAAATTCTTTTGCATCATTCTTCAAGATTTTCAACAAGAAATTCCGTAAGGTTCATGACCTTTTTTTCAGATTTGTTTTTTCTGGCAGCTCTGTCAAGGTTTGCTTTGCAGCCAGAGCAGCAGGTGAGAATGTACTCGGCCTTCGTTTCATCGAGCTGTCCAAACCTGTCCTCGGAAATCTTCATGGAAAGAAGCGGGAACAAACCCAAAACCCCGCCGCCACCGCCGCAGCACCACGAACTTTCCTTCGTTCTTTTCGGCTCCACAAGTTCGACGCCATTGACACTTTTTATCAGTTCCCTCGGCTGTTCATAAATGTCGTTATATCGCCCAAGCCTGCACGGGTCGTGATACGTGACTTTTGCATTTTTTTTCTTGAGTTTGAATCTGTCTTTATTCTGAGCAAGAATCTCAGTGATGTGCAAAACCTCGTACCTGTCGCCAAACTCCTTTTTCAGCGTGTCATAGCAGCTCGGGCATATCGTGATTATTTTTTTCAAACCTGTTTTTTCAAACGCCTTTCTGTTTTCGTTGGTAAGTTTTTTAAACGCATCAAGTTCACCAACCAACTTGAGAATTTCGCCGCAACAACCCTCGTCATCCAATATCCTGTATTTCACGCCGATTTTATCCAACAGCTTTATCGCGGTGTTTGCGGTGTCATTATCCTTAAAAGCGGCATTACACCCAATGAACAACAGGTATTCGGCATCCCTACTGTTCTTGAACCTTATGTTGCTCAGTCTTTTTGCGTTATCCTCACCGTAAACGTTCCCATTTTTTTCAAGAACTTCTACTATTTTTTTGGTTTCTGGCACAACCCTACTTTCCACCGCATTCGCCCTCAGCTTCGGAATCAATTCGTGCGTTTCTATTTCCGCAGGACATTCAACCTTGCAGTTTCCGCACGTCGTGCACAGGAAAAGACCGTTCTCGGTCGCTGTTTCCGCACCCGATTTCAGCGCACAGAACATGGTTCCTATTCCGCCTGGATAACCTTTGTATCCGAAAGCTGGACCGCTGCAGTTGTAGGTCGGACAGTTCAGAATGCAACGACCGCAACTTACGCACCTCAGCACTTCCTTAAACTCGCTCTTTGCAGCTTTACTCCTGTAATCGTCAACAAGCACGATATGGATCTCCTTAGGACCGTAAACTCCTGTAAAAAGAATACGCTCTATGTCTGCTGTTTTGCTTTTACCTGTTAAAATCTCTATATAGGACGGACGTGCGCCCGTCGCATACAGCGATTCGACATTCAGCTTTGTTATCGCGTCCTGAACCGTTGGTAATATCTTCTCAATACTCGTGATAATAATGTGTTTTGTCACACTGCCATCAAGCTGCGAGACCATTGACACCTTCGAGATATTTCCCTCGTTGTGCATCAGAACAACAGAACCATCCATTGTTATTGCGTTTGCTCCGGTTATACCTATCTTCGATTTTGCAACCGCCTTTGAAACGTCCTCCCTGAGAAGTGCGATTTCCTTCATTGCAAGTTCATCTGGACTCAGGCCTTCCAATTTCACGCCATAAGCCTTTTCCAGAACCTTTGCGAAGTCATACCTGCTGAAACCTATACACGGACCGGAGGTGTGCCTCGGTTTTTCTATAGGCAATCCTTCCCCCTTCCGGGATCTGTTGTACAACTGAAGCGCCCTGTCACCAATATCCGTCTCAACAATCTCGACACCCTTCCCCCCAAGTTTTTCCGTCAGCATTATCTCCTTCGTGACCTTGCTCTTTGATTTTACAAGGAATTTCTCGCCGTCAAGAAGTTCGTAAACCTTCTCAACAGCATCCGTCGCATTGAAGGGACCATGAACCTCAAATCCGCTTTTCTTCAGGGCACTTACAGTCTTCTTTACATCCTCATCGAGATTTTTTATGACCTCATCCCTGACATCACGGACATGTTTTGCATATCTCCTGTGTAATTCGCCCTCTTTAGAAAGCGTCTCCTCTATGCGTTCAATCGTGCGTTCGAAACCGCGCCTCATATTGTCGATGCAGTCTTTTTTCTTGAACTCCTCACGCAGGCTTTCCCGTGATTTTTCCAGAGAACTCATTTTAACCGAATAATCCTATATATTTATTAAACAATATCATAAAAATGAACACTTTTGGTAGAATCTTCAGAGTAACAACATGGGGCGAATCCCATGGCGAGGCAGTGGGCTGTGTGGTCGATGGGTGTCCATCCGGTTTATGGCTGACCGTTGACGACATACAAAAAGAATTAGATCGGAGAAGACCCGGTCAGAGCCATCTGGCAACATCGCGAGTGGAAGACGATGCAGTTGAAATTCTTTCCGGTGTTTTCGAGGACAAAACCTTGGGGACTCCAATCTCAATGCTCATCAGGAACAAGGATGTCGACTCCTCGAAGTACCTTGCAATCAGAGACACACCACGTCCTGGTCATGGGGATCTAACCTGGAGGTTAAAGTTCGGACACGTTGACTGGCGGGGCGGGGGCAGGGGTTCTGCAAGGGAAACAGCAGCACGCGTCGCAGCGGGGGCTATAGGAAAGAAACTTTTACGTGAGCACAAAATCGACATATTCGGATTTACCACACAAATAGGAAACGTAAAAATTTCTGAATCCCCGGATTTTGAAATAAAAGGCATTCACGAAATTATCGAGTCCAATCCCGTACGCACGATAGATGTCACAAAGGCGAGGGATATGGAGGAAGCCGTAGTGGATGCAAGAAGAAGGGGCGATTCTGTGGGCGGCGTGGTAGAATGTGTCGCATTGAACGTTCCAGCCGGTTTGGGCGAGCCGATATTCAATAAACTCGATGCAGGCATCGCATCTGCCATGATGTCAATTCCAGGCGTGAAGGGAGTTGAAATCGGAAAAGGATTCGAACTTGCAAAAATGTTAGGGAGCGAAGCAAACGACGAGTTCGTCATCCAAAATAAAAAAATAAAAACAAGGACAAATAATTCAGGCGGAATACTCGGCGGGATTTCAACAGGAATGCCAATCGTTGTCAGAGTTGCGGTAAAACCGACATCCTCAATCCTCAAGAGGCAGAAAACCGTAAATCTTGAAACCATGAAGGAGACAACTATAAAGGTCGAAGGCAGGCATGACCCGTGCATAGTCCCGAGGGTAATTCCCGTTGTGGAAGCGATGATGGCTCTGGTTCTTGCAGACCAGGGAAGAATTTCGGGGATGATTCCGGAGAAGCTGAAATAGTGCGTGGTGGTTCAACACGGATTAGAACATCGTCCCATTACCACTTGCATTTATTAACCAGTAAGACCAATCTTATTACGTGATACACGATGATAAACATTGATATAACCAAAATGAGCTCCAAGGGGCAGGTTGTCATACCACAGGATATGCGAAAAGGGTTTTCCGTAGGCGACAGGTTCGTCATAATAAAAAACAACCACCAGTTTGTTCTCAAGCCAGTAAGCGAGCTTGGCAGGAATTTTGCCGAAGATATGGATTTTGCAAAGAAAACCATGGATGCGCTTGAGAGATACGAGAAGGGCAAGTTCAGGGAGATGAGCGGCAAAAAATTCCTTAAAGAGCTTGAGAAATGGTGAATGTCGCTTTTGATCCAAATTTTGAGCGGGCAGTTCGTAAAATCAGGGATTCTGCGTTGAAAGAACGTGTGAAAAAACAAATCCAGAAAATAGTGATGTCGCCGGAAATTGGAAAACCCATGCGATACACACGAAAGGACACCCGCGAAGTCCGCATACGTCCTTTTCGGTTGTCATATACGTATCTAAAAAGTGATAATAAGATAGTCTTTTTGGATTTGTACCACAAGGACGAGCAATAAAATAAAAAAATAAAGATATGGAGATTATAGAATCTCCAAATATCGTTTTATCTCCCAGTCCGTCACCTGTATTCTGTACTCGTCGTACTCCATTCTCTTGGCTTCGAGGTATCTCCCGTATGTATGTTTCCCCAGGGCTTCCTTCATAAGTTTGCTTTTTTCCATCTCCTCAAGCGCCTCGCCAAGCGACGCCGGCAGCGTGTTTATATACAGCTCCTTAAGCTTTGCACTGTCAAACTCGTAAACATCCTCCTCGACCGGAGCCGGCGGAGTCAGCTTTCTTGCTATCCCGTCCAAACCTGCATGCAGCATCACTGCAAATGCAAGGTACGGGTTGCAACTCGGGTCGGGGCATCTCAATTCTGCTCGCGTTGACTGTTCTCTCCCTGCTGAATATCTAGGAACCCTTATCAACGCTGACCTGTTTATCTGGCCCCAGCAGATGTACACCGGAGCCTCATATCCCGGGACAAGCCTCTTGTACGAATTGACCGTTGGTGCAACAATCGCTGAAAGCTCCCTTGCGTGTTCCAGTTGCCCTGCAATGAACGAATACGCAACCTTCGACAGCTTGTATCTGTCTTTTTCATCGAAAAATGCATTCTTCTTGCTGTCCAGCTTGAACAGGCTCTGGTGCACATGCATTCCCGAACCGTTTATCCCGAATATCGGCTTGGGCATGAATGTCGCGTACAGGTCGTGCATTGCGGCTATCGCCTTCACGGTGTGCTTGAATGTTATGGCGTTGTCCGCACTCCTAAGCGCATTCGAATACCTCACGTCAATCTCGTGCTGTCCAGGGGCAACTTCATGGTGGGACATCTCAACCTTCATCCCTAGTGCTTCAAGTGCGAATATTATGTCCCTTCGCACATCGGATGCCAGGTCCGTTGCGGAGTAGTCAAAATAACCGCCGACGTCGTGCGGGACGGGCCTCATCGAGCCATTGCCTTCCTCATTCTTCTTAAGCAGGAAGAACTCCAGCTCTGGTCCAGTGTAATACTCGAAACCCATCTTGTGCGCCCTCTCTATCGCCCTTTTTAGTATATACCGCGGGTCACCTTCAAACGGCTTTCCTGACGGGGTGTAAACATCAGCAAACATCCTCGCAACCGCCCTTTCGCGCGGTCTCCAGGGAAGTATCGCATAGGTCGAAGGATCCGGTTTTAGAACCATGTCAGATTCGTGAATCCTTGCAAATCCCTCAATGGACGAACCATCAAACCACGTCCCCTTCTCCAGAGATTCCTCGAGTTGTTCTACTGTGATGGAAACACTTTTTATTCCGCCGAGTATGTCCGTGAACTGAAGATTTATGAATTTTACATCATCCCTTCCGACGGACTCCAAAACATCTACCTTTAGTTTGTTCTCTTTGCCCATTTTACCACCTCATATAATCCATTATTACAAACTTATATAAATACTTATCGTTTTTTTAATGATTTTTTCATATTTTTAATGATTTTTTGATGAAATTCTCATTAATTGTATGGAACTTTGTCTAATCCCACCAAACTAACGCCTGTTATGAGTGATGTGTTC
>CAZEGI010000003.1:0-52004 GCA_964512105.1 uncultured archaeon
CGACTGCGGATTTTGCGTTGTTGACTGTGGCGTTGGCTATTGGGGGGGTGTTGGTGACGTTTATTGTGAGGTTGTCTGAACCACGCTCACCTGTATCATCGGTAGCATTCAAGGTTACAACATGCAGCCCCGTTTTATTGAACGCAGATAGGAACGCCGCAACGGACGGGTTGTCGGCTGCTCCTGATGGCATCGTCTCATTCATGGAATCAAACCATTCGTAGTAGATGATGAGTCCATCAACATCCCATGAGTTTGAAACGTTAAGTAGAACCGGAACGCCCGCATGCACGGTAAGCGTTTTTGAACCATTTGCTGTTGCATTCAGTATGGGTTTGCAATTCCCTGCCGAAACCTCGTAGCAGACGTAGGCGTTTGTTGTGTTTTTGCCTGTTCTTGCGGTTGTGTCCGTTACCGTTAGGTTGACAGTGTAGTTGCCTGTTGAGGTGTAGTTGTGCATTGGTTCTGCCTGGGCAGATGTGCCTGAATCGCCGAAGGTCCAGTTGTAGCTCACTATGTAATCCCCTGGGTCAATGTCATACGAACTCGAACCGTTAAACTGCGTTAATGTGTTCACAACAATGCGAGGATTTTGCAGCAACAGCACAGCAACCGGCGGATTGTCATCACCCTGAGTGCCGTTCAGCAGAATGTAATCCCAAAGCGCGATATCATCATTACCCACACTTGAAACCCTTATGGTAAGATTGTGTTGTCCTGCGGTTAACGACTCAAGGTAAATCTCGTGTTTGATCATCCTATCGTATGGAAACGTCGCGCTGTAATTTCCCTTGTCCACGCCATCCAGATAAACCGTCAGGTTGGATTGCGTATCCTGCCTTCGGAGTATCTTCAAAAAAACCCCGATATAACTTGCATTCAACGTGAGGTTTATCGTAACGTATGCCTCGCCGCTCGTATGTGAAGCCCCGCGAGCGCCGTTGGGGCAATTGGGATACAGGAAAGTGCCGTTGCTGAAACTGCAGATGAACTCGTTGCTGTATGTGTTCCAGGCTGTGCCGAATTCGTCGTACCATGTCGTGTTTGCGGGGTCGTTGTATTTTATGCCCGAGTAAGCTTCAATCAGCCCAAGCTGGAAAAAAACGTCAGTCCCGACAGTCAGGACTCTTTTTTCGCTGGTTCCGATGTTGTTCCCGTCGTCAACGCACGAGACCCACCACAGAATCGCCCCGTGCTGCGAGATTGTGCTTGACGTGATTGTTGTCGGAGTATTAACCCGCGTAGAACCGTTGTTGCCGTGCGTCTGGTTGTAAACGTACAGCGTGCAGTTCAGCTCCGTGTCGAGATTGTCGGAAACATTGAAACTGAAGTCGGGCGTTTCATCAGCCGTGTTCGTGTTGTTCAATGGCGAGTTAAGAACCACAACCGGTGGCTCAGTATCAAGAGACAGCATAACATTTATCTCCCTGCCGTTGCCTGTTGCTATCGAACTGTTTTGTCCGAACGTGCCGCGATAAGTCGCATTTACTGTAAGGTTTTCACCGAGCACGACGGTAAGGTTCGACTGCGTGTAGTACTGGCCGTTGGTGCCGGAGACGCCCCTCCACAAAAATCCGGAAACATTGCCGAAAATCGTCACATTGGCACCGACAACACCGCCCGTGGCGTTCGTTATTGTGCCCCACACCTGATAACCCGGATAAGGCGCTGATGCTATGGGTTTTGTTATCAGAATAAACACCACGATAGCTGCGACAGTGAGGATTGCATGTGAATTTTTCATATTGCCCACGGGTTAAAATTAATTATGGGAACAGCAGTATTTATTTGATTTTAACCCGCAGTTCCTTCTCGTCCCTGTATGCCTTCGCCCATCTGACCTTTCTGGGGGTTCTTTTCAGCTTCAGCAGATTTTTTTCGCACTTGCTCGAACAGAAGTACAGCGCCCTGCCCTTCTTGTTGACGAATATAGTCTCCGTTCCCTTCTCTATCTTCCTACCGCAAAAATTACAGTCCATCTTAAGTCAGGGGTTTCGCTTCCCTTTCCGTTTCCCTTAGGTCAAGAATGTCGCCCTGCCTTATGGGTGTCCGGACGTTCCTCCGTATGACCCTGCCCTTGTTCTCCCCGTCGAGAATCTTGCACATGACCTGCATGACCTCGCCGTAAATACCTGTCCTGCCGATAATCTTTACAACTTCCGCTGCGGTCATTTTTTAAGGTCCTTCAGCTTGTCAACAACGTCCCCGACAAGGTCCTTGGCCTTTCCTTCCTCAACGATGCATGCAGAAGCGGTCGGAACGTTTATGCCAACAGCGCCACCGATGCCTTCCTTCGGCACATAGATGTACGCGATTTTCTTCTCATCGCAAAGCATCGGCAGATGCATCACAATCTCAGGGGGCTGAACATCACTCCCGATAAAAACAAGTTTTGCAGTTCCTCGCTCAACGGCCTTGGTAACCTCGTTGGTTCCTTTCCGTATCTTTCCTGTGTCTCTCGCGGATTCC
The DNA here is from genome assembly GCA_964512105.1 of uncultured archaeon. Taxonomy (GTDB): domain Archaea; phylum Altiarchaeota; class Altiarchaeia; order IMC4; family CAZEGI01; genus CAZEGI01. The sequence continues at coordinate 2,470 of CAZEGI010000003.1, forward strand.
AAGGCATCCAAGGCCTTATCAACAAGGTCCTTTGGCGCCTCAAATTTCACATAAGTCATTTTATCACCTCCATTAAGTCATCGGCTCATCTAAGAGAAGATAGTTATGGTAGTTAGGGTATAAAAACATTACCTGTGCCCGAAAACAAAATTCATTTGTTCCTTATTTTTGAATGATTAAGTTAGAACAGGATTTATCTAAGAACTCGCATAAATTATTTGATGAAGAAAGAGACAATCAAACAATTTTTAAAGCCTGAGTGGAGAAAAGCGGTAGTATTTGTATTTATAGCTGTTTTTTCGTTATTATCGAAACAACCAGGTTGTTGTAGTTGTTGCCCACCTTGGGCAGAGATATGTTATTCTATGTGTTGCGATTGTTATAACTTAATAACTTTTCCATTCTTTTGGGATACACCCTCAATAAGTGATACATTTTTGCAGTATCCGAATCTCTTGATTTTTTATGTTATCTATTGGTATATTCTCTCCTGTCTAATAATCTTCGTGTATGATAAATTTAGGAACATGCGCAGATGAATCACCTGTGCCCGAAAACAAAAAACAGCTTTCCTTTCTCTTTTCTGTCTAGTCTCACAAAACCGAATCTTTCAAACTGCACTATCGCACCCGGCAGCAGCTTCCCGCACTCGCGCTCGCAGTATCCCTTCAGAACGCCGTCTGGAGTCAGAACCTCCGCATCCACAAAATCCTGGACCCAGTGCAGTTTTCTTTTGACCTCCTTGCCTCCGGAGACGTACTCGGCTATAATTTCTTTTTCTTTAATCTTTTTTATTTTAAAATTGTAAAGTCCGATAAGTCGCACTTCATCACCTTCCTTCAAGTTCGACGCATCATCCCGTGAGATGTAAACTTCCGCAGAATCGTTCTTCATGCACAATGGATATTCCCTGTAACCGCGGTCACGATGCGACGGATGATAAGGAATCCTGACGGTTTTTCCGGGACAATTTTTCAGCTCCATTTTTACGGGATTTTCGACGAAGAAATACCTGTTCGCGTGAGGATCAAGGAGCTTGCGGTTCATAGCGTAAAGATTTTCCATGCTCACTCTGACGTCATTCTCTCCCAGCCCCAAGTCTATCATGAATTGTCTTATGGTTCGTGGCAAAATCCCCCTGCGTTTTAGTGCCCTTAAGGTCGGTATTCGCGGATCGTCCCAGCCGGTATATTTTCCCTCTTCGATTGCTTTCGCAAGCTGTGACGTGCTTAATTTTCCGAACTCCTCCACTGCCAACCTTCCCCAATGCACGACCTTTGGATATTTCCAGCCGAGGTAATCGTAGATGTACCTTTGCCGCGTTTCGGAATCCGCAAGGTCTTTGCCGCGGATTATGTGTGTGACGTTCTGCAGCTTGTCCTCTATCGCGGACTCGAAATCGAGCATCGGCCAGACAGGATATTTTTTTCCAACGCAGGGATGCTCCACCTTCAGAATCCTGAAGGCCACCCAGTCCCTTATCGCAGGGTCCCTGTGTTTGAGGTCCGTTTTTATTCTCAAGACAACATCGCCCTCGTTGTATTTTCCTTGCAGCATTTCCTTCCAGTGTTTCAGGTTTTCGTCCTTTTTTGTTTCGCGGTGCTCGCACGGTTTTCCTGCGTCCTTAAGTTTTTTGAATTTTTCCTGCTCGCAGAAGCAGACGTACGCCTTTCCAAGCTGGATTAACTTTTCAGCGTGTTCGTAGTATTTTTCAATCCTGTCGGAAGCTGTTACAACCTTGTCCGGTTTCGCATCAAGCCATTCGCAGTCCTCGACATACCACTTGTACGCCTCGAGCAATGGCCGCTTTATTTTCGCATCGGTATCATCAAACCGCAAAATGAAAGTTCCGGAGTATTTTTTCACTAGTTCAGAATTCACGACAATCCCGCGTGCGCTTCCTATCGTTGCGGGTCCGTTCGGATTCGGAGCGAAACGCATCACAACATTCTCGGGGTTGTCGGTGAGAGATAAAAAATGCTCGTAGGTTTCTTTTTTTTCGGTTGTATGATTACGGGAACCAAGTTTATCGGCTGGAATTTTGTTAACTTCACCTACTATTTCATCAACGATTTTTTTAAGTTTCTCTGCATCCTTTCTCAAATCAGAATGTTCAGCCAGAAGTTTTCCCAAAACAGATGCAGCATCGGCCTTCTCGTGCCTAAGACGATTTTGTACTGCCAGTTTTTTTATGAGTTCCTTTAGAGTTTCCATTTAGGATTACGCCGATGATGATACACGTCACCAGGTAGAGGTACAAAACATCGAGGGTTACTATAACATGCATTCCGAAGACCATAAGTCTTGACGGTGCCAGCGGTGCGGGCGGCGCAAACTTCAGGATATGGGGTCCAAGAATCCTCAACAACGGATGGAACGCATAGGTAAAAACAGAGTACAGACCCCGGTCGGAGATAAAAACCTCCAAACCTGCGGCTACGTACAAAAGGAAAAAACCCGCAATTTTTTTGTACGTCGGTCTGAATAACTCCTTTAGATTGATTGTCATTTTTTTACTATTTGATTGTAGTTATAAAAGCAAGCAACTCACTCAACTTTGTACATAACCAGCCCGCTCAGCGGTTTCGGGTAGAAGTAAGTCGATTTCTGCGGCATCCTCTCGTTGTTGTTCGCGACGTTTATCAGCTCGTTGACTGTCGGTGGGTTCAGGAACAATGCGAGCTGGTATTCGCCGGAATGCACGAGTTTCACAACCTCGTTCCTGTCCTTTATGAAGGCCACGTTCTCGTTGACGTCCGTAACGCCGAGAATCTTTTCTATTATCACGGAGTGCAAAATAACCGCATCAATCTCCCTGCGCGCATTGGACATCTTTTCTGTGATGAGTTTTTCGAGAAGGGAAACGTCCTTCAGTGTCAGCCAGTAATACCTGCTGTCAAAAAACATCCCGAACGAGTGCTTCTTCCTGTTTTCGTCCAGGCGCCTGAACAGCTTGTTTTTCTGCTCGACCTCGTTTTCCCTGTCGAAATGGAAAATCTCGACATCGAAATACTTGAGGAGTTCCTTCTCCAATCTGTCGATGTTCAGGTTTTTTACCCCTCGCACGGCCCTGTGCGCGGCCAGAATTTTCAAGCCGGAGTCCTCGGTGCTGACGAGCATCATGAACGCGTAATCGAGCTTGCACTCCAGTGTTGTTTCATAACGGTGATGACCGTCCGCAATGTAAATCCTCTTGTCCTTCATCTCCCGCACTATTTTCTCAACCCGCCCACTGTCCGTTATCCTCCACAACCTGTGCTTTATCTCGTTCGCGTCCTCAAAGTCCAGGAGCGGTGTTTTTTTCGACTCAACCTCCAGAATGCTTGTTATCGTGTTCCTTGAGTCCACATAAATCCCAAATATAGGATTGCCGAAGGTTTTTGCAATTTTCGTCAGTTTTATCTGGTCCTCCTTCGGTTTCTTGAGGGTTTTTTCGTGCGGAAGAACGATTCCCTTTTCGTATTTTTCCGCTTTCACAAGCGTAAGCAAACCCAGTCTCCTTTTCCTGCTGCCATTTAGGTAATACTCCTGCTCGTACAGATAGAATGCCGGTTTTTCGTCCCCTATTATTACGCGGTTCTGAATCGCCCTGTTCAGGAAATCCCTCGCGCGGGTATACTTGTTGTTGCGCTCGTTGTCTTTTGGGGATTCCTTCCCCAGAATCAAACGGATGATGTTCCACTCCGAGTTGCAGTAATAAACCTCGCGCTCTTCGTTTGAGATGACATCGTACGGCGGAGCCAGCACTGCCTTCAGGTCTTTGATTTTTTCAGTGTCGTACATCAGCCCGCGAAACGGTTTCAGCTCAGCCATTGTAGGTAAGAAGATGGAATTGAACTATAAAAGTTTTAAGTGCCCGGTTATTTTGTTTATTTCGTTTTCCGGGGCGGGACCTATACCGACGCACGTGATTGTTCCCGCGGGAATTTCCGTATGACCGGCATCCTTTATCAACGCAGCAGGCAATTTTGATTTTTTCGCATCCTCGAATATTTTCAGAAGTTCCTGCTCATCCTTGCATTTCAGGACGACTTTTTTCTGCTCGGGCATCCACTCCCTCTTGTGTTCGCTACTATCCGCGGCGGTCACGGATGCGTGCGAGACCTGCGCCGCCGTCTTGCCTTTGCTCAGTTTCAAATCGCCCCGCACGACAATGACCTGTTTAATTTCCATCTTGTTTTAATAAGTACTGCGAAGGATTATTAATAGGATGAAAAAGGAGCTCTGGATAAAGGCAAACCAGAACACGGACTGGGAAAAGAGGAAAAAACTCGTAACAACCGCTCTCGAGAGCGGAGCTGATGCGGTTTTGGTGAGGACTGGTGAGAGTGGAAAAGTAAAGGAGCTGGGTAGGATCACTACAATTTCAGATGACAAAGATTCGGATGTTCAATTAATTCCTGATGACATAAAAAAATTAAAAAGATTAAAAAAACCGCAGGCATTCTACAAGATAATAAAATCAAAAGACGACGAGCGCGAAATCGCAAAGGCCGGAAAAATTGCTGATTTTGTGGTGATAAACGCCCAGGATTGGAAGGTCATTCCGCTTGAGAATCTGATTGCAGAGCTGAAGGGCAAATGCAAACTGCTTGTAGAGGTGGCGAATGCTGCAGAGGCAAAGCTTGCCTTGCAAACACTTGAGGTTGGTGCGGATGGCTTGTTAATTAATGCTGATGTTAATGAAATAATAAAAATAAGAAAAACAATTGAAGAAATGACAACGAAAAAACTCGAACTTCAAGTCGCAAAAATTACAGAGATAAAACCTGTTGGCATGGGCGACCGGGTTTGCGTTGACACCGCATCGATGTTCAGGCTCGGAGAGGGAATGCTCATCGGTTCGCAGTCGAATGCGCTGTTTCTTGTCCACTCGGAAACCGTTGAAACTCCGTACGTCGCGCCACGCCCGTTTAGGGTTAATGCCGGACCCGTGCATGCATATACGCTGCTTCCAAACGGGAAAACGAATTACCTGAGCGAGCTTGCGACTGGCGACGAAGTGCTTGCGGTGGACTGGAAAGGAAACACAAGAACGCTGATTCTTGGTAGGTCAAAGATTGAGAAACGACCATTGCTGATGATAGAGGCAAAGTTCAAGAACAAAAAATTCCGCACCCTGTTGCAGAACGCGGAAACCATACGTTTGGTCAACCCGAAAGGAAAACCGGTTTCGGTTGCGAAGGTGAAAGTCGGTGATGAGGTTCTGGTTTACCTTGAGGATGTGGGAAGACACTTCGGAATGGCGGTAAAGGAGAGTATCAAGGAAAAATGAATAATCGAATTTGCGAAGCAAATTCCTTTTCTTTCCGCCAGCGCTTTCTTTTTCGAAAAGAAAGGGCTGTTGGGATAGCGGTAAAAGAGAGTATAAAGGAAAAATAGTTGGTGAATCATATGGTGCTTTTACAGATACTAACCAGCGTCATAATCGTAAGCCTGATATCGTTTGTTGGTGTATTCGGCCTCGTGCTGAGGCGCGAACGACTTGACAGGATACTCCTGCTGCTGATAGCGTTCGCGGCTGGTTCGCTTCTCGCAGCGACATTCTACGACCTAATACCGGAAGCACTTAAGGAGATTGGAAACGACACGTTCAACAACGTTTTGGTTGGGATACTGTTGTTTTTTATCGTGGAAAAGTTCATACACTGGCACCACTGCGGGAAAGAGGAATGCAGCGTTAGACCAGTAGCATATCTCAACCTTCTTGGCGACGGCGTACACAACTTTATGGACGGTGTGATAATAGCGGCAGCTTATCTTACCAACATGCATGTCGGTATCATAACGACAATCGCAATCGCATTACACGAGATACCGCAGGAATTTGGGGATTTTGCAGTGCTGTTGCATGCGGGGCTTGGAACCAAAAAAGCGCTCTTCTACAACTTCGTCTCAGCGACAGCTGCGATACTTGGCGCTGTTGCAGGATACGCTTTCCTCAGCAGCATCGTCTCGTATGTACCCGTCGCTGTCGCAATCACAGCCGGCGGATTTATCTATATCGCAACCGCGGATTTGATGCCGGAGTTGCATGCAAAAAAAGAGTTCAAGGATTTGCTGTGGCAGACGGTTGCATTGATTCTGGGTGTGCTGGTTCTGTATTATCTGTTCGGCGTTGTTTCGGAGTAATCACATGCCGACGCCGCCACCGATGCGTTTCATCAGTTTCTCCATCTTGCGCTCGCTCCCGAAGGACTTCATCATCTTCTTCATCCGCTTGTAGTACGTTATAAGCTCGCGGACCTCTTCGGGTTTCGTGCCCGAACCCTTTGCGATCCTTTCCACGCGCGAGTGCTTTATTATCAAAGGGTCGTCTTTCTCTTCGGGCGTCATGGAATCCATCATCACCTTGAATTTTTTCAGCTTCTCCTCCTGGAGCCGGAGCATGTCCTTCGGGATTTTTACCTGGAACGGCAGCATCTCCATCACTTTTTTCATCGGACCGAGCCTGCCCATCTGCTCTATCTGGTCGTACAAATCGTTGAGCGTGAACTTGCCCGACATCATGCGTTTTGCCGTTTCCTCGCTGAGGTCTGCCTCCTTTGCCTTTTCCAACAAAGCCTCCAAATCGCCAAAACCAAGGAGTCTGGAAACGAACCTGTTAGGATCGAACTCCTCAAAATCATCGATGTGCTCGCCCATGCCGATGAAATACACCGGTGATTTGGTTTCTGAGCATGCGGACAGCGAGCCGCCGCCCTTTGCGCTTCCGTCCAGTTTTGTTATTATCACGCCGTCAATCCTGCAGGATTCCTGAAACGCCTTGGCCTGTTCGCCCGCGGACTGACCCATCGTCCCGTCAATCACGAGCAGGGTTTTGTCAGGCTTTATCTCGCGGTAAACCCGGTTTATGTCCTTCATCAGGTCTGCATTGAGTTTGTGCCTTCCCTCGGAGTCGATAAGAATTAGGCCCTGGTTTTTGAACTGTTTCAGCCCTTCGTTTATTATCTTTAACGTGTCCTTTTCCTTGTTGTTTCCGTAAAACGGGACATCAATCTCCTCGGCAAGTTGTTTCAGCTGGTCATATGCCGCCGGGCGAAAGGTGTCCGCGCATATCAGCTTGGGGTGGAAACCCTTCTTTTTCAGGTACTTGGCAAGTTTAGCGGTGGTTGTCGTTTTTCCGGAGCCCTGAACGCCCACGAGAAGAATTTTATGGTTCTCCTGAACATCCAAACTACCGCCGGTTCCGAGCAAGGCAACCAGCTCGTCATAAGTTATTTTAATCAGGTTTTCCTTGCGCGTCAGCGTTCCCTGCGGCGACTCCAGCAGACCGCGCTCCTCGATGTTTTTGGAGAGCTTTGAAACGAGCGAAACGTTCACGTCCGCAGATAGCAGAACCTTCTGAATCTCTTTGATGAACTCCTTCACGGTTTTCTTGTCCATTACCGCTGCTTTGCGGAGATTCTTTATCGCGTTCTGCAAACCTGCCTTCAGATTTTCAAGGGCCATTGCTTATTAAGATGTATATTCAAGGTTATAAAGATGGGGAATGATTGAAATCTTAACTTGGGCGATATACCTCTGCTCGCTGTATTTTGCGGTTTTTTGGTTGCTTGTGCTTCTGGAGAATAGAGGGCGAATGGTTTCAGAGAAGGTTGTGAAAAAATGGCCTTTCGTCTCGATTGTTGTTCCCGTTTACAACGAGGAGCGGATGATTGGCAAATGCATAAAATCGCTTCTGAATCTGGACTACCCGAGAGACAGGCGGGAGATAATAGCCGTGAATGATGCCTCGACCGACAGGACACGAGAGATATGCGAATCCTTCGGTAGAAAAATAAAACTTATAAATCTGAAAAAAAACAGCGGGAGAAAGGCGGTCCCCGTGAACATAGGCATAAGGTCCGCGAGGGGAACCATAATCGCATGTTTGGATGCCGATTCCGTCGTGGATAAAAACGCTCTGAGGACGATGGTTCCTCATTTCAACGACGAGGGTATTGCTGCCGTAACGCCGTCAATGAAGGTATTCAGGCCAAAAAACCTTCTGCAGAGGTTCCAGTGGTTCGAGTACGTTTTCGCCATACTGCTGAGAAAGCTGATGCAGTTTCTCGATAGCGTGTATGTAACGCCCGGGCCGTTCAGCCTGTACAGGAAGGATGTTATCGAGAAGCTTGGGTATTTTGACGAAAACAACCGCACGGAGGACATGGAGATTGCGTTGAGGTTACAGAAAAACAACTACAGGATAAAGCACGCGCTGGACGCGGTCGTCTATACGGACGTCCCATCCACCATGGATTCCTTTTACTCCCAGAGGAGGCGCTGGTATCAGGGCCTTTTGTACAACAGCTGGAAGTACAGGCGCATATTCTTCAACCGCGACTACGGCGATTTCGGATTGTTCATGATGCCCATGAATCTGATTTCCGCGGGTTTTGTCATAACATCAGCACTCATATTCACGTATTACATCGTTAAACCGCTGTTCGACCGCATATACCGGATGTTTCTCGTCGGTTTTGACGTGGGCGTTTACTTCAACAACCTCGTGCCGAGCATACTGCTTCTGGACTTCGATTTCACGAAACTGTTCGTCGGATGGGCAGTTATCGCTTCAGGAATCGCCATAATATGGATAAGCCACAGGTATGCGGGCGAGAGGATGAAAAAATTCGGTCTGTCCTCGCTGCTGATGTTCGTGATTTTTTACTTCGTGCTTATAGGTTACGTTTGGGTAATAATACTGGCAGAACTATCCCGTGGTTTCAAAAGGAACTGGTGACTGAGATGAGAACGGTGAGCAAACACATATACCTTACGGCAGGCGTGATAACGCTGGTCGTTTTTTTACTGGGGGTTCTGCTCGGGATTTTCATCGAGAGCAAGCGTGTGGGGTACATGGAGGTCATGAACCGTGGGCAAAACATAAATTACGAAAGCCTTCAGTTGCAGTACCTGTATCTTTCAACGCTTGAAAACAAAACCGGATGTGCGGCGTTTTCTGTGACCCTGAACGAGTACATAAAACAGCTCGAAAAAACCCGTGGGCGTCTCGAGACGTATCTCAGAGAGAGCAGCATGTACGATGAGGAATTCAAAACCCTGAAGAGGGAGTACACGATAGCGCAACTGAACTACTGGATACTATCGCGAAAGTCCAAGGATTTATGCAACTCGGATTTTGTAACGCTGCTGTACTTCTACTCAAAGGACTGCAAAAAATGCGAGGACCAGGGTTTCATTCTCGACCATCTGAAACTCACCTTTGGTGACAAACTTTTGATATTCGCACTGGATGCGGAAATGTTGGACGAGCCAACGGTAACCATCGTGAAAAAAACCTATGGTGTTACCACCACGCCAACCGTTGTCATAGAGGATTCAAAAATCGAAGGCTTTGTAGACAACGACTCCTTAATGAGCGAGCTCTGTTCTAAGTACAGGGAGAAACCGGAAAAATGCGGATAAGTTCCCGTGTTTATCTCGAACTGAAAAGGCAGTTGTTCCATCTGGCGATGGGTATGTGCATCGCAACCGGTGTGTTTTACCTCATGCCGCTGGTCGGGTTGTGGATTCTGCTGCCGTTGATTCTTGCCATAATTATAATGATAACAATCGGGGCACTAGCCATAAAACATAAAATCGTGGATTTCCTGATGTTCCATTTCGAAAGGGATAAGGAGATAAGGGAATTCCCGTTCAGGGGCGCAATCTGGTACGGAATCGGCATAATTTTTCCGATAGCCCTGATGCCGACCAATGTCGCGTGTGCCATAATCGCTGTCCTGAGCATCGGCGATTCCGTGTCAACAGTCATCGGAAAAACGTGCGGAAAAATAAAAATCGGGATGAGAACACTCGAGGGCTCGCTTGCGTTCCTTGCGTTCGGTTTTTTCGGTGCTTTAATTTTTGTAAACATGCAAACTGCGTTAGCGCTTGCCATTACCGGCGCGGTTGTGGAACTTGTAAGCCCTTGGGATGACAACCTGATGATTCCGCTGGTTTTGAGTCTGGCTTACGCTTTGGTCAATCTTGTTTGAGAGAAATAAAAAAGGTATGGGGAAAAACTAAGCCCCATACATTTTCTGTAAGCCCGTTACGTCCGGCTGTTCAAGTGTTCTCTTCTGGGTTTCCCCTTCGGTGGAGTAACCGTACATCGTTACTGTCGAACACGCCGTGCTGTACACGTCAGCAAGCCCTGCCCCATGCCCAAGCTCGTGTGTAGCTATGTTCTGCAGGTCCATCTTGCTCGGGTCAATGGTTGCGTCGCCCCAGCTGAACCGTGTGTTGAACAGCATATCGAATTCAACTATCCGCTTGCCCACTCGTGTGTACCAAACCGAAGTTACAGCAATCACGTTGCTGTCGGGATAATCGCCAAAGGCAACGGCATTCACGTAATTCTGCACGCCGTACTGGGCTGTGTAGTCCACCGTGTACGCGTTATTGAACAGTTCGCTGGATGTCGCAGCATCCCACGTTTCCGCGGATGTTGACACAGCACCGGTTATAAACTCAGCTACCAGACCCTGTGGGTTGCTCGGGTTGATAACATAACTCACAGGCAATGTGTTCCACTTAACACCCATCAACTTATAGCATGTCTCCGTCTTCGGCCCTCCGGGTTTTGTGGGTTTTGCGTAGTGTATAAAGTCCACCCTCTCGAGTTCCCAATTTCCGGAATCAGTCTCACTTATCACCGGGGAATTTTCCGGGGCCTTTGCATTTTCCTTTGCATTATCGTTTGCAGGAATCAGCATGGACGCCGTAGCTATCACCGAAAAAACAAACAACACTAAAACAACGCTCAGATATTTTGCCTTCATTTCTCCACCTCCATGTTAGATGTATGCAGATACTTATTTAAAAATAAAGAAAAGGATTTCTACTGCCGGGTAATTGCGAAGCATTCCTTCTTTCTTTTTCGCCAGCGTTTTTCTTTCTTGGAAAGAAAGAAAAAGGCTGAACGGACCCGGGGGGATTTGAACCCCCGACCACCGGATTAGAAGTCCGGTGCCCTATCCAGACTAGGCTACGGGCCCAACCTTCTGAAAGGTTGATCATCACAACGAATTGTGGGGTCTCACGTTGTTCAACCCCACGAATGCATTACTCTAGTGACATATGTGTCGTTAACGCTTATATGGTCCGGCCAGGTCATCGAGGACCAAAGGTCCGAAGATAGCCTCTGTTTTGGTCAACCTTTTCTTAAAAGGTTGCTAGGCTACGGGCCCAAGGGTTACATTATAAGACCAAGGCGCTTAAATTTAATCCCTTTTAATATATATTATGCTCGATAGAAAAGATGTCTGGAAGATAACTGATGGTTATAATCTGGATGAAGTTAAGATAGGTGTTCTTGCGTCACACTCTGCCCTGGATGTCGCTGACGGCGCTGTTGAGGAGGGTTTTGAGACTGTTTTGTATTGCCAAAAAGGACGTGATAAAACTTATACAAATTATTTTAAATCAAAAAGAGTAAAAGGGAAAGTTGTCAGAGGAATGGTTGACGAATTCCGGGTTTATAATAAATTTAATGAGATAATGTCTGAGAATGAGCAGAAATTGATGAGAAAGAATAACATTCTTTTTGTTCCAAATCGTTCATTCACTTCTTATATTTCTGTCAATGAAATAGAAAACAATTTTAAAGTTCCTCTTGTCGGCAGCAGGAACCTTCTCAGAACAGAGGAGCGGAGCGAGAAGAAAAGTTATTACTGGTTGCTGGAAAAGGCGGGTTTGCCGCATCCGGAAAAAATTGACAATCCCAAAAACATAAAAGAACTTACGATTGTGAAACTGCACCATGCGAAGAAGAAGCTGGAGCGCGGATTCTTCACCGCTTCGTCATACAATGAATACGAGGAAAAATCAAAGGCGCTGATAAAGCAGGGTGTTATAACTCCGGGAGATTTGAAAAACGCGCGGATTGAGGAATACATCATCGGGCCGGTTTTCAATCTGGATTTCTTCTATTCACCGATAGAGAAGGAGATGAGCAAAGTCGAATTGCTCGGCGTTGACTGGCGCTTTGAAACCAATCTTGACGGGCACGTGAGACTTCCTGCACCGCAGCAACTCAGTCTGAACGAAAAACAGATAACGCCGGAATACACGGTATGCGGTCATAATTCTGCGACACTTCGAGAGTCGTTATTGGAAAACGCATTTGGCCTTGCGGAAAAATACGTGAAAGCAACGCAAAAGCATTACAAACCCGGAATAATCGGGGCATTCTGCCTGCAAACGTGCGTGGATAAGGACCTGAAGTTTTACATATACGACGTTGCCCCGCGCATAGGCGGAGGAACCAACGTTCACATGGCTGTTGGGCATCCGTACGGAAACGCGCTCTGGAGAAAGCCGATGTCTACCGGAAGGAGAACGGCGCTTCTTATAAGGCAGGCGATTGAGGCCGGGAAGGTAAGGGAAATTGTAACGTGACTTTTATAACCTTTCTTTACAATAATTATTAATGGTCTCAAAAATTTCGAAGATTGTTTCTGAATACGATAAGAGGAAAATCCGGATAGCAACCATAGGTAGCCATTCTGCATTGACCATCTTTAAGGGTGCAAAGGAGGAAGGTCTTGAGACGGTTTGCATCTGCACCCCCGGACAGGAGAAGCTCTATCAGAGATACAAGCTTGCGGATAAGATTATTTTTGTTGACCGGCTGGCTGACATTCTGAAAAATGACGTACAGGACGAACTTCGCGAGTTGAATTCCATAATAATACCGCACGGCACGTTTAACGCATACATAGACCAGAGGGAGATGGAGGAGAAGCTCATGGTGCCGATACATGGCAACAGGACGCTAATGCGGTGGGAAACGAGCAGGGAGCTCCAGAGGAGATGGCTGAAGAACGCAGGTTTGAAGGTGCCGAGGGTTTACAACTCGTACAAGGATATTGACGGCCTTGTTTTTGTGAAGTTTCCGGGCGCGCGGGGAGGGAAGGGCTATTTTATTGTTGATTCCGTGCAGGCATACCACAAGAAAATGCACGACATGATAAAGCGCGGGTTGGTGACTAAAGAGGATGCAAAAAAACCGTACATCCAGGAGTACATATTCGGCGTGAACGTTTATCCGCATTATTACTACTCCGCGCTGAGCAGGGAGGTTGAGCTGATGGGTGTGGACAAACGTTATGAGTCCAGCGTTGACGGCATAAGCAGGATTCCTGTGCCCGAACAGCTGGAGCAGAAGGTCAACCCATCGTTCACCATTGTCGGGAACTTTCCGATGACAGTGCGGGAATCGCTGCTTCCGGACCTCTATGACCTCGGTGAGAAAATCGTCAGGGAATCGAAGAGAATCGCAGAGCCGGGAGTTCTGGGCGCGTTCTGCGTCGAAACGATAGTAAATGAAAACCTTGAGCTGGTGGCGTTCGAGATTTCCGCGAGAATCGTTGCGGGCTGCAATACGGAGATGGGCAGTTCGCCGTATACCTACCTCGCGTACAAAGAGCCCATGTACACGGGAAAACGCATCGCAAGGGAGATAAAGAACGCGATACGGCAGAGGAAGCTGGATTTGGTTGTCACCTGACCAGGATTGGGGGATTTTTATTTTATATACTCATAATTGTAATCAAATATGGTGTTTAAAATGCCGGAAGAAGCAAAACCGAAACTGCCGGAAGCCGGAACCGTGAATCCGGACCGGGTCGGAATACGGATGGACGTTCTTGACGATGTCATAAGCGATTTGAATGAGAATGCCGAACTGCAGAAGATATTCGGCGTTCCTGTATCGCGCAGTTTAGTTGTCGTTGCGGATAACAATGACCTGAGGATAGAGGAGGGTGGCAGAACGAACCTGACCGAAAAGGATGCGGAAACCTTCCTGCGCGTGCTCGAAGAGGTGATACGAGCTAACACCGTGTAAGGTGAAGTGCATCGAGGATAGCAAGGGGGGAGTTATACTCAGGATAACGGTAACGCCGAATTCCAAGCGCGAGTTTTTCGACTACAACGAGTGGTCTGGAACCCTGCACGTCAGGGTTAAGGAAAAAGCGGTTGACGGAAAGGCCAATCAGGCGGTAATGCGCCTGTTCTCCGGGATTTTCGGCCCCTGCGAGCTTCTGAGCGGCTTGAAGTCGCGGAAAAAATCAATTCTCATAAGAAACCGCAACGCAGAGGAAGCGAAAAGGGTGCTGGAAGGCGTTATTGCACGATAATTCGTATTTAAAGGAGGACTACCAGTATATAGGTACGTTAGGATAGTAAGAAATCAGACTCATTCAAGAATCATCGTATCACGCTCATCTTGGTGGCTGTAAGGATAGGATAGTGTTTCTTGTCTGGGTTTGATTTGTTTTGTTAAAAATTGAGGTGATTTGAAAATGGCAAAAGCGCCAGCAGATACTATAAAGTACAACATTTATGCAGATATTATGATTGACGGTGTTGTTGAAAAACCCGATGTTGTCGGGGCCATATTCGGTCAATCGGAAGGTCTATTGGGCGAAGAGCTCGAACTCAGGGACCTGCAGAAAACCGGCAGAATTGGAAGAATCGAGGTTGACATAAAAACCAAGGCCGGGAAGTCCATAGGTACGGTTATTGTTCCGTCAAGTCTGGACATGGTCGAGACCTCGATAATCGCGGCAACCATCGAAACCGTGGACAGGGTCGGGCCGTGCAACGCTAAGATAACTGTAACGAAGGTCGAAGATGCCCGATCTGCGAAGAGGAAGAACATAATTGACAGGGCAAAGGACATACTGAAGCGGTTGGTTACTGAGGAAATACCTGAAAGCGACGCGCTTACGAACGAGGTCAAAAAATCCGTTCAGCTTGCTGAGATATCCGCCTATAAGGGGCTTCCGGCAGGGCCTGCAGTAAATGAAGCCGAGAGCGTGATAGTTGTTGAGGGCCGCGCCGATGTTCTGAACCTGCTCAAGCACGGTATCAAGAATGCCATAGCTGTCGGCGGAACCAACATCCCGCAACCGGTGATAGAGTTGAGCAAGAGCAAAACGCTTATAGCGTTCATAGATGGTGACAGGGGCGGGAACATGATACTCAAGGAACTTAGCCAAGTGGCGGACATTGACTTCGTTGCAAGAGCACCACAGGGCAAAGAGGTCGAAGAACTCGGGAACAAGGAGATAGTTATGAGCCTGAGGAGGAAGGTTCCGGTAAGCCAGGTCAAAAATTCGAAGGAGATGGTAATGCCGGAGCTGCAGAGAAACAACGCAGTTCCTGTGCCGGTTCCTGCGCCCGACTTCAGGGGAAGATTCCTTGCGGAGCTCAACTCCGTGAAAGGCACTTTGAACGCAAAACTCTTTGACAGGAGCATGAACGTTATCACGGAAATCGAAACCAAGGACCTTGTTGATGCGCTGAAGGATGTCCAGCCGTATTGCGTCGTCTTTGACGGCATAGTGACTCAGCGTCTGGTGGACATTGCGTCCAGAAGCGGCGTAAGGTACGTGGTCGGTGTAAGCAAGTCCAAGATAACGGAAAGCGGCGGGGTTGAAATAATAGCTGAAAAGGAATAAGATGGCCGAGCTTTCAAAAACCGATGTGCACAGGGGGTCGGGAATCATAAAGTACAAAGGGGAAAAAATCGGACGCGCTGATGAGGTTTACTTCGCCTTTCAGGAGGTCGGTTTCAAGCACACACCCGAAGAGGAAGAGCACTCCTGCTACGGCACCATAAACGGGCAGCTTGACAGGTTGGACCTTATAGCGGAGATAAACCCGCCTGATCCAAACCGCATCACAATAAAGGCACTGGTTGAGGGGAAGGAGATTGTCATAGAGGACGTTGAGCTCATAGACGACATACCGAAGAGCGGTAAACTCGAGGAGATGGAGTTCCACGGCCGGATATGAAAGACAGTTTCCGAGCGTAAGAGTTATTCAAGCTTGTACCTTCCTTTCAGCACCTTTCTTATTTCTTCAGCTTTTTTCTCACCGATTCCCTCAACCTTTGTCAGCTCCTTTTCCGACGCGTTTGCAAGGTTCTGGACGCTACCGAATTGTTCAAGCAACCTTCTCGCGAGAACTCCGGAAACGTTCGGCAGGGATTCGACAACGAAGAGCTGTTTTTCAGTGAGTGTCATGGGTTTTTTCTCTCCATGCAACCTTATGGTGCGTTGTTCGTCCAGCTGCTCCCGTTTTGCTATCGTGTAAAGAATTTCTGCGGTATCTTCTTCACTATTACTCGGTATCACGGAAATCCCGAAGTCAACTGCAAGTGCTGCCAAGGCTCCGCGCACCGCGTTTGGGTGTATGTTTCTTATGGAATAAATGTCCTCACCATTTTCAAGGATTATTATCGGGATTTCAAAGTTCCTGACAAGTTCCGCTGCCTGTGTGAGTAAACGACCATCCACGATTGACTGCAAAAAATCGTCCACATTCTTGCGCTCAACCACAACGCGGTCGCTCAGCAGGTAATCCCCGACCTCAAGCTGCTTGAGTTCGAGGTTCGCTTTCTCGCGCAGAAGTTTCATCACTCCGGATGCCTGCTCGCGCACGTCCACATATATCCTCACGGTGTAGTTTTCCTGCTTCGGGGCGTACTTCACGAGCGTCTGCTGTCCGATGTCAGTTTCAAAGCCGTGCTTCATGCCCCTTATCAATGAGCCCATTTTTTTCTCCTTGTGGAACGACGCCCAGAAGTAGCTCTCGTCCCGCGTGTCGTTGGCCATGAGTATGACAACCCTTCCGGCTGCGGTTCTTCCTGTTCTCCCTCTTCTTTGTATTGCCCTTATCTCGGACGGAACAGGTTCGTAAAAAACCACCAGGTCCACCCTCGGGATGTCCAGTCCCTCCTCGGCGACAGAGGTCGCGACAAGTGCGGTGTATTTTCCCTCCCTGAAATTTTCAAGAACCTTCACCTGCTCCTTCTGCGACATGCCTTTTTTTGTTCCTTTCTGCGCCTGACCTATGAATTCGTGCGCGAGAATGTCCGCACAATTCAGCTTTTCGATGATTTTATCTACGGAGTCGCGATACTGCGTAAAAATGAGCACCTTTTTGTTTTTGTAGGTTCTCACGATTTTCACGAGCTCGTCGAGCTTCGGATGGTCAATCCCGAGAACCTTGAGGTCATGCACTATTCTTATGATTTCCTGAAGTCTTTTGTCGTTCAACAGTTTTTTCACAGCCTTTGAGCGTTGCTCCTTTAATCTTTTGAAATATTCGTTCAGTGCGGAAATCCCCTGCGTTTCAAGGAGTTCGATTGCATGGAAAATTTTCAATGCGGAAGCAGCAACGGACGCAGCAGCAAAAGAATCCGCTCCGCTGGTGATGTCCTTCCGTATCTCGTGCTGTATTTCCAGAATTCTTCTCTTGTTTATTTTTCTTAAATTTGAGGAATCAAGATAATGAAAATCCTTTAGCAGGTTCAAATCGTCCCTCAGGACATTCTCAAGTTCTGTTTTTACTTTTTTGAACTCAGGTGGAAGTTCAACCCTTACCCAGTCCGTCCTCGTTTCCTGAACATACGGTTTTACATCAGAATCCTTTTCAGTTTTCGCCTCGATCTGTTTTATGAAAAGGCTGCCGCACAGTTCCTTTATTTTTTCGGAATCGGAACTTGGTGATGCTGTTAACCCCAAAATGAGAGAATTTGCCGATTGTTTTATGTATTCCGACGCAATGTAAACGTAAGAGTAATCGCCAACTGCACGATGGGCTTCGTCAAATATTATTAATGATACATTTTTCAAAGTCAGTCCACGCATCAAATCATTCTCTATTGTCTGGGGTGTTGCGAATATTATCCTATTTTTTTCAAATGTTTTGGGTCTGTTCAGAATCGAGTCTGTTCCTGTCAGCACAGCCAGCTCCTCAACATTCAGCAATTCGGAAAAGGTTTTTTTGTGCTGGACGACGAGCGGTTTCGTGGGTGCAAGAAAAAGCACCTTCGAATCAGGAAATTTTTCAAGCCGGTGCGCTGCAACCATTGCGGCAATCATGGTTTTTCCCAGGCCGGTTGGCAAAACAACGAGAGTGTTCGCATTTATGGCTGATGAGATAATCGCTTCCTGGTATTCGCGCAGTTTCACTGTGTTATCTTTAACAAGCGGGTGTTTGACATACATTCTGAAATCAGTAACTTCCCAGATTTTTTAGAAATGTTGTCTTGGATTTTATTTTTTCTATTGTCTTACCTATTTCCTTTTCATTCATATCCTTGCTTTCAAAATCAACAAAGAAGATGTATTCTCCCAACTTTCGCTTTGACGGCCTGGATTCGATTTTTGTCAGGTTGATTTTGTTTTCATCAAATATTCCAAGGATATCGTGAAGCGCGCCGGGCCTGTCCTTCAGAGCGAATATCACCGATGTTTTATTTCCTTTCCCGGATTTTTTCTTCGAGATTGCTATGAAGCGCGTCTGGCTGGGAAAATCCTGAATGTTTCTTGCGAGGATTTTCAATCCTCTGGTTTTCGCAGCATCTGCAAAACCGATTGCCGCACGGTCTTTGTGTTTTAGAACGTCGTCCATTGCGGACGCAGTGCTTGCACATGTGATGGTAGTTACGTTTGGAAATTCTTTTTTAAGATACTGTCTACACTGACCGAGTGCATGAGGATGCGACTCAATAATTTTTATGTCTTTTTTCTTTACCCCTTTCAGGACTAAGAGTGATTGTTCTATATCCCGGGACATGTCTTTTGTTATGGAGACATCATAATTCAGCAGGCAGTCCATGTTTGGTCCGACGCTGCCCTCAAGGGAGTTTTCAATTGCAACCACCCCGTATTCTGTTTTGTTGTTGTCCACGCTCTCGAAAACGTCCTGAATCGTCTTGCAGTAAACGAGCTCCGCATCACCGAACATCTTTTTTGCAGCGATTTCGGTGAAGGTTCCCTTTGGACCGAGAACTGCAACTTTACTTTCGCTCTTCATTTTTGCAATACTTGATTATCTCTCTAAAGATTTGTTCCATAAATACCGGATTGATGCTAGATTTTTTCACGTTTTCCAGAACCTCGCGCTCCCTTTCCGGATCTCCGATGATAAGGCTTTTCTCTTTTTTTATTCCGCCTATCCTCTTGGCTATTCTCACACGCCGTTCTATAAGCTCGGCAATCTGCGCATCAACGCCGTCAATCTCCTTCCTTAGTTTTTTTATTTCGTCCATCTTTATTCCATTCCGCAACAATATCGATGTCGCCGCCGCCTACTGCGGTTGTTCTTTCCCTGATTCTGACAGGAACCGGAAGTTTTATTGCACTCCCTACAACGATTGCCTCGCCACGGGATAACCCCGGTAGATCCCTGACAACGTCCTCGGTCACGGCCTCCACGGATTGACGGATGTATTCCTGGTCCGCGGGGTTGACCATCTTCATTATTACCTGGGTGTTGCACTGTGAAAGCACGTCGGCATCCAGGCGATTCGGGCGCTGGCTGACTATGCACAGGCCGACACCGAATTTCCTGCCCTCGCGGGCTATACGCTTGATTATGTTTTTTGTTGGTATTGCGCGCTCCGTGGCGCGGGGTGCGAAGTTGTGAGCCTCCTCGAGGATGAGTATTGTCGGGATTTCAAGGCACGCCTCGCTACCACCTCGAAGATGCCTTCGCCTTGCGTTGAAGACCGCCCTGCTTATCGCGGATATTACAGTTTCGCTAACGCGCTCGTCCGCATCCGAGAGGTTTATTATCGTGAGTTGATTTCTTCTCACGATATCTTTAAGCGCTGTTCCGCGTATGTCGAAAATACCCATTCTCTCGAGGCGCTTTATCCTCCGGATGAGCGCGCCGACCGTTGTGAGTCCGATTTTTTTGGTTATACCCCTGAGCATGGCTTCCGGAAACGCATCCGTTTCTGGTTTCTTCTCCCCTGCCTTGCCTTTTTTCATGTCGTAAACCGTTTCCAAGGTCGTGAGTATGTTGCTAAGGTCGTAACCGTCGTAAAACCTTTCCACAAGACTTATTACCTCGTCCAGGAGGTCGCGCTGTGTATCAGTCAGGTCGGGGATGAGATTTTCAAAATCGCTTGTGTAGAGCGAAGCGACATCGATTTTTATGCGGTTGCCGCCCTCTATTCCGAAAACCTTCGCCTCAGAATCCTCGAATTTCATATCCTTGTATTCGCCATGCAGGTCGAACACAACCACTGAGCCTTTCTTCTTCATTATCTCCTCTATGAGAACTCCTACAGTGTAACTTTTTCCTGCACCCGTCATGGCCAGTATCGCGCAATGTTTTGACACGAGCTCGTTTATCGACACGTAAACGGGAACCTTTTCTCTTACAGATAAAGTGCCTATAAACGCGGACTTGTCGAGGTCCTGCCTCAGCATCCGGGACAGGGTTTCATCATCCACGAGTTCGACCTGAGACCCTGGTTTTATGCCGTGTCTCGGAAGCTCCAATGCGCCGTTGTTTTCACAGCCAACGATATTCACGATCGGAACCGGATATTCGCCCTCGTTCAAAACAACGTCCGTTAACCTCAAATCCCTGCCGAACTCATCCGGGAGAAGCTCATTTGAAATTGAAATTTCCTTGATGACGCCTACTATGTCCTTGTTGCTGACCGCCTCCTTTACGGAAACGAACTCATTTCTTTTCACATAGCCTTCCTGCCCCTCCTTTATCACGAATCTGAAGCCCCTGAGGGTTGTGGTTCCTATTACCTGGCCGATCTCCATGTTTAATTATACTATTACGAATAAATTAACAAGAGAGAGCTATGGAAAAGTAGCGAGGTAAGTGCGCGGAGGGCATGATTTGATGACAACTGTTTTGATTATAGGCAGGTTCCAGCCGTTTCATCTCGGGCATCTGAAGCTTATTGAGAAATTCGCAAAAAACCACCCAAACCTCGTCATAGGCATCGGGAGCTCGCAGGAAAAAAACACCCGCGAAAACCCGTTTTCCGCATCCGAGCGAAAAGAGATGATTGTTAAATCACTGAAAATTCCTAAGAAAAAATACACTATAGTTGACATTCCTGATGTAAATGATGATAAAAAATGGGTCTCGTGGGTTGTTTCTCTCACACCGAAATTCGATGTTGTCGGAACGAACGCAAAGTTCGAGAGGGGTCTGTTCGAAAAGGCAGGTTTCAAGGTCGAGGAAACCAGATTGTTCAACAGGGATGAGTATTCGGGAACACGGATTAGGGACAGGATACTGAATGGCGGGGAATGGAAGAATCTCGTTCCTGCCGGAACCGCAGCGGTTATGGAAAAAATCAACGCAGCTGAAAGAATCAGGAAATTATATAAAACCTAACGCCTCGTCTATCGTGCCGAGTTCGATGCCTGTTGTCCTTCTGCCCGTTATGTATCCGTGCGAGTTCGCTATGACCCCTGACTTCACGAACGGAACCCCGAGGTTTACGGTTCCCACCGCACCATTAACACCGAGGGTTTTTTTGAGTTCATCAAGTTGGAACTCGGCATCAGGATGCAGCAACATGCCCCTGTTGGTCACGACGCAGCATGCCCCCACTTCTTCATGCCCGGCGATTTTTGTTTTTATGATTTCCGTATCCAGCGTGTCTTTTATCACTTTCGTGTCCGAAAGCTTCGGGCTGACCACCGCTGCCTTGTCGTTGCATGCGACGAGGTTCCCGATTGCGGTGTATAAATCGTCAATCCTTGCGATTCTTACGTCCAGACCGGATAAAAATTCCTTTATTTTTTTTATTTCAATATCCGAAACGAAGTAAGGCAACAGCAAACCGTTGGAATTTCCTGCGCAGAACATCCCTATCAGGCCGGTTCCGTAGATTGACGTTTTCAGGATTGGGACCCCGAGCGATTTGCTGCTCCGGAAGTTTCTTGCCAGCAGTGCGTATTTATCAGTTGCTAAACCAAGCAAACCAACAAAATCCTCCCCGCCTATGCGCTCCTGCTCAAAGTGCATTCTATTTCGCGATTTTTGCAACCAGCATGTCGTCCTGTTCGGAGACCGCCACCTTTACGCTTCTTGGTGGTTTTTGCATGCCGTGGCTCCAGATTTCCCTGTTTATCGAAGAATCAAGTACGATGTCTTTGGCTTTTGTCTGCCTTAAGAGGGATTCTCTCAGGATGTGTATCGCCTTGCTTGCGCGCTGGCTTCTCGGGACCTTTGAAAGTTTGAATGAGACCGTATAAATCCTTGCCGGCTTTTCAGGTTTCTCGGGTTTTTTACCTGCCTTTTCCTTTGCCTCCGGTTTCTTTTCAGGTTTTTTCTCGGCCTTTGCAGGTTCCTTTTCTTCAGGTTTTTTCTCGGCCTTTGCAGGTTCCTTTTCTTCAGGTTTTTTGACTTCCGGTACTGCCTTTTTCTCGGTTTTTTCAGCCATTTTATCTTATGTAGCTGCCGGTGTCGGAATATGCGGCGTCTTTTTTGTTTATGGAGAGATGAAACGGTGGTATCGGCGTGGGCAGCTGGACCTCCCTCGAGAGTAGGGTTGCTTCAACCATGCAGTTGGATATTATCGAGTTGTGAACCTTCTCCGCCAGTTCCTCCGGAAGATTTTTCTGCTCGCTCTTTTCCCATTCATCGACCGCACGCTTGATGTTTTCCCGTGACTCCTCGAATTCCAGCTCGCCCTCTATGCGGATAAGGCCTACGTTCGGCTCGTAATTGCTGCTGAAGACGAAACTTACAGACAGTTTGTTGCCGGTTGCCCTGACGCCGGTAAGGGTGCTGTTGTTGCTGATGTTGATAGGTGCGTTAACCTTCGAAAAACGCCTGACTTCCATGTTCCTGTAGATTACGTTGAGCTGCATTTTTCTCATATATATGTATGATTCACTTAAAAAACAAATTTAACCGCACGTTTGTAATTATAGGTAAAAGAATAGAATGAAAACCGTTGTCGCTAATCCTTTTCTTTCTATCCTAGAAAGAAAAGCATTAATGGAAAAGAAAGATGGAATTGCTTCGCATGGTGGTTTTGAATGAAAACCGTTGTCGCAACCGGCGTGTTTGAAATATTACATCTAGGTCACATTTTGTTCCTGCGGGAGGCGAAAAAATTAGGGGACAGACTTGTGGTTATTGTGGCGAGGGACAAAACCGTGGAAACGAGAAAACGGAAACCGATAATCCCGGAGAAACAGAGGCTTGGCGTGGTCAGAACGGTGAGGTGGGTTGACGACGCAATCCTCGGCGATGAAAAGGATTTCATGAAGCCGATAAAAAAAATAAACCCGGACATAATCGCGCTGGGCAAGGACCAGAGATTTGATGAAAAAAAACTCAGGGAAGAGCTAAGGTCTGCGGGGTTAAAAACAAAGGTTGTCAGGATAAAAAATTACTGGTACAACGAATTCGACAGCAGCAACAAGATAATAAAACTGATAAAGAAAAGTGGTTAAAGGTTTCGCTGATTGGATAAGGAAGGAGCATACCGCGGCGTGGTTTTTTGTTTTCGTTTACGCTTCACTCATTTTTTATTTGTCTTCCATACAGAAACTGCCCGAACCAATAAAGGCCAAGAATGTTGATGTCTCCTATCACGTCATAGAATACGGAATCCTCGGTTTTTTATTGTTTGTTGCGATGAGGAGGACCAAGCAGATACCGAGAAGTTACGTTCTGCCGTTGGCAGTGGTGTTTGCCGCACTTTACGGCCTCAGTGACGAGTTGCATCAACTTTTCGTTCCCGGCAGATTATGCAACATAAAGGATATGCTTTCGGATTTTCTCGGAAGCGGGATAGGCGCTGTTCTTGCGAACCGCGACATTAAGATTTAGATTCTAGAAGTTTTTTGAAAATCAATGCATCTGTTTCCAGATTCGGGGATTCCGAGATTATTGTTGCGTTTATTTTTCTCCTTTTGAGTTCTGCTGCAAGGAGTGAAAAATCGGGCTGCCTGGAATCTATGGTGAGGTGGTTTTTTTCGTTGCCGTTCTGATAATTTACGCCCGTCATATGCATGTGCAAGTCGGTTTTTCCAATGGTTTTTTCCACTTTGTTCAGAACGTCTGCGAAATCCTGCTGTTTTTTCAGTCCGCCGTTGGTTCGTGCATGGACGTGCGCGAAATCGAGCACCGGAACAACGCCTTTAACCTCGGTGCAGAGTTTCAGGGTTTCATCAACACTTCCAAACTGCTTCTGCCTGCCCATGGTTTCCGGGCCTAAGAGGATTTGGTTTTTTTCCTCATTTAGTTTTTTTCGTATGTCAATGACGGCGTCTCTGATTATGGCGTATGCCTCATCCGCACTTAACCCGGAGTAAAACCCCGGATGAAAAACAACGATATTTGCGCCAAGAATTTTTCCGATTCTTGCGGATTCAAGAATGCGGATTTTCGATGCTGCGATTTTTTCTTTCTCTTCAGAAGCAAGGTTTATGAAGTATGGGGCATGCACCGAAAGTTTTACATTCAACCCCTTGGCGGTTTTTCCTACTGCCTCCGCCTGCGGCTTCTGCATGTTCACGCCGCGGACAAACTCGATTTCCATCGCATTCAGCCCGAGCTCGTGCACGCGTTTGATTCCCGACTCGCTGCTTCTTTCCCTGGAGCTTACGGGCACCCCTGCGGTTCCAATCCAGAACATCCTACTTAATTATTGCTTTGTAAAGTTATAACATGTACCTCAAAGTCGGGAAAGGGAATGCCGAGAGAATCAGGAAAATGCTGATTTCCGCAGGAAATTTCGACATCTCCAGGAAGGTGATGCATAGAGGGGAATACGTATTTTTCCCGGTACGAAAAAAATTAAAAATCCCCGGAACAAAAGTTGCGGAGATAAAGGGTAAAGCAAAAAAACGTAAACCGAGGTCACTGAAGGAGGCCCTGGAAGGCATTCTGACAGGTGAGGAGTTAAAATTCGTGCCGACCGCATTTGATGTTATCGGAGATATCGCGGTTCTTGAGATTCCGGATGAATTAAAGAAAAAAGAAAAAACCATCGCGGAAACCCTGTTGAGAATTTTCAAAAACATACGGGTCGTGGCAAAGAAAAGAGGTTCCGTTGAGCATGAATACAGAACGCGCACGGTAAAGGTTATCGGCGGTGAAAAAAGAACGCAAACCGTGCACAGGGAATACGGCTGTTTTTACAAACTCGATGTTTCCCGCGCATATTTTTCCCCGCGTTTGGGAACCGAGCGCATGCGGATTGCCTCGAAGGTCAGGAAAAACGAACGGGTCCTGGTGATGTTTGCGGGCGTCGGCCCGTATGCGATTCTGATCGCAAAAAACAAAAAACCAAAGGAGGTTGTTGCTGTCGAATTGAATCCGGATGCCGTGAGGTTTATGGATGAGAACATAAAGCTGAACAAGGTGGATGTGAAATCGGTTCGGGGTGATGCGAAAAAGGTTACACCAAAACTCGGAAAATTCGACAGGATTGTTATGCCGCTGCCTTTGACAGCTTCCGATTTTCTTGACGTTGCACTGCCCGCCCTGAAGAAAAACGGCACCATCCATTTTTATGATTTTGCACACACCAAAAAAGAGGCAGAGGATAAGGTGAAACCCATCTGCGATGGTTTGGGTCACAAAATCAAGATTCTTGAAACCGTTAGATGCGGCTCTTACTCGCCGTGCTTGTCGAGGTTCTGCGTTGATTTTAAAAAATTAGCATAACAAACAACCCCTCAAATCGTAGTGGGTCGCATCCGTTATCTCAACATCAACAGATTTTCCAAGCAGGTTCTTTTTTGTTTTCAGTATTATCGGCTTGTAAGCAAAATTCCTTGCGGTGTATGAGCCGTTGTTCTTTTCGGAAACTAGTGCATGGCCTTTCCACCCGATCCATTTTTTATTGTTTTCCAGACCGATTTTTTCGAACAACCTGCTTACAATCCGGGAACGCTCCTTGGTCAATCTGCCCGGGTATTGTTTCAGCCTGCTTGCAGACGTTCCCGGTCGTGGCCAGTAACGCGAAATGTTCAATACGTCGGGTTTTGCTTCCTTCAGGAGTTTTATCGTATTTTGAAATGCCGCCTTGTCTTCAGCCGGATAACCAACAATCACATCGGTCGAAAGCGTGCATGTAAAATTTCTTCTGAATTTATTGACAATTTTCTTAAAATCATTTACGGTGTATTTCCGATTCATGTGTTTCAGCACGTCGTTATCGCCACTCTGGACCGGAAGGTGCAAAAATTTGTAAACCTTCTCGTTTTTATACTCTTCAACAAGTTCGTCCAAAAAATCCAGAACGTGGTTAGGGTTCATCATCCCGACACGAATTTTGAAATCACCGTTGATTTCAGAAACCGAGTTCAACAAGAATGGAAGATTTTCATTTATGTCGAGGCCGTAGGCACCGGAATCCTGGGAAGTAAGCCAGACTTCTTTGACGCCATCGGCCACGGCATGCCTGACCTGCCTGAGTATTTTTTCTTTTTCATACGATTTGAGGTTTCCCCTCGCGAATTTAACCTGGCAGTAGCTGCAATTCCCAAGGCAGCCCTCGGAAATCGGGACAATCTCAACTATCGGGTTTTTCCTCACCCTCGGAACGCACACCTTCTCTTCGGGGTCTGAAATTTTTACGAACCTCCGGTTTTTTGTTGCAGCATCAACCGCATCTTTTATGTCAAAAATGTTCGTCCCTATGAACGAGAATCCGGGGAATTTTTCGATAACCTCGGGTGTTGACGCAGGCATACAGCCCGTGATGATTACCTTTTTCCCTGATTTTTTTAATTCGTTGAGTTTTTTCAGAATCTTGTTTTCTGTCGGGGTTTTGACTATGCACGTATTCACTATCACCATGTCTGCACTTTCCACCACCCTGTGCCCGTTCTCCTGCAGAAGACCAGCCATCATTTCCGAATCGGCCTGGTTCATCGCGCACCCGTAGGTTTCAATTTGGACTTCCATGAGGTTTAATATTTTTAATCTAATTATAAATCATGAGGTGGCTTACGGTTTTTGGAGTTTTTTTGGTTCTGCTTGCATGCGGCTGTATCGAAGGCCCTGAATCAAGGTATGTCTGCCCGGACGGACACGTCGTTGGCAATCCTGATTTATGCGAAAGTTCTGTGGAAAGTTCCACAACAACCCGGCAGGAGACTACAGCGACCAAGGAGATTCCAAGAATTGTGTACATTTGCCCGGATGGCAAGCTCGTGAACAAAAGCGATGAGTGTGCCGTAGAGGAAACGGTTCCGGAAACAACGGTTACCACTACCGTAAAACCCACAAGCACAACAACAATCCGCACCGTTCCTGCAAACAAAACAAGTTCTACTTCGACAACCACGATTTTTAATGATGAGGATTTACAGAATGAATCCACCACCACTACAACCGAAACTTCCACCCCCACCACGGTTTACGAGGAACCCGAAGAAACAACCACCTCGTCAACAATCCATACAACCATAAGCACGACCATCATCACAACAGCAAACCCGTGCACGGATTTTGGTTGCGATGAGGACACAATGTTTGTGGGCAGCAAGAATTCTGACAAGTACCATTACTGCAACTGCAGCATGGCGAAACGGATAAAACTAGAGAACATTGTATGT
This sequence comes from uncultured archaeon, assembly GCA_964512105.1. Classification (GTDB taxonomy): domain Archaea; phylum Altiarchaeota; class Altiarchaeia; order IMC4; family CAZEGI01; genus CAZEGI01. Next base: position 29,829 of record CAZEGI010000003.1, read on the forward strand.
TTCAAGTCGGTTGAAGACGCAAAAAACCAGGGTTATGTCCCCTGCGGAACCTGTAAACCGCCCGGTTAAGCGCGAAGTTTTTTCATGTGGTTAATACTTTTCTGCAAATGCTGCTCGGAAGCAATGTCGTTTCTGTTCCAGAGCGCACCGCCGCTTATTGCTTTTATCCCATCGAGCGAATTTTCACGCGCTTCCTTTATCGTGTTGCCAATCCCCACGCACGCAACCGCCCTGGATTTCAGCGTGTATGTGAGTTCACCCCTTAGTTCCATCGAACCTGTATAAACCCGCAGTTTGTCCGGATTTTTCTCGACAATTTTATACGTCTTTGCCAAGTCAACCGGTGTATCAATCTCATCGTTCTTCACGCGCTCCGGAAACCTTTTATTGAAACCGCCGTAGGTCGGCGGAACCTTGTACGTAACAACGGTCGCTTTTTTCTTGAACCTGATGTTTTTCAAGTTGCCGTCAATCATCCTGAAACAAATCTCAACAAAATCCTCGTCAATTACGGGCATCACGTTTATTATCTCGGGGTCGCCACCCCTCGAATTTATCTCTAGAATTTTTGGGCCGTCTGCGGAATGCATGAATGCCACGTAAAACGGAATTCCTCGCAAACCCGGATTGCTGCCGTTGCCCCTGAGCTTCTTGAAAAGTTTCTCGACAATCTCGATTTCTTTTTTCCGGTCTTTTTCGCTCATGAACGGTAAATATTCCTCAGCGTCTTTGTACGAACCCATGCCGCCGGTGTTCGGGCCCTCGTCATTCTCAAACGCCCTTTTGTAATCCCTCGTTTCCGGAAGCGGAACGAGGTGCTTGCCGTCGCAAAATGCTTGGAAACTCGATTCCTCGCCGTCGATCTTCTCCTCAACTATGACCGGGCCGTGTTCAAAGTTCGACATGAAATGCTCCACGACTTCTTCGCGCGATTTGAAGTGGTCGCCCCACACGCCAACGCCCTTCCCGAACCCTGGTTTCACGGGCTTTACTGCAACCCTGTTCTCAAGCTCGTCAAGCCACCCGTAGAGTTCTTTTTTGACGTTTTCCTTGCTTTGCTCCTTTGGGTCAAAGATTTTGAATTTCGGATTCGTGTCGGGACAGCATTCCGCCAATATTGATCTCTGCGCCCCCTTGTCGCCCTCGAGCGCGAATTCCCTTGTCGGGCATATTGTTTCGATACCGAGTTCGTTCAGCTTGTCGCGAACGCCATCAATTATCGGGCCTTCCGGGCCGACGATGCAAAAGTCGATTTTTTCCTTGTGTTCCTTTGCGAAGTCGTAGATGCCGTCAACCTTCAAATCAGGCACCACCTTATGCACCTTCACATGTTCAACATTAAACGGGTTTCTTTGTTTGTCCGCAATGTAGATGTCAACCTTGGAATCGCTTCTCGACAGGGCATCAACATACGAAGCCCCGCGAGAACCGTAACTCACAACCAAAACTCCTGTAGCCATGCCACCACCATGTTTTTTCGTGATATTTTCTCTTTTTCATAAACGTTTTTCTCTTTTCTTAAAAGAGAAAAAGGTTTTAGCCCTGGAAGGATTCGAACCCAACCCGCAGGGGGTTTCACCCCCTTCAGTTTTAGGTTAATCCTGATTCCCCCACGCAACCAAAGGTTGCATATTTTCTTTCTTTTTCCCAAGGGTTTTTCTTTCTTTGTAAGAAAGAAAAAGGCTTAGCCCTGGAAGGATTCGAACCTTCGTCGCCCGGTCCAAAGCCGGGCAGGATTGGCCACTACCCTACAGGGCTGATCAGAACCAATGGTTCCGATACCTCCTGTCAGAAACTTCGTTTCTGACCAAGAATTCGCCTTTGGCGAATTCATTCTTTCTTTGGGGATGAAAACACTTTCTTTCTTTTTAAGAAAGAAAGGGTTTCAATGCGCCCGCCGGGATTCGAACCCGGGTCATCAGCTAACCTCCAATACTTTTCTTTCTTTTCATCAACGTTTTCTTTCTTTTTCTAAAAGAAAGAAAAGGTTGTTGGAAGGCTGAGGTCCTACCAGACTAGACTACAGACGCATAAGTGTAAAACCTACGGTTTTCCCCTTATCAACCCTCTTTCCCTCGTTATATACTATTCTTTCTTTTGGAATGAAATACTTTTCTTTCTTTTTAAGAAAGAAAAGGATTCCCAGGCTAGACTACAGACGCATAAGTGTAAAACCTACGGTCGTTGGGAACCTTTGGTTCCCGACGCGCCAAGACTATAGGTCTTGAGCGTCTCCCCTTATCAACCCTCTTTCCCTTGGATTTACGTTCAGAGCCATTGAGCGTAGCGAATATGGCTCATGTTTTGGTCAACCTTTTATTAAAAGGTTGGTATAAATATATAAACTCGGTGATAAAAAAATGGCTAAAGTAACGCTTGAAAAATCGATTGTTATAAACTTCAAGACCTACGAGCAGGCGACCGGAAGAAACGCGTTGAATCTTGCGAAAATCTGCGATGACATTGCAAAGGAAACCGGAGCGAATATAATTGTTGCTCCGCAGGTGGTTGACTTGCGGATGATTTGTGAAGCGGTTGATATTCCTGTTTTTGCGCAGCATGTAGATGTCGCGGAATACGGAAGTTTCACCGGATGGATTCTTCCTGAAGCGGTCAGGGACGCGGGAGCTGTCGGAAGTCTTATAAACCACTCGGAACACAAGCTGAAGATTGAGGAGATAAAGCCGAGAATCGAAAAATTGAGGGCTCTCGGGTTGATGACCATTGTTTGTTCTGGAATGAAAACGAATGACGAAACCATCAGGGAATCGAAGGCGATTGCGTCCTTAAAACCGAACGCGATTGCTGCGGAGCCGCCGGAATTGATTGGCGGTGATGTTTCGGTCACGACAAGACCGGAACTCATAAAGGGCGTTGTAACGGCCGTGAAGGACGTTGATTCAAGTGTTGAGGTACTCACCGGCGCGGGGGTAAAGACCGGTGAGCATGTGAGAGATGCTATAAGGTTTGGGACTGTTGGCGTTCTGCTGGCTTCCGGCGTTACGAAGGCAAAAGACCCGCGGCAGGCGCTTCTTGATTTGGCGAAGGGTGTAGAGTAATCACTCGCCTTTCCTGTATTCCTCGATTATCTTTTCTAACGAGATTTTTTTTCTCTGAAGTTCTTCTAATTTTTTTGTTTCAATGAAAAAACACCCCAAGAATTCCTGAAGGTTTTTTGCATCTGCATACGGAACCCCTTTTTTTCGAAGTTGCTCCTGAACGGCATTACTTTCAGAAAACGCAAATTTTACCTTCTTTAATTTTTCCTCATCATCGCTGCCGATCTTGTTTTTTATTAAAACGTAACCGTTTGGATTTTCAGGAAAAACAAAAACCGGAATCAGTTCGTTTTTTGCAATTGACGAGAGGATTGATTTTAATTTTTCAAATTTTTTTATCTCTCCTTTTAATGAAAAAACCTCCCTTCTCAGGTCGGCGATCTGGTACTCCCGACTCTTGATTTTTTCGTCCTTTTTGATTTCTGTCTGCTGCTGCCTTTTCAGTTTCAGGATATCGTCCCTTAACTTTTTGATTTCCCTTTCCTTCTCCTGCAGCTCGCCGGTCAAGACACGGTTCTGCCTTTCAAGGTTTTTTATTTTTTTCTGCTCTTCGGATAGGATTTTTTCCGGTGGTTTTTGGGGCGGTTTTACTTTTTCTTCTTTTTTGGATTTTTTCTCCAATTTCAGTGTCGCCTTTTCGATTGACGTTCCCTGCAGAACCAGATGCTTGACTTCATCACCTAAATCGAGTGAGTCGATTTTCTGGATTTTGTTCTTGAACCTATTGAACGCGTTAAGCGCTGCGGCAAGGGCGTCGCGCTGGTGCGAATCCTCTGTTTTGTAATTCCGAGTGAGTTCGATTTTTTCATCAACGCGCAGGGATTCTTTGGGAAGGAACAATCTTGAACCGAGGGATGTAGCAATCTTTGAAACGGATTCAGGTGCAGGATTTACATCCGAAGCGACTATGGATATGCGTCCTGATGATATAAGGTATTCAATGACCTTTTCGACACCGAAATCGCGGGAACTATACAGCTTAACTATCTTACCGCTGAGATTTAAGGCTGCAATTCCAGTCGTTGTTCCGGGGTCAACACCAACAATGAGATACATTATCAACAGGAACAGGATTTAAGTTTCGTCTGTTTTTCCTTGATGGGATAATCTCCGGTGAGGCATGCCAAGCAGAGTTTGTTTTTCGGCAGCCCTATGGCTTTTATCAGACCATCGAGACTCGTATATGCGAGAGAATCTGCACCAATGATTCTTCTTATCTGTTCGACGGTTTTCTTGGATGCTATGAATTCCTTTGCAGTTTGCATGTCTATGCCGTAGAAGCACGGATGCCTTATGGGTGGACAGGAAATGCGTACATGGATTTCAGATGCACCACCATCGCGAAGAACGCGGATTATTCTGCGGAGGGTCGTTCCCCTCACAATCGAGTCATCCACAAGGACGAGTTTCTTACCCTTAATCTCGCTGGTTATGGGGTTTAATTTTACCTTCACCTCCGTATCGCGCTGGCTCTGTTCGGGGAGAATGAAGGTTCGGCCGATATAGCGATTCTTCATCAGACCCTCGCCGTACCTTATACCAGATTCCTCGGCGTAACCTATGGCCGTGTTGATACCGGAATCCGGAACCGCTATCACAAGGTCCGCCTTCACGGGGGATTCACGCGCGAGCGTCTTGCCGAGGTTGCGCCTGACCTCATAAACCGGGATACGATCAAGTATCGAATCAGGACGCGCAAAATAAACGTATTCGAACATGCAGTGTGCGACCCTGTCCTTTGGGCCGCTATACGATTTTAACTTATTGTCTATAACCAGTATCTCCGATGGCCTTATGTCCCTCAAAAGTTTTATGCCCAGCGTGCTTAACGCACAGCTCTCTGAAGCTATAACATAAGTATCCTTCAATCTTCCCAGAACCAGCGGCCTGAACGCATGCGGATCCCTAACTGCGATGAGTTTTCTGTTGTAAAGTATAACCAGCGAGTATGAACCTTTTATTACGCCCATGACCCGCTTTATCGCCTCTATGAAGTTTCCTGTTTTTACGTGCTCATGCGCTATGAGCTGCGCTATTATTTCCGAATCGGTGGTAGTCGAGAATACTGCCCCGCGCTTTCCGAGGATTGCACGGAGTTCGGCCGAGTTTGTTAAGTTTCCGTTATGCGCCAGGGTAAAACTTCCATTGGCGTAGTTTATCAGTAATGGCTGTGCGTTTTCCAGCTGCGATCTTCCCGTGGTGGAATAGCGAACGTGGCCTATGCCCACATGGCCCTTCAGACGTATGTGTCTGAACACATTGGAAACAAGACCCATCGCCCGGTGTATTTTTATGTTGCTGTTGCCTATCGCAATGCCAGCGGACTCCTGACCGCGATGTTGAAGGGAGTATAAGCCTTGGTAGATGAGGCCGAAAACATCCTGCTTCGATTTTGCCCCGAAGACGCCGCACTCTTCCTTCATTTTGAGGAATTATACCTTTTCTTATTTCAATTTAAATACATAACATGATTCTGGAAACGGATTTCGGGGTGTGCATTGGCGGTTTCAAGGCTGCAGGGATAAAGGGAGGGAAGCATGGCGTTGCTTTGATAGTTTCGGACAGGATATGCGACGCTGTTGGCGTTTTTACAAAAAACACCGTAAAGGCAGCCCCCCTTCTGGTGACACGGAAAAAACTCAAAAACGGGATTCACGCAATAATCGCAAACTCGGGGAACGCGAACGCATGCACAAAAACAGGGCTGAGAGATGCGGAAGAAATGTGCCGGGTTGCTGCAAAAAGTTTGCGCATTGACGCAAAGAACGTTGCTGTCGCTTCCACCGGGATTATAGGGAGGCCCCTAAACCTCGAGATAATAAAAAACCAGGTTGCGAGAATATCAAAAAATCTTGGGAAAACCAGCAAAAGCGCTGCAAGGGCGATAATGACCACCGATACGAAACCGAAACAGGTTTCTGTCGAGTATAAAGGCATAAGGATAGGTGGAATCGCAAAGGGTGCGGGGATGATTTCTCCGAACATGGCAACCATGCTCTGTTTCCTCACGACTAATGCGGATTTGCGCAGAGGGGAACTGCAAAAGGCGCTGAAGGATGCGGTTGAAGACAACTTCAACATGCTGTCGGTGGACAACTGCATGAGCACAAATGATATGGTTTTGCTGCTTTCAAACAAGACAAAAAAATGCAGTGCAAGCGATTTCCGGAAGGCATTGAATTTCGTAACGAGAAAACTTGCGGTGATGATTGCGAGGGATGGTGAAGGTTCAACTAAGTATGTGGAAGTTACGGTGAAAGGAGCGAAAAGCAAAGCCGAAGCACGGAAGGGTGCAAAGGCTGTTGTTTCGTCGGATTTGTTCAAGACCATGATTTACGGAAAATCCGCAAACTTCGGAAGGATTGTTTCAGCGTTGGGTAGCGTTATCAAGGTTGATTTCAAAAAGATGAGGATAAGATTTTCGTCAAAGAAAGGCAGCGCCGTGACCTTCGATAACGGAAGGATAGGTAACCTAAAAAAGGCGGTCAGAATCCTTGAGGACGATGAAATTTTTATAGACGTAAATCTAAGACATGGTAGGGAATCCGCAACCGCATTCGGTTGCGATTTGACCGAGGGATATGTAAGGATAAATGCGAGGTACAGCTGACAGGATGAGGATCGCAGGATTCAATCTTAAGGGTGTTGAAACCATCATCGCGTTGAACCTTATGGTATTTGTTTTGGAGATGGTGAACGTGGATTACATAATAGAAAATTTTGGCCTGACGCCCGCAACCATCCTTACAAAACCGTGGACGATAATAACGAGCATGTTCGTGCATGCGGGTTTCTCGCACGTTTTCTTCAACATGTTCGCGCTGTTTTTTTTCGGCATTTACCTCACACGGCTGGTCGGCGAGCGCACCTTCCTTAAGATTTACTTTGCGGGGGGAATATTCGCGGGTTTGGCCTACGTCTTCACGTCGCTGGTTTTCGGAATCCCGTCGCCGGACATTCCTGCAGTCGGTGCTTCGGGCGCGATATTCGCGATAATGGGCACGCTCGTTGTTTTGCGACCGAACATGACCATCCTGCTGAATTTCTTGTTCCCGATGCCGCTCTGGATTTTTGCTGCCCTTTACACGCTCTACGCCCTGTTTTCGATAGGCCTGACCATGGGTTCGATAGCGCACAACGCGCATCTCGGGGGTTTGGTTCTGGGTTTGCTGGTGGGTTACTACCTGAAGAAGAAAACGCCGCCAGAGGTTCACACCTACGGTTACAGGGTTTACTACTGATGGTATTCGTTCATTGATTTCACATCAATGTCCCTGTTCCTTACTTTTTCTATCGCGTTCACGGTTGCTGATGCCCCCGGGATTGTTGTTACATAAGGAATGTCAAGTTCCACTGCACTTCTCCGTATCATGTAGCCGTCACGCTTCGGGTTCCTTCCCTTGTAGGGGGTGTTTATTATAAGGTTGACCTTTTTTTCGCGCATAAGGTTCAGCACGTTTGGGCTGCCCTCGCTGATTTTTAGCAGGCGCTCGTTTTTTATACCGTTTTTATCCAGAAAATCCGAAGTTCCGGTTGTTGACACTATTCTGAACCCGAGTTCCTGAAACTTCTTTGCTATCTTTACGATTTTTGGCTTGTCCGAGTTCTTGACGCTTATGAAGACGCTCCCCTGGAGAGGAATGCGATTGTAAGCCGCAATCTGAGCCTTGTAGTAGGCCATCGCAAAATCCGGAGCAATACCCATGACCTCCCCTGTGGATTTCATCTCGGGGGACAATACCGGATCGATTCCCGGCAACTTTATGAACGGAAACACCACTTCTTTTACCGCGCAGTGCTTTATCTTCCACATCGGGTTGAGGTCCTTCGCTATGTCCTTCAGCTTCTCGCCCACGATTACGCGTGCTGCAAATTTCGCCAGCGGCAGACCGATTGCCTTGCTGACGAACGGCACCGTCCTTGAGGAACGCGGATTTGCCTCGAGCGTGTAAACAACACCGTCCTTCACCGCGTACTGCACATTGATTAAGCCGACGGTGTTGAGTTCCAGCGCGAGCTTTCTAGTGTATTCCTCAACGGTTTTTATTGTTTTCTCGTCAAGGCTCTGCGGCGGAATAACGCATGCGGAATCGCCGGAATGGATCCCCGCTTCCTCGATGTGCTCCATTATCGCGCCTATTAAAACATCCCTACCGTCACAAACCGCATCCACATCGAGCTCAACCGCGTCCTGCAGGAACTTGTCCACGAGTATCGGATGTTCAGGCGAAACCCTCACTGCCTCTTCCATGTACTCCTCAAGCTCACTCTCGTCATGGACGATTTCCATCGCCCTTCCGCCGAGAACGTAACTCGGACGAACCAAAACAGGATAACCGATTTTGGCTGCAATATCCTTCACCTCGTTGAAATTGTAGCCCGTGCCCCATGCGGCAGACGGCATTTTTAGCTTGTCCAGAACCTTGCCGAACAGGTCGCGGTTTTCTGCCAGGTCCGTGTCCTTGGCCGATGTTCCGAGAATCTTAACCCCGCTTTTTTCAAGGGCCAACGCGAGGTTTATTGCTGTCTGGCCACCGAACTGGACCATCACGCCGAGCAGGTTTTTTTTCTCATTTTCAACAACGTTCAGCACATCCTCGAGTGTTATCGGTTCAAAGTAAAGTTTGTCCGAAATGTCGAAGTCCGTGGAAACCGTTTCGGGGTTGTTGTTTATCACTATGGTTTCAATGCCAAGCGCCCTCAGAGCAATGGTCGCATGAACTGTGCAGTAATCAAACTCGATTCCCTGACCGATTCGTATAGGGCCCGCACCGAGGATTATGATTTTTTTCTTTTCAGATGCTTGCGCCTCGTTTTCCTGGTCGTAGGATGAATAATAGTAAGGAGTGACGGCGTCGAATTCTGCGGCACATGTATCGACCATTTTGTATACGGGAATTGACCCATGACCCTTCCGCTGTTCTCTGACTTCGACTTCCTTTCCTAAGCTTTTGTCTGAAAATCCGTACTTCTTGTACTCTAAAATCTTGTCGTTGCTCAGTTCCATCCTGTTAGATATCATATTGCTGATTTATATCCTTTAACCCAATATCTACCATGCATTTGAGGTCAAGGTTAACGCATTTGTACGGCCGGTTGAGGGTGTTTCTTGAGGCGATAAGGTTACGAAATTGCCTTATCGTTTATTTTGGCGTTCTTGTCGGTGCAACGGTAACGCTCGCTAAACTCCCGCTTGATTTGGATGTGCACCTCGCCGCAGCGGCAGCATTTCTGATAACTGGCGGTGGCAACGCGATTAATGATTATTTCGATATCGACATAGACCGCATAAATAAACCGGAAAGACCACTTCCGTCAAACAGGATGTCAAAGAGCGACGTGCTGATGCTGTCACTAACCATGTTCTTCGTCGGTTTGTGGATTTCGAAGTATGTAAATACGTACTGTGCGTTTATAGCGGTCGTAAACGCTGCGGCACTTATCCTGTATGCGAAATTCTCGAAAAATATTTTGATCGTTTCGAATTTTGTTATAAGTTATCTTGTTGCATCCGTGTTTATCTTTGGTGCTTTTTCAGCGTTTGATGGACCCATCTGGAAAGCGCCGTTTATCGGAATTCTCGCTGTTCTCGCAGCATGCGCATTTTTCATGACATTCTCGCGCGAAATCGTAAAGGACATAGAGGACATTGAGGGCGACAAAAAATCAAACGCAAGAACCCTGCCCATTGTCGTGGGGATGAAAAAATCAAGATACGTAGCAATTTTGTTTGCCGCGGTGGCGATACTGCTCAGTTTCCTGCCCGTCGTGCTGCCGCTCGGTGAATTTAACACCGGCATTTACAAAAAACTCATAATACCGGCGGACAGCGTTTTTATCGCCGCCCTTACGCTAAGCCCGAAAAAAAGCCAGAGGGTTATGGTCCTCAGCATGGTTTTCGCGCTGGTTGCGTTCTTTTTGGGGAATCTAGCGTGATTTATTTTTTAATAGTCTAATTGTTAAAATCTTAAAGTTAAAGTTGCAGTGCTATCGAGGATAGCACAAAGGAAGAGTAGGGTTGATAAGGGCGAGAAACCTGTGGTGTCTTGCCCTTATGCCTCAGTAGCTCAGTAGGTAACGCACAGCCCTTTCTTAAAAAGAAAGCGCTGGCGGAAAGAATGTAAAATGCAGTGCGGCTGAAGCGAAGCGAAATGCCGCACAAAGCGTCAACCGATTTTGCGGTTGCCTCAGTAGCTCAGTAGGTAACGCGCAGCCTTTTTCTTTTAGGAAAAGAAAAACGCTGGCGAAAAAGAAAAGGAGATGTAGGGTTGATAAGGGCGAGAAACGTAGTGTCTTGCCCTTATGCCTCAGTAGCTCAGTAGGTAGAGCGCGTGCTTGGTAAAACCTTTTCTTTCTTGTAAAGAAAGAAAAACGTTTACGAAAAAGATGGAACTTGAGGGGTTACAAATAGCACGAGGTCGCGAGTCCGATTCTCGCCTGGGGCTTTTTCAATTCAAATTTAAGTTTTTAGAATGACGGCTTTTCCTGCACTATATGAGGAGATATGATGATTTATGATTCTTCTCTCTGTTTTATTTTCTGATTTTTCATACAATAACATGCCCGTAAAGACAGCGATGTCAGATATCGCGAACCACGTCAAAAAAATTATAGACGACTTAAACAACGTGGAAATAGAAAATATGCTGGACCGCATACACCGGGCAAAAAGAATTTTTCTCATGGGTACTGGACGTTCAGGCATGGCTGCCAAGGCGTTCGCAATGCGCCTTGCTCAGATGGGTCTCAATGCTTATGTTGTCGGGGAAACCGTAACTCCGGCAATAACGAAAAACGATTTATTCATCGCGATATCGGGTTCCGGGGAAACGGACTCCGTGGTCAACGCCGCAAAAATCGTGAAGAAGATAGGGGCGAAGGTGCTGGTCGTCACTTCATATCCGGAGTCAACCCTTGGCAGGTTGGCGGACAACATCGTTAAGGTTAGGGGCAGAACGAAAATCGACATAGAACGCGACCACCTGAAAAGCCAACTTGAGGGCAAACACATGTCCCTGACACCGCTCGGAACGCTCTTTGAGGATACGGTGATGATTTTTCTGGACGGGATAACCGCCGGACTGATGTACAAACTCGGCAAGGATGAGATTTACATGAAAAACCGGCATGCGACGCTTGAGTAATCAACGGATTTTGAAACGCAAAATCGCTGCAATTCCGCCGAGAGCATCCAACTTTTGACCCGCCTCTGTTTCGTGGTTCAGGATGTGCACGAAACCCCGGGAATTCTTGACCCTTTGCATCGGTTCTTCGATTTTTTCTCTATTGTTGAGGAAAAAAGAATCCGTCAGCAGCAGCGTTTCAACAGCGCCGAAACTTATAGCATTAAGCACGTCGTTAAACCCGTAAACCCCTAAACCGGAATCCCTGCCTACGTGTTCAAGCAGTTTCTCCATCAATTGCGCATCCCTGGCGATTGTCAGTTTTTCCACAACCTTGTTTACGGCCTTGCGCTTTAGCACTTCCTGGACGCCGGTTCTGCCGTGCGAGCCTATGTTTTCAACGGTCGAGATTTCCGCAAGTTCCGGATACTTTTCCGACAGGAATCTGTGGAAATTGTCTTTTTCAAAGCCTGTTCCGGCTATTATTATCGCCGAGATTTTTTCCTGTTGGTTAAGTCCGGAAATGAAACCCGCAGATTCCGTGTAAAAGTCAATCTTCCGCGAATCCCTGCCCTTCGGCTCGTCTTTTCCACCGATGACCTTCGACATCTCGTAGTACTTTATCGCGGATTCCCTTACCAAACCGAGAGTTACCTCGCCCTCGTCTATCACCACTACCATGACCCTTGGTTTTAATGCGGTTTCTTCCGCGTTCTTCAGGCAATCGATTTCGGAACCCAGCCATTTTTCCTTTTTTACGGACAGAATCGTGTCGGGCTCGACATTGAAGGTGTGGTGTGAACCTACAGCAACAACGTCTTCCGGCCCTTCCGTGATTGTTCCGGAAATTCTTAAAGTGTCGGAATCTGACCTGAACTCGGTTTTTTCGGTTTTTACGGTTATGCTCACGCTTACTCGCTCACTCTCGCTTCTGAGCCGGTCATCGGAAGATTTCACGCGCCGCACGGTGTGTCCCCTCACCAAATCTCCCGGCTGAACTATCTGGCTCAGGTACCACAGGTCGTCAAGGTTCTCGACCTTTACCTTCACTATGCCGTGCTTGAGATCCCTGTGAAGAATTTTCATGTTATTGATTGAGTGATAACGAACGGTAGTATTTATATAAGTAGGAAGAATCATTAAAAGGTGGTTCTTATGGAGCTAAAAAAAACATTTTCAAGGAAAAGAACGATATTCCTGTTGTTGTTCTTGGTGATGGTTCTGATAGGTAAAAAAATCAACTTTTCCCCCGTGATTGGGGCGGAAAACCAATACTTCACGCTGTTCCAGTTTTTTGGTCCAATAACGGGTTCATTTCTTGGACCGGTTTTTGGCGCCGTTTCTGTTTTAGGGGCAGAGGTTGCGGATTTTTTGATCACGGGCAAGGCACTGAATCCGATAAACCTCGTTAGGCTGACGCCCATGCTCTTCGCTGCATATTACTTCGGAACAAGAAAACGCAACAGGGTTAGCATAGCCGTGCCGCTGATAGCCATGGTCCTGTTCATGCTGCATCCGGTCGGCAGAGAGGTCTGGTTTTTCGCGCTTTACTGGACAATCCCGATAATCGTAAAACTGTTACCGAAGGGTTACTCGAATAACCTTGTACTGAGGAGTTTAGGGGCTACATTCACAGCACACTCCGTCGGCACTGCGGCATGGATTTGGGTGGTTCCAATGACTGCGGAACAGTGGATAATGCTGATTCCGATCGTGGCTTTTGAAAGACTTATGTTTACCGCAGGGATAGTAGTCTCCTACGTGATGGTTGACACGGCGCTGGACAGATTGTTCAACGGGTTCAAGTGGAAGATTCCGTCAGAGGTGCTTTTTGTGGATAAGCGGTATGTGTTGTCGAAAAGGCTGTTTGGGATTTTGACTTGATGGCTCACAAAAGCGCACCCGTAAATGCCCCTTAGGGGCATATGTGTCCCAGAGGGACACATTTCTTTCTTTTTCCGCAAAACTGCTTTGCAGTTTTGGGACCCAAAATCTTAGATTTTGCGGTCCCAAGGGTTTTTCTTTCTTTGGAAAAGAAAGAAAAAGGCTTGCTCCCGCCGGGATTTGGACCCGGGTCGCCGACTCGAAAGGCCGGTATGATTGGCCGGACTACACCACGGGAGCGTAGAGAATAATAATAAGGTTTTAGATTATAAATTATAAGAAACCAACTTTGGTAGAATGTTGTTGAATTTTGCTTTGCAAAATTCTTTTCTTTCTTTTTCCGCAAAAGTGCTCTGCACTTTTGGGAGCCAAAATCTTTTTGGATTTTGTGGTCCCAAGGGTTTTTCTTTCTTTAGAAAAGAAAGAAAAGGCTTAAGGCTTACTTGGTCAGCTCTATCTCGATATGCACGTTATCCGGCACCTGGATGCGCATTATCTGCCTGAGTGAGCGCTCGTCTGAGGAGATGTCAATAACGCGCTTGTGGATGCGCATCTCCCAGCGGTCCCAGGTGTCTGTTCCCTCGCCGTCTGGCGATTTCCTACAGACGATTTTCATTTTTCTCGTGGGTATCGGTATCGGACCGGAGTACTTTGCGCCGTTGTCCTTGGCAATGCTCACTATCTGGTCGCATACGTTCTGTATGGTTCCGATTTCCTTGCCCACGAGGATTATACGTGCCTTTTCCATTCTGAGGTGTGGTTAAAAAATAAGATATAGGGGAAGTTTAACCGCCGATCTTAACTTCCTTCTTCTTGACGTCGATTACCATTCCGGCAGCCACCGTCTGGCCCATGTCCCTTATCGCCAATCTTCCTAACCTCGGGAAGTTCTTTGAGCTTTCCACAACCAGCGGCTTGGTCGGTTTGATTTTTACAACCGCGACATCGCCTGCCTTCAAGAATTCCGGCTTTTCCTCCTTGGTTTCACCTGTTTTCGGATCAACCTTCTTTACCAGTTCTTCGAACTTGCAGGCCACGTGCGCTTCATGGATGTGGAACACGGGCGTATAGCCGACAGTTATTGCGGATGGGTGCTGTAAGACGACAATCTGGGCCGTGAACTCGTCAGCGACCGTTGGCGGGTTGTCCGGATGACCGACAACGTCTCCGCGTTTCACGTCGTCCTTGCCTATGCCCCTTACATTGAAGCCGACGTTGTCGCCGGGCTCTGCCTTCGGGAGCTGCTCGTGATGCATTTCTATGGTTTTGACTTCGCCCAGCTTTCCGGATGGCATGAACACGATTTTGTCGCCGGGTTTCATAATTCCGGATTCTACCCTGCCGACCGGAACAGTACCGACACCGGTTATGGTGAAGGCATCCTGTATGGGCACGCGCAACGGCTTGTTGGTTGGTTTTTCTGGTGCCTTGAAACTGTCTAAAGCCGCGAGCAGCGTTTGACCCTTGTACCATGCCATTTTATCACTCTTCTTGGTTACGTTTTCGCCCCTATACGCTGATATCGGTACGAAGGGGATTTCAGCAACCTTGTAACCTATGCCTGTCAGCAGCTTACTTAAGTCGTCTTTGAGTTTGGTGTACTTGGACTCCTCATAGTTCACTGCATCCATCTTGTTTATGCCAATAACAAACTGGTTTATGCCGAGTGTTTTTGCAAGGAACGCGTGCTCCTTTGTCTGCGGCTGGATTCCCTCCTTTGCAGAAACTACGAGAACCGCACCGTCTGCCTGCGATGCGCCGGTGATCATGTTCTTGACGAAATCCTGGTGGCCTGGTGCATCGATGATGGTGAAATAGTTCTTGTCTGTCTGGAACTTTCTATGCGAGATGTCGATGGTTAACCCGCGCTCACGCTCTTCCTTCAGGGAGTCCATGACCCATGCGAACTCGAAGGTTGCCTTTCCGATTTTGGATGCCTCGTCCCTGAGCGATTTGATTTTCTGCTCGGATATTTCCCCGAGTTCGTAAAGCATTCTACCTACTAATGTGGATTTTCCATGGTCTACGTGACCGATGAAAACCAGATTCATGTGCGGTTTTTCAGCCATTTTTGTGCCCTCCTATTATCTTTATTTTACGAAATTTTGAGATTATTTATCTGTAATCGGTATTTAAAAACGTATTTAGTCCATAAATTCCTCTGCTTTTGGTATTTCGGGCTTTAACCCCTTGCGGTTTCTGACCTGGTTGATTACCTTGAACTGCAGCTCGTTTGGCAGTTTTTCAAAACCCGCGTTCTCTGTGGACCAGAGCGCGTGGCCCTCGGATGCCCCTCTTATATCTCCGGCAAAACCGAAGGATTCCGCAACCGGCAGTTTTGCCTCTATGGTCATGAGGTTGTCCTTCTGTTTCATGTCAATGACAACGCCCCTTCTCCGCTGGAGTTCCCTTGTCACGGAACTCATGTAGTCCTGCGGAACGTCTATGTAAACGTTCTGTATGGGCTCAAAGATGCACGGCTTTGACCTCAGGATGCATGCGTATATCGGGCGTTTCACCGCGGGATAAACCTGGGCAGGTCCTCTATGGATTGCGTCCTCATGGAGTTTTGCGTCCATCAGCTTTACCTTCAGGCCTATCATCGGTTCCTGCGCCAAGGGCCCTGAATCCACAACGCTCTCGAACGAGTCAAAGAGAAGCTCGTAAACCTCGTCGAGGTGCTGGATACCCTTTGTCAGGTCAATCATCACGTTTCCGTGGTGTATGTCTATGATTCTGCTTGCCTCCTCCGGGTTCATGCCCAACTCCGAGAACTGTTTTCTTAAATCCTTGCTCCTGTCCTTACGTCTGCCCTGCTTCACTTCGCCTTCAACTATGGTTTTGTAAACCCCCTTCTCGAGCGGCTCAACCTCTATGTAGAACTTGTTGTGTTTGTTTGGCGATTTTCCTTCTATCGGGCCGAACTTGCTGTCTATGGTCTCGCGGAAAACCACGATTGGAGATGATGTTTCAATTTCAAGTCCACCTTTTTTTATCCTGTTGGTTATAACCTCGAGATGGAGTTCGCCCATGCCCGACAACAGATGCTCGCCTGTCTGCTCGTCAATTTTTGCAATAAGCGTTGGGTCCTCCTTTGCGACCTGTCTTAAAACCTCGATAACCTTCGGCAGGTCTTTGGTGTTTTTCGCCTCGACCGCGATTGTTACAACCGGCTCTGAAACGTGCTTTATCGCTTCGAACGGCTCTATGGGCTCCGTGGATACGGTTTCGCCGCTGAACGCGCTTTTCAGCCCGTTTATGCCGACGATGTTTCCTGCGCAAACCTTATCCGTCGGAATCCTCGTGGCACCCATGTAAACCCCGAGGTTATGAACGCGCTCGATCTTTTTTTGTCCCACGAGATAAGCGTCCTGACCGTTCTCGAGGGTTCCGGAAAACAAGCGCCCTGTTGCCACCTCACCTTCACGTTTGTCAAAAACAGTGATGTTCGTGATCATGATTGCGAGTTTTCCGTTCGGGTCGCAGTTCAGCATTGACTTGCCTATTTCGCTCTCAAGGTCACCACGCCAGATCTGCGGAATTCGGAGCTTCTGGGCAACAAGGGGATTCGGCAGGTGTTTGACAGCCATGTTTAATATGATTTGCGCTATTGGCGCCTTTGCTGCAAGTTCCTTGTGTTTGTCGTTCATACAGTGTTCTATGACGTCCTTGAAGGTTATCCCTGTTCTCTGCATGTATGGAACATTTATGGCCCAGTTGTTGAACGCCGACCCGAAAGAAACACTGCCCTCAGTAACGCTTACGGTCCAGTCAAGGCCTTCTGGTTGGCGCTGCTTGATGAGGTCGTTTGCGTCCTTTATTATTTTCAGGAGCCTTTTCTGAAGCTCTTCGGGTGTAAGTCTGAGTTCGTTTATCAGGCGGTCAACCTTGTTTACGAATATGGTTGGACGAACGCGTTCCTTCAATGCCTGCGATATGACCGTTTTGGTTTGGGGCATTACCCCCTCAACTGCACATATGACAACCACGACGCCATCAACGGCACGCATCGCTCTGGTAACATCGCCGCCAAAATCCACGTGCCCGGGCGTGTCTATAAGGTTTATCAGGTAATCCTTACCTTCGTAATTGTGGACCATGGACACGTTGGCGGCATTTATCGTTATTCCGCGTTCACGCTCGTCCTCATGGAAGTCGAGAGCAAGCTGTCTGCCTGCCATTTCCTGCGATATCATGCCTGCGTTTGCAAGCAGGTTGTCGCTGAGCGTGGTTTTGCCGTGGTCTATGTGGGCGACGATGCCCATGTTTCTTATGTAATCCGGTTTCGTAACTAACTCCTGGATCTTCTTAAGAATCTCGTCTCTGCGGCTCATTTTATCTGGCTGATTGCGCTATACGCTCAGTTTCCTCCTTTCTCTGGATTGCGTAGGATTTGGGGTCGGATTTTGATGCGAACATTATTTCGTCTGCGAGGCATTCCTCTATCGATTTTTTGGAGTTGAATGCGGTTGCGAACGCTCCAAGCGAGATGTATTTTAAACCGAAGTCCACCCTTCTCTGCGGTGAAACGTCAACTGCCTGGTGGTAGCGTATGCCCCCGTATATTATCACTGTTGTTTCCTCCCTTGGAGCGGTGTTTACAAGGGCGGTAACCAAAACCTGTATGGGATTTTGTTTTGTTCTCTGCTCTATTATTTCAAACGCTTTTTTCACGATATTGATGGCGTTCTGTTTCTTGCCCGTAGCACCACCGCCACGTATGAATTTTCCTGCAACCTTCTTGGTTCCCTGACCGGAGCGCATCGTCTTGTTCACCAAGCGCTCGACTATGTTCATCTTGCTCTTTGCGAACTGTTTTCCTGTGAGGCGCCCAGAGGAGTATGGAACGTAAATCGGCTCCAGACAGATGTATTTTTTCATGCCTGGATCATTTACTTCTACGTTGAAGTCCCATTTCCCAAACAACTTTACATCCATTTTAAGTGTACTTCTTGAAACCTATGCTCGGCGCGACCTCTCTGAAACAGCGCCTGCATATGTTCAGGTTGTATTTGTGTATAACGCCTTTGCATGCACCGCAGACACTGCACCTCAGGTTTCTTGCATCCTGTTTTGCGTTTTTCTTATTCAATTTTAACACCGAACTGTTCCTTTGCGAATTGCATTGCTTCCTCCCGGGTTACCTGGTGTTTTTTCGGTATCTCCGCCTTCTTGAGACGCCTGTGCTTCACCCTGTAACCGGGTTTTTTCATTGTCGTTGTTAGGTTCATCCCGAGTATTCCGATTTCCGGATCGTATTTCATCCCTGGGATGTCAATGCACTCATGAATTCCGAATGAAAAATTGCCGTCGTCCGTGAACGATGACTCCTGCAGTGTGTTGTCTTTTGCTGACAACCCACGCTTCAGGAATTCCACTGCCCCCTTTCCCCGCAGGGTCACCTTGCACCCTATGGGTTCCTTTTTGCGAAGATTCCACGCAGGAATCTTGTGTTTTGAAACCGTTCTTACGGGTTTGCGCCCGGTCAGCTTTTCAAGCAATTTTTCAGCCTTGACAAGTTTTTCTCCAGATTCACCTGCGCCGATGTTCACAACGACCTTCTCTATCCTCGGTTTCTGCATAACATTCGTTTCAGCCATTTTATACCGTAATCGCGGGCTTATCTGCACCTATCACGAACACGTAGTCCGTAAGTGTTTGCAGGTCGTCAACCGTTGTGAGGGATTTACGCGAAATCGTCGCTTTTAAAATTTCCTTTATCTTTCCTGTCTTGCCGCTGTGCCTACCCTTCACAACCATGACTGTAGCTCCTTTGTCGAATTTTAATGTTTCCTCAATCTTGCGTTCCGGAAGTTTCAAAATGACGGTGTCATTGGTTTTGTATGCGCCCTTATCCACGAGTATGTTGCTTCCGTCGTGTAGGTTTAACTGCATCGCACCTTTCTTCAGAGTCCGTTTGTCCAGAATTTTGCATAACTTTATCTCTGATTCCTTTCCGTCTATCTTTTTCAGTATTAAACCCTTCCTGCCTGGTAAAACCCTGAACTGCTCTTTGGTTTTTGGTATTTCAACGACATCCATCAAACCGACCACAAACTGGTAATCCCTCCTTGGTTTTTTGTCCACGAGGATTTCACCACGGTTTATTAGGCTCTTCGTCTCCTTTGCGTTGTCCGCATAGCTGAGGAGGTTTCTTACAAGCAGCAGCAATGGTATGCTGTATGACTTCGGATGCATTCCTGGTTTTTGTGCAACAATCCATTTGCGTTCTTTTCCGTATCCCGATGAAATACTTTTTCTGTGCATTATTTGACCTCCAGTTTCCTGCTCAGCATGGCCCTTCTTTTTTTGTCTTCCAGGAAAAGTTGCGTGATAACGACATTTGATGGGTCTATCGCCCTAGGAACATCAGTGCCATCCGCCTTCTTGATTGTAACGCCGTCCACGTAAATCCCGTGTTTTGTTGGATTGACGTTCATCACTTCACCTGCATGGTCCTTAAATTTGCCCCTCACCACTTTCACGATGTCGGCTTTTCTCACGTTTACGGTTCTTCTCTTGTACTTTTCCCTCAACTCCTTGCTTAGTGGCGCCGCGCACCGCTTGAGCTGTTTGTGCTTTGGTGCTTTGAACATCCATCTTCTCTGCTTTCGGGATTTTTCTGATTTGGTTTGCATTTTAAATTACGATACTCGCTATCGTGCCTATCTTCGTCCAGCGCTCCGTGACCTCGCGGGCTATCGCCCCCTTGATTTCCGTTCCGCGCGGCAACCCGTCTTCAGTCACCAGAACGGCAGCATTGTCCTCAAATCTTATCTTGTTGCCGTTGGCTCTTGTGTATGATTTTTTCTGTCGTACTATTACTGCCAGCACGATCTCCCGCCTCATCTCCGGTTTTCCGGACTTGACGGATGCAACAACAAGGTCGCCGACGCCGGCTGAAGGATATCGCCTTCGAACACCGCCGTATCCCCTCACGGCCACTATTTCAATCTCCTTTGCGCCTGTGTTGTCCGCGCACTTGACTCGTGCTCCAACTGGCAATGACCTTGAGACGCGTGCACTCAGCGCCTTTCCCAAGGGCAAATTTTTGGATATGCCACCCATCGGTTTAGCCATTTTACTTGGCCCCCTCCTTCGGGTTTATTTTCTCGATGACGACAAAACTTATGGTCTTGCTCAGCCTCCTACACTCCATTATTCGCACGCGATCACCGACCTTGGCGTTGATGCACGGCGGGTTGTGCGCCGATATCCTGGATTTCACATGCCGCTGTCTCTCGTACTTTTTAGATTTTACGGTGTAATCCCTTTGCACCACGACGGTGTTTGTCATTTTTGCAGACTTAACAATTCCTTCGAATATCATCCCCCGCGTGGATAAGCCACCGTGTTTCGGGCAATTCTTGTCTTTGCATTCCATTTTAAAACTTTATCCGATATTTTTTCTTTATCCTGTCTTCGGGTCGTTCTACCAGAAGGTTTCCGTCAATCCTGACAACAGCGTTTTTTGGAAGTTTCAGTTCCAAGCGAACGCAGTCCTTTGGTATTTTTTTTACCTCGTTGCCGTGCTTTATGCTGAGCATGTTTCTTGTCTCCTCTACGATTTTGCCCCTGCACCGGTATCCCTCGTGCGTGCCTTCTACAACGCCTGCCTCCAAACCAACCAATTCATGCCTCAATATGTTGTATGGTGTGATCATTTTGGGAATAAGATAAATCAAACAACATCTATCATATCCCCAGAGAAACCCATGTCTATCAGGATGCCCTTGACCCTGTTTTTGTGGTTGCCCTGTAGTTCAACGCTGTCGTTTTTATTTGTCCCCCCGCATGCCAGTCTGCTTTTCAGCTCCTTGGCGATTTTTTGTAGGTCCACATTATCAAACCCGTCTACAACCGTTACAATCTTGCCATAACTGCGTTTGTCTGTGCGCACCCTTATCCGCTGGCGCTCCTTTTGCATCTCGTAGCAAACGCAGAGTTCCTTTGGTAATCCGCACTTGGGGCAATTCATTTCTTTTTCGTTACCTCCTTGGTGTCCTTACCTGGCTTCTTTTTTGTGCTCAGTTCCTTTTTTATCGTCAATATGCGGGCAACCGCCCTTCTAAGTTCGCGTGTTTTTCCCACGTCCTCGGGTATTCCGCCCGACGCTAAAACGCCGCGTATCTTCATCAGCTCCCGCTGAATCTCCACAAGGTGCTTGTCGATTTCGTCAGCACCCATGCTTCGCAACTCATCGGGGCGTAGCGTTGCCATTTTGGTTTATGTTATAGTAATCGAGTATAAAAAAATTACTTTTCCTCCTTGGTTGTTTTCTTTTTCGTTTTTTTCTTGGGTTTCTCTTCGCCCTTTTTCTCTTTTTCTGGTTTTTTCTCTTCTGGCTCTGGCTCCGGTTTTTCCTCCTTTTTCGGAACAACGGATATCTGGTCTGGAAAGATTACGTCCGGTGGAACGATTCTCACAAGCACACCGATTACTCCTGCCTTCAGGTTGGCCTGGATTGAACCTAACCTCACCAGTTTTGTTGAATCCCCGGCTTTTTTCATGTAACCTTCGGCGTATTTCTCGGTCCGTGACCTTCCGCCCTTGCCCACTATCTTTCCGGATAAGACGATTTCGATACCGCGCGCGCCAGCGCCCATGACCGAGCGGATCGCTTTGTAGGCCACGCGCCTTCTGTTGAGCCCGCGCTCAAGAGCGATTGCAATCCTTCTTGCGACTATGTTTGGGTCGAGCATCGGGTTTTCGACCTTCTGGACGTCTATCGCCGGATTTTCAATGCCGTACTTCTCCCTCAGCATCTGCGTAAGCTTGTTTATCCTGCCGCCCTTTTTCCCGATTACGAGCGGTGGTTTTTCGACGTATAAAACGACGCGGGTTGCAAGCGGCGTTTTCATTATGTTTATGCCGCTGTAACCCGCCCTGTTTAGTTCGTTTCTCAAGAAGCTTTCTATCTGGGAGCGTATCACGCCCTCCTGAATGAAGTGTTTCTCAAGCGCCATTTTATTTCTTCCTTTCCGTTTTTGGTTTTTTGCCTGCTGCTGTTTTTTCCTTCTTCACGGTTTCTTTTTTCTTTTTCGTTTTGTCTTCCTCGGTTTCCTTTCTAGCGATTTCCTTCACGATGACCTGAACGTGGGTAAACCGCG
>CAZEGI010000003.1:52104-63326 GCA_964512105.1 uncultured archaeon
TCGGTTTCCTTTCTAGCGATTTCCTTCACGATGACCTGAACGTGGGTAAACCGCGTCCTCCAGTTTTTCCATCTCCCTTTCGGCTTTCTCCGCCTTCGGGAAACGCCTCTCAACGCCTGAATGTGCACAATCTTGAGGTTTTCGGTATCCAGACCCTTGTATTCCGCATTTGCTTCCGCGTTTCTCAAAACACGAAGTATGTACTCGGACGCCTTCCGCGGGTATTTCCCGATTTTTTCCGCACCCGACAGACCGCGTCTGTGACCAATGCCTGTTCTGAATCTCCTGAAAGGAATGACCTTTTCCAAACGGATTACGCCTTCGAGGAGTTCGATAGCATCACCGAGCATCATTCCTCTAAGTTTATCGCATATGGCAACAGCATGTTTGAATGAAACGTTTAAGTCTTTACCAACGGCATTTGCGAACTTGCCCTGGGGTTTAAAGGTGTAGTGTATCTTCATTTTATTTTATCGGGACAAACAGCGAAGAACGTGTGGCACCGACACCCGGAGCCCCATGCTTTACGGGCTTTCTTGAAAGTGCGAACTCCCCAAGATAATGACCAATCATCTCGGGTGCAACCTCGAGAATCACGAACTCCCTGCCGTTGTAAACGCCGAGCTTTAAACCGACCATTTCGGGAAGGACGGGCATGTCCCTGCAGTGCGTCCTTATGGGTTTCGGGTCCTTTTCAGCGCCGTGTTTCTTCCGTGCTTCTTTCACGGTTACGAGAAGTTTTTTCTCCCCGTCCGTAAACCCGCGTTTCAGTTTCCTCCTCACCCTTGCAGGCAGTATGTTGACCAATTCATCCATTGACATGGCCTGCAGTTGCTCAAGCCCGTAACCGCGATATGAAAACTCCTTCTTTACCATCTTTAGCCTCTCTTCTTCCTACCTGTGCGTTTTGGTGCGATATGACCGACCTTCGCCCCAGGCGGCGTATTTCTCTTTACGGAATACGGTTTGTTACCCTTATAACCGCCACCGTGCGGGTGGTTGCATGCATTCATTGATGTTCCACTCACGTGCGGATACTGCTTATTCCGTGATTTGTATTTGTAAAACGCCTTGCCTGCATGCACCATGGGTTTCTGGTTTCTTCCGCCGGACGCTATCCTACCTATGGTCGCTCTGGAGTTGTTGTGCAGTTCCACGATTCTCTTTGAAGGTAACCTTACATAGGTGATACCCCGCTCATGCGAGACCACATACGCTGATGTGCCTGCCGCACGCACAAGCTTGCCGCCATCCCCCGGAGTAACCTCTATGTTGTAGATGCCCGTGCCCTCGGGTATTTCTCCCAGAGGCAGAACACAGCCGTTATCCAGCTTTGACTTGTAACCGAAGCTGACCCACTGCCCGACCTGCATTCCTTCCGGGGCTAACATCAAGCATTCCTCAAAATTTTCGAGCAGTATTCTTGCAACGGGTGCTGACCGCATTGGATCTTTTATTATATCAATGACCTGACCCTGTATTTTTTGATATTTGTTGCTTGGTAGATATTCTACATTGCCTGTTGCCCTGTGTGACGGGAACCTGTACTTTGGACCTCCTCGACCCCTCCTCTGCGTTATTAAGTTTTTACCCATCTTACAATACTCCAAAGTGCGATGCCACTTCCTCAGCGGAATGCTCTGGCGATAATTTTATGTGCGCTTTTTTCTTGCCTTCGGTTGTTACCATCAGGTTCACATCCAAGACCTTTACCTTGTATAAGGTCTCGATGGCTTCCTTAACATCCTTCCGTGTGGAATTTTTGTTGACTACGAACGACAACCTATTCTCCTTCTCCCTTAGCATGGTTGCTTTTTCACCCATTAGCGGGTAAAGCAACACTTTGTTTGATTCCATTCTTTGTCTTTTCAAGGTTGGTTATTGCGGACTTTGTCCACAGGGTTAATCTTCCGGCATGTGTTCCAGGTGCAAGTTGCTCCGGGTTTAATTCGTTTATTGTTGTAACATCCACCCCGCTAATGTTACCTGCCCCTTTTCCAATGCCCTTGTCTTCGTTTACGACTATCAGCACCGTTTTGCCCTTTCCGTTGACTGCGACCCTCTCGACATCCTGATCAACACCAAGATTCCTTAACGTCTTCAACACGTCCTTGGTTTTCTTCAGGATTTCGAGTTTGTCTTCAACTATGAGCGGGAATTCCTTCACTTTATCCACGAGGTGACCGCGTTTTTCAACGAGTTCCTTTACGGCAGTGGCAGAAATTGCCGAATTTAACGCCAGTCCGTACTCCTTGGCGTTGACCTTCTTGAACCAGAGTTTTTTCTTTGGCGGATGCGCACGTCTCCCGCCCTTTGACTGCGGAACTAAGCGCACCCTGCCCAGACTCCCGTCCGGAAGTTTCTCTCTCGGTAATCTTGACATCCCCCTGTTTATCGTCATTCTGTATGCGTCGCGCCTTCTTCCGAAGTATGCTGCAGAGCTTCTCATCCCGGCTTCCTCGGAGGGACCATAAACCTGCCTTCTGTTCGCCTGTATTGCGACCACGGCCCTATGCACGAGGTCTTCTCTTGGTTTAGTTGAAAAAACCGCAGGCAGATTCACGTTACCAGAAACCTTGCCATCGAGAGAATAGACGTTTACCATCATGCACCTTGCTTCGACATCGTACTTATTTCTGCGATATCGAATTCAGCGGATTTAGAAGGAGCGCGCCTAGGAGCAGTAAACCGTATGAGGCGTTTTGTGGGGCCGGGTATAGAACCGTAAACCATAACGTAGCTGTTTTTGACAGGACCGTAGCGCAGGAAGCCGCCCTTCGGCGTGACCTCCTCGCCGGTTTTGCCTATCCTGAGTATGAACTTGTTGTATTCCGTGCGGGTGTAATAGCCAAGCTGGCCCGGAAGTTTTTCTGTCCACAGCTTCCTTGCGGGATGCCATGAACCGCCGGTACCCATGTGCCTTCTCCTTCCGGTTGATTTCCTCGGCTGTCTTTTGACGCCGTATCTTTTAACAACGCCCTGAAACCCCTTACCCTTGGTAACGGATGTCGTGTCAACAAAGGCCTTTTCCTCGAACACATCACTTATGTTAACCTCCTTCCCGAGGTTGTTTTCCAGGAATTTGAGTTTCTCTTCCGTACCTCCGCCAAGCGCAACTTCCATCAGGTCCGGGGCTTTTTTTGGAGTTGCGACAAGTTTTGGCTGTGTCTGCATTATTGCGCGTAAATCCACTATATCCTTTAAACCCTTTTTCAGGTCATCGAGCTTCTTTTTAGGGTCGTCTTTTTTCTTGGGAGTGAGGCGTTTTTTGAGGTCGTCGTTGTATGCCCAGATGTCAGTGAACGTGAACAAACCGTTGTAGCCGCGCGTGTATGCGCGAATAGCAGCAACCCTCATGGGCGGCGTTTCCACGATGGTTACAGGAACGAACACCTCAGAACCAGAAGTCAGGCTGTTTGACCTGTTGTCTGTCGCCAGAACGTGGGTCATGCCTGCCTTGTAGCCCGCAAATCCTAGGGGTTTGGACTCCTCGGACTCCGGCCAATTGTGTATTCTCGGCGTTTCCTTCTTTGCCCTTTTCTTGGGTAGATAGGCCAGCGATGCGGCCCTCGGTTTTGTCCTCTTTGCCATATCAATAAAAAATGGTTTTAATGATTGGGAATAATGACTTAAAAACTGTCACTGCAACAGTTTTTGAACACTGAATCCGCAAGGGATTCGGCGTGTTTAAAAACGCATACAGTAATGCAATAATGCAAATTTAAGGAACAGTATCCTTTACATTATTCCGATGTATAACAAACTGCAGAGCAGTTTGTATACACGAACTCCTTTTGAGTTCGTCGTATCCATATACTAGGATTTTTCAATATAAAAGCGTTCGTAAAGCCCAAAATGATTGAAACCGTTGAAAACTTCGTGGACAGATATTTCATCCAGCCAGGTTACGACTGGGTGGACACTCCGACCTACGGTATTCTGCTGGCACTGGGCGCTTTTCTGATAATAAAAATCCTCAAAAAACTGAACGTCATCGTAAACCGGCGCCTTGTCCTGTCGCTTTTGCCCTTCATTTTTTACGGCGCAACGACGAGAGAGCTCGCGGCGCGCGGTTTTGGGATTTACAGGGAAAGTTTCTGGCTCGTTTCGCCCGGGATTTATGTTAGCGTGTTCGCTGCCGCATTCGCGACCCTTCTTCTTGGGCTTTTTTTGAACAAGAAACTCGGGATTCCGCACACGTCGCCCTTGGTGGTGGTCGGCGGTTTGCTGTCTGCCTACAATTTTTTATTGATAATCATTTATTTGAGGAATATCACGCCGATGCTGCTTGTTTTTGGATTAACGGCACTTTGGTTTTTGCTCTTATTTTTGATAATAAAAAAATTCAAAGCGGATTTCCTGAAATTCGAGTACAATTACGCGGTTGTCCTCGCACACCTTTTCGACGCATCCGCAACGTTCGTCGGCGTTGACCTGTTCAGCTACGGGGAGCAGCACGTTCTACCGAGTTTTCTGATAGGCTTCACGAAAACCGCATCCGTGATGTTCCCGCTGAAGCTTATCGTCGTGATTCCGGTTCTGTATCTCACGGACCGGTGGTCGGAAGACGCACTGACGAGAAGGTTCATAAAGTTCGTGATGCTGGTGCTCGGCTTGGGTCCAGGCATAAGGGATGTGGTGATGCTTATTTTGGCCTAAGCTTCAGCGCATTCGTATTCGTCATACCAACTGGAGTATACCCACCGACAGTCCGCGGGTGACTTATCGCAATCGCTGCTCGAGTCGCACTCGCCACAGGTCACGCTGCAGTGGTTTGCGTCGCCTTCAGGATAGCACTTCACATCGTCCTCGAGTGAATCCCACTCGCACTCGCGGTCAACGCAGCTGGATGAGGTCGTGCAGAAATTGCAACCGTAACTGCAGTGCGTGGTGTTTGTTTTGAGGTAACATCTGTCCTCATAACTGTCCCAGGCGCATCCGCCCTGCGCGGAGGTCGCGTTGCATGTGGTGTCGTCGCTGCAGAGGGAGCAGTTCGTAACGCACGAAAGGGTCAGATTGCTACGGCATGTTCCGTTGGTTACGTGAGGGTCCCAGTAGCAACCGGCCGCAGACGTGTTGCAGTTGCTGACGCCGCAATACTGGCAGGAGTGGTTGCACGATATGTTCACTATAACGAGCCACATCGGGCTCGATGCGACGTTTCCGTAGGAATCCGTGCAGTTGATGCTCCAGGTGTAATTCCCGTTGCTAAGGTTTGTCAGGGCAAATTCCTGAACAGCATTTTCGGTTATTGTTGTATCGCTCTGATTGGTCGCATTGTTTACGAAAAGCGTGCAGTTTGAAACGCTTGCGTAGAAATCGTAAACCGTGTACTGGAAACTCACGTTTCCGTCGGTGTCGGTTGTGCCGTTCCCCGGACTCGTGAGGTTTATGGCTGGTGGTGTCGTGTCTCTCGCTCCGAGAGAATAATCGCTGAAGTGCGTTAGGTTTATCTGAAGATAATTATCCGTTTCATTTATCGTGGCGTTAAGGTCCTGCCATGTGCCGTTATACCAGTAAACCTTAAGCGTGGATTCGTTCAGTCCCGAGATTTCGGAATCCGTGTAATAAATTTTGAGAATAATAAAACTGAGATTTGCTTCCAGACTGCTGCTTGCGTTAATCCTTATGTTTTTTCCTATCGAGGGAATTGAGAGTGATGTGTTCGTAGGGCTGGTCGCATAGGACGTTACCGTTACGTTTGCATTTGTAACACCTGCAATTGTATTTATCTCAAGAACGGTGTCCGTGCCTGTCGCATTTACCGTCTTCGTGGTGTTTGCTGTCGTGTTCACCATCTCGGAGTAAACCACGGGCTTGAAGACCCGGAAAATCCATAGAGCACTGACGCCGGTATTTGTGAAATTCGATGCATCCGTACAGTTGACGCTCCAGGAGTAATAGCCGTTCTGCATATCGTTTTTTACGAACTGTTGTGTTAAGGTTTTGTTTACGGTGGCGTTGGTCTGATACAAAGAACCGTTGAGAAACATTGAACAATTTGATATTTCGGACCAGTCCGAAATCGTGAAGGTGAACGTGACGTTTCCGTCCTCATCAATGCTGTTGTTTCCCGGGCTTATGAGGTTTATCTGCGGCGCGTAGGTGTCTGCAACCAGCAGTGGCAGAGACATCATATTCCAGCCGACAAAAAAATTTATGTTCGTGGTGTTCAGGGTAATTGCGGAGTTGAAAACCTCCGAAGTCATGCTGCCCGCCGCAAGAGCCAGTATAACCACGAGTAGTGGGTATCTTTTCATTGTCTTTTGATATTTATCTTGGGGATATAAAAATCACGGAGGGGATTACAACAGGATTATAAACAAATCGAACAAAACACTGCTTATGAAGTGCATCAGGAAACTCGGCAGTATGCTTCTGCATTTCAGGTCCACTTCGCCGAAGATGTAGCCGACAAAAAACGAATACGGAACCTCAAGCGTCGGTTTGCCGAGGTGGGCCACCGCATACAGCAGCGAATGGATTAGGTTTCCGTATCTGGTTTTTTCCGTGAGCGAAAACAGCAGAAAGCCGCGGTAAAAAAACTCCGTGCAGAACATGAGGACGAAAACCGCGGATTCGAAAATGAAAAAATCATGCCAGCTGTATCTCGCGGGCTCCCAGATCGGATAGTAGTGCCTAAAATCGCTAAGCGTCGCACCATAAAGCATTATTGGAATTGCAAAAAGAATTAAAACGAATGAATACTTCAAACCAAGTTTAAGGTTTCCGCATTGTACTCCAATATTTTTTACTTTTTCTTTTTTTAATGATAAAAAAATCAGGGGCAGGAAAATCATCAGGAAAAGATCAAGAACCATAATCTGGAGAAGACCGTAAACCGAAAGTCTGGTTGATAAAATGACCAGCAACGCTATGAGTACCGCGACCAGATGTTTCATCATTCCACAACGTCGTCAACCATGAACTCCAGCTGGTCAGAGAAATCGTTGTATCTGGTTTTTCCTATGAGTTTAATCTCCTTGTTCAAAATTTTTTCCTTCGCCTCCCTCACAGGGGCGGATTCGTCCTGCCTCTCGCCTATGAGGTTCATCGCGGATTTGAGGTCGGTTTCGAGGATTTTTTCCGCATTGTCCCGGAACGCAACTGCGCGGATGGTTCCGGTTGCGTCCTCAACGATCGTTGATACTACCATGTTCGCATCTGGGTCAATGTCGCCGCACGACTCGCAGAACCACTCGCCCCCGAGGTTCTGGACGCGCTTTCTGCAGGTCGGACAGGTCATGTATATCAGCGGTTTGTTTTCATCGATATCCACAATCCTGCCGCTTATCTGTATGTAACGCTCGTTGTCCCCGAGCTCGGATATCGCCTTTTCTGTAACAAGCGATTTTTCTATCTGCTCAAGCTCCGGGATTTTTGTTTTCTCGTCTTTTACGAGGTTGCTGTATTTTCCGACATGGATTTCCGGCTCGTTGTTCATGTTTGCCTTCGAGTATGCGTTCGTAATTCGGATGGCGTCACCCTCTTTCACGCCCTCAGCCAGTTCCGCCTTTTCGTTCCAGAGAACCACACGCATGGTTCCGGTTTCGTCACCCACGACGAGCGATGCCAGCTTTCCGCCTGAGTAATCCCTTGGTGGGTAAATCCTCACAATCCGGCAGACGACGTTAAAGGCCGATGCGTCCGGTTTTATTTCGCCTATCTTGAGGTCTGCGGTTTTTTCAAGTTCGGGAAGGTCCAGTTTCTTGTTGCTCTTTACAATCCTGCTCCTGCTGCTGAGGTGTATCTCAACCCCGCCACCTAACCCCTCCCTTGCGTATGCGTTCTCTATCTTCACGACCTGCCCATTCGTAAGCTCGAGTTTTGCGTTTTCGCCCCACAGCACTATTCGTCCTTTACCGCTCTTGTCCTCGCCGATGAACGACGCTCTGACACCCGTACTTCCGTCGCCCCTTACGAACTCCGTCGGCGGGTAGTATGAAGTCACCCTGCACAATAAGTTCAGAGACATCGCACCCTTTTCAACGCTGCCAAGGTCGGATATTTTTTCCTCCACGGGTGGAAGCTCCACATCCAGGTGGGCAGGATTGACATTAATGTTAGTTAAAGAACCCGCATGTATCTCCAGAACGCCCTGATTTTCCTTCACGAAACCGTTTTTCACCAGCAAAATATCGCCCCTGTTTACTTTTTTCGTGATTTCCGCGTTGCTGTCCCACAGGACGAGGCGCATTTCACCGGTGCCGTCAATCAGCAGCATGCTTGCAACCGTGCCCTTGGTCTTGTCCTTCTTTTCAAACTCGCGCGACGGAAACACGTCCTTAACGCGGGCAGCAAGGTTTACCGGTTGCTGTGCGCTTGCGTCCTTGATTTTGGTAAACGTGATGCCTTCCGAACTCAGGTCGATTCCGAATTCCTTTGCAACCGCATAAATCGCACCGTAATCCGACAGCAAACCGTGGGTTGCTTTTTTCCGTTCATCCATCTTCACAAGAATTTCCGGCTCTGGAATTCCCGACTCCTTCACGACCCGCCCTATCAGCTCCTTAACTTCTGTCATGGTTTCTTATTATGATTGATAAATAAAAATTAATGAGTTTGATTAATCTATCAAATCCAACGTGATAGGTTTGAAATTTTCAAACCTCTCAATCACCAATGTTCTTTATGCAAATCAATTTTACGCGGTGTCGGTCTTGGGCTTTCGTCTGGATAACCCAGCGGAATAATCGCTATCGGTCGGGCATGTTTTGGTATCCCAAGAACCTCGCGCACGGAATCCTCATCAAAGGCACCAATCCAGCAGCTTCCAAGCCCAAGTGCGTAAGCCATCAGCAGAATGTTCTGTATCGAGGCGGTTGCATCCTGTATGCAGTACAGGGATGTTCCGCGCTGGCCGTGGGGCAGTGCCTTCTGCTGGTTGACGCACACCACTATAACTACTGGGGCATCAAGAATGAAATGCTGTACACCACGCCCGTATTTTGCCTTTACGAGCTCCTCTTTTGTTTTTTGTTCCGTTACCAGAATGACGTCCCTTGCCTGCAGGTTTCCCGCGGACGGGGCCCATTCTGCGGCCTCAAGAAGCTTATCTAATTTTTCCTTTTCAACCGGTTTGGATTTGAATTTCCTTATGCTTCTTCTGTTTTTTATTACTTCCAAAAGGTCAACGTTCATTTTTTAAAATTTTTCAGAAGTTGCTTTACGCTTGTTTTGAGTTCGTCAATGGACCCTTCGTTGATAATCACGAAATCGCCCATCGCAATCACGCTGCCGACACCCCAGCCCAGTTCCACAGCATCCCTTTTTTTGAAGCCGTCCTCCGTAACCGTATCGTCGTCGCGTTTTCGTTTAAGGAAGCGCTTGAGCCGCGTTTCCGGCGAGGAATGCACAGCCACAACAACCACTTCCTTAAAATTTTCCCTGAAAACATCGATTTCCTCAAGACAGCGTGCGCCGTCAATGCACACGATGCTGTTTTTCTTCAGGTAACCCTTAATTTTATCCAAACAAAGAGTGGCCACGACGCCGTTTCCGTATTTTTTGCGCAGTTCGGTGCTGTATTCCCTGAGGTCCTTCCTGATGCCCTCTTTGTAGATTTTTTCACGAACCGCATCCCCTAAGACCACGATGGGTATTTCTGCGGCTCTGACTACTTCGAGAGCGCTGCTCTTGCCTGAACAAGGCATTCCGGTAAAAATCAGAATCATTCCGCCACCAAGAAAAAATCAGCGTCTTGCCCTAAAAATAACAAGGACAATGATTACTATTATTGCTGCACCGATTACAATCGTGGGCCAGTTCGTGCCGGTTTCCTCCGGCGGTTTTGTGATGGGTGTTATTTTTTGGGTTGTTTGTGTCTGTTCGACTGTTGTAGCGGCACCGAGGGGTGGTTTTAGGGTGAGGGTGCCTAGATCCACCACGTTTCCGGCTTCGCTACCTTTAACGGTGTATCTCGCAGTTCCTTTTTGGTTGCCCTTGGTGATGGATACTTCAATCGTCATGTCTTTAAACTGAATTGAGTTGGGAACCGTAAATGTCTTGGCGTATTTGCCTTCGGAGCTGACCTTTCCGGTGCTTGAGTCAATCGCCATGCCATCAGGAAGTTTTAAGGTTATTGTATAGTCTGCATCGGCTGCTGGGCTTCCATCATCAGAAACGGATTTCCCCATAACAAGGACAGGATATGCTGGCAGACCGCCCATGTCTGCAGGCGCATTAGCTGCAGTTACAATCAAAAGTAACAAAAAACCAGCTATTTGCCTTGCAGAGACCATTTTAAAAATAAAAAATAAAAAGAAAAGAGGGTTTAAATTTTCCCTCTCCCTTTTTCCCGTTTTTTATTTCTTCGCCTTCGCCCTTGGTGCTTCCTTAGGCGCTGCACCGCCCTTCTTCTTAACTGCGTATACCACTGCTACCACTATTATGATTATCACCAGTAGCCACAGCCACATTGTCGACGGAGCTGCTGGTAGTGCAGCTATTGTGGTTGGGACTGTGGTTGGGGCTGTTGTTGCGACTGTTGTTTCGACGGTTGTTGGGGCTGTTGTTGCGACTGTTGTTTCGACGGTTGTTGCAACGGTTGTTGGGGCTGTTGTTGCGACTGTTGTTTCGACGGTTGTAACCGCAGGAACACATGCCTCAACATCTATTGAAACCTCTTTAGTCCTGTAGCCCGACTCCTCGATGGTCACTGTGTATTCCCCTGCTATTGCCGGGGTAAACTGTGCTGTTCCATTGGCATCTGTCAATAGATTTTCTATTTTGTGTCCGCCAAAGTACACGTCTGTGTCAATACCCTCCAATCCCTCACCGGTATTCTCATCCTTTACTGTTATCACAACGGGGCTGCCCACGCAGTATTTGTCTGACAGTTGGCCATCGATAAGACCCTTCATGGTTACTGTCATGCCCTTGCGGTGGTGTCTTGCGGCTGCACCTGCTACAACAGATAGTGTTGAGGATGCAGTAGCATTGCCTGTTGAATCCGACGCATTTACTGAACCTGTGTAAGTGGTTCTTGACGCATTCTCCGCAACGAACACGGTTATGTTAACCGTTGCTGTTGCAGTACCTGCCGTAGTTCCTGAACCGGAACCTGCAATCGAAACGTTGTTGCCCGCGAAGGTGAACGTCACGTTCGCGTTGTTCACGGTGGCTGTAACAACGACATTCGCAAGGTTGTTCTTACCTCTGTTGGTTAGTGTTGCGCTCAGGGTTCCATTGGATCCCGGTTGCACGGATATCGAGGAACTTGA
>CAZEGI010000004.1:0-5591 GCA_964512105.1 uncultured archaeon
TTGGACTCGGGCGGAAGTTCCAGGATCTCTGCCAGAACATTGGATTTTTCAAGGGAATACACATAATCCCGCTGTTCGCCGCCAAAAAGCCTTCTCGGTTTTTTGCGCCGTACGTAATAAAGTTCCCCGGAATTCAAATTGACGTGGGTAAAAAATTCCGTCCTCACCTCGCGTATGGTTTCGGGTGCCTCGTCTGAGGTCACGTACTCAACCTTCCGTATGTCGAACACGCCCACGGGCGCATACCTTCCGTTCACCTGCGCTTTTAATTTTTTCTTCTTCCTGAGAAGCGAGAATCTTCCACCCGTGGATTTTTTGTTGAGTGCGGCCTCGACCTCGCCCCTGCTTTTATCTGCAATGAAACTGTATTTTTCACTTTTGAAGTAACGCTCGGTTATGGCGGTTTTTTCCAGAATGCTTATCAGTTTGGTGTCCGTATCCAGGCCGTAGGTGTGAATCGTGTCCGCCAGCTCGTATCTGTTGATGAGGCTTATGGGTTTATCCTTTGCAAACTCCTTCGCTGCGGAAGTGAAGTCCGCGGTTGTTATGAACGCCGCCCGCAGGGCGTTTTGTTTTTTTGCCTCGTTCCAGAGCCCCTGGATTTCGTCCTCGCCCACTTCGCTCGCGGACATCCTCGCACGTATGAACGACGGAATGTTTCCGCCAAGAGGATTGGTGGTTTTCGCTATTATGTCCAACCCATCCTCAACAATGGTTTTGGAATCAACGCCAAAACCCATGTGTCCGAGGAAGGTAACAACGATATTTTCGAAATCCGCTGGGTTGATACCTGCTTCTTCGGGTTTATCTTCCATTTTTGGTTTTCGGTGTCAGCAGCGTTTCGGAGCGGGACATTCCGCGCTCATCAACGTACCTGCACAGGTAATACGGCATGTACACTATCTCAATGAACTTGCCGGTTCCCGCAAAAAACGCCCGCAGGAGCTCAAGAACGTCCTCCGGCAGGTAGTTTATTGCGTCGGGTTTGCAGTCCGTGTCTATCGATTTTTCAACCTCAAAGGAATTTTTGAGGTTATATTTTGGACTTTCGAACTCCGGAATACTCACGTTGACCATGAATCCGTACTCATGCCCAGGTCTCACGGCTATAAGGCCGCGGTTTTCGAGCATCAGCAGATGTTCCAGGTTTTCCTCGAGAAAAAGCATGAATTTTTTGTCAAGGTATCTGTAGGATGCATAGCCAAATTTCGTTATATCCGCAAAAATCTCAACGGCACGAGGCGATAAGCCGAGAACCCTTTTCAGTGCGTCCGATGTTTTCACCGTCAATTCTCCGCCGAGCGCGCTCTTCTCGACGTAGTAGGTTTCAAGATTGTTCAGATTCACGTAAAAGACGTTTGTCTTTTCCCTGGTTTTTATTTTCTTCAGCAGGGTTCCGATCTCCCTGTGCTCAACGCGCGTGATTTCGAAACTTGCGACCGGTGCGTATTTGCCATCGACGGAAACCACCTTCTCCCTGGAGCCGAAAAGGCGGAGATAATTCTTGCCTGCTTTTTTTTCGAAGTACGACCTTGCCCGCTCGGGATTTTTGCCCTGAACGAACGCGGATTCGTAAATGGTCCTTGCGCGCTCCTTTTCCTGCGGCATTAACCCATGCTCTCCAAGGAGTTGGTTGAATTCGGAGCCGTCTATGAGTTTTATCGGTTTGTTTTCTACGAGGCGATAACACTCCGGCGAAAATCTGGAAAGTGCTATCAGCACGGCCTTTGAGAATTTCCTGCTCTTCATGTCCTTGTACAGTTGCTTCACCTCTTCGGCCTTGACGGTTTTTTTCTGTTTGACCACACGCAGGAGTGTCGTGGTGACTCCCAAGGCATCGGTTGTTTTTGCCTCGACATCGAGGTGGGTTTTTTGCTGCTTTACCATGTCGAGTGAATACCCTATCTTACCAACGAGTGTAGAAACTAACTTCTCAAAGTCGCTACCGTTCATATCGACGTACATGCTGGACTCTTCGGCCATTTCACGCTTATTATAGTATAAGATTATAATTTAAGCTATAATATTAGGTAGAAAGATGAAAGGTTCGGAAGCGATAGTGCAGTCACTCGTGGAGGAAGGAGTAAAGCATGTGTTTGGAATCCTGGGCGGGGCGATAATGGAGGTTTACGACGTATTTTACACCACCCCAAAGGAGGACCTGAGACACATTCTGATGAGGCATGAGCAGTGTGCGGCACACGCGGCTGAGGGGTATGCACGTGCGAGCGGAAAGGTTGGGGTATGCATGGCAACCTCGGGACCAGGAGCAACAAACCTCGTGACAGGGATTGCAGATGCCCACATGGATTCAACACCGATAGTTGCATTGACCGGAAATGTTGCAACACACCTCATAGGAAACGATGCATTCCAGGAAGCAGATATCGTTGGGATAACCATGCCGATAACCAAGCACAACTTCCAGATTACTGACCCAGATGACATCCCGGTGGTATTCAAGCAGGCGTTCACAATCGCGACAACCAGGAGGCCGGGGCCCGTCTTGATAGACCTACCGAAGGATATCCAGCAGAAGGAGCTCACAAAAAAATTCTCATATCCGAAAGACGTGGAACTTCCGGGTTACAGGGTGGTGAGCGGCAGCGGCCATCCGAAACAGATAAACGATGCGGTAAAATTGCTGATGAACGCCGAGCGTCCGGTAATTCTGGCAGGTGGCGGCGTGATACTCGCAAACGCTAGCAGGGAGTTACACAACCTCGCGGTATCGCTGAACATTCCCGTGGTTACGACACTGATGGGTAAGGGTTGTTTTCCCGAAGAGCACGCACTCGCGCTGGGAATGATCGGGATGCACGGAAGAAAGGCTGCCAATCTCATAGTCAGCAACTGCGACGTCTTATTTTCAGTGGGAACGAGATTCAGCGACAGGATTACTGGCGATGTGCGAACGTTCGCCACGGAGGCAAAGATAATACACGTGGACATGGACTCCGCAGAAATCGGAAAGAACGTGAGGGTGGATGTTCCGATAGTTGGCGATGCGAAGCTCGTTTTGCAGAACATGCTCACAACGATAGGGAAGAGAAAGAGGAAAGGCGGCACGGAATGGCACAAAAAAATCGCCAGGTTCAAGAAGGAGTTTGCTCCGAAGTACGACTACGACAACAAACCGATAAAGCAACAGCGCGTGATGAAGGAAATTAATGAGTTGATAGACGACAAAACCACCATAACCACGGAGGTCGGACAGTGCCAGATGTGGTGTGCGCATTATCTCAACATCAAAAATCCAAGGACCTTCATAACATCCGGCGGTCTGGGAACCATGGGCTTCGGTTTTCCCGCGGCAATCGGTGCAAAGGTCGCGAAACCGGACTGCAAAGTTATAGATGTCGGAAGCGAAGGCAGTTTCATGATGACGGGTCAGGACCTTGCAACATGCGTTGTCGAGGACATCCCTGTTACCGTCGTATTGCTGGACAACAGATACCTTGGAATGGTAAAACAGTGGCAGGATTTGTTTTACGGTAAAAGATACTCGCACACGTATCTCGGAGAGGTTCCGGATTTCGTGAAGTATGCGGAAGCATTCGGGGCAAAAGGAATTCTGATTGAAAGACCTTCTGAGATAAAGGAAGCTCTGAAGAAAGCAACAAAATCCAAGGAACCGTGGGTTGTTGACATCCGGGTTGACAGGGATGAATGCTGCCTGCCGATGGTGAAGCCCGGCGGTGACATAAGCAGCATGATCGAATCTTAGGTATTTTATCTTTGAAGTTTCTATGAGTATATATGCCATCAACCGCAAGTAGAAAATCTGCTGTCAGGGAACCATTCCACAGCGTTAAACTTAAAGAAATTTCGGAGATGCATCCGGGCATGCAAAGAATTCTTGAGCTCATCGAAAAGAGATTTCCGGATTTCGGGTGGCCTGCTGGTTGCGATACACCGCAACAAAGGGCAGCCGTTGTTGCCGAAATACTCCCATTGGATTCTCGCTCGGAAACATTAACAGAGAATCAGGAGTGGTGCCTGCGCTGCGCAACAGGATATTACCCGCAGGATAGAAACCCATTCGCAGGAGAGGCTTCACCACGACCGCATACGCATCGTGAAATCGTTGAATTAACACCGTACGCCACAGTGGAGCCAACCGTAAGTGTGGCGATAAAAACGGCCTTAGGAAAGATAAGGAAGAGGATTGAGGGTGACGAAAAAAGTGTTGTGATTCCAAAAACCGAAGAATATAAAATAAAGTGGCTTGTTGAATATGTCCTTCCGCCGGAGTTAAGGGTAGGGGTATTTGGTAAACCTGAGGAGATAGGTATAAAAGATATCCGGAAAGTCGGCTGGCATCCGGTTTTGGTTGATGCAAGTGCAAGATTTGAGGCGGCATTGAACTCGGATGTTCTTACGGAGAGGGATAGGATAGTTCTGCAACTCAGGTCAGGTTTATACACACCCGGAACAATCATCCCTGAAGAAACAGAATCCGTAAGCCGCAGTCTTGAGGAGGTTGGCAAAGTTCCAGCCTTTGTCAGTATGTGTGATTTAGAACAGTCGAGGATACACAGAAAGCATAGAGACGAAGAGGAAAGTATCACGCGCGAAAGGGTGCGCCAGCTAGAAGAAAGGGCACTTGAAAAAGTGGTGCCGCATCTTTATGCGGGACTTGATGAGATGATGGGCTGCTCTCAAAATGCGGTATAAGTGTTGACCTGACGCTTGTTCCGGGGTTTGTACCGGTGAGAAGAGAATTGCCGCGCTATTCCAATTTGTCTGAAGTTTCTGCTGAGGAACTCCTTAAGCATGGTTATGGTAAGTATGTGGAAAGCGGAGGGAAGGTTGGCAGAGTAGGAACAGTCAGTCGTGGGCGGGTTTCCAGAGGGACGGTTCCTTTGGGAGATATCGTGTCAGTAAGGCCAATTCCAAGAGAAGATTTGGTTGAATACGTGACGAGGATCTATCCGAATCCGCTTGCGATACCTCAGGACATTTTGGAGGCGAACGGACTTCAGGTTACGATTTCACGGGTTGAACCAACAACTGAAATCCCACCGGAGGCAGAAGCCGTTTCTGAGGAGGGGGTTGTTGCAACACCAAGACGGACAAGAACAGGAAGGCCAAGAGTTGAAACTGTAGAACCGGGACCGGTTGTTGTGCCACCCGCACCTACCCCACCACCGGTCGTAGTTCCGGCACCACCTGTTGTGGAAATACCAG
Source organism: uncultured archaeon (assembly GCA_964512105.1). Taxonomy (GTDB): domain Archaea; phylum Altiarchaeota; class Altiarchaeia; order IMC4; family CAZEGI01; genus CAZEGI01. The sequence continues at coordinate 5,191 of CAZEGI010000004.1, forward strand.
CACCACCGGTTGTTCCTGTTACAGTTACAACACCATCAGCAGCCGAGGCCAGAGCCACGCGCACGGATATACTTTCAAAGAGGTTGGGACTAACAATTCCTCCGGAATCACCCTTAGCGCTGCTTGCTGAAACTCAGGATGATTTTGAGCATGCATTCGATACGATTGACAGGATGCGGCACACAATAGGTGCGCTTGTTGGTGTAATACCAAGAGGTGCAGAAGGAATTCCCTATCAGAGGGTTCTTGCAGGAATACTTTCACATGGAAGATTAAGGGAAAGGATTTTGGAGGGTGCTACGGGAGTGCAACTCGCTTACGCGAACATGAACCGGCCAAATAATGTGGCTACCTTTCTTGCAAGAATTCAAGAATGCAGCGTATATGAAACAGAATCCGAA
>CAZEGI010000004.1:5691-60252 GCA_964512105.1 uncultured archaeon
GGCTACCTTTCTTGCAAGAATTCAAGAATGCAGCGTATATGAAACAGAATCCGAATTTCAATCCGTGATGCGGGAGCAGGTAAACAGAAGAATTACCCAAGATTTAGGTTATTCATTGGATGACCTTCTTTCCAGAAGAAACCTAATTGCAGTCCATGCGGATGAGATAGTCGCGACTGCTGCAAGAGGTGTGGAGGTTTATCGTACCCATCTTCAATCCATGACGAACAACGATATAAAGAAGATGGTTGGAGATAGATACCCACATAGGAAACGCAAGCATCCGAAAGACGAACGCAGGGATGAGATTAAAAGAGTGGAGGACTACATAACCGGTGCGAGAGGAATTCTCGGTGATGGTTATCTCGTCGGCGAGATAGACCCCGCACTTACACTCGTACAACAACTTACGGCAGAGATACAGAAGCGGGGCGCGGGATTTCTTACAGCGGCTGCGCCGGTAGCACCGCCGATGCCTGCGCCGCGACCCGTTATACCAACACCACCGGCACCTGCACCTCCACAAGCAGTTATACCAACGCCACCCGTACCAAGAAGACCGGCCGCGCCGCCAACAGTTACAGCTCCGCCAAGACCAAAACCGGCTGCACCACCAGCGAGACCCGCACAACCACCTGCAGCAAAATCTGCACCACCAAGACCGGCTGCACCACCACTGGTTCATAGACCTCCTCCGGAATTCGTGCGACTGCCTGATTTCACGGCCGATAACGTGAATGAAATCGCAGGGATACTTTCACGCCAAGCGCAGTTTGATGGTTTAAGTGTTGGGGAGATACGATCAGCTCTTACTGCAGGTCTCGCTGATGATAAAGCGCTGCCTCTGGTTATGGGCGAACTCAGTGCCGCGGCTATGAGCAAACCGAAAGAAGTAACAACTCCAGCACCAACAGCTGAAGGAGAGAGACCAAGACCGGCACATGTGCCGACACGAACAGAAGCGGTACCAGCACCAACACCAGCGAGGACCGGCTGGGAAGGAAGGATTACAGATATGCGGGCGGGAATAACACCGATGGATTTATTTAGAAAGAGGAATATTCCGCTAACAACGGTCGGGCGTCGTGTTGTGGAAACCCTGCATGGAAGTCCAAGGGAAGTCGTAACAGAAGGGTTGGTGGTTGTTGACTGGGCTGGTGCTATACGTCAGGAAGGAAAGGAAGCCGCAGAGGACTTTATGGATGCTCTTGACGAGAGAGGTTTAAGACTGATTGAAACTGGGATAACCCGAGAAAACATGCTCGAAGTTGGAAGGCATATTGCTGTTGCGGAGGAAGTTTCTATTAAATGGAGGAAGATTGGTTTGGAGGAAGGGCAAGTTGGCCGTTTGAAGTCAACTATCAGAGACCTGAATGGTGTTGAAGTGGAATGTCCTCCTGAAATTGCTGCGGAATATGAGGAGGTTAAGGGGAGATTTGCAGAAATTGCTGATGCTATAATTTAATTAACCTGCCAACATATGCACAGATGGTATTTAACCCCCGGTGACGTAAATTTTTTTATGGTGATCCACTACGTTCCTGGTGGCCCTCCAACAGTCAATCCGTTTGCAGACCTGCGGCCTTTTGGCAGCATTAAAAAACGCATCCTTCTCGTCCAAGGTGAAAATGAACATTCCGCATTGGCAGGCAGACTTTCTGAAAGAGGGTTTATAGTTACGCGTGCAAAAACGTATGTTGAACTGCAGAAGATGGATGTTAAGAGGGGGGAATTTGATGCTGTTATTTTGGACGTTTCACTGCCTATGGACGCGGATGACCGTCCAGCAAATGACCGGGTTTCCGAAGCCGCTGTCATGGCGAACGAACAGATACTGCCAGGATTAGAACTTCCGTGTATATCTGTCAGCGGGGGCATGATCGGGAATGAAGAAGTTAAAAAACTCAGCGCTGTTGCCCATGTGAACCATGTGCATCAGAATCTTGAGGTTTTGGTAGGGCACCTTAGAAAACTCACTGGCGGAAAACAAACGGTATGAGCTATGTCATAACCTGACAGAAACGCCTTTTTCTTTTAGGTATTTCTTAACTTTTTTTATAGGATATTCGTTATAATGAAAGATACTTGCTGCAAGAGCCGCATCTGCCTTCCCTTTTGTGGAACCCCTTTCTTTCTTAGGAAGAAAGAAAGTTGTTTCATCCCCAAAGAAAGAATTAAAGCCTTACAGAGATATTGTTATTCTTCAAGTATTTTTTTACGGTTTTTATTGGATACTCTCCATAGTGAAATATCGATGCAGCGAGCGCCGCATCTGCCTTCCCTTTTGTGAATGCTTCGAGAATGTGTTGGGGGTTACCAACACCGCCAGATGCTATCACAGGTATACTTACTGATTCAGAAACCAGTTTTGTAAGTTCCAAATCGAAACCTTCCTTTGTTCCGTCCCTGTCCATGCTCGTCAGCATTATTTCTCCGGCTCCGAGGTTTTCGACTTTTTTCGCCCATTCGAGGGTATCGAGACCCGTCGGTTCCCTGCCGCCATATATGTAGCACCCGTGCCCGGATTTGGTTTTTCCGGTTCTTTTGCTGTCAATAGCCACGACGATGCACTGCGAGCCGAATTTTTTTGCGCCCTCGGAAACGAGCTTCGGGTTTTTTATTGCCGCGGTGTTTACAGTGATTTTGTCTGCACCAACGTTCAGAATTTTTCTTATGTCTCCGATGGTTTTTATACCGCCGCCGACAGTTAACGGGATGAAGACTTTTTCTGCTGTTTTCTCGATGACATCAATCATCGTCGTTCTGCGCTCATGCGACGCGGTGATGTCAAGGAAAACCAGTTCATCCGCTCCTTCCTTGGAATATTTTTCAGCAAGTTCCCAAGGAATGCCTGCGTATTTTATCTGTTTGAACCTTATGCCTTTTACAACCCTGCCTTCGGGAACCGAAAGGTCGCAGTCCAAGCAGGGGATGATTCGTTTGGTCAGCATTTTGATGATATGATATTACCCTTTACCTCTAAATTAAACCCGAATTTGTTCACTATTTCGACGTTTGTTTTTGTGTGTTGGGTTATTTCGGAAACCGAAACGCTTCCGCCTGCTAACGCAAGGTAAGGAACGATCTGGTCTGCCATGTGTTTGTCCAACGCGGCGTTTGTGTTTAATGCATCAATAAGATTTCTTGCTGCTTCATCACCGACCGTTTCCGCACGCTTTCCTTTTTCCCCCAAGGAATCTGCCCCGAGAATGGAATTTTCAGTTTCAGCCCAGAGCGTTATTCCAGAGCCATACGAAAGCGTATCGGAATACTCATTCTTCATTTTTACTTCTTTTTTTAATTTGTTGAAGAATAAGAATCTAGCACTCTTTGACTGGCGTTCAGCAACTTCTGATTTTTTCAGGTCGGAATGTGCGTGAGAGATTCCCATTGTGTTCAGGATTTCACCACGCTCGGTCAATTCTATTTTTTCTAATCTTGATGGTTTTATTATGACAAGAACTTCACCACCGCCTTTTGGATAATACCCACGTTTTAGAAGTTCGAGTTCCGCGTCGTAGCCAAATTTTTTCAGTAACGATAAGGTAACAAAATTTAGGTAATCAACAGGCGGGCTCCATCGCACGTCGGTTCCGCCAGTAATTTTTATTTTTAATTTTTCTTCAGAATGAAATGCGGGTATCATCAGGGATTGCAAGACAAGGGTTGTAGAACCTGCAGTGCCTATGTCTATGCTGAAATTTCCTCCGGAAATTTTTTTCGGTGAAAATTCAATTTCTCTTGAACCGAGCACTAAACCGTAAACGTCCGCATCGCAGAGTTTTGAAACCGCAGCGATAGCATTCAGGTGCTGTGCCTGTAACCCGGGGTTCGGACGGTTTGCGCGGATGTTCGTTATTTTTACGGCTTTTTGCGTGACTGCAGACAACGCTACAGAAGTTCGCAAAATCTGGCCGCCACCCTCGCCTTGTGAGCCATCGATGTTCAGCATTTATTTCCTTACAAACATCTTTCTTAACTCGGCGCCGACAATTTCTATTTTCAGTTTTGAATCCTCTTGACGCATTCTCTTCAGGTTTGGCATTCCTTTTTTGCATTCGTTTACCCACTCCTTTGCGAATTTTCCGGTCTGCACGTCCCTGAGAATTTTCTTCATTGTTTTTCGCGTTTCTTTGGTGATGATTTTTTTGCCGCGCGTTCTTCCGCCGTATTCTGCGGTATTGGAAACGCACTTCCACATGTGTTCCAAGCCGCCCGCCTGTATCAGGTCGGTTATGAGTTTCAGTTCGTGTAAAGTTTCGAAGTATGCGATTTCTGGCTGGTAGCCTGCTTCAACAAGTGTGTCGAAGGATGCTTTTATCAGCTCTGAAACCCCACCGCAGAGGTCGATTTGCTCTCCGCACAGGTCGGTTTCGGTTTCCTCCCTAAAGGTGGTTTCGATAACGCCCGCACGTGTGGCTCCGATAGCCTTTGCCAGTGCCAGGACGTTTTCCTTCGCCTTACCCGATGCATTCTGCTCAGCAGCGATGAGTGCCGGAGTTCCAAAACCCTCCTCGTAGGTTTCTCGGACGCGGACACCCGGTCCTTTTGGGGCAACCATTATCACATCAACATTCTTGGGTGGGCATATCAACTTGAACCGTATGTTAAAGCCGTGCGAGAACATCAGGGTTTTGCCTTTTTTCATGTGTGGCTTTATTTCCGTCTCGTACACACCTGCCTGAACCTCATCCGGAATGAGGATGTGGATTACGTCTGCTTTTTTTGCGGCCTCGCTTATCGGGTAAACCTTGAAGCCTTCTTTTTCTGCCCTTTCTGCAGACTGGTCTTTCACGGAACCTATGATAACGTTCAGCCCGGAATCGCGCATGTTGAGGGCCTGCGCCCTTCCCTGATTTCCGTAACCGATTATTGCGATGGTTTTTCCATCCAATACGCTTAAATCCGCATCCTTTTCGTAGTATGTTTTAGCCATTTGAACCACCAGATGAGATAAGTATATGAAGTAGTATATAAAACTTATGCCGCAAGGGTATGTTCTCTTTCCAGAGGCACGAGCATTCCCTCAAGACCCACGGATAACGCCATGAAATTTATGCTACTGTATCTTACACCTTCAATTCCCGAATCCAGAAGCCATGGCTCTATCTTCCCTAGAAGACCGGGTATGCCAAGATAAAATCTCTCGGGATTGCCCTTTGACCACTGTCTTGTTTCTATCGAGCCGTGCGCGGTTTTGCTTCCGAACCTCGGGTCGATGACCGCCCTTCTGTGCGAGCACAAATCCGAATACCACGGGATTGTTATGCGTGCTGCCTCCTCAACTACGAGTATGTAACCGCTTTCTGCAAATCGCTCATCGATTTCCCTGAGGTTCTGCTTCAGTTTTTCGGCATCTGCAATAAGGCGTGCGGCTTCATCCTTCCTGCCACCGGCATCCAGTTCGCGCGCTTTTACATACAACCCCTCTATGCTGTCGCGCGAGTATCTTGAATCTAAAACAACGAGCGGAGCAGTACACGTTCCGTAACTCACGCATATCGGCGTTTCTGCGACCGGGTTTAGCTTTTCAGGGTCGAAATCAATCTCGATGGGTTTGTCAATCCCTGTTATGGGCCTTATCTGGACGAGGTGCATGGTGTTGTTCACAAATGCGAATTCGATATCAACACCGTAACCGAAAACCTCTTCAAGTACTTTTCCAACACGTGTCGCTGTTTCTATCTGGTTCTGGGTTAACGGCGATAACTCTTCGGTGCCTGCATGTTCGTTGTAAACCGGGTGCGTTCGTTCATGCCAGAGGCGGTGAATTTGCTCTCTTCTTCTTGCAAGATCATACTCGGGTTCTTCACCCCTCAAAGATATCGTTTCCGGATAATGCTCAAACCCGTAGGAGATTTTGTGCACCTTCACCCCGCCGTTTTCGATGCCCGTGGTTACGATGGTGGAACTGTTGCCTCGAACCGCCGCCTCGAGTGAACCCACAACTGCTTCTATGTGCGTGATTGGTTCCTCAAGGTGGATTGACTCCGGAATCGTTGAGAACATCACGCCGCCGGCATCCGGTTCAACGAGTTGCTGCATGACGAGGCACATTTTTTCGTTGTCCCCGATTGCAGGGTCTGTGGCCTGGACCAGCATGAAGTCTGCCATTATCATCGCGACGTTGAGCTTGACCATATCCGCGCTGTCCGCATCGAGGGACTTGAACTTGCCTGCATACGCCTTATTGAACGAGTCCTCGCAGGTCGCTGAGGAACGCACTTTAACGATTCCGCCAAGCCTTGCATACTTCTCCTCAACCTCGCGCTCGTTTTCTTCGGATAAGGTGCATTGGTACACGAACTCTTCAATCGCTTTGCGCTTCTGTTCGTCCGTCATATCGCTTGCCCTCACGCCGTTTATCTGTTCGATTATGTCGCGGTTGTGCTCTCTGAAGCTGTCGTAAAAGTCCGCACCAAAAAGCTCGAATTCCGGAACCTGAAGGTCAACCTCGTGACCCCGTCCCTTGAGGATATCCCTTACCCTGTCCACGAGTTCCTTAAGCTTCAGCAGTCCGAGACCCTTGCCACCGTACCTTGCGTTGAGTTCTGCATCGGATTGCCTGAGTTCAGGCAGCCTGGTCCTGACCGTGCCCCTTGACTTGGATGCGTGAGCGACCATAAGGAATAATACACAGTTAGAAATTAAATATCCCCTACCTGCTTCCAGGATGCTCGCCCAGGTGTCTCCTGTCTTTGAAGGGCAACTGCGTCCCTCCGCTGCTTTCAATCCTCCGGACATTCACCAGATTAAGGAGTTCTTCTTTTAGCTTTTGTTTTTTTTCTGTATCTCTTGCTTTCAGGTATTCGTCAAATTCCTTGGCAAGTTCCTGAAGCTCCGCATCCTTTGGATATCTCAACAAAAAACTCCTGAACTCCGCCTTTACCTTTTCGTCCTTGTCCCAGTCCAGCAGCAGGCTCTGGAATACGTAGTGGCTTGCCAGCATTTTACGTGTTTTTGTTTTTTATGAGCTTAAGGCGCATGAAGTTTTCGCGCTCGATTTCCTCAAGGCGCATGCGGATGTATTTCCGCGTGTTTTTCAGCCTCGGAATCATGAGGTATTCGAGCGCATTGACCCTGCGCTTGGTTTTTTTTATCTCGTTGGACAACCGCCTGAGCGTTTCTTCGGTCTCCGTGAGTGTTATTATTTGCTTCAGCACTTTATTATAGTCCTCAATCGTGTCATCGAGTGCCGAGGTTGTGTCCGAGAACCCGTACGGTTGCGAAGCCTTCTTGTGGATTTCGGTTTCAAAACTTAGCCTCGGTACCCTGACGCCCATTATGTTCTCAGTCGTCACTTTCGGTTCCTGCATTTCCTCGATCGTTTTGGCTATGGTTTCAACTTCACTCGAGCCCATTGTTGCTTCGGTTTTTATCAGATTGGAATACGCATGGTTCATCATTCCGAAGAGTTCACTACGAACGTTTCTCGCTTTACCCTCGACCTCGAAGAATTCGATTGCCATGGCGTCGTTTTTTTCCCTCAACAGTTGGTGACCCTTGCTGGCGAGCTCGATTTGTTTCTTTATTTCCAGCAACTCCGTCCGCGTGGGATGTACGCCTTCAATAATTTCGGCCATTTTTATTTCTTGCGCCCCAGATGATATTTTTCTATGTGTTTAGAGTCGATTCTCTTCAACTCGCGTTCCGGCAGGAGGGATAACAACTCCCAGCCCAGGTCAAGCGTCTCCTGAATGCTGCGCTCCTGGGTTTTTTCCTGGTTTATGAACTCGTCCTCGAAGCGCTCCGCGAATTCGAGGAATTTTTTGTCGCGCTCGGAAAGCGCCTCCTCGCCGACGACCGCGACCAGGTCCCTTAAATCGCGGCCTTCCGCATATGCTGCATACAGTTGGTTTGACACGTCCTTGTGGTCTTCGCGCGTTCTGTCCTTGCCTATGCCCTGGTTCATGAGTCTTGACAAACATGGAAGAACGTCTATCGGCGGGTAAATGCCCTTGCGGTGCAGTTGCCTCCCGAGAACGATTTGACCTTCGGTTATGTATCCTGTAAGGTCCGGAATCGGATGCGTTATGTCGTCGTCGGGCATGGCGAGTATCGGTATCTGGGTGATGGTGCCTTTTTTTCCGCGGATTCTGCCTGCGCGCTCGTAGCTCATTGCCAAATCCGTGTAAAGGTATCCCGGATATCCACGACGCCCGGGAATTTCGGAACGCGCTGCGGAAATCTCCCGTAGGGCTTCGCAGTAATTCGTCATGTCCGTAAGTATCACGAGGATGTTCATGCCCTTCTCGAATGCCAAATATTCGGCAGTTGTTAATGCAATCCTCGGGATGATTATGCGCTCGATTGTGGGGTCATCCGCAAGGTTGATGAACATGACAATTCTTTCCAGTGCTCCTGTTTCCTCAAAATCGCGTTTAAAGAATGCCGCCTCTTCGGATGTTATGCCCATGCCCGCAAACACGACGGCAAATTCCTCCTTTTCTCCAAGCACCTTTGCCTGTCTCGCAATCTGGGCTGCAAGTTCGTTGTGTGTTAATCCGGAACCGGAAAAAATCGGTAGCTTCTGTCCACGCACGAGCGTGTTCATCGCGTCTATGGCGGAAATACCGGTTTGGATGAATTCTCTGGGAAATTCCCTTGCGGTTGGATTTATCGGATAACCGTTTATGTCACGCCTGTCTTCGGCTATAATGACGCCCTTGCCATCGATGGGACGGCCTGCGCCATCGAACACGCGTCCGAGCATGCTTGTGGAAACCGGAATCTTCATGGTTTCTCCGATGAAACGGACTTTGGTTTTCTCTGTGTCTATTCCGGACGTTCCCTCAAAGACCTGCACAACCGCGTTGGATGTCATGACATCCAACACCTGTCCGGTACGGCGTTCGCCTGTTCCGGTTTGAATCTCGACGACCTCGCCGTAACTGACATCGCTTATTTTGTCCACTACTATCAGCGGTCCTGTTACCTCGGTTATTGTTGCGTATTCCCTGACTGCCATTTTATGACCTATAAAAAACTGGTGGCTTAGCCACCAGTTTTTGATACGCCGTAATCTGTTCCAGAAGTCTGAGGATTGTCTTTTGTCTGTTCACTAAAGGGGAACAGATTACGTAGCGTTTCAAGACCCAATTGCAAGTCTATTTTCTTTTGTATGCTGCTTACTTCCTTGTCGAAATTTTCCTCGCGGACGTACTTCATCCTCGCGATGTCATTAACGACGTCCGCGCGCATTATCTCTGCGATGTCCATTCCGCTTTCCATCGCACTAAATGCCTTTTCGTAAAACTTCAGGATTGTTGAGAGCATAAGGTGCTGCTTCTTTAGTGAACAGAAGGTGTCGACCTCGTGGAACGCGTTCTGCTGCAGGAAGTCCTCCCGCAACATTTTTGCGATGTCGAGCATCAGACGCTCGCGGTCGGGAAGCGCGTCGGGCCCTATCAGCTGAACGATGCCCTGAAGTTCCGACTCCTTCTGCAGTATGGCCATCGCCTCTACCCTGAGTTTCATCCAGTTTTCCGCAACATTTGAGTTCAACCAATCCGTGAGGTTGTCCATGTAGAGGGAGTAGCTCGTCAGCCAGTTTATGGATGGGAAGTGGCGCCTGTCTGCAAGCTTGGCGTCAAGCGCCCAGAAAACCCTTGTGACACGAAGCGTGTTTTGTGTGACGGGTTCCGAGAAGTCACCGCCAGGTGGCGAAACCGCACCTATGATGGTTGTTGACGCGACTGTATCTTTAGAGCCGAGAGTTACGACCCTGCCGGCACGCTCGTAAAATTCCGCAAGACGCGAGGCGAGATAGGCAGGATAACCCTCCTCGCCGGGCATCTCCTCTAGCCTTCCTGAAATCTCGCGCATTGCCTCGGCCCACCTAGATGTGGAATCTGCCATCACGGCCGTGTCGTAGCCCATGTCGCGGTAGTACTCCGCAAGTGTGACTCCCGTGTATACGGACGCCTCGCGTGCAGCAACAGGCATGTTTGAGGTGTTTGCTATCAGGACGGTGCGCTCCATCAACGGCAGTTTATTCTTCAGGTCCTCGATTTTTGGGAATTCCTCGAGGACTTCGGTCATCTCGTTGCCACGCTCGCCGCAGCCCACATAAACAATAACCTGGGCATCGCACCACTTTGCAAGCTGGTGCTGGCTTACGGTTTTTCCGGAACCAAACGGCCCCGGAATGGCCGCGGTGCCGCCCTTTGCAAGCGTGAAGAACGTGTCAAAAACGCGTTGTCCCGTGACCATGGGGACTTCGGGGTACAATTTACTTTTGAAAGGGCGCGGTTTTCTTACGGGCCATTTTTGCAGCATCGAGATTTCGTGTTTTTGTTTGTTGTCCCTTAGGATGCATATAACGTCTTCGACCTTGAAGGTTCCGTCTGAAATGTTCTCAACGGTCCCCTTGACCCCGTACGGAACCATCACACGGTGCGTTATTACCCGTGTCTCCTTTACCTCGCCAAGAACATCACCGGCAGTTACAAGGTCGCCTTCTTTTACTTTCGCAACAAACTTCCAGGTTTTTTTCCGGTCTATTGCAGGAACGTTTATCCCGCGGGTTATGAAAGCGCCTGCCTGGTTTTTTATGAGTTCCAAGGGTCTTTGAACGCCGTCGTAAATTGATTTCAGAACACCGGGACCGAGTTCGACTGAAAGCGGCATGCCGGTTCCGGTTACGGGTTCACCTGGTTTCAGCCCGCTGGTTTCCTCGTAAACCTGGATGGACGCAACATCGCCTTTCAGCCTTATTATTTCACCCACGAGTTGTTCATCGCCGACCCTGACCACTTCGTTCATCTGGCTGCCGTGCATTCCATTAGCTTCAACCAGCGGCCCGGTGACACGGATTATTTTACCCATTTTTTCTCAACTCGAAACCGACAGCGTTCTTTACAAGCTCGTTCGTTATTTCCTCACCGGAACCGCTCCTGTCCGGAATTGCGATAACGATTTTGCCCGCATCCCTGAGCTGGTCGATTTCTTTTCTAGCGTACTGTGAAAGTTCCTTTGTTACGAGTATTATACTTTCGCTGGGGTTTATTTTTTTGAACGCAGTAACGACAGTGTTTTTTTCCGCAATTGTTATTTTCCTCAGGCCTGCAAGGCGCAACCCTGTCGCGGTCAGCCTGTCCGCTATGAGGTGCATTTTTATTTGAACAACATCTGGACGATTTTTGGTTCCAGAGCCGGACGCATGCGAGCGAGAACGCTTGACAGGGTGTTGTCAACGCTGACGCTTCCGTCCTTACTTTCAATTATTACCCCAAAGTCCCCTATATTCCTGGATTTTGCAGGTATGAGGTCCCTGTATTTCGAGTCCACATACACCACCGGGTTTTGAACGCCTTTCTTTCCGTCCTGCGCCAGCTTCTGCAGTATCTTGGTTTTTTGTTTTTTGTCAAGTCCGAGGATTTTATCGCGGACGGACAGAAAAACAGAATCGATGAGTTTTGTTTTTTCTGATTCGGTTTTTGTCTTTGCCTTCATCCTTGCGTCCGCAAGAATGCGTTTTTCGAGAAGTTTTATCTCGTGCTCTTTTCGGGCCTTGTATTTCTCGCACTCGCGGGCAGCGTCGGATTTTATTTTGTTTTTTATGACCTCCAGTTCAACTTCGGTTTGTTTTTTTATTTTTTCTATCTCGGCTCTTGCAGATTTCCGTACGCTTTGTTCGAGTTTATCAAGACTCATGGCGGGATATCAACCTCATGAAATAGTTGAATTTTTGCGAATAAAAACGGACAGTAATCCATAAACCGTGTGTTCTTAATATCATTTAAATCAAATATCTAAGGTAGCAAGATGTTCAGACCTTCTCGAATGCAGAGGATTACGGCATTTGTGCTTGATGAACACGTTGACGGCGTTGTGCGGACGCTGGGTGCCATCGGGACGGTGCAGATTATCGACTTTAAGGATACGAGCAATGGCGAAAAACAATTGCATCCTGAAATTAACACGGAGATGTTCAACAAATGCTCCGGCCTTCTTAGACGGGTTCATAACCTTACGACTATTCTTGGAATCGAAAGCGAGGCAGAACAAACAAAACTTGGAAAGCTCAAAATCGCGACGCTTGAAAAAAAACTCGAACCCCCGGAGAAGGACGTCATAGAACTGCAGAAGAACATAACGAAGGTTCTGGAAGATGAGGAATTGGTGAGGCGCGACAAAAAAACCCTTGATTTTTTGCACGGCGTTGGCGTTAGTTACGAACAGCTTCGCGAATCCCGGTTCCTGTTTGTTGAAGCCGGTCTGATGGATTTTGAACAGCTTGGGGATTTGGATGGGGCCCTGAAGGAGAAACTTGAGGACGAGTATGTGCTGTTGACTGGAAAACGGACTGGTGGGATTGTCACGGTTGTGGTTGTAGTGCCTAAAAATCACAGGTCTGAAGTTGAACGTATCCTAAGCACTGTGAAATTCGAGGCGCTGAAGGTTTCGGGGCGTTTCGGAAATACGCGCGAGGTTCTGGAACAGAAACTGCTAGAGACAGGGAAAACCAAAAGTGAATTCAACGAAAGGCTGCAGGAATGCCGCGAAAAATATTCCGATGAACTGCTCCGGATGAGCGCGTTCCTTGAGAACGAGAAAAAAATCGCTGAAGTAAAATTGATGTTCGGAAAAACCTCGAGGGTGACAGTACTCGACGGCTGGGTCCCCGAGAGGCGGGTTGAAGAGACCGTGGGAAAGATAAACCTGATGACGAACGACTGCTCGCTGGTCAATGTCACTAAACCGGAGACCGACGACAACGTTCCAGTGGCGCTTGAAAACCCGGAAATCGTAAAGCCGTTCGAATCCATAACCGAATCCTTCGGGCTGCCGAGCTACAACGAGATAGACCCGACGATTTTCATCGCATTGAGCTTTCCGCTGATATTCGGGATGATGTTCGGCGATGTCGGCCACGGTCTGGTCATATCACTAGTTGGTTATCTGATATGGAAACTGAAGAGGAACGGATTTGGAAAGATACTTGTTTCGTGCGGTTTCAGCAGCATGCTCTTCGGTTTTTTGTACGGCAGCGTTTTCGGTTATGAGGAGCTGCTGCATCCGCTGTGGCTGAACCCGTTCAGTCTGGTAAAGGCTGGGGAAGTGAAAGGCCTTTTCGGAATGATGATTTTCGTCGGAGTTCTGCAGATGGGCTTGGGAATATTGATAGACGCGTTTAACAGGATGGCGAACAAAAATTTGAAAAGTACTGTTGTTGGTTCTGTTGGCAGGTTTGCATTATTCTCCGGCGTTGTGACTCTGATAACGAAGCTGTTCGGTTTTCAGATTCCGTTTTTTGTCGGGCTTTCGAATTTACCTGTGCCGAGCATCCTGGGTTTTGGCATAGTCGTGCCGGTCATGGCGATTGTCGGTGAAGAAACACTTCACGAATATTCACAGTCGCGTTCCTTAAAGAAAACCCTCGGTTTCGGGGTTGACAGCCTGTTCGAGGTCATGGACACTATCGTAATGTTCTTGGGTAATACTATATCCTACAGCAGAATCCTCATACTCGCGCTGGTCCATGCGATCATGGGTTTCGTGATATTCACGATGGCAGGCCTTCTCGCAGGGATATCTTATATAGGTATAATATTATATTATTTATTCGTCGTTGCAGGGACGATACTCCTCATACTCGGCCTTGAGGGTCTGGTCGTGTACATACACACCATAAGGCTGCACTACTACGAGTGGTTCAGCAAGTTCTACAGGGCCGGCGGAGTTAAGTACCAGCCGTTTAAGATAATCGTAACATGAGGTGAGTAGCATGGTAGTAATTGAAATGACAAAGGAACTTTCAGCTGCAATCGCTATTAGTGTGTCTGCTCTGGCATCCGGTTATGCGATAGCCGTAACGGGTGCTGCAGCAGCCGGCGCGGTGGCAGAAAAACCTGAGGTCTCTGGCAAGGTGCTGTTGTTTGTGGCTCTGGCAGAGGCTATCGCGATTTACGGCCTTGTTGTTGCATTGATGATACTGTTCCGGTAAACATGGTGCGGATAGAAAGCGTAACACTGAGTCTGAGAATTTCGCTTTACGTTTTACTGCCGATGTTTTTTGGCTATGTCGCAGGCAGCAGCATGAGCAGGTTTTGGGGGATGATGGGCTTGCTGCTCGGCGCGGTTATCGGTTTCCTGATTTCGACTATGACGATCAGAAAAATGATGGACAACGGATAACTACGACCTTTTCCCATAATCCGGCCTTGAATACCCGCGGGATTTCACGCTCTTTTTTGCATGGTCGTAGCGCATCGCGTTCATGACATCCCGCACCGTCAACATCCCTATGACTTTTCCTTTATCAACGACAGGCAGACGCCGTATCTTGTGTTTGTTGAATATCTCGATCAGCTCGGTAAGCGGAGTATCCACGCCGGCATAGACTATGGGCTTGCTCATGACTTCGGAAACCGAGGTTTTTTCTGGTGATGCGCCCCTTGCAACAATCCTCTTCACTATGTCGCGCTCCGTTATTATTCCGAGCTCGGCGCTGGAGAGCAGAATGTTCTTGTCGCCGTTCACGACCAGGCAACCTATGTCCCTAGCACTCATGAGTTTGGCTGCTTCCGTAACGGTTTTATTCCTGCTTATCGTGTGCACCGGCGTCCGCATGATTTCCTTCGCAGTGACCATCCTGGTAGTATATTGTTAAGATATAGGATTAGATTATAAGTAAACCTTCAACCTCGTCTGCAGACAGGCCATTGCCAATCCCCACAACGATCGCCCGCAGGTTCTCTATCTCGGTTTCCTTCAGTTTCAGGTAACCCAGGATTGACCCCATCTGGAATGGATAGCCCTTCATGAGGTTTCTGTTTTTTTGCAGGAGATGGCGTTTTAACGCAATCTCGAACCCCTGCAGCGATTTCGTCCTTTCGTATTCGCCGGTGTGTTTTTTCAGCAACCTGCCGTAAACTGTTTCCGAGATTTTTTCAACGAAATCTTCGACACTTTCTGCGGTCATGTACTTTTTTGTTATTTCAAAAAATCCCGTTTTTGCAGGAATCAGAAACCCGCCCGGTTCAACACCAAGTTTCTTGCACCTCAGCATCGTCATCAGGTTGGTTACATCAATTTCGGTTGTGATGAATTTTTTTGCAATTTTTTTATCGTTTTTTTTCTTTAGAAGATTTACCTTTTCCAGAAGTTTGTTGTAATAATAGAGGTCCAAAGCGAGTGTCAACGCAAGCGTTGTTTCCGAATTTCCGGTTTTCTTCAGTGCTTCTCCGTATTCCGTATCATGAAGAAGTTCCAGCAGGTCATCGATGTTCCCTGCTTCAAGCAGTTTTGGAAGCATCTTCCTGATTCTTGGCGACAGCATCAATTCGTCAACAGTTTCAACTAAAGTATTTTCGATTTTTGATGTTATGAGTTCCTTGAGAACCGCGATTTCGTATTTTTTGAGCCGAAATGCGAAGAAATCCCGCGCATCGGAATCCACAATCTTCAGGATTTTTTTGTTGGCGTCCAGCAGGTTTTTGGTCAGCGCGTCTTCAAGGTTCTTAACCGTCAAGGAATCGACAGAACGAATGTCCTTTGAGTAGGGCATGCCGTCCAGCAAACCTGCAATGTCGCCGAGCGTTTTTGCGCCGAGAAGCATTTTCATGTCCCTGTCGCTGAGAAGCAGACTCTTCATCCCACGCGCCCTGGCGTTGGGGTTCGCATACCGCACCACGTCAACCAGAGAGGTCATCCTGCTGCAGTTTCTTTACCACCAACGAAATCGCCTTGTCAAAATTAATTTCCGCTTTCTTTCTTATCTCCGAAACCTGCTTGTCAGAATCGTCAAGTATTTTTTTGGCCTCTGCATCGGCATTTTTCCTTGCGGTTTCCTCTTTTTTCTTTATGTCGGCTTCGGCCTGTTCGAGCTCTTTCCTGATGAGTTCGCTCCGCCTTGAGGAAAGTTCGGAGATTTTTTTCTTCGAATCTGCCTTTGCTCTCTCTATGTCCCTCGCAACCTCCTCTTCCACCTTCAGTATGCGGTCAAGCTCCTTCATCCTTGAGCATCGCCTCTATGACCTTGCCGTAGGCCGGTCTTGTGATAAACACGCCTATGAGGACGCCAACGATTGTAGTAAATGCAAAACCCTTCAGTGCATAAACTGTCATGAGTGGCATCATGGCCGCAACAATGGTCGCCGCGGCGGTGAATATTATGAAGAACGCCCTCTTCAAGCGTTCGGTGATGCTTATGACCCTCTGTTGCTCCCTCTTTAGGGTTTCGTCCGTTATGACAATCTGGTCATTAACGCCCGTTCCAATTGCGGTTATGATTCCGGCAATCGCCGGTAAGTCCAGATTCCAGTGCACCAGCGATGCAAATCCGAGAGTTATGGTAACTTCACTTATGTCGGTGGCCATTATGGAGAGGAGTATGAACGGTCTGCGGTAATACAGGAATATTACCAATGCAACGGTGATTATTGCGAACATGCCGGCGATTATGCTGTATTTTATGAACGAGGTTCCGACCGTGTGGGGAATGTGCGTTTCCCCGACAGGCGTCGCCTTCACGGGAAGGTTGCCGAGTGAGAACAGAACCTTGTTTTTCTCTATTTCGAGCATCGCATCTTCGAGTGTTGCTGAAAAGCCGGTGAGTTGCGCTTCATATACACAGCCGGTTATCGGGTTTATGTTCAGTCTCGGGGAGCTTTTTATACCGGTTAGTTCCTTAACCCACTCAGCATAAGAAAGATTGCCGACCGGTTTCCTCACGGTTTCAAAATCGTTACTTTCCAGTGTATTCCTTAAATCCTCGGAAAGTGAATCCTCGTCACCCGCGAGTATCACCTTATAGAATCCCTTCGTCCTGGACTCGTTCAGTTTGTCCATCAAGGCACTTGTGTCATTTTCAAACACAATAACCGGAATCAGCGACCTGTTTTCTATTATTTCGATAAGGTCGTTCCCGAAGTAGAAGTCGCTCTCTGTCGGCGGAATGCCCTTTATCAGGTCGTACCTTTGTCGGGTCATCATGATTGTCGTGTTTTCTGGGCGGTCTATGAACATGTCTATCGGCCTGTTCTTCGGGCTGTCGAGACTGTAGAACGCCCCGAATGACGCGTTCTGGAATCTGCACGGCGCATCGCCCGTATGCTTCACTGCAACGACCCAGCGGTAACCGCTCTGCCATTTTTCGATGCCGCTTCCTCTTGGCCCGAGATCAACTTCAATTTCCTTACCCATGACCGCGAGCCTTCCGTCAATGCGCTCCTCGAATTTTGCCTCGCGCTCGAGAATCTGGCGTATCCTTGATATATCCTCCTCGGATGCCTTGGCAACCTGGATGAGTATGAACTGGTTTCCTACAGGCAGCACTTGGATGTCCTTCAATGCCATCGAGTTCAGCTGGTAATCCAGCAGTCCTTTTATGTTCTGCATCTCATCCGCACTCACGGCTCTTTCTAGATGGAGATGCATCTCGACGCCGCCTGCAAACGCTGTGCCGTATTCCAAACCGTTTGGCAACCCGTCGTCATTCAAACCCTTGTTGAAGATGAGGTAAAGGGAGGTTAGGATACACAACGCGACTAAAATCACCCTCCAGTTTTTGAACACATCTTTCATTTTTGTATTATTTGGACTCAAAGTACCACTTCAGCATTCCCGCGTTTGTGAACCATGTAGTCATGATGTCCGCGACCAAGCCGATCAGCAGTATGGACGCAATGTTGGTCCACATTGAAAGCTGGATTGTATAGGATATCACGAAGAGGACGACGAGTGCAGACATCGTTGAGGCCAGCATGGTGAACGCGGTCTTCATAGCATCGTTTATCTGGTCGTTTATTTCTGCACCCCTCTGCTTCAAAACCCTTGATGTCAGGAGTATATCGGTGTCCACGGAATAACCGATGAGCATGAGCAGTGCAGCGATTGAAACGGGCTCGAGTTCTATTCCAAGCAGACTGACGCCGCCGGCAGCGATTATAACGTCGTTGATGGCCGCCTGAATCACAGCGATTGACGGCACGAATTCCCTGAAAGCGATGAAAACGACAATCGCCATGAGGGCGAACGCAACGGCCATTGCGGTTATCCCCCTTGTTTTGAAGTCCGCCCCGAGAATCGGCATTACGGAGTTATACAGCAGGTTTGCATCGCTGATTCCGAGCTCGGCTTCCGGCAGTTTTTTTGATACGTCTTTTTTAAGCTCCTCCTTGTCCAGATTTGAGGCGGTTATCGTGATTTTGCCGTCCTTAAATTCCGAAACGCTGCCGTACTTCTGCAATACCAAGAGCGTATCCTTGGTCGGCTCCTTATCGATTTTTAATGTTGCAATGTCGTATTCGGAAAGTGGTCCGACGTATTTCTCAAGCACTTGCACGATCCTGTTTTTGTCCACGGTGCTTATGTCGGACGTCGTCTTAAGAATCAGAACGTCGCTGCCGGCAAGCACTTTCAGATTTTCAAGTTTTAGTTGTGCCAGGTCGTTCTCTAGCGCGGCCTGGTCTATGGCCTTGTCGGTTTTAACCTCAACGAGCAACCCACCCTGGAATTCTATCCCGAATGTGAGTCCGTTAAATATTATAACGAGAATCATCAGTCCGGATATTATGAACGGGATAAACACCAAAATCTTGTACGGAACCCGCTTGATCATCCGGTCGTACGGTTTGTCAAACATGTTCTATAATTTGGAGTTTGGATATAAAAGTAGTATAATACAGAGGCACAGTGTAGCGTGTCAGCGCTCCATCAAATCCTTCTTGCAGTCATCGCAAACATACTTACCATCAACAACCCACTTCAGCCACTTTTCCCTGCCGCAATGCACGCACATGGACTGCAAGGTTGTCGGGCTTCGGTGTACTTTTTTGGCTACGCCCTCGAAACCGGAAAATCCCCCGAGCGTTGTCTGTTCGGGCTTCATTCTATGTCCCGGACAACCACAGCTTTCTGAGTTTTTCCTTCTTCTTCCGGGCTTTTCGCTCCTCCTCGGTTTCCTCTTCCTCGGTTTTCTGTTTTTTCCTGCGCCATGCCATTTTTAGCTAACATAATAATAAATTACATACATATAAGTGAAGATGTTCGAAAAGATCGTAATCGGCGGGACGTTCGATTTGCTCCACAGGGGGCACATGGCAGTACTCGACACGGGATTCAGAATCGGGAAAAAAGTCGTCATCGGCCTGACCTCGGACGAGTTCGCCTCCCGCTTCAGGGTTGTGAAAACCGCACCGTACGAAAAAAGGAAGTCCACGCTGGAAACCTACATACGCTCGTTCAAAAAACCGTACGAGATTGTCAGGATAAACGACAGTTACGGTGTTGCGACCATCGACCCGGAAATCGACTGCATTGTCGTGAGCGAGGAAACGCTGCTCAGGGCCGAGGAGATAAACGCCATAAGGTTCAAGAAGGGTTTGAAGAAACTCGTCATAGTGGTGATGCCAATTGTTGTTGCCAAGGACGGGACTCCGATTTCGAGCGAACGGATTGCAAAAAAGGAGATTGACTCTGAAGGAAATCCGAGATGAAAGTTCTCATAACTGCAGGCCCGACTCGGGAGCCCATTGATTCCGTAAGGTTCATAACCAACGCGAGTTCAGGGAAGATGGGTGTTGCTCTTGCGGAGGAAGCGATTGCGCGCGGGCATGAGGTTGCTGTTATTGCGGGGCCCATTGATGTTGATACTTCTAAAAAAATAAAAAGAATAAACGTCAGAACTGCCAGAGAAATGACGGCCGCTGTTTTGGATGAGTTAAAAAATGGTTACGATGTTTTCATATCCGCTGCTGCGATTGCGGACTACACGCCCGTAAAGACGACCAAGGGGAAACTCGATTCTGACAAAGACATCATTATAAAATTAAAAAAAACAAGAAAGTTGATAAAGTTGGTAAAAAAACAATTTCCTGATGTTTTTGTCGTTGGATTCAAGGCGGAGTTCGGTGGTGGAAAAGGGCTGATAGAAAAAGCTTATGAGCGTTTAACTGAGAACAGGATTGACCTGATTGTGGCAAACGATATCGAAAAAAACAGGTTTGGTAGTGGCAGGACAGAGGTCTGGGTTGTGGATAGGGAAAAAAACATAAGATACATACCGGAGAACGCAAAGAAAAAAATTGCTGCCAAACTGTGGAAAATTATCGAAACCGCTACCTAACGAATTTTTCTTAAACCGGTTTCGGATTTTCTTTCAAACAATTGTGTCAGCGATATTTTTCCGAGTCCGAGAGTACCCCGGTTTAGATACAGAATCATCAGAAGCGCAAACCCGACAAACGAATCGTACGTTCTTTCCCTGCTGCCGAAGAGGAAATCCGTCAGGCTGGTGATGCCCGCGAGCAGCATCATGGAGTAAACGATGAACAACATGCCCATGTAAAATCTGAACTTGGTGGATGGCGACGCCTTTGACCTGTAGATTACGACGATCCCCGCGAGAAGCAGCACCGCCACGATAAGGTTGTATATCTCATGTTCCGGACTTGAGAGAAATCTGCCGGTGAAGAAGGTGGCCAGCACCAGTATGATAAAAGAGGTCACGTGTTTTTTATTCTCCCCCGGATAGGTTATCACCAAGTGGATTACGAGTTTCATTTTAGCAATCACGGACCTTGTATGCATCAGATTTTTCTTCCGGTTGTAGATCAGCACGGCGACAAAAAACAGTATCACTGCTATTAGAAAGTTCATGGCATCTTTGGGATTATCTGCAAACAAGCCGAGGTAGCGGATGCACAAGAGGACAAGCAGCAGAAAAATCAGGTCCCAGCCAAAGGTTCTTGTTTTTTTGAGCGTTTCTGCCGGACTTGGCTTTTTTTTCTCCTCTTTTTCTGGGGTTTTGTATTTTTTTACGAGTTCCTTCTCCAGCAGTTTTACTTTTTTAAGGGAATCGTAGGTTACCGAGAGTAGGACATCGCTGGAGCCCTTGTCCCTTATCTCCAGCAGGCCCTTCTTTTCGAGTTCGGACGCCAGCTGGTTTATGACGGACGGTTGCACGCCAAACTTCCGGGCTGCTTCCTCCACCCTTATGTTTCTCGCCTCCAGCACTAACGCCAAGAGGTCTTCTTCGGTTGGAGATGCGACATTCATTTGGTCATCCATTTCAGGACAGGAGTTCGCCGGACTTTATTTTTTGCGGTAAGTATTCCTCAGCCACGAACTCGAGGGATTTTGAGGCAAGCGCCTGCTGCTCTATTCTGACGCCCTTGTTCACCATAAGGTCGAGTTCCTTCTTCCACTCCTTCTTTTGGAACCACGGATACTGCAAGAGCTCTGACACGCGTTTCTTGTCCACGTCCTTCAATGTTTCGGTAACTTTTTCCAGGCCGTATGCATCAATGTCGCTCATGGTCATTCCGACAAACTTCATTCCCGGAGTTCCAAGCCGGAGTGATTCGTGGGCAAGGGCCATGGAGCCGGCTTTCATTACGGAGTAGATGTAGTAACCCCACGGGTCGCCGTCGGTGAACATTATCGCCGGCAGTTTCAGTTCCGTATGCAGCCTGTTCACCAGCCTTCTGCAACCCCTTGCGGCCTGCCCTTTCGTCGCAACCATTATGCAGTTGTTTTTTATATGATATTTCTCTTCAACCAGACGGTCGAACATCGCTCCTGTTTCTATGACAAGAACGTATTTCGCGTTAACCTTCTTGAACTTGTACTGCTCGACTATTGACGGTACTGAAAGACCGCTCCTGCCGAGTTTTGAGCAGTCTATCGTGTCACCGGAATCCTCGATTATGATGTTGCCTATCAGGGTTCCTTTATCATCTGCCTTGAGGTGCAGCTCTTCACGCATGACCTCAAGCATCGTTTCCAAATCGACTATCAGCGGGTCGGATTCGGACTGGTCATCAAAAGTGTTCTCCTTCGTTTCAGCGATGCTGTGCTTGAGCTGGTAATACAGTTCCCTTATGCTTGCGGTTTTCCCCCTCGACACGAGCTCCTTGCACTTCGCACCGATCATCGCGGTCTGCATGAATTTCTTGCTGTGCGCAACATTCATGAACGAACGCGTGGAGGTTTTTTTGCCCAGCCTTAGAAGGCTGGATGCCTTGTCGAAGTGCACGTTGTTAAGACCGCGCTGCGGCATGGTCATCTTTGGTGATTTTTTCTTTGACACATCGGCCAAAAGCTCCTTGCCGAGTTCAGTCAGGCGCCCTTCAACATCCTTGTCTTTCATTTTTAAATCTCCGTTTTATCCTCCTCTTCCTCCGAGACTTCCTCAAGTTCCGCTTCGGTTAGTTCCTCTTCGGATTCCGCATCACCCAGGAGTTCCTCGTCGAACTTTACCTTTTCGCGTATAAATTTTTCTAGATCCTTTGCTATCTTCTCCTGCTCCTTATCCCTATCTATAAGTTTTGATATCGCAGACGCAAGTTCCATGCTGTACTTCAGAAGCGTATTCAATCGTGCTTCCTGCTCGATTGCGCGCCTTCTCCGTGAGTGGAACCTCTGGAACCTTCTCCCGAGGTCCATGAGCGCAAACCTTATCTCCTTTATTATCTCGTCGTCGTCCGCGACGCTCTGCTTTCCTGCAGAGGTGTATGGAACGTGAACTGAAACAAGATTTACAAAAATAGTTATTGGGGAGTTTTCAAAATCCTTTATGCCGTAGCGCTTCCATTCAACGCCGTTCACTGCAGTGGTTATTCCGCATCCACCTGCGTCAAAGAGCAGGGGCGCGCGGTTTGCAAACCTCATGACCTCCGCCTTCACGCCCTCTCCGGCAACCCTCCCTGCCTTTCCGCCGTATGCAACTGCAACCTCCACCTGGAATGGAACCCCACCAGAATGAACCTTGGGTGGCCGCGTGAGTGTTGTCTCGAATTCGGGGTTGAGAATGCTCAGCACGGATTTTTTTATCTGCCCCTCGCCTATCGGCCTTAACCCCTCAAGCGGTGGTGCCATGAAATCAACCTTCTTGAACGCGTTTATGATTTCCTCGGCCTCGGCCCACGCCAACTTTCTCGGATTTTTGTTGAGGTCGAAGCTCACAAGTTCCTGGATTTCTTTGACCTTCGCGCCGCTCACCCTCGAGAGTTCTGTTGAGAGCAGAGAACTGACATGCCTTGACTTTGATGCCTTCGCCATGTTTACCAAATCATCAACCTCGAGCCCCTTCGGATGCTGTTTCATCTCCGACGGCGGTTTTGGAACTTCGTTTGTCGAGCGGTCGAAGACGGTTTTTCTGCCTTCCGGGTCAATGAAGGTTATCTTCGCGTGCGGATTTGCAATCGCTGTTCTTCGCAGATATTCAAACGGGCCCTGCTCGCTGAGGTTGTACAGAACGCCCTTCACCTCAACCTCTATGGTCGTTCCGCGCCAGTACTCCTCGTAGTTTTTCGTCTCGATTATGTCTGCCTTGTTTTTCGTGATGTCTATGAGTAGTTGTATGTCAACAACCTTGTTGTCGCCCGTGCAGGTTTTAATACGCATCGGTTTTCCTGTGGTCATCTGCGAATACAGGGTAACGCCGGAAATCCCGATGCCCTGCTGCCCCCTCAGCTGAATATTCCTATGAAACTTTGTTCCTGCAAGCATCTTTCCGAAAACGTCGGATATGTGCGCTGCTGGAATGCCGGGGCCGTTGTCGCTTTCCGTGATCTTGTAATGCTCAGGGCCTTTCTCCTTTATCGCTACGGTTATGTCAGGAAGAATGCCGGCTTCTTCACACGCATCCAGAGAATTGGTGACCATCTCGTGCACGATGGTTGTCAGGGACCTTACCTTACCGCTGTAACCCAGATGCGCTCGGTTCTTTCTGAAGAACTCGGTTATCGAGACCTCCCTGAAATCCTTGAAGAGTTCGTCTGCATGCTTTTCCTTCGTTAGTTCCTCATCCGCTACTGCGCCTTCCCCCATTGTATTCCCTCAATTTTGATTGTCATTTCAACCCAGACAATGTGGTAATTCAGCCTCTCTGCTTACCGAAAAAAACAGCCAACCAACACCTATCTCAGTGTATATATGAATAGTATTTCAGGTTAATAAATGTGTTTTATTCGTGTCCCCTGCCCTCCAAAAACCCGTATACGTAGCCGTGTTTTGAGCCGGTGAGCAGCATCACGATTGCCTCCTTGGCGTGCTCAAGGTCATCGTACTTTCCGATTATCGCGATGGTTTTTCCGTACACTGAAACGAAGCAGTTTGTAAAGTTCTCTATCCGTTTTCGGGACTTGCCCTCGCGCCCTATGACCCTGCCCTTCCTGCTCCTCATGGACTTTTCCGTTTTCACGAAATCCCTGAGTTGCAGGATTTCGAACAGGTAGTCGTCATCCAGCAGTAGCAGGGCCTTGTCCGAGCTGAAGCCTCTGCCAATAGCCAGAACGACGTTCTGCGCCTTAAGTTCGCCGAAGGAATCGCCGTCAATTTCGACGTTGTTGCCGGAAACAGTGAGCTTGGTTTTTGTCTTCCGCTCGATGGTTTTTTTAACCTTTCCGTTTTCGCCAATCAGCACGCCGACCCGGTCTTCCGGGATATTCACGAATTTCATAGCTTAATATTTACGAGTAGAATTATTTAAGTGATGTGAAAGAGGCGTTGTTCTACGAAAAAACCGACGGAAAGGTAAAGTGCAGATTGTGCCCGCACGAGTGTCTGATTGCGAAGGGGAAGCGTGGGATATGCGGCGTCAGGGAAAACCGGAACGGAACTCTTTACTCATTGGTATACGGAAAACTTATAGCTGAACATGTCGACCCTATAGAAAAAAAACCGGTGTTCCATTACAAGCCCGGAACGTTGAGTTATTCGATTGCCACCATAGGCTGCAATTTCCGCTGCGAGTTTTGCCAGAACTGGGACATCAGCCAATACTCGAAAGGAAGCAATGAGTTACCTGGAGGAGATACAACCGCAGAAGAAGTTGTCAAAGAATGCATACGTGCTGAATGCTCCGGCGTTTCGTACACCTACACTGAACCCACGATATTCTACGAGTTCATGTGGGATGTTGCGAAACTTGCAAAGGAAAACGGGTTGGGAAACGTTATGGTCACGAACGGTTTCATAAACCCCGAACCGCTGAAAAACTTTAAGGAGCTGGATGTGTTCAGGGTTGACCTGAAGAGCTTCAAAGATGATTTTTACAGGAAAGTATGCGGTGCACGTTTGGAACCAGTCCTTGAATCAATGAAACTGGCAAAAAAATCTGGCATCTGGGTCGAGGTCGTAACACTGATAGTCCCGAAGCAGAATGATTCCGCTGAAGAGTTAAAGCAGATTGCAGGATTCATAAAGAACGAGCTCGGGGAAGAAACGCCATGGCACGTGAGCAGGTTTCATCCGGATTACAAGATGACGGACTCGGTGCCAACGCCGATGGAAAAAATACGCGAGGCTTACAGAATCGGAAAGGATGTGGGGTTGAGGTATGTGTATGCGGGCAATGTGCCTCATGACAAATGGGAAAACACATACTGTTACAACTGCAACGAATTGCTGATAGAACGGCAGGGTTTTGGTGTTGCAGAGAACAATATCAAGAACGGTAAATGTCCTAACTGCAGTGCAAAAATCGACATTATAGAATAGAATGGAAAAGGTATTGGAAAAGACTCTGGAAAAAATAACTCCGACAGCAAACGAGTCGGAGGGGGAACAGCGAATAATCCGCATAATAACGAAAAAACTCGAGAAGTTCGACGTGATTCCGGTTCTTGTCGGCTCTACCGCAAAGGGCACCGACCTGCGCGGTGACAAGGACATTGATATCTTCATCATGTTCGGGCAGGACGTCAGCAGGGAAAAGCTGGAAAAAAAAGGTCTTGAGATAGGAAAAGCAGTATTCAAAGAAATCGGAGCGAAATACGAAATCGATTATGCCGAGCACCCATATGTAAAAGGATTTTACAAGGATTACGATATTGAAATCGTTCCATGCTACAGCGGAAAACGCATCATGTCATCCGTTGACAGAACGCCGTTCCACACGCGCTACGTCCGAAGAAAATTACGTGAAAATCCAGCGTTGAGGAATGGGATGCGCCTCCTGAAGCAGTTCATGAAAGGCATCGAGGTTTACGGCGCTGAAGCCAAGGTGCAGGGCTTTTCCGGTTACCTTGTAGAGTTGCTGGTCATCCACTATGGCTCCTTTATGAAAGTCCTCAAGGCAGCAGCGGGATGGTCTTTAAATCAGGTGCTTGACCCGGAGAAGCAGTGGAAAAATCCGGAAGAAGCGAGGTATTTCTTCACGAATGCGAACCTCATCGTGATTGACCCTGTTGACAAAAACAGGAATGTTGCGGCTGCCGTTTCTATGCAGTGCCTGTCCGAGTTCATTATAGCGGCAAAGGAATTTCTGGAAAACCCATCAGAAGAATATTTCTTCCCCAAGGAGCCGAAATTGCTGAGCAAAAAAGAGTTGTCCGAGAAGATAGAAAAACGCGGCACGAAACTGGTTGCGGTAATTTTCAGGCACAAAAAACTGAACGAGAATTCCCTGTACTCGCAGCTGAGGCGAACCATTAAATCCTTAACCGATGAAATTGAAACCTTCGGTTTCAAATTTTTCAGGAGCGGCTTCTGGTCGAATGAAAAAAACCTGTCCCTGATAATTCTTGAATTTGAGGTTTTCAAACTTCCCGAAGTCATGCACAAGACCGGGCCGCCGATTGACCAGGACCCGAAAAATCAGGAAAAGTTCATTGAAAAATACAAAAAAGATAAACCGTACGTGAAGGACGGCAGGTGGGTCGTTGACACGAAACGGAAGTTCCGGGAGATTGAAAAGCTAATGCCTGAAATCCTGGAAGAGAGGAAAGGTTTCGGGAAGGATTTGAAAGCGGTGGAGGAGATTTATTTCCTGACAGGCAAAAAAATTCTCGACACCGAGGAAAAAGAATTTTACAGGTTTTTGGGGAAGTTTTTGTGATTTATAAGCTTAAATAACATTATTTAATGTTAAATAAAATTAAATAGTGATGTAGATGGTCCTAAAAACATTTAACGTTAGTGAGGATGTATATGCCAGATTCTCTGGTTTTTGCAAAGAGCAGGGTATAAGTATGAGCAAACAGGTAGAGTTGTTTATGAGATCTTTTCTTGAGGAAGAACCAAAAGCAAAGGATGAATATCTGAAAAAACTCGAAAAGATACGAAAAGGCAAATTTATCAGGGTTAATAATTTTGCTGAACGTTATGGGTTATAGTATGAGCTACGCACTTGAGATTTCTGATGAAGCTGATGAGAAATTTAGGAAGTTGGAGAGAAAAAAATAGGAAGCAGTTAGGAATAATAAACAGGAAAGTTGAGCAGATTCTTCGGGATCCGCATCACTTCAAACCACTGCGTAGGGATATGCACGGGGCACGGCGTGTGCATATAGACACCTCCTTTGTTCTGACCTACGAGATCCATGAAAAAGAGAAGATTGTGAAGATACTGGATTATGAACATCATGACAAGATTTATTAGTACTTAAATTTACAGGTTTCTGGGGAAGTTTCTGTAAACCACGCTACAAATCATTATTCCTTCCCGACAAATCTTCTGAACGCGGGCGACATGTCCGCCATCTCCTCACGCTGGATTTCCTCGTACAGGCGGTAGATTATACCAACGGTAAGAAGGATTCCGGTGCCGCTGCCCAACGCGCCGAGAAGGTCGGCACCCGCCGCAAGAAGACCGACTGCAACCGAGCTGAGGATCGTTATCTGTGGGATATAGCGGTTCAAAACGCGCTCCACAATTCTCTTATCCCTTCTGAAACCCGGAATCTGCATTCCTCCTTCCTGAATCTGGTTGGCTATGCTTCCCGCGTCAAGGCCGGTGGTTGTGACCCAGAATTTTCCGAACAGAATGCAAAGCCCGACAAACGCTATGAGATAGGTCAGTAGATGGAACAGGACACTTACATCAAGAAGCCGGTAAACGTCCGCGGGGTTTATTATGCCGTTAAGTTCGCCCATGGTTATGTGACGGCCTAGCTGATAAACCAGATTCTGGAAGAAGGTCATCTGTGTTGGAGGGGCATACAAATCGACACCCGCAAACTTCGTCCACATCTGGACATTCATGAGGAGTGCTGCTGCCAGGATGACTGGGATATTCGAAACATAGAAAAATTTGATTGGGTAACGGCCACCGACGCCACGTATTCCCCCGAAAGATAGTGGAATTTCAATCCGCATGGATTCGCAATATACGGTAACCAGGAAAACGATTATGGTTGCTATCACCGGGAACAGAAGTACCAGATTAAAACTGCCGTTTGCAAGCTGGTCTATGAAGTTGGGTATGTAACCCGCATATGCGATTCCGCCCGTGCTCTTCATGAAGTTCAACGAACCCGTGATTATGTGCTGTGAAACACCACCGGCGATGAACAGTCCGATGCCGCTCCCGATGCCCCACTTTGAAACCACCTCGTCCATGTACATTAGGAGTATCGAACCAAGGGCGATCTGGAAGATCGTGAATGTTATCAGGGCAGTACCCTCGACCATGTGAATCCCCATAACCAGGGCAGCGGCCTCAAAAAAAGCCACTATTATCGTCAGGATTTTCTGCGCTCCCTGGAACAATGCTTTGTTTTCCGGCTTTGTCAGATCCATGTCTATGATCTTCGCGCCGACCAGCAGCTGGAGTATGATGGATGCCGTAACGATTGGACCTATGCCTGCGGACGTTATGCTACCTATGGAACTTGCGAATATCATCTGCATCTGGGAAAACCCGGAAATCTTCTGCTGCAGAAGTTCAGGCGTTACACCAACGGGATAAATGACGCCCATCACGAAGAAAAGGACAAGAACCAGAGCGGTCCACCAGAGTTTTTCCCTGAACGGAACATGCCTCTTCGGAATCTTGACTTCCGGCAGATATTTTATCAGCGGCCTGACAAATTCGAGGTTCATTTTTAATTAATTTGAATCCGGCTTATTATTTTACTTTTTCTGGAGTTGCGGCTGGCTTGACCTCTGCGGCTTTGGCTTCCGGAAGTTCCACTTTGCCACCGGTTTTCTCAATTTTCTCAACGGCAGATTTCGAAGCGCTATTCACTTTTATCACAAGCGGCTGGGTCAGTTTTCCGGAGCCGAGAAGTTTGTCGTATCCGAGTTCCGTTAAATCCAAAGTTTTTTCTTTTGTTTTTATTTTACCCTCATCGAGCAGTTTCGCAAGAGTTTCGAGGTTTATGGCTTTAACCACAACTTTCTTGGTGTGCGTCTTGAAGCCCTTTCCACCGAAGTGGCCAGGCATGAATTTCGAAACATAGGTCCATTTCTGCTTCTTGCCGCCACCCATGCCCCTGCCGCCGTGGCTGCCCGCGCCCCTGTGTTTTTTCGTGCATCCGTAACCGTGGCTTCTCGAGCCCCTGAACTTTTGCGTTCTGCGATTTTTGTGGGCCATTAGATCATCCTCATGATTAAGTCATTAATCTTATCGCCCCTGTAGCCAAGGACGCCGCCGCTTGAATAGGGCTTCTTTATCCCTTTCCGCTCGAAACCCTTCCTCGGCGGATTTAATCCGAACACGGGCTTTAACCCGGAAATATCCTTGAGTTTTGCCTTTCCTTCGACAAACGACTTTGCAAATTCGTCAATGGATTTGTGCTTGGAGTTCTTTTTTAGGTAATCCTCGGTGAGTGGCTTGTTTCCGGTGACTCTGCCACGTTCATTCAGCAACTTTTCCAAGATTTCGAGCTTTACTTCGCCCCAGGTCACGTAGTTTTCGATGTGACCCAGCATTCCGCGATATGCCGGATTGAGGTTTATCACGGTGCAGTTGTTTGCCCTGTTTATGCCCAGCAGTTTCATCGTTGTTTTGACCCGTTCACTAGCATGAACGCTTCCCCTGACGCGAACCACTGCTATCGCACCCGAGACTTCCTTTTTATTTTTCATTTGAGCCTGAACCCTTCATTACTGCAAGATTCTTTATATCCCTGTCCTTCACCTTTATGTAGTTTGTATTCACCAGTGCGTCAATCAGAGCATGCGCGAGGTTTAGGGTTGTTCTCGTGTGACCATCCGAAGAAACCCACGCGTCCGTTAATCCTGCCAATGATAATACTTTTTTTCCTGTGTCGTTTGCAACCAGGCCGACGCCGCTCGGTGCCGGCATTATTGCTATGTGCACGCTGCCGTATCTTCCGCCAACCTTGAACGGAACCGTGTGCGGTTTGCCGCAGTTGCACTCCCAGCTGCCGCATCCCCTCTTGATTTCACACACATTCAACTTGGCGCGCTCTATGGCTTTTCTTATAGTTGGTCCAGCCTCCTTGCCTTTCGCCTCCCCTATACCGACGTAACCGTTCTTGTTGCCGATGACCGCCACTATACGAAACTTCATCCTCCTTCCGGAATCCGTGACCCTCTGGACCCTGCCGACGTCTATTATCTCTTCCTCAAGGTCAGGGAGCAGCGAGTCAACAATCTCCACCTCCTTGATTGGAATGCCCATCGCCAGAACGTCGGATAATGATTTAACTTCGCCCTTCCGGACCATTTCGCCGAGTTTCGTCCGGGGTGCCCACATCGCGAGTTCCTTTTCGCGCAGCTCGCGTTCAATTTCCTCATCCATGGCTCCGGGCTCGCCTGCAAGCTCCTTGGCGACTTTGTCCTTCGGTTTTTCTGGCTCTTCCTTTCCGACCAAAAGGTCAACTACCGGCTCCTCAGCTGTTTCCTCTTCGGCCTCTGTCTCGGGCATTGCCTTTTTTGCATCTTTCTTTTTTGGACTCATTTTTGGCTTTCTATTTTTGATTTGATCTCATCAAAGTTTTTTGTAATGTCCTTTTTGTCGCTGAAATGTTTTGCTATATGCTCGCCTTTAATCCGCTCCGGACTTGGAATTATTTTTTCATCGTGCGGAACTGAAACGCCGGCATCGCATGCCCCCTTCATCGCAGCATACAACCTCCGCTCCTTGGTTGATTTGTACAGGCCAAGGTCGAGAATGGCGTCCTTTACGCCTTTTGATTTCACGCGCATCCCGCACAGGAAACCAGTAAGATAAGCTGCGGGGGTGTTCGAGGTTGCATATTTCCAGCCAAATTTCTTCAGCTCCTGCGAGTGTGCCGATGCCAGGATTACATCGCCGTCCGCTTTGTAATCCACGAGCTGGACACGAACGTGCCTGTTGGATTCCCTCACAACCAGGCGCGTTTTCCTCGACTTGAGAAGTTCCCTGCGTTTCTGGTAGTCTGTTTTTTCCTGACGTTTTCTTTTGAAACCGACAACGTATCTTGGACCAGTCGCCATTTTACATTCTCTCTATGTACTCCCTCAGGTGTCTTCGGCTGTGGAAGAAGCCGCCACTCGCCCGCCTGTACAGTTTTCTGTATATCTTGCCGCTAATCTTCTTTTCCTTTTTGAGTTTTTTCAGCTCGTCCCTTATCGCCCTTATCCTACTCTCCCACGCCTTCTTTCGCGGCGTTCTTGCCATTTTCCTGCCAGTCCTGCCGCCGTGGCCCTTCCGCCTGCCCTTCTCCTTCGCTGCTTTAATCCTCTTTATCCGGCCCTTGCTTAATCCTCTTTTCGGCAACGCGTATATGGCCCCGTTTTTTATCAGGGAGCGAATGTCGTCGCGCGTTATCGCCTCGGCCACCTTCTCCAGGTTTTCGGGATTTATTCTGACCCGGTTCATCCCGACCTTCATGATCCTTGATGCGATCTGTTTCTGGCTTGTAAGATTCATCAGACCTCACCCTTTCTCGGATTGATTATGGTTAAACCTGCGGTGTTGGCTGCCTTTATTATCTCGTTTCTTTTCTTTCTTCCAACGTTTCCCGCGATTATTACTACGTGTTTTTTCGGATCAATTCCCTTCAGTTCTTTGGGGTTGCTGACCCGCACTGTAATGCGGTCACCAACGAGACCTCGCACCGTTTCCGGTTGTTTGTATCCGATTGACGGAACAGCAGCTTTACCGCGCTTTTTCTCAAGCCTCTTGCTGTCTATGCCGACCGGTTTTCTCCATTTGTCTTTCATCCTCGGAATCTTGTACAATTCCGTCCGTATAAAGCGCGGCTTCTTTTTGGCTCTTTTTCGCTCGGCGATTTTATGAAACTTTATTTTTGCAATTTCCTTAGGCTTTCTTACCTTTTCCTTTGGTTTCTCGGTTTCTTTCGGTTTTTCTGTTTTTTCCTTTTTTGCGGGCTCTTTTGTTTTTTCCTTTGGCTTTTCCTTGACTTCCTCTGTTTTGGGTTTTTCTGTTTTTTCTTTCGGTTCTGGTTTCGCAACTTCTTTGAGTTCGGGCTTCACAACTTTTGTTTCAACTTCCTCCTTCGGCTTTGCTTTCTGAGTGCCCCGTATTATTTTTGTCTGTCCCGACTCCCCTCTTACGATTTTTGTTTCTGACATCTTACGCTATCGGAACGCCGTCCTTCTCGACCAGGTAGATACCGTCCTGAAAAACCCGGTGGTCGCGGTCCTTTATCCGGGTTGTCTGTTCGATGTTCGCTGCCGTTTGGGCAACATCCTCCTTTGAGATTCCGGTTACCAGAACGTCGCGCCCCTTCACCTCGACCTTGACGCCGTTCAGGATTGCCGCCCTTCGCGGAAATTTTTCACCCATGAAGTTGTCTATGACCAACTCGCTGCCCTGGGCCTTCGGGCTCATCGGGAAATGCGTGTAGACAATCTTCAGCTTGTAGGTTATTCCGTCGGAAACCCCGTGGAACATGTTTTTTATGTGGGTTCTTATCGTGCACAGGAGCGCCTTGTCCGCCCTTCTCGCAGATTTTGTTTTGAGTACAACACGGTTATCCTTCTTGTCTATTTTTACTCTTGGATTGAATTCCCGTGTAAATTTCCCCTTTGGTCCGCTCACACTGACCCGGTTCTTTTCAACCTCGATGCTTGTTCCCTGAGGAATCTCGAGCTCTAAATGCGTGTCTTTGGTTTTTTTCATTTCAGTAGATGTACGCAAGCAGCCTGCCGCCGAGGTTTTTCTCATTCGCCTCCCGGTGGCTCAGAACGCCCTTTGGTGTGCTTACAACAAGAATTCCGAAACCCTTTGCGGGAAGGAACCGCTCCTCCCATTTTTTGAATTCCGCACGCTTTACGGGAAATCTTGGCTTTATAATCCCGCAGTCGTTTATCTGCTTTATGAGTTTTATCCTGATGCTGCCGCCGCGGCCATCGTCCGACAGCTCGAACTCGCCTATGTAACCTTCCTTCTGGAAGACCCGAAGCACCTCAACCAGCAATTTCGAAACCGGATGCAAAATGCACTCGGACTTGCCAATGCGCTCGTGGTTCTTGAGATTGGATATCGCGTCGTTAAGTAAGTCGTGCCTCATTTTTCACTTATCTCTGCGGTTTTTCTTTTCTGCCGTGCACCAGCTCGTCAAGAGAAACGCCGTTCACCTGTATCACCTTGTATCGCACACCAGACAGGTCGCCCATCGAGCGGCCCTTTCTCCCGCCGATGCCCTCAATAAGAACCTCGTCGTGCTCGTTTATGAAGGTTACGGCACGATTGCCAACGCAGAATGCTGTTGCCTGCCTGCCGTTTTTTATGAGCTGGACCCTGACGCACTTCCGGATTGCGGAGTTCGGCTGCTTCGCCTCTATTCCCACCTTCTCGAGAACTATTCCGCGGCCTTGGGGAGAGCCCTCGAGCGGGTCGTGTTTTTTCTTAAGGTCGAGAACACGCCTGCTGTAATCTGCCTTGCTCCATCTAAACTTTTGCCTGCGTTGCCTTAGTTTCTTTGCTGAAAATTCTCCCATTCCCATTTTGTGATAGCAAAATAAGTAGCATGACACACAGAAAATGTGTGAAATATAGATATGCGCACGCTCGTTTAAAAGCGTGTGGTGAGGCGTTTTCCTGCGAATGCAGAATACCTAATTGGAAGTCCTTTTATAAATACCAAAATGCCCTAAAGTGTTATGAATAAAATGGCAACGATAACAAAAACCACCGGGCCGGACATTGGAAAACTGAAGGATGTTGATGAAATATCCGGGTCGGATGCTCAGGAGTTAACCGACCTACGACTTATTCTTGAGGCAGACTGGGCAGTTTCCAAGCACGAAGCACAACAACGTGGAGATTCGGATACTGTACGGGTGTTGGATGAATGCCATCCCAAGATGGGGAGAGCTATTTCCGCGGGAACTGAAACACGGCTTCTGGAGAATATCCGTGGATTGGACGACATGTCTAAGGCCATGATAACGACGGTGATAATGGCTGCAAGAGAAAACCCTGAGCGCGTTATGAGCATGATAGATACGGCAACAGGGTTAACCGGTAAGGAAATCCGAGTAAAGGTAGGACTGCGCGGTCCGCTGATGGGCAAGATATTGAAAGCCTGTCAAGAATAGCAAAAGAATTCAGTTAACCTTAACGTTTATGTCGTCAATCCCGTAGTGACGCTTCGCAAGTTTCTTTGCGATTTTTATGCGGTTGCCCTCTGAACCTATAACCCACTTCCTGTCCTTTTTATCAATTTCTATCACAAGGGTGTTTCCCTGCTCGGTTTTCTGGGTGCGGGATTTTTTTATTTTTACGGGACGGAAAACGTTTTTTACGAAATCCTCAAGGTTTTCGGAAGATTCCATGACAATTATGCTTTTGCCCATGGCCTTCCTTACCCGCTCTATGTTCGCCCCGTTCTTGCCGATTGCCAACCCCATGTCCCCTTTCTTGACCAGAAAACCCATGACAGAATCCTCCTGAACGCAGTCGGTTATGCTGGCTCCGGTAAGAGTTTCGAACATGGTTATGTACTTTATGTCGTCTGAGTCCAGGCGTATCTTACTCATTTTTTACCAGTTCCAGAATCTTGCTGTCCCCCTCGTTCAGGATGGCCAGGCACGAAATCGGGAAGGGTTTAGCACAGATTTCGCCGAGCTGAACGCTCGTGGCTTTTATTATCCTTGAGGGAACGTTTGCGAGCTGGCAGTAGTACAGCAGGCACTCTTTGGTTTCGCGGTCGCACGAGTTGCACAACACCACGGCCTTCGGTCCTCCAAGCAGCAGTGTGTGCACAACATTCTTCGAGCCGAGCACAACCTTCCCGGTTTTTACAACCGCATGAAGTTCCTCGTTTATATCTGCCATTTTATTTCTTACCTATTGCTCCTGGTCTTATCGCGAGTTTCACGGTTCCTGTCCCGACCGGAACCGGCTGCCCCACGATTATGTTTTCCGCAACGCTCGCAAGTTTCTCCTGCTCGCCGTACAGCGCCGCGTTGAGTATGTGTTTTTCCGTTTCCTCGAACGCCGCCCTCGCAAGTACTGAACCTTTACTTCCAGATATGCCCTGCCTTCCAACCGCCTGCAGGTCTCCGGTGACGGTCATCCTGTCGGCCACGAGCATTATGTGCCTGACATCAACCTCGAGATGCTGGTCCTCCAGAACGTTCATCGCCTCACGTATTATTGCGTTCCTCGCGGCCTCCACGCCCAGCGTTTCGCGGATTTGCGAGATGTCGTTCGTTGTCGTTCTGTATTTGTCCACGCCTTTCAGACCAAATACGGCTTTTAGGTTTGAACCTTCCGTGTATATCACGTATTCCTCGCCCTGGCGCCTCACGAAGGCCCTCTTGACGTCCTTGATGCCTGCGACGCGCTTTCTTTCGAGTTTGCTCAGGACCTTTTTCAGCTCGAGCAGGGATTTTTTCTTTATGACGAACTTCTGGCCCCTCTTTTCTGCCTTGAACTTTTCAAGGATTTTTATAGCCTCCTCGTTTTCCGTTTTTACGATGATCTCCTTGTTGGACATGTCCACCTCGATATCCGAAACGTCCTTCAGGAAAACTTCGTTAAACTGGTTTGCCACTTCGGTTGCCTTTTCCTTGGTTGACCTATGGTTCTCGTCAAGGTAAACAACCATCATCGAATTCTTTGGCGAACGTTTTGCGTCTATTATCTCGATTAGTCTCGGCAGGCCCATGGGCACGCTGAGTTCTGCAACGCCCGCGTAGTGGAACGTTCTGAGCGTCATCTGCGTTCCGGGTTCGCCGATGCTCTGCGCCGCTACCGTACCGACCGCCTCGCCGGGGTCGACAAGCGCACCCTCCTCGTCCGTTGTTTGATAGTTCTTCTTCATCGGGTCAACGCCGTCTTCACCATACTTGAACTGAATGACTAAACCGCCATCGCCCCTCACGCTACAATCGTTGTACACCACGAGGTCCTGAAGCGCGTTTATAAGCCTGCGTTGCATGTAACCGCTTCTTCCAGTTCTTATCGCTGTGTCAACCAAACTTTCCCTTCCGCCCATGGAGTGGAAGAAGTATTCCGATGGTTTTAAACCCTTCTTGAAACTTGATTTAACAAAGCCGTTCGCTTCCGCGCTGACATCGTGTTTCTTGAAGCAGGACAGCGTGCGATACTGATAACCACGCTGGACCCTCTGTCCACGAACAGCCTGTTGCCCTACAGTTCCCGCTATCTGCGTAAGGTTGAGCATGCTTCCGCGCGCTCCGGTTCTCGCCATTACCACCGAGCTGTTTTCACCAACATCGGTCGCTGCTATCCTACCCGCGGCTGTTCTTGACCGCCCGAGCTCCGCCATTACATGGTCCTCGAGCGATTCGTCAATGGATTTTCCGGGGATTATTTTAAGGTCACCGCTGGCGCGCATCTTTATGAGTTCGTTAATCCTCGATTCCGTTTCTTTCAGCAGTTTCTTTATCTCCTCCTCGGCCTTTGCGGACAAGTCGCCTTCGTCTATCCCGACGCTAAAGCCGTATCGCATTATCGTCCTTATGCCGAGTATCGTTGACTTGTCGATGAAATCGCGGGCAGCGTCCGGCCCGTATCTCGTGAATATCTCGTTGAGCAGTGTTCCGGACAATCCCTCAGAATCGATTATGCCCGAAATGAGTTTTCCGTCTTTTATAACGACGTAGGAATCGTACTGGCACTTCTCTTTTTTGCATTCGGGACACTTTCTGCAAAGCTTTGCCTTGTACACGAGGTTGAGGTCCTTCGGCAACAGAAGTTGGAATATCTCCTTGCCTGTGAATTTCTCGCCCTTCGGTAATTTCACCACACCCCCTACCACCTTTAAAGCCTCGTCGCGCTTTAGCACGGTATCGTCTTTTGTGAGGTAATATGTCCCAGTAACATGGTCGTGCCTGCCGCCGACAATCGGTTTTCCGAATCTCGGTGAGATTATGTTCCTACGAACCTTCATCAGTATTTCGGCTTCTGCAAGCGCTTCCTCGGACTGTGGAACATGAAGGTTCATCTCATCGCCGTCGAAGTCCGCGTTGTAAGGGGCGCAGACCGCGGTGTTTATGCGGAACGTGTTGCCCGGCAGAATCCTGACCGCATGGCACATCATCGAGATTCTGTGAAGCGAAGGCTGCCTGTTGAAGATGACAAGGTCGCCATCGCGAAGGTGTCTTTCAACGACATCCCCGACCACTAAGCTTTTTGCAATCTCCTCCTTGGTTTCGTCAAGGATACGTTTCCTGAATCCTGCACTTATGACATTTCTCGCACCGGGATGTTTGTGCGGCCCGTTCAGGATTGTTTCCCTGAGCGTTTTTATGTTGTCTTCATTGACCTCCTCCGGAACCGTCAGCTCGACAGCAACCGCCACGGGAATTCCCACTTCATCTATGCTTATGTTCGGATCGGGCCCTACAACTGTCCTTGCAGAAAAGTTGACCCTCTTTCCGGAAAGGTTGTTTCTGAACCTTCCTTCCTTGCCCTTCAGTCTCTGCGCGATGGTTTTTAACGGCCTTCCGGAGCGGTGCCTTGCAGGCGGAACACCGGTAATCGCATTGTCAAAGTAGGTTGCAACGTGATACTGAAGCAGATCCCAGAGGTCTTCGATGATGAGTTGCGGCGCCCCGGAGTTTATGTTTTCCTCGAGGCGCTGGTTTATTCGCAGTATGTCCACAAGTTTGTGCGTCAAATCGTCCTCGCTCCGGTCCGCGGATTCAAGGGTTATTGACGGCCGCGTGGTTATCGGCAGGACAGGAATTGATTCGAGAATGAGCCATTCGGGTCGTATTTTAAAGTTCAGAAGTTCGAGGTCTGCATCGGTTATTTTTTCAAACCTTTCCTTTATGTCCGTAACCAGGATGTTGTTCTCGCCCTCGTAGTACGAATACGGCCTGACAAATTTTACCTTGACCTGCTTTTCGCCGCAGTGCGGACACTTTTGATTGTTGTTCGAAACCTTTATGGCCCTGTTCCATATCAGCTCGACCACGTCCTCTGTGCGCTCGAGTTTTTTGTATTTTTCAATGTCATCGGGTTTCAACAGTATTCTGCTGCATGCCCTGCATGTCCCCCGTATGAGGTTGAATATCTCGCGCGCGTATCCCACATGGATGACCGGGCGCGTCAGTTGTATATGGCCGAAGTGGCCGTAGCACTCGCCCAATCTTCCGCCGCATGTCTTGCACCTTATCCCCGGGTCGATAACGCCCAGCCGCGGATCCATCAACCCGCCGTCGATAGGGTAACCATCATCATCGTAGGTGTTCGGGTCGTGTATTTTCGCAACCGAAAGTTTCTGCACCATTCGCGGCGAAAAAATCCCGAACTCCATATGGTCGATTTTCTTTTGTACTATCATTTTTACT
Organism: uncultured archaeon; assembly: GCA_964512105.1. Classification (GTDB taxonomy): domain Archaea; phylum Altiarchaeota; class Altiarchaeia; order IMC4; family CAZEGI01; genus CAZEGI01. The sequence goes on from CAZEGI010000004.1 coordinate 44,107, forward strand.
TTAAACCTTGTCACCGGGCCCTCATCGGCCCATTGTGTTTTATTTTTTCAAGACCATCGAGCGAAGCGAAGATGAGCAAGAGGCTTTGCCTCTTGTCTCAGACAAGACCATAGGTCTTGCTGATGGTCTCTGTTTTGGTCAGCGCAAAACTGCTTTGCAGTTTTGGCTCCGAACGAAGCGTAGCTTCGTTGGACACAAAATCTTCGATTTTGCTGTCCCAAAAGTGCTTAGCACTTTTGCGTAACCTTTTGTTAAAAGGTTGTTGTACTATCATTTTTACTTTAAACCTTATCGCTCAACCTCAATTTTGGGTAGATACACATACCCATGAGCTCGTTCAAGAGCAGTTTGAAGGCGTATGCGATTTCAACGTTGTGCGTCGGCACTTCGCCGCATATCGGGCATCTAACAGTTCTCTGCTCGTAATCCCTGAGCGCGATTAAACCGCATTTCGAGCAGACAGGAACCATAACGCGGTCCGATTCGTCAAGCAAGCGGTCCTTGAGCATCATTGCTGCCCCGTGCCCGATAAGACAGTCGCGCTCCATTTCTCCGAATCTCAAACCGCCCTCGCGTGCACGGCCCTCGGTCGGCTGTCTCGTCAGCATCTGCACGGGACCGCGGGACCTTGCATGAAGTTTGTTCGCGACCATGTGGTGCAGCTTCTGGTAGTATATAACACCGATGAAAATCTCGGCCTCAAAACGCTCGCCTGTTGAGCCGTCGTACATAACCTCCTTGCCGCTGTCACTGAAACCGGTCTTCTTTAGCGATTTCCGGAGTTCGTCTTCGGATTCATTGTCGAATGCAGTTCCGTTCACGAATCTTCCTTCTAATGATGCAACCTTTCCGCCTATCATCTCAAGGACATGGCCAATGGTCATTCTCGATGGTATTGCGTGCGGGTTTATTATGAGGTCCGGAACAACGCCGTCCTTTGTGAATGGCATGTCCTCCTGTGGGACTATCAGGCCGACAACGCCCTTCTGTCCGTGCCTTGACGCGAACTTGTCCCCGAGTTCGGGAACGCGCTGGCTTCGCACCCTTACCTTCGCGAGTTTGTGTCCCTCGGTCGTTTCGGTAAGGAGCACGCAATCTACCGTGCCAGATTCCATCTGTCTCACTGTCGTTGACGTTTCCCTCCTGCGCTCCTCGACAATACCGTAAGGCCCGATTTCCTCGAGGAATCGCGGTGGTGATGTTTTCCCTATGAGGACTTCACCCACATCAACGTCTGCCTCGGGAATTATCAGACCGTCGGCATCCAGCTTTGCATAGGTCTCCTCGGATTGTGTGCCATCAACCTTTCCGAGCGGTATCTCAAAGAGGTCGCGCTGTCCCGAAGGATAAGTTCGTTCTTCGGTGACATATGTTCGATAGAATGTCGAACGCCCGAGACCGCGCTCAACAGCGCTCTTGTTCAGGATTACCGCATCCTCCATGTTGTAACCGGCATATGACATGACAGCAACAACGAAATTCTGACCCGCAGGTCTTTTTTCGTAGTTCAGAACCTGGGTTATGTCCGTCTGAACCAACGGCATCTGAGGAGTATGAAGCACATTCGACCTGCTGTCAAGCCGTGAGTAGTAATTTGACGAGTATATCCCCAGACTCTGCTTCGCCATAGCGGCAGCCATCGTTACTCTTGGGGATGAGTTGAATTCAGGGTAAGGCGCAAAGCCGGCGCTTAACCCCAGAATCATGGATGGAACGAGCTCGAGATGCGTGTGCTCCTTTGTGAGTTCGTCCCTGGTTACCGCGATGTACGCGTTCTCCTCTTCTTCGGCATCCACATATTCAACCACACCTTCGTTTATCAAGTCCTGCAGTGCTATCCTTCCGTTCTTCAGCTGCTCTTCGTGTCTTAAGGTGAGTTTCGGTTTTCCGTCCTCGACAACTATCAACGGTCTTAAAACCCTGCCCCTGTCGGTGTATATCTGAACCTCATTGTTTTCCTCGCGGTAGCTTATAGATGCGGTGCGCGGCAGCTTGCCTTCTCTTCTCAGGTTTCTCAACCTTTCTGCAAGTCCCTCTGGTCGCGAATGTTCCCCCATCAGCCTGCCGTTAAGATAAACGCTTGCCATTATTGAACCCCAAACTTATTCAGATACTCCTCGATGTTGCCCTCATCTTCCTCCGTTGATATGAACGCCCCAACCGCAAGATTCTTCACGAGACCGCAGTTCTGCCCCTCCGGGGTTTCGTTCGGGCATATCCTCCCCCACTGCGTCGGGTGTAAATCCCTCGCTTCAAAGTGTGGGTGGCTCCTGCTCAGGAGTGATGAAACACGCCGCCTGTGCGCGATATCCGAAAGATGATTGGTCCTGTCGAGAACCTGGCTCACGCCGCTTCTTCCGCCTGTCCAGTTCCCTGTTGCAAGTGCGTAATCAATGCTCTCGCTGAGATTGTTGCTCCTTACAGCGGTTCTTATGTTTGGAGACCTTCTTCTTGCGTGCTGCTTCTCGAGCTGGTACTTGATGTCACGGGCGATTTTGTTGAAGCTCACCCTGAACAGTTCCTGCATCAAATCGCCTGCCAGACGCAATCTCTTGTTCGAGTAGTGGTCTTTATCATCAACCTCCCTCGAACCGGAATCAAGCTCAAGAACTTTCTTTGCCATTATGCCGAGGTAGATTGCTTTTTTCTTTCTGTCTGCCTCGGTGTTGCCTATGTGCGGTAGCAGGAAGTTGTTGACAACCTGGTTCGCTCTCGTAACCTGATACTGCTTCGCATGCCCAGCACCCGCAATCTTCCCGAGGTAATCGAACGCATCGTCGTTCGACATGTTCCTGAGTTCGAGGTTGAGCAAAACTTCCAGCCTCGTCTTGTCATCGAACAGCGAGAGTATTTCCCTGTCGCTAAGACCAAGGGCTTTCATCAGTATTGTGAGAGAAATCCTGCGCGGGATTCCCGGAAACGCGACGAAGAGCGTTCCGCTTGCAGACTCGCGCTTTTCCACTGTTATGCGGGACCTGAATCCCTGTCTCACGGAAAAAACCTTCGCTATTATGACGTCCTTCCCCGTAACGACCTCCTTTGTCGTTACGATTCTGTTGGGCGCAAGGTCCTCAACGATTATAAGCGAGCGCTCCGTGCCGTTTATTATGAAATATCCGCCCGGGTCTTCAAGGTCCTCGCCGGCATCCACCAATTTCTTTTTGTCCAGACCGTTGAGCCTGCATATCTTGGATTTTAGCATTATCGGCAGGTAGCCGATTTCCACGAGGGTTTTTTTGCCGTTTTCCACGAACTCGAGAACGATGGGTGCAGCGTAGGTGAGGTTCCTCAGCCTGCACTCGAACGGATACGTGTGCAGAAACTGCCTTATGTTTTCCTGCGTCTGTGGAGTCAACTCCTTAAAATCTGTTGAGAAAAACTGCTTGAGGTCCTTTTCATCCTTTACGTACTTCGGAAGTCCGACCCATATCTCGCCCATGTCCAAGGAGTAATCATCAATCTCGACGTCTATGGTGCCCTTCTCATCTATTACCTCTTGAAGACCTTTGTCTATCAGCCTGTTAAAAGAATCGATCTGAAATTGTGTCAGATCGTCCTTTTTCATGAAATCGTATAGATGCATCCTAACCTTCGATAACAACGCGGTGATAGTATGACTTACCGGCGGTAGAACTTTCGCGCGTTATCCGTATGACGTCGCCAATCGAGAAGTTCAGCCCTTTCAATCCGGGGTCGGTGAACCTTATCTTGGGCAGTTCGTTTTTGGTAACGTTGAATTGCTTTAGCACTTCCGCAGCGCTCTTTTCGTCAAGTACCTCGTGTTTCGGAACCAATATGTTTTCGCTCAATTTAACCCCAAGAAAAAGTGTGTAAACAAGAAATTATGTAAGATGAGTATAAAAAGGTTACTATTCTGGGTTTTTCCGGGTTTTCGGGCCTAACCGCTGTAAATCTCCCGTATAACGTCCGTGGTTGTGACGATGCCCAAAAGTTTTCCATCATCAACCACGGGGAATCCGCCCAGGTTTGTTTTCTTCACAAGCGTTGAAACGGCGGACAAATCCTGCTCCGGGTTCATCGTTATTATCTCGGTTTCCATTATCTCGTTCACCCGCGTGCTGAGGTTTTCCTCCGCATTTACTCCCTTGAAGTTGCCTTTCTCCAGAAAGCCGAGAACATCAAAGACCGTAACGATGCCCGTCAGTCTGTCTTCCTGTATCACCGGCAGTCTCCTCAGCCGGTTTCTCACCATTATCTTTGAAACGTCTGACAGCATCATGCCCGCGCTTGAGGTTATGCACTTTTTCTGCATGGCATCCTTGACCTTTATCCCGAAGTTCGTGGCGCTCGGCAGAATGTCCCGCTCCGTCACTATGGCCACCACCTCTCTGCTTTTCCCGTCCTTCACCACCGGAATGGCCGAGGTGTGTTTTTTCAGGATTATGTCCACGACCTCATCCACCTGCGCCCCGCTGTCCACGAACTGCGCATCCGCCATTATCTTGCCTATCGGGCAGTTTATTGCGGCAAGAAAATTCCCCTTGTAATCCTTTTCTATGATGTTGTACTTCTCCCCGCCGCCAAGAAAATCCAGAATGTCAATAGCGACAGCAAGGCCCTCAAGCCTGTTCGTGCCCGCATCCACGACGGGAATCCTCCTGAAGTCGTTTTTTCGCATAATCTGGGCAACGTTCCGGATGGTGTTCGCACGATGCGTAGTGACAACATTTTTTTCGGCGATAGCCATCACATCCCCTTCGTGCTTCGCCTTCCTGCTGCTGAATTTTTTAGAACCAAGATCCCTCGGAGCGCGTTTGCGGTAAACCATCTCCCTCACTTCCTGTGGACAATCCTGCACAATTTCCTTGTTATATCCACCCTGTTCTTTGCCTGGAACACGTTCCTTCCTATGGATATTCCTGCAGCGCCGCAATCCATGGCGTCCTTGACCATCTTTAGCAGGGCTTCCTCGCTGTCAATCTTCGGGCCGCCTGCAATAACCACAGGAGCATGACATCCGTCTATAACCTCCTTGAAGCTCTTCTTATCTCCGGTATAAACGGTCTTTATTATGTCCGCCCCCAGTTCTGCACCAAGTCTCGCAATGTGCTTTACGTACTTCGGATCGTGCTCGTTCTTTATGTCCTTTCCCCTCGGGTACATCATCGCCAGAAGCGGCATGGCGTACTCGTCGCATTTCTTCGAGATGAAACCCAAATCGTTAAGCATCTGGCTCTCGTTTTCAGCCCCGATGTTTATGTGCACCGAAACCGCATCCGCTCCAAGCCGTACCGCTTCCTTTACCGTGCAAACCAGAACCTTGTTGTTCGGGTCAGGCCCGAGCGATGTTCCGGCACTCAGATGAATGATCAGCCCGATGTCCTTTCCGTAACCCCTGTGGCCGTAGCGCACCATCCCCTTGTGCATCAAAACCGCATCCGCTCCGCCTTCTGCAACGTCGTTTATTGTCTTTGTAAGGTCCACTAAACCGGCTATAGGGCCGACGCTAACTCCATGGTCCATGGGCACAATAACCGTTTTCCCCGACTCCCGATTCATTATACGCTCGATGCGTATTTTCTTACCAATCAACATTTTCCCACCATGAGGCTATAGACCTCATCTAAGGTAAAATTAATGGTTTTTCTTGTTAAAAAACCACCAAATCTTTAGGCATCGCACCACCCCTCCGCAACTACGTCGTGCCTGTGTATCGACTCCTGCGAAACCACCTTCGCCCGTATCCGGCAGTTCCTGAACTTCCTTTTCGCGTTGCTTATGATTTCCCTGCACACGTCCTCGACGAACTTCGGTTTTTTGTATATTTCCCGGACCACCGCGGATTCGTCCTCTGTCTTCAGTATTGTATATACTTTAGACGAAAACGAACTTTCAACGCATTTTATCATGTCCTCGAGTTCAGCCGGATTTTCGTATGCGGTTTCGAGCTCGAGAGTTCCAACCGCGCGCTGGATGTGCGGTTTGCCCACGTGTTCCATTGAGTGCGGGCATGCCGTATTCCCCACAACATCCACCCTGAGAATTTTCGTAAACCTGCCGTTGTTCTTCACCAGCTTGACAAAAATGTCGTGGCACTCCATGGTTTTTTTCCGCGTCGCTGGTGTTTTCCGCTCAACCACAAGCTCCGTCCTCATCGAGATTTCGGCCTTTTTGTGGGAGTGCTTCTGCTCCAGTTTTTTCAGGATTTTTCTCTCAAGCTCCTCGAACGAGGAGTATTTCTTTCCGGTTTCCGCCTCTATGACCTCGGTTATGGATTCAACCAACCGGCTCATGTGCGCCCCTTTCCTGCCCCTGTCCAGGTCGATGGTCAGCTCAATGGTCGGGACAAACCTGTACTCGTGCCCCTTCCACCTTGTAACCACAAGCGTCCGCAGGTTGGTGATGCCAACACGCTCAAGGTTCTCTGCAACATCCGGTTTTCTATCCTGCAAGTCCCTCATTTCAGCCCCGCCAGTTTGTGCAGTTGAGGCAGAATCCGCACTCTCAGTTTATCTGCCATAATCTTTTCCGAAAGCCACTTCAGGTTGGTTCCTCCAAGCGGCTGAAATATCACGTCCACGTCCGGCTTTATCTTCGGCAGAAGTTTTTTCGCAAAGTGGTAATCGTTCTCTCCCGCAATTATGACTTTCACCTGGTCCTTCTTTTTCAGTTTTTTTAGCAAATTCGAATCGCTCTCCTCTCCAGAACTTGGGGGCTTTACATCAAAGGAAACGCAATCCACCGTGTCGAAGATTTCCTTGTCGTATAATGTTCCGTTAGTTTCCATGACGATTTCGTATTTTTCTTTTTTCAGTTTTTTTACCAGATGTTTCAGCTCCGCTCTTTGCATCATGGGCTCGCCGCCCGTAATGCATACGCTTTTCAACCCGGATTTTTTTAATTTTTTTAATATTTCACTTACATCCATCTCAGTGCCCTCGCCCTCCCTCGCGTATCGGGTGTCGCACCAGCTGCATTCCAAGTTGCATCCCTGTAAGCGCACAAAAACCTGCGGCTTTCCGATGTATTTTCCCTCGCCCTGAATGCTCACAAAAATCTCGTTCACCTTCATTTTTTTACCCCCAGCGGGTCCTTAAGCCCCGCCTCCTTGAAACCTTTTGCTCGCAAAACGCACGAATCGCACCTTCCGCATGGTTTTTTTTCGCCGCGGTAGCAGCTCCATGTGAATTCAAAGGGGACTTTCAACTCCTTGCCCCTCTCTACAATCTCTTTTTTTGAAAAATTTATCACCGGGGTTTCTATCCGGATTTTTTTGCCTTCGACCGCGCGCTTTGTCGCGAAATTCGCAAGTTTCCGGAACGCGTCAAAATACTCCGGCCTGCAGTCCGGGTATCCTGAGTAATCGACCGCGTTCGCACCTATAAAAATCGCATCAGCTTTTTTCACTTCTGCATAAGCAAGAGCATAACTCAGCAAAATCGTATTCCGCGCAGGAACGTAAGTTGGGGGAATTCCCCCACCTCCCGCTTTCGGAACTTTTATGTCCGCGGTCAATGCGCTCCCTCCGAATTCTCGTAAATTTATTTTCATTATTTTATGCTCCTTCACATTCAACCACTTTGCGATTTTTCTTGCACACCCAATTTCTTTTGAATGCCTTTGCTCGTAATCAAAAGTGAGCGCATAAATCTCGCATCCTTTTTCTTTTGCAATCGCTGCCGTGACCGCTGAATCCATACCTCCTGAAATCAGGCAGACCGCTCTTCCACTTCCACCCATTTTCCCCGCCCTTCCCAGAGTTTCACCGAACTTACGTTCACTCTTCCTTTCAGTTCGTTGAAAATCCACTGCGCAATGTTTTCCGCCGTCGGATTTTTGAAAATTTTGTTTAAATCCTTATGGTCGAGTTTTTCAATGATATTCTCACTCACAATCCTTTTTATTTTTTCAAAATCGAGAACCATGCCATTTTTTCCTGCTCTGCCTTTCACAACGACCTCAAGTTTGTACGTGTGCCCATGCACGTCCTCGCACTTGCCCTTGTAATCCGGCAGGTGGTGCGCGGCATCGAAGTAAAATTCCCTACATATCTTCATTTTTCCTTGACCCTCCCGTGTCTTTTGTCGATTTCGTCAAGCTGGTCCAGAAGCTTCCTGCACGCCGTCCGGACTGCATCCGAAAGGTTCACGAACTTCTTGTTGTCCCCGATGTGCACCCGCAAATCATCGAGGATTTCCTGCGGAACTTCAACACTTATGCGAGGCATTACAAACACCCATCGTTTTCATTTGTTTGTAAGTTATACTTCACCGTAGGTGAAGTATCTATTTTTATGATGAGGATATTATTGTGGTAATATTCAGATATTATATAAGTGTAAAGAGTATAAAAATGGGTTTTGTTAACAAATCGGCTGTTAACCAGCGGTTGTTAACCGACGGTTGATATCTACATTTTTATGCAAAAAAATTCACTATAAATAACACACAAACGAGACAAGATAAAGATTAAAGGAGGTGATAAATATGGCAAAAAAGAAACGATGCGGATGCCCTAGATAAACAATAGGGGCAAGGTCAAGGCGACACACACAAACAACCTTGACCAGATGTAGTGCCTAAATTGTCAGTAATTTATCCAATCTTCCAAAATCCATAACCTCGTTTTTTTCCACAACAAAAACCCGGAAGTCGCCCAGGTCCTGCTGCATGAACGGCGAAAGCAGCTTTTGCTGGAGAACGTCAACGCCCTCCGTGATGAAATTCAGGGAGGGAATTGCGATTAGTTTTTTGTTCCTGAATTTTCCGAGAAGGAAGCATTTTACTTTTTCGGTTCTGGTTTCATCTCTCAAACCAAGAGCAACATGGTCATGGGCAATTATGATGATTTTTGATTCCTTGAATTTTTTGTCATCGGGAATTTCGTTTCCGTGGGTTATGTATATGCTGCCGACAGCGTAGTTAGGCACTACATCCACGTTCTTTTTGTCAGCAATCGGCCCGAGAATGTTGTCGTGATTTCCTTTCACGAGTTTTATCTCGTAGTCCTTCAGAAAATCCAGAAAATTCAGGACCTCATTCCATTCCTGCCTCGAGATGCTTCCGAATTCGTGTTTTAAATCACCGTTTATCACGATTGTTTCGGGCCTGGTTTTTTTCAGGATTTTTTCGAGATGTTGGATTATGTCGCTGTACTGGAACCTCGGGACAAGGATGCCCTGCTTGTTCAGGTATTCCTCAAAGCCGAGATGCAAATCCGCGAACACAAGGGTTTTGGATTTTTTCAGGTTTAGGGTTAAACCCGCAATTTCGATGCCCGGTAGAATCTCCAAAGATTTCATCGTTTATTTATTTTTCCTATCTTGTACAAAACCGCCTCGTGCATTCTTCTGATGAATTCCATCCTGTCCTCCATGCGCATCACGTCCATGTAGCCCTGCGCTATAAGACCAAGCGCAAAGGGCGAGGGAATTTCCGTTGTGATGATTTCGATTTTTATGCTGCCTTTTTCTATGCCTTCTATGACCTTCTCCGCATGTTTGATGTCCATAAGGTCCTCCAAAACCTCGCGCCTTGCCTCTCTTAAAATCGAGAAATCCTCCGAGACACGCTTTACGAAACTCAAAAGAATTTTTGAGCCGAGCTGCTGCCTGCCGACGGATTTCTGGCGGCCCTTGTAACTCCGCAGTATCATCAGGGAGCGCGTGGCACAGTGCCTGAACCTGCGTGCAAGGACTTCGGTCCTGTCAATGGCTTTCACCAGCATTTCGCGCAGATTTTTTGACGTGATTGTTTCAAGAGCCTGCTGAAGCTGAACCTTGCCTGAAACCCCGAGGTAGAAACCATTGTCTGTGAGGCTTATGACAACGTTCTTTCTTTCGCGTTTTGAAATCGCATATGCCAGCGCCCGCGACAATGCGTCGTTCGTGCGCCTGCCAAACAGGGTATGGAAAACGATGAAGCGTTTTCCGAATGCAGTGTAATTCTCGATTATTACTTTTTTGTCGCTCGGTATTTTCGCATATTGGTACTGCTCTCTGAAGTATTCGTAAATGCTGTTGACTGCGTTTTCGTCCACATATAGGTAACCGCGCAGAAACTCCAGCACCTCTTTCTTCGGCTTGCTCATGCGCTCTTCCATCAGCCTTCTGAAGCGCTGGATGTCCATCGCAAGCCCGAAGCTCAAAGGAAGCTGTTCAGAAAACCATGCAGGAACCGTCGGCGGTCCGTCGGACGGTGAAACCTGGGCGACCATTCCGCGTGCGAAATTGAAGCGGTAGATCTTTCCGCCAAGAACGAACATGTCTCCTTTTTTCAGGCGTTCCAGAAAGGCCTCGTCGATTTTTCCTATTGTAACGTTTCCGACTTTTACCGTGATGTAAGACTCCTCCGGAATCGTTCCGATGTTCATCGAATAAATCGGACGTGCCATCTTGCTGCGCTTGCCTACCATGCCGGTTTTTTCGTCATGCCAGATTTTTGCATACACGTGGCGTTGCTCAAGCTCGATATACTTTCCGGAAAGGTAATCAATGACGTCCATGAAGTCGTTTCTGTTCAGGCCTCTGTAACAGTAACTCCTCTTCACCAGCGAGTAAATGTTCTCTATGTGCTGCCTGTCCGAAATCGCGATTCCATATATCTGCTGAGCAAGAACATCGAGGCAATTTTCAGGAATATCGATCTCGTCAATTTTTCCTTCAATCGCATCCTTCAGCAGAATCGCACATTCTACGAGGTCGTCACGGTCCAACACGATAATTCTGCCCTTTGCCATGTCGTGCAGTTTGTGACCTGAACGACCGATGCGCTGCAGTGCACGGGCAACGGATTTCGGAGAACCAAGCAGGATGACAAGGTCTATGTAACCGATGTCAATACCGAGTTCCAAACTTGTGGAGGAAACAACGACCTTGAGCTCGCCTTTTTTCAATCTGTCCTCAATGTTCAGGCGATGCTCCGCGGAAAGCGAGGAATGATGCGCACCAATATTCTCTTTATAATTCTTAGGGAATTTTTCCTTCAGATTATGAACTACACGTTCGGTAGCGCTGCGTGTGTTCGTGAAAATAAGGGTTGTTTTGTGTTTTTGTATCAGGTCATTCAGAAGGTTATACAACGCATCCTGAAGCTCGTGCTGAGTAACATTGACAAGATTCTGGACAGGACACAGCACTTTTAAATCCAATTTCTTGATGAACTGGACATCAACTATTTTGCAGTCCCTGACTTTTCCGTTTTCATAACCAACGAGAAACTCCGCGACACGCTCCAATGGTGAAATCGTGGCTGACAAACCAATTCTTGTAAATCTTCCTGCAAGGTTTTGTAATCTTTCGATCGATAGAGAAAGATGGACTCCGCGTTTGTTCTCAGCCAACGCGTGAATCTCGTCAATGATGACCCACTTCACGTCCGCCATTTTTTCCCTGAATCTCGGGGCGCATAGCAGTATGCCGAGCGTTTCAGGAGTGGTTATGAGTATGTGCGGCGGGTGTGTCAGCATTTTTGACTTTTCGCTTGCAGGCGTGTCGCCAGTCCTGACCATCACCTTTATGCCAAGTTCGCACCCTGCGAGTTTCTCGAGTTCCTCGAGCGGCTCCTGTAGGTTCTTGCGTATGTCGTTGTTCAGCGCCTTCAGCGGGGAAACGTAAACGCAGTAGACCTTTTCCTCGAGTTTTTTCTGCTCCGAAAGTTTTATCAGTTCGTTCAGGATTGAAAGGAACGCTGTCAGGGTTTTGCCGCTTCCCGTGGGCGCGGACACGAGCGTGTTCTGCCCCCCGTGAATGTTCAGGATTGCATACTTCTGCGGAACTGCAAACTCCCTAAACTTGGAGCTGAACCAGTTCCTGACAAGCGGCGTCAGCTGTTCGTAAATTTCCGAATCGGGATAAGGTTGTTCTTGAAGTTGGATCATCTGTAGTAAAGTGTAGTTCAGACTTAAAAATATACCGCTCAAAAACAGAACTTCACGTCCATAAAGTTCTTCTTTAGCTCAACAACAGATTCGCGGACTTTTTTCGGGTCTTTGCCATCAATTGCCACCTGCTTCATGAATTTCGCAACCTCCTTCATCTCCGATTCCTTCATTCCAACATGCGTCAGCTCCTGAACGCCTATGCGTATTCCTGATGGCTTTTCCGGATGGTCGACGTCGTCCCAGGGCATGAGGTTTTTGTTTATGATTATGTTGGCTTCCTCGAATGCCTCAGCCACTTTCTTGCCGCCGCCAATTTTTGAAACGTCAACCACGACTTGGTGCGACTCTGTGAAACCTTTGTGCTCGCATAGAACGTTGAATCCGTATTCATGAAGCGCCTGGGCAAGAGCTTTGGAATTTTTAACTATTTGCTCCGCATATTGCCTGCCGAATTTTTTCATCTCAGCCAACGCAACTGCAAAGGCGACAACATGGTGCAGGTGATGATTGCTCGTCAGTCCCGGAAACGCTGCATCATCAATCTTTTTGGCGAACTTTTCTTTACACATGACGACGCCGCCCTGCGGTCCGGGCATGGTTTTGTGCGTGGAGGATGTAAGAACATCCGCACCCTCCTCAAGCGGCTTCTGGAACTTTCCGCCAGCAATAAGGCCAAGAACATGGGCGGCGTCATAAACGATTGCCGCACCAATTTCATCTGCGGTTTCGCGCAGTTCTTTCACAGGGTGAGGAAACAGCATTATGCTCCCGCCAAGCATCATTATTTTTGGCTTTTCCTTGAGAAGCATTTTTCTCGATGCGTCAACATCGATGTTCATCTCATGCTCGTCGAATACGTAATCAATTTCCTTCAAGCCGATAATTCCTGCAGCAGACACCTGTGTATGGGAGATGTGCCCACCCGCAGGAATGCTCAGGGTTGAGATTTTATCGCCGTATTTCGCGAGTGCATAAAACGCAGTAAGGTTCGCAACCACTCCGGAGATGGGAACGACATTCGCATGCTCCGCATTGAAAATCTCCTCGCACAGTTTTATGGCTATTGCTTCAGCCCTGTCGATGTACTTCGTTCCCTGGTAGAAACGCTCGAACTGCTGGAAACCCTTTGCATCCTTGCCTTTCAGAAGGCCTTCAGCATAGCGGTACTCGAAATCCGATGAAAACGCCTTGGCGACTGCCGGCGAGGTGATGTTCTCGCTGGCAATCATGTTCAGGCAGTTTGAGCGCCATTTCTCTTGCTCGTCAATGAGTTTCAGAAGTTCGGTGTAAAAATCCATCTTGGAGATAAGTAATCAGAATTGATGTTAAAAAGTATAAAATCCAAAGCAATCAGGTCAATGTTGACAGATGCTTTATCCTCTTGAGCATGTTCGGGTGGGTAGTGAAAATTTCCATGAGCTTGTCCGTTGAACTGAGCTTAACTTCTTTGTTTTTCATGTCCATCAGCTCGTTCAGGTCTATGGTGCCGCTGAGGTTTGCGTCTATCACCTGCAGTTCCTGGATCTCGTTCATCGCCCTTGCCGGGTCGTTCAGAAAAAAAGCCCTCGCGCCCTGAACCTTCTGCAATTCACTCTGCGGGGTTTTTGCGCTTCCGTAAACGATTTTGTACAGCGCAGATGCGAGATAGTGTGGCTGGTTCCCGAGTTTTACGCTTCCTAAATCAGCATAATATTCGCGTATTCTGGAGCCATAAAGCACGAGAAGGTTTGTGATAAAATACAACAGAAACGCCGCGATTCCCAAGAATGCCGCATTGCCCCTGCCCTCCCTGTCCCTGCCGCCGTACATGAAGCTCATCGCGATGTACCAGCATATCATCGGCACGATGCTCAGAAGCGTTATCACCATGACGTCGCGGTTCTTGACGTGCGAAAGCTCATGCCCGATAACGGCTTTCAGCTCGTCTTCGCTCAGCAGGTTCATGATGTTTCGCGTCACGCATACGCGGGCGTCGCCGCCCCATCTTCCGAATGCAAACGCATTTGGGATGTTCATGCTCGAAATCGCAACGCGCGGTTTTTTGATTCCCGCCTTTCTTGAAAGTTCCTCAACAATCTTATGCAATTCGGGCTCTTCCTGTGGCGTAACATATTTGACGCGCATCGTCCACTCGACAAGTTTTGGGCCAATCATGAACTGGACGAACAGCATCACAAAACCGAGGATGAGATAGGAAAAGAAACTTCCGACACCCATGTAGCTACCCACGGCTACCAAGAGCGCGTAGAGTATCGCGAACATCACGCCAAGCAGCAGATACATTCTAACCTGCAACCACATTTTGGATCACAAATAATAGCAAAACACATTAATTTATGAACTTTTACATGTGTTTTGCTAGCTATAGCGGATGTCATAAATTATGACATCCGATATATCCGACGACATATGTCGTCGGCTATAGCAAATTGCAAAATATTTGAACTATAACTGCAATTTGCTATAAAATATTGTGAACGCCCTTAAATACTTTTCTTCCGCTCTCATGTACGGTTTTTTATATGCCACGCCAAAGTCCAAATCATAGGAGGTGTTTATATGAAAGGACAAGTACCTGACTTCCGGGTTAACACGGTTGTAACAGACCATGAAACCGGGAAGGATCGGTGGACTAACGTAGGGGTGGCATTCCAAGGAGAGAATTCGATAACAGTGCTTCTGGATGCCGTGCCGGTAAACGGCAAACTGGTTCTGGTAAAACCAAGACCCAAGGAATAGGATGGGATGGCTGCGGAATAAAACCGCAGCTAAACCCTGTTTTTGCTTATTTGAGGTGGGAATTGTATTTATATAAGTTTATATAATTAGTAATCATGGGATCTGTTGTAATCCACTACCCGCGGCTGGATACTGTTTTCATGATAGAGGATGCTATAAAGAAGTCAAGAAATTACCCCACCAAAACCCAGTTATGGCGCAGCCTTCCAAAGAAGGTGATGTATCAAACATTCAACATGGTGCTAAGGTATCTCGAGGATTCAAACAAAATTGTTATTGACAAGGATGGAAAGGTAGTCTGGGTTTTCGCAGACAATCCAAATATAAAGAAGGCACTGAGGGAAAGTGTGAGGGTCATGTAAGGTGTATGGTGTAAGTTTAACTGCCAACTTCAATGAAGAATATGTTAGGTTACATAAGAGGGTGATTACGCCAGAGGAAGAAGATAGTTTAGAAAAATGGGAATATCTTTTTAAGGAACGCTAAAATACTACTTAACAACCCTTTGTTTTCACTTATTTCTTGGTGTATGTTCTCGCATATTGAACTAGCACAGAAGTTGCTGATACACTCGTAACTATTTTGACATGCCTGACCGTCTGCAACTTGTTCCTTCATGGAACTGTCAATATCACAGAATTTATTGCTTATCCTAATTCCAAATGGTAAACACCTTCCTTCAACTTGGCAACCACTACAGGATATTGTTGTTGGTGTTGAAGTTTCTAAAGAAGTCTGTGTTGTTTGGATAGTTGGTGTCGTAGTTGGTTGGTTTGTTGTTCCAACCGTCGTAGGAAAAGTGGTTTGAATTGTTGTTGTGGGTTTATTTAGAATGGTGGTAGGAATAGTAGATACTATCGTTGTTTTAACGGTTGTTCGTTCAGTTGTTTCTATCGTTGTTTTTTCAGTTGTCTCCACAGTTGTCCTAGTAGTAGTTGTCCTTACGGTGCTTGTTACGGTAGTCGCTATTGTTGTTGGTACTGTGGTTGGTATAATAGTTGAAGTTGTTGGTACATCTCGAACACATAACGTATTTACACAAGTTTGATCATCACATGGACATCCAATTAACCCACAGTTTATATTAGAATATGAAGATCTTATACAGTTTCCATCACCACTTCTACATATTTCGCCACCAGCGTAATTACAAACATCTGGATGGGTTCTACAGTCTTCTCTGCAATCACCCCAAATATCATCCAAAGAAACACATACGCCTCTTCCAGCAGTTGCTAATACTAAACAAACTTCATCTCCAGTACATAGACTTGGATCTTGCACACATGTATCTGTTGTATATTGTTGTTCAACACACATTCCAGTTAGTTCATTACAAACTAGTGGTCTGCCCCTTGAATCCTTATACTGTGAACAATCTATATCAGTAGGACATCTTGCTTGTCCTATTACTAACCCTGCTAAGAATAACAATATAAGAACAATAAATATCTGTTCTTTCATTTTTCCAACCACCAGTTAACTATTGATATCAATATAAAAATAACCCATTTATTCCGCCATCGCCTTTCCTGCATCGATTTTTCCGAGGTCTTCCGGAACTTT
>CAZEGI010000005.1:0-43590 GCA_964512105.1 uncultured archaeon
CATTTATATAAAGGAATTAATAAATGTTTCGGAAAGGAAAACTGCCCTCTTCTATTTTTTAGGACTTCAAATTTATTGAGTTTAACAACTATTAAGCGAGATAAATATTCGCTTAATATCCATATTTTGGATAAAAAGCGAGGTTTTATATAGTTCTTTTTGATGATAGATTGTATGTTAAATGATGGTGGAATCTGTCATTCGGAAGAGAGATATAGACTGATTGGCAAGCTGATTGAGGAGATAAAACTCAGAAGGTATTCTTTTCAAACAGGTAAGTCTTATATATCTGTTGTAAAAGAGTTTTTGGCATCGGGCAAAACTCCAAGAGAGTTTCTTTTGTCATATACAACCAAAAGCAAATCAACAATGAGGTTCGCATACTTTGCTTTGAAATTCTTCCATGAAAATGTTCTTAATGAAAAATTTGAGGAAAAACTGCCACTTGCCCGAAAATCCCTGAAATTGCCGTTAGTTTTGAGCAAAGAGGAAGTAATCAGGATGATCGATTCCACAAATAATCTGAAGCATAAGCTTGTTATTATGTTTCTCTATTATGCTGGCTTGCGTCTGGATGAAGTAAGAAATATCTCGTGGTCAGATATTGATTTTGATAGAGAAACCATTCACCTAAAGACAGCAAAGGGTGACAAAGAAAGAGTTGTATTTCTCCATAAAAGATTAATAGAAACTTTGAGAATACTTGGCATGAAAGATGAAGGCCCAATATTCATCTCTCAGAGGGGCGGGAAATACAATAAAAGAACTATACAGCAGATTATAAAATCTGCTTCTAAAAAAGCAGGAATCAAAAAGAACGTAACGCCTCACACATTAAGACATAGCTTTGCTACGCATCTGCTTGAATCCGGAGCAGACATAAGATACATCCAACAACTTTTAGGTCATAAAGATTTGAAAACGACACAAATCTACACTCACGTGGCAAATAAAGACATAAAGAAACTTGCAAATCTGCTTTAGGCTTTAGAGTTTTCTTATAGAGTACAAATCACCTAAATAAGCTAACAGAGCCAAAAATCACACATTTTTAAACCGAACCTGCCTAATACATATGTTTATAATATCTTTTCGGTATGAAACTTCCTTGTTGCAACGAAGCAACGGGAAAAGTTGACTGAAAACGCCTCACAATGTTTCTGCTAAACGCGGTTTAGCTTTAGCTCACGCTGTGGGGTTATGAGGGTCTTACCTCGAATGGGGTTTTACCTGATTAGTTGATTGTTGTTGGCCAAACTTAGTGTGTGCTCGAGTATCAGAAATGCGACCTAATTAATTCGAGTTGATCCTGCTCGAGGATACCGCTATGAGGGTTCGACTAAGCCATGCATGTCCAGGAGTCAGGCAATGATTCCTGGCAAACAGCTCAGTAACACGTGGACAACCTAACCTTTGGAGGCAGATAACCTCGGGAAACTGAGGACAATAAGCCATAGGCTACAGTTCCTGGAATGGTTGTAACCAAAAGGGATTGCTGTAATGCCCAGCAATTTGCCCAAGGATGGGTCTGCGGCGGATTAGGCTGACGTTGAGGTAACTGCTCAACGTACCTACGATCCGTATCGGCTATGTGAGTAGGAGCCGGGAGATGGATACTGAGACAAGGATCCAGGTTCTACGGAACGCAGCAGGCGCGAAAACTCCGCAATGCGCGAAAGCGTGACGGGGGAACCCTCAGTACCCTTGCAATGCAAGGGTTTTTGTGTAACGTAAATAGTTGCAAGAATAAGGTCTGGGTAAGACTGGTGCCAGCCTCCGCGGTAACACCAGCAGATCAAGTGGTATTCACGTTTATTGGGTCTGAAGCGTTCGTAGCCGGTTTGATGAGTCCTCTGTGAAATTCTACGGCTTAACCGTAGAAATCGCAGAGGATACTGTCAGACTCGAGGCCGGAAGGGGTTAGAGGTACTCCTGGGGTAGCGGTGAAATGCTTTGATCCTAGGAGGACCACCGGTGGCGAAGGCGTCTAACTTGGACGGGCCTGACGGTGAGGAACGAGAGCTAGGGGAGCAAACGGGATTAGATACCCCGGTAGTCCTAGCCGTAAACGATGCAGGCTGAGTGTTTCTTGAACTTAGCGTTCAAGAAGTGCTGAAGCGAAGGCGTTAAGCCTGCCATCTGGGGAGTACGGTCGCAAGGCTGAAACCAGCCTTTTTCTTTCTTTGGGAAAGAAAGAAAAACTCTGGCGAAAAAGAAAGAAAGAAATCCCGCCTACGGCGGGAGGTGCCTTGTTAAGGCACTTTTCTCTTTTTCATCAACGTTTTTCTCTTTTTCTAAAAGAGAAAAAGGTTGGCAGCAAACTTAAAGGAATTGGCGGGGGAGCACCACAAGGGGTGGAGTCTGCGGTTCAATTGGATACAACGCCGGGAAACTCACCAGGGGCGACGACAGTATGAAGGTCAAGCTAATGACTTTACTCGACTCGTCGAGAGGTAGTGCATGGCCGTCGTCAGCTCGTACCGTGAGGCGTACGGTTAAGTCCGTTAACGAGCAAGACCCGTGCCTTTATTTGCAACCTTTCTCGAGAGAGAGGGGGCACTATAAGGGGACCGCCTCTGATGAAGAGGAGGAAGGTACGGTCGACGGTAGGTCAGTATGCTCCGAATCTCCTGGGCTACACGTGGTCTACAATGGCACGAACAATGGGTTGCAACGCCGAGAGGTGAAGCTAATCTCCTAAATCGTGTCTCAGTCCAGATCGAGGGTTGAAACTCACCCTCGTGAAGGTGAAATCCCTAGTAATCGCTCTTTAAAATGGAGCGGTGAATATGTCCCTGCTCCTTGCACACACCGCCCGTCAAACCAACCGAGTGAACTTAAGGTGAGGCTCTATCGTCTGGTAGAATCGAGTCTTAGGCTCGCAAGGGGGGTTAAGTCGTAACAAGGTAGCCGTAGGGGAATCTGCGGCTGGATCACCTCCATGTAACCTTTAATAAAGGTTAACCAAACTTGCGATGTAAGCTTCGCTTAGTCGCAATGACCTTTACTTTAAGGGTCTTAGCATACACTAAGGGCTAAACACAACAATCACAAAAATTTCAGTCCATGCGGGTCTGATATTTAAAGTGCATTGCTTAAATATTTTACTCACTTTAATGCGGGCCCGTAGATCAGTGGTAGATCGTCCGCCTTGCAGGAACCCTTTTCTTTCTTTCGTAAAGAAAGAAAAGTGTTTCATCCCCAAAGAAAGAAAAATAGCCGCCCTTCGGGTGGCAGAATTTTCGCGGAGCGAAAATTCCTTTTTCTTTGGGCTGAAGCACTTTCTTTTTGTTAAAAAGAAAGGGCTCAAAGAGCGCGGAAGGCCTTGGGTTCAAATCCCAACGGGTCCATTGAAACCCTTTCTTTCTTAAAAAGAAAGAAAGTGTTTTCATCCCCAAAGAAAGAAATATTCGAAAATCACATTTTTAAGTTCAAATTCACAATATTATGTTCGTTCAAAATGGAACAATAGACTGTCGCTTCACTACCCTTCGGTAGGAGACTTCTTAGTTGATCTCAATTCAGAGTTCACTATTTACTTTCGTTCCATACGAAATTCATGCAACCCTGCGGCCGAACGGCTGCTTGGTGAAGGTCGATTCCGTTCGCCCGGGAAGGGAAACGGATAATGAGACATCATACAACACAGGTAACTCGCCACAGAGAGTGTATTGGTTCAATCGCACAGGGGATAGTTAGGCTTGACCGCCGATGAAGGACGTGGCAAGCTGCGATAATCCTTGGCGACTCGCATGCAGAGGTTGACCCAGGGGTGTCCTAATCTGTCGGGAACGACAGGGAACGTGGGGAACTAAAACATTTTAGTACCCATAGGAAAAGAAAGCAATCGCGATCCGGTGAGTAAAGGCGATCGAAAGCCGGACAGGGCAAACTGAATTCCTGTCAGAAATGGCAGGAAGATGTGGTGCGGCTCTAGTTGGACCTTAGTCGGATGAGATGAAGTCTCCTGGAACGGAGCACTGCAGAGGGTGATAGTCCCGTAGTCTGGTTCGGAAAGGTTCTTAGAGTTCGAGAGTAGCGGGCATTGGATATTGCTCGTGAATACTGCAGGCACTAACTGCAAACCCTAAATACGTGTCAAGACCGATAGCTCACTAGTACCGTGAGGGAAAACTGAAAAGGATCCTTAATCGGATGTGAAAAGAGCTTGAAACTGTGCGATGATAGTTAGTTGCAGCGCGAGTTGCAACGTTCGTCTTGAAACATGAGGCAGGGAGTGTATGTGTACGGTGACCCGCAAGGGGCAGCGAAAGCAAGAGTCCGCAGCTTCGGTGAGGGACGTGGTACGAACTGCCATAAATCGTGCGCATACGACCTGAAACCTGGCGATCTAACCCTGGGCAGGATGAAGCCCAACAACTGTTGGGTGGAAGTCCGTTACAGGTTCTGGGCTCAACCCGTTCTGGTGACCCGGGGATAGGAGTGAAATGCTAATCGAGCCAGGTAATAGCGGGTTCCTTTCGAAATGATCCTCAGATCAGTCTGGCTGGAGACGGAGCATGGGGTAGAGCACTGATTGGGTGCCCCGGAGACGAGAGTCTTCACCACCCCGTCAAACTCCGAATCTATGCTCGTCTTAGAAGGCCGGAGACGGGGCCGGGGGGTAAGCTTCCGGTCCAAAAGGGAAACAGCCCAGCTTGTGGTTAAGGTCCCAAAATGCTGACTAAGTGTAAGTAAGGGCGTCTTGGACCTCAGACAGCGAGGAGGTAGGCTTAGAAGCAGCCATCCTCTAAGGAGTTCGTAACAGATCACTCGTCAAGATTCGAGGCCCCCAAAATGGACGGGACTAAGTCAGCTACCGATACCACAATGGTCTTGCAAAAGATTCAAGTAGAAAGGTGCTTTGCGGGAGCAGAAGCTTCTCTTTAAGGAGAGGTGGATTCCGCAAGGATAAGAATCCTGCCAGTAGTAATAGCAAAGTATCGTGAGAATCGATACCACCTGAAGGGCAAGGGTTCCTCGACAATGTTCGTCAGTCGAGGGTCAGCCGATCCTAAGATATTCGTAACTCGAAGACTCGAAAGGGAAACTGGTTAATATTCCAGTGCCATGTGAGTACTTATGGTAACACTGGTTTGCCTTCTGACGCTTCCGGACAGCCTGACCGTGACCGTCGTCATGGTTAAGCAGGATAATGCGGTGGAGTATCGCAATGATGAGAAGCCGCATAAACTGCGAATAGCCTTCCGTTAGGAGGGTTCAGGCAATTCCAGGAGCCCGTGAAAAGGGAGGCAATCGGATCTCGCATGTCCGTACCGAGAACTGACACAGGTGCCCCTAGTTAAGAAGACTCAGGTGTGGCGAGGAAACTCTGTCTAGGGAAGTCGGCAAACTAGCCCCGTAACTTCGGGATAAGGGGTGCCTGCCTTTAACGGGGCAGGTCGCAGTAACAAGTGGGGTCCGACTGTTTAATAAAAACGTAGGTCCCTGCAAATTCACAAGGATTTGTATAGGGGCTGATGCCTGCCCAGTACCGGTACGTGAAACTCCATTCCAATGGAGCTAAGCGCCGGTAAACGGCGGGGGTAACTATGACCCTCTTAAGGTCGCGTAATACCTTGTCGCTTAATTGGCGACTTGCATCAATGGCCTAACGAGATCCCAGCTGTCCCGGACAGAGTCTCGGTGAACCTCCTGTCCTGGTGAATAGGCCAGGGACTTCCAGCGGGACACGAAGACCCCGTGGAGCTTTACTGCATCCTGTAGCTGATTTGTGGTTATGGTTGCGCAGCGTAGGTGGAAGACGCTATGTTTCGGCTTTCGGGCCGGGAATAGTCGACGATGAGACACCACCCTTCTGTGACTACAAGTCTTACTCGCAAGAGGACACCTATTGGTGGGCAGTTCGGCTGGGGCGGTACACCGTTGAAAGGGTATCAACGGTATCTAATGGTTGGCTCAGCCGGGTCAGAAATCCGGCGTAGAGGATAAGACCAAAAGCCAGCCTGACCAGATTTCGAACAACAAGTAATCTGGACTCGAAAGAGAAGTCTAGCGAACCCCGAAACCTCACTAGTGGGGGTTCGGGCTGATGGAAAAGCTACCCCGGGGATAACTGAGTTGTCGCGGGCAAGAGTACACAGACCCCTTTCTTTTAGAAAAAGAAAGGTGTTCTATCCCCAAAGAAAAGGAATTTTCTGCTTTGCAGAAAATTCAGCCACCGAAGGTGGCAATTTTCTTTTTGGGAATGAAAACACTTTTTCTTTTCTAAAGAAAAAGGGTTTCGTACACATCGACCCCGCGGCTTGCTACTTCGCCGTCGGCTCACTGCATCCTGGGTGTGCATAAGCGCCCAAGGGTGGGGTTGTTCGCCCATTAAAGCGGTACGTGAGCTGGGTTTAGAACGTCGCGAGACAGTTTGGCGGTATCTACTGGAGGTGTTGTTTACCTGAGGGGAAGGATCATCTAGTACGAGAGGAACGATGGGCCGTGGCCTCTGGTTTACCGGTTGTCCGACAGGGCATGCCGGGTAGCTACGCCATACGTCGATAAGGGCTGAAAGCATCTAAGTCCGAAGCGATTCCCAAAAAGAGGTAGACCGGGTTCCACCTAAAAGAGTGGTTTGATAGGCAGGGGATGTAAGCACTAAGGTAACGAGGTGTTCAGTCCACCTGTACTAATAGCCCTACAAACCATTACACTCCTGGCGACAAGTTACCTTGTGTTTAAATAAAAAGTAAAAGTCAGTGCAATTGAGCAACGAAGTTGCGAAATGCACCTTTTGATAAACCTTTGCTAAAGGTTTAATGATGTCTCTCATCGGCAATGTGGCGCGGCTCCGCAAGGGGCCGTGGCCATCTATTTTTTATTTCTAAAAAATCTCAGTACTGAAAATCAAATTCTTACTCCACCATCTTCGCAAAGTAATTGGTCATTATTAAAACCACAACTCCAATAACAACAGAAACCCACAGGCTCAACGTCGGACTTTCCGGCAGAAGGTAGATGTCCAGTAAACCCCACATGCCCCTCCAAAACGAAACAAGCGCGAATGCTATCATCAATGCAAAAATCACCTGATGATGCGTTTCAAGTTCCTGAATTTTCTTGAACATGTTTACTTATTTTCTTAGTTTTATAAAAATCTAGAAGATTAATTTCAACGCAGAAACCACAGTAACAAGAATCAGTATTCTTCTCAGCCATTCATTCCCAACCTTATGCGCGACCACGACACCTGCCTGCGCGCCGAGCATCGCAGCAACACCCAAAACGAATCCGAGTTTAAAATCTATAAGGTCGTAACTCCAGTACGCAAAAATCGCGGAAATATTCGTGACAAAAACAACAAGCTGCGAGGTTCCGGATGCATGGAGCATGGTGAGTCCGGAAACGAAAACGAGTAAGATTATTATCACGATCCCGACACCACCGCCGAACATTCCTATGAGGAAGCCAACGAAAAAACCTGTAGGAATGTTAAATATCTGCCTCTTCATCCTTCTTTTATCAGTTATACCAAAATTTTTGTTGAAGATAATCAAGAACAACATAGAAAGCATAAATAAACCAAACAACAAACTCATAGTTCCATTTGGCAGGTGCGATGTCGCATATGCGCCGAGTTGCGCACCAAAAACAGACGCGACAACATAGGTCAGCGCGGTTTTGCAATCAATGTTCTTTTTTCCCGCATGTCCAACAAGTGCGGAAAACGAATCCATAAGAAAAATAAGTCGCGAGGTTCCGATCGCAAGCTGTATCGTCAACCCCGTGAATGCAAGAAACGGAATCAAGATGAACCCGCCACCGCCGACAGTCGCGTCAAAAATTCCTGCAATAAATGCGCAGGTGACAAGTAAACCAAGCGTCAGTGGTTCCATGTTATTTATTCATTATTCTTCATATAATTGAAAAAATGAAAAGCAAGGAATGGATCTTGAAGCAGCTGAAAAAACATTACAACAAAGAGAACCTCGAGGGCATGGCCCGATACGGGATAAAAACCGAAAACGCATTCGGGGTTTCCATCAACGAACTCCGAAAACTCGCAAGAAAAATCGGGCACGACCACCAGCTTGCTCTTGGTTTATGGCAGACGAAAATCCACGAGGCAAGAATTCTGGCATCCATGATAGACCTTCCCGAGATGGTGACAGAACACCAGATGAACTCATGGGCAAAGGATTTCGATTCATGGGATTTATGCGACCAGTGCTGCAAAAACCTTTTCGGGAAAACCAAATTTGCATATAAAAAAGTTTTCGACTGGGCATCCCGCGACGAAGAATTTGTAAAACGCGCCGCCTTTGCACTCATGGCAGATCTCTCCGTCAACGACAAAAATGCCGAAGATGATTTGTTCCTGAATTTTTTGCCGATAATAAAAAACAACGCAACCGATGACCGAAATTACGTGAAAAAGGCGGTGAACTGGGCGCTGCGCCAGATCGGAAAAAGGAACGAAATGCTGAACAGAGAGGCGATAAAAACCGCAAAGGAAATCCTTCGGATAGATTCAAAAACTGCGCAATGGATTGCATCGGACGCGATTCGCGAATTAGAGAGCCAAAAGGTGCGAGAGCGCCTATAATGGTTTTTATTCTCAAACATCGTTATATACTTCTGGTAGCGGCCAAGGGCTTCCGCAACTCTGTTGCGAGGAAGTTCCGTCCACCATTAAGCATGCGGGGGCGAGAGTCCCCGGCGGTGTTACAGAGACGAGATTATTGAGACGTTAACCGTGATAGCAATTGAGTTGTCTCAATATGTTTGAAACGACCATCGCCTGCTGTGGTGCAAGTTGTAAAACCAGCGCTCTTAAGTTCGCAAGAACTTGAGACACAGGGCACTTGTGCCCTCGTGTAGAAGAATGCCCAAGGGCAGTACGTCCGCGTGCGGACTGAAAGCCCACCTAAGACGGAC
The DNA here is from genome assembly GCA_964512105.1 of uncultured archaeon. Lineage (GTDB taxonomy): Archaea > Altiarchaeota > Altiarchaeia > IMC4 > CAZEGI01 > CAZEGI01. Next base: position 8,887 of record CAZEGI010000005.1, read on the forward strand.
TATAAGCCGCTGCCAACCTTTCTCTTTCTTTTCGAAAGAAAGAGAAACGTAATTTGGATGTCGAATTTCTCCATCCAAATTTTTTAAGAGGGAGGAAACGACCTCTTAAAATGATGAAAGAGAAAGAAAAGAATTTTTGCATTTGCAAAAATTCAAGGATGTATCCGTGAATAATAATTCTAATGACCGTTGCCAACCTTTTTATCCTGTAACTCATACTCCACCGGTTATGGTGGGGCATCTGATTTTTTTATACTAATCTGCAATATTCTTAAAAGTCACTAAAATGAAAATGATTATGATGAAGTTTGGCGGCACTTCCGTCGGCGACGGAAAGAGAATCGCGAACGTTGCGAAGTTGGTTCAAAGTGAGAAAAGACCGAAGGTGGTCGTGGTTTCGGCGATGTCCGGAGTTACCGACAGCCTGATAGGAATTGCGGACAAGGTCGTTACTCTGCCCGCGTCGGTCGTTGAGGGCGAAGTGGACAGGTTCCACAGGGAAATATCCACCAAACATGAACAGGCCGCACTTGACGCAATATCGGACGAGGACGTACGGAACGAGATTTCTGAAAATCTATCCATGCTGCTTAACAAACTGAGGGTCGCACTTCTCGGCATCGGTTACCTCGGTGACTTATCGCCAAAATCCATGGATTACATACTCTCATTCGGTGAACGTCTCTCAATCGAGATCATGGCGGGCGCCCTGGAGTCAATCGGCGTTCCTGCAAAACCGCTCACGGGATACGAAGCAGGCATCGTTACTGACAGCCACTTCGGACGTGCTCGGCCTATCAGCGCAAAAATGGTCAAGCTCATAAAGCCGAGAATGGAATCGCTTGCGAAGAAGGGCATAACACCCGTGGTTGCGGGATTCATAGCCGCAAACGAGGAAGGCATCATGACAACGCTCGGCCGCGGAGGTTCCGACTACACGGCATCGCTCATAGGACGGCATGTCAGGGCCGCGGAGGTCCAGATTTGGACAGACGTTGACGGCATCCTCACAACAGACCCGAAATTTGTGCCAACTGCGAAACTCATACACGAGCTTTCATATGTTGAAGCGATGGATCTTGCGTACTTTGGTGCAAAAGTGATTCATTCGAAGATGATTGAGCCCGCGATGCTCGTAAACATTCCCGTAAGGGTTTTGAATACCTTCAACCCGAAATGCAAGGGAACCCTGATAGTACGGAAGCAGAAGAAGGTCGAGGGCGTCGTGAAGGCGGTTGCCGTGGCCAAGAATGTCGTCATCGTGAATTTCCAGGGCATCGGTATGGCGGAAACCCCCAACATCGCTGGGAGGATTTTTTCGACACTCGGGGAGAACAACATAAACGTGATGATGATATCCGGTTCTTCGGAATCGAGCATATCCTTCGTCATAGCCAAAAGCGACATTGACAAGACGATAGAGCTGCTTGAATCCGAATTTGAGGATGAAAAAGTCATCGTGAAGAATCTCGAGCTTATAGAGAACGCGTGCATCGTGACAATCGTCGGGGCAGGGATGCAGGGTGCCAAGGGCATAGCCGCAAAGATATTCCAAACCGTGGCGAATGAAAACGTGAACATCATCATGATTGCGCAGGGTTCGTCCGAGGTGAACGTAGCCTTCATGATAAACGAAAAGGATGTCAAAAAAACCCTGCGCGCGCTGCATAAGAGGCTGATAGAACAAAACGCACTCAGGAAAATCTCCAAATGAAATCCGAACTTGTGGAGAGGGTGGCGGAGCTGCTCAGAAGCGCGGCTTTTGAGGTTTCCATATGCAGCGGAATGCAAAGCTGTTTTGACGTAATTGCGAAGAAGGAAAAAACCATTCTGATAAAGGTCCTGACGAATGTCGAAGGCCTGACCGACAAACACGCATCGGACCTCAAGGCGCTTGCGTCGCTGCTCGGGGCGTCGCCTCTTGTTATTTCCGAGAGGATGAAATCCTCAAAGCTCTCTGATGGCGTCGTTTACACGCGCTACGACCTCCAGATAATGAATGCCAAAACATTCGAAAACGTCATCTCCGGGAATTTCCCGCACGTGCATTCCGTCAGGGGCAACTACTGCATGAGCATAAACCCGAAGGGCTTAAGCAAACTGCGGCAGAAGTTAAATCTGACGCAGCAGGACCTTGCAGACAGACTGAACATTTCGAAGCAGAGCATCTACCGCTACGAGCACACAGGAAAAATCTCGCTTGATGTTGCAGAAAAACTCATGCAGATATTCGAGGAAAATCTTCTGGCACAGGATGAATTTTTGGTCTCGACCAAGTTCAGGTCTGAGATGGCCGCTTTGGATCAATACCTAACCGAACTCCAAAGAATTGTCGTGAAGGAATTCAAGGAAATCGGTTTTAGAACCTCAGTCACAAACGCGCCGTTCGATGTCCTCGCAAAGGAAAATGAGATGGTCTTCACGATCGCAAGCGACGACTCCCGAAGGCTTGAGAAAAAAGCAGCGCTCGTCACCGAAATCTCGGAGATGTTTGACGCGTACAAGCTCTGCATAAGCAACAGGCGTCAGGACCTTGAAATCGTGGTGATGAAACCCGGCGAACTCGGAGAGGTCAGAAATCCGAGAGAACTGATACGGATTCTGAAGAAGGAGTGATTTTTCTTTTTTCAGGCTAACGGATTGGGAAGTTTGAATTATATGCTCTAACGCCTCTCTATCTGCAAAGTTTCGTTATTTTTCACATATGCATTCACTTTGTTCTCCTCACGATTGAGCCATCCCCTGAGGTCGTCAACCGAAACCTGTGGGTCGATGTAAACGCGCTTGACGCCGCCATAAGGCATGCCCATGTCCTTCATCAAAAGATAAAACGCGTTCCTTTCCGAAAATTCAAGTTCATTCAGCCGCGCCCTCGTATGCTCCACCTCACCAGCTTCGTCTATCCTGATACCCTCCTTCTCAAGCTGCGATGCAAACGGCCCGAATGTGATAATGCTGTTAATCCCCCCGTAAACCGTGTACCTTCCCCCACGAAACGCATCCGCAAGTTCCTCCGCAGTCGTTATCCCAGCAGAATCCACAAGTGCGGCGCGGCTGCTCGCAGCAAGTCTCCTGATTCCCGAGAGGGTTTCCGCATCAACCGAACCCAGCAACGATGCCAACTCTCCGGGAGCAATCCGTGTTTGGACCACACCGCTCGTTTCCAAAATTCTCAATCCAAGTTCCGGGAGTGCGGGATTTTTCGGATTGAGGGTTTTTTGCCGAGACATAAAATACCTTAGGAATCGCTAACTAAAATAAGTCTCGCTAAATAATATTATAATGGCGAACAAACCGATCCTTGTCACCGCAGCAATCATCCGGAAAAACGGAAAAATCCTTATCGCCCAAAGAAAAAATTCAAGTAAACTCGAGCCGGGCAAGTGGGAATTCCCAGGCGGTAAGGTAAAATTCCTTGAGCATCCGGAGGACTGTCTAGTTAGGGAAATAAAGGAAGAACTCGGAATAAACATTTCTGTCGGTAGCATTTTCACAATCAGCTCCCACATCTACAAAAAAGGGAACAAAAAACACCACATCCTGCTCCTGGCTTTCCTTGCAGGTTACGTGAGTGGAAAATTAAAAAACATCGGCTGCCAGGATTCGAGATGGGTTTCCCGCACGGAACTGAAAAATTTCGAATTCGCTGAAGCGGACATCGCTGTTGTCAAAAAACTGCTGGGTTCTCTAAAATAAAGGGTTGTCTTATTCTTAATAACCAATAGTTAATTCAGGTGGTGCAATGAACGCTAAGGGGATTTGCATTTTGGTTTTGTTGCTTCTCTCAGGCACCATTTCCGCATTCTATCCTGCCCGCGACATTGGCGATGAAGTTTCTGTCAAATACTCATGTTCCGGCGAAAGGTGCATGAACAACACTCTCGCAGTCGACCTGAAGAGCGACGCGTCCATTCGGAGCGCCCTCTCGGTTCTGCGTCCGTTTCTCGGTTCGCTGGCGGAATACATACCTAACCAAGATCTGAGCAGCAAGGTCACTTACGCACTCGAGCATTCCTACACGCTCAACTTACCCTCAACTTCCAACGTTTTGCTTAACTCAATAAGTGTCACAGGCACGAACAAAAAACTCAAGCCCGACCTTCCCGACGAGAGGCTTGGCTATGTGCTCGAGTTTGCCAGCGAACCCCTTGTGACCCATCAATCAAAACACGCGTTGGAAAAAACCGCCGAAGCTTCCGCTGCATATTCCGCATCCCTCGCTCAAGAACATGCGCAGGTATTGAGCGCAATAAAAGCCGTTGCCCCGAACGCGAAGGTCACGCACCAATACACCAAAGTTTTCAACGGCGTTTCCGTTACGGCCAAAGAGAGCGACTTGTCAATCCTCACTTCGCTCGCCGGAGTGAAGCGTATTTATCCGATACAAAAGGTGCATGCCCTGCTGAACGACAGCGTTCCCTTAATCAACGCGGATGACGCATGGACGCTCCACGACTCCCACGGTTTGAATGTCACGGGCGTGAACAAGACCATAGCAATAATAGACACAGGCATAGATTACACGCATCCCGACCTGGGCGCGTGCAGCAGCAACAACATCGTCCACGGAACTCTTGAAAACTATTCCCTGGAGTCCGAGCACCCCTACAACGACTCAGCCGACATCAGTTGGACAATAACGCGTCCCGGATACACCAACATCTCGCTCCACTTCAGCAAGATAGACGTCGAGAGCGGGTGGGACTACGTTTCCATACTCAACGGCTCAAACCAAACCGTCATCTACTACACCGGCTCCCAGTCCGACCTGTGGACTCCAACCATCCCGGGCAACACCATCACCGTGCGGCTCACATCGGATGATAGCATAACCTCCTGGGGTTTTGCGATAGACAGAATACTAAACGGCACCATCGAGTTCGTGTGGAACTGCACGAAGATCATAGGGGGCTACGACTTTGTCAACTATGATTCCGACCCCATGGACGACAACGGCCACGGAACGCACTGCGCGGCCATAGCAGCAAGCAACGGAACGCTCCGCGGCGTTGCGCCTTCCGCAAAATTGTACGCCTATAAAGTCCTGGATTCCAGCGGAAGCGGATACACAAGCGACATCATTGCTGCACTCGATGCCGCTGTGGACCCAAACGGGGACAACGACACGTCCGACCACGTTGATGTGATAAGCATGAGCCTTGGTGCTTCCGGAACTCCGGACGATGCTCTCTCGCTGGCCACCGACAATACGGTTGATGCGGGCGTCGTGGTTGTTGCTGCGGCCGGAAACGACGGGCCAGACAACTACTCAATAGGCTGTCCCGGGTGCGCAAGAAAGGCCCTCACGGTGGGAGCAACCTACAAGAACAACGTTTCCTCAGGCAGGACGCAAACAAAACTTTTTGTGGTGACCGACAACAACACCGAGCTTTGGTCTTTAGGGTTCACATACTCCAACACCACCCCCGCCGGCGGTTTGGTAAAACAAGTCCTTTATGCCGACATCGGATACGCGGGAAACTTCACTTCGCAGAACTTCACAGACAAAATAGCTTTGATGCGCCGCGGTGAATTGAACTTCAGCCAAAAGGTTGCCAACGCAGTAGCTGCAGGCGCTGTCGGTGCAATCATATACAACAACGAGCAAGGCAACTTTTACGGAACCCTTGACAGCCCCTCCCCCATACCCGCTGTTTCAACCTCAAAGGAAAATGGCACATACCTCCTCAATTTGATTATTGCAAACACAACCCGCGTGAATCTCACCGTCATCCCCGAACCCGACATCGTCGCGGAATTCAGTTCACGAGGTCCGGCCTTCATATACGACAAGCCCGACGTCATAGCACCCGGAGTGTTGATATGCGCGGCCCAGTACGCCGACTTCGAGAACGACAGCAAGTGCTTTGATAACAGGCACATCGCGATTTCCGGAACCAGCATGGCCACCCCGCATGTCGCCGGCGCTGCAGCGCTCATCCTCCAAGCACATCCGGACTGGTCCCCTCTTGAAGTAAAGAGCGCACTTAAGTACACCGCGCGCGACTTCGGTTTGCCCCGGAACAAGCAGGGCGCGGGTTTAATCGACGTGTACGCCGCAGCGAACCTCACCAAACCGCCGCCCGTGGCTTTGATAATCGACGTGAGAGGTGTCGTGTATGAATACTAAGGCGGTCGTTTTTCTGGCAGCGCTGCTCGTGGTGATAACCTCTGGATGCATATCCTATCCCCAGAGAGGCGTCGTGAACGACACCGTGAGCATAAACGGAACAGCGTACGCGCGCAACTTTTCCTCCTACATTCTCGAAATCGGCGAAACCTTCAATCCGACCAACTGGTCCTCCATTGGCATCAACCTCACGGGCGGTGGTCTTGCCATAATCAACCAAAGCGACCTTGGTTTCTGGGACACGCGAAACTACCCGGACGGAGATTACACAATAAAATTGAGCGTGCGCGACACCAACAACATTTCAAGCGCGGACTATGTCTACCTCTCGGTTAACAACCTTTACATTAGCGATCCGGCATACAACTCCTTCCACCGCTTCGGCGATGTCATCGAAGTGAAAGGTAAAATTGTAAACAATTTTTTCAGCAACTACACCATACAGCATTCGCCAAGCGGCAGCGAAAACTGGTCCACAGAGGGCGTGACCCTCGCAAACAACGGAACTATCGCCGTCAACAACGGCACTCTCGGCTTCTGGAACACCTCGGCAGTCAGTCGCTCCGGCTTGCATGACATAAAACTTATCGTAAATTACACCACAGGAAAATCAAACACGGAATCCGATTCAGTCATCCTGGACAGCTACCAGCCCGGATGGCCCATCGAACTCTTGGGATGGATATTCAGCTCCCCGACACTCGCAGACGTGGACGGCAACGGAACACAGGAAGTCATCGTTGGAGACTTCATGAGCTATCTTTACATATTCAGGAGTGACGGAACGGATTTCTCCGGAGAGTTCCCCCGCGCGCTCATAGGCGATTTATTCTACACCTCCGCCTCCGTCGCGGACCTGGCGAGGGACGGCCACGTCAGCGTGGTATTTGCGACCGACGCAGGGAGACTCTACGCGCTTCCAACTGACGGGTCATTAGGATGGCTTCAAAAGCTCAACGCTTCAGGCTCCACATATCAAATCGAATCAACGCCGGTTATTGCCGACTTCGACGGAGACGGCAACTTCGAGGTTTTCGCAGCAGACGATTACGGATACGTTTACATGTTCCGCCACAACGGAACCCCATTAGACGGATGGCCCGTGTACGCGGGCACAGGTTACACCATATCGGACACGCCGACCATAGCAGACATAAACAACGACGGCCTCCCTGAAATTGTCCTTATAGACAACGGGGGTTACCTTTACGCATTCAACCTGAGCGGCCAGATGATTTCGCAGACATGGCCCATCCGCCTTGACTCATACACCATGTACGAATCATCGCCCGTTTCCGGAGACCTGGACGGCGACGACATTCCCGAAATCGTATGGGCGGATTATAACTCCAGAGTCCATGCAATAAACGGCGACGGCAGCAACGTCTCCGGATGGCCCATAAACATATACCCAAGCTTCGTAGATTACTCCACCCCCGCTTTGGCCGACCTGAACAACAACGGGAAGCTCGAGGTTGTCGTGGCATCCTACGACGGCCTAATCTTCGTCATAAACTCCAGCGGTTCAATTCTTCCGGGCTGGCCCGTGAACCTGAGCGATTCCTTCCAGTCATCACCCGTCATCGGAGACATAGACGGCGACGGAAGCATGGAAATCATCGTTGGAAGCACAAGCGGATGGCTCTACGCCCTAAACGAAAACGGCAGCAACGTCTCCGGATGGCCAAAGTACGTGTACGACGAAATATACTTCGCCCCGGCAATAGGCGACCTCGAAGGCGACGGCGATACCGAGGTCGTTGCTTGCGGGAGATACAACTCCCTAGTCTTCGTATGGGACACCAACGCGCCATACAACGCAAGCAGCGTCCCATGGTCCATGTTCATGCGCGACGCCCAGCACACCGGCGCAGTCCCGCTCCCAAGTCCCGAAGTCACCCTCCTTTCCCCGGCCGACAACGCCATCACCCACCCCGGCATTCTCACCTTCTCATACAGCGTTTCAAGCAACGTGTCCATCGCAAACTGCTCCCTCTACACAAACGTATCCGGAGCATGGAGCATAAACCAAACCAACACAAACATCGTCCAAGGAACCAACAACTTCACCCTGAACATAAGCACCAACGGCACCTTCCGCTGGAACGTGAAGTGCACAAACACGGCCAAGAGGTTCGGGTTCGCAAGCAAAAACTGGGTCTTCACCATAAGCTCCGACCCTGCATACATGCCCCCTGTTTTTTCCTCCGTTTCAGCCGAAAACATAACCGGCGAATCCGCAGTCCTGAAGTGGGGAACGGAAACCCCGACCAACGCCACAGTCCAATACGGAACCACCCGAAACTACTCCACCACCCTTTCCGTAAACGAAACCGCCCTGAACCACACCCTCGCGCTTTCCGGCCTTCCCGAAAACACCCGCATTTACTACAAAATAAACGCTTCAAACAACCTGAGCCTCACCACCCCATACGAGGGCAACTTTTCAACCGCCCTCGTGTTCCGCTCAACCTTCAACGCAAGCGCAAACGAAACCGTAGTGGTAAACGATTCCGCAACGAATCTCTCTGTATCCATACTCCCAAACACCTCCGTAACGAACGCAACCATCACCATCCTCCGGTTCAGCGAGAACCCAACCGGAGTCCCGTTCGCAATCCCGGGCTTGAACATATTCTTCCAAATCGAAGCATCGAGTGAGCTTGCAAGTTCGCTTTCATCCACGCTCTTCTCATTCCACTACACGGACGCAGAACTCAATGCAAGCGGTCTGAACGAAAGTTCCCTGGTGTTCTACCACTTCAACGAAACTGAGCGCGAGTGGCAGAAACTAAACGCAAGCGCCATGCCATGGGTCCTTGCAACCGGTGTTAATGCAGAAGAAAACCTCGTCTGGGTAAACGTCACCCATTTCAGCATCTACACAGTGGGCGGCACAAGTATTTTCGAGACAACAACACTTCCAATACGCATTGGTTGGAATTTGATTTCGATATCATTGGTGATTTGATATACCTTTAGACAAAACAACTAAAAACGAAAGCTTTTTATACTAGTGTTCCATAATTATATATAAAAATGAAACAAAGTTTCATAAATTTATCTAAATCTGAGACAAAGTTTTTGATAGCTCTTCTCGAAGATGGTAATAAAAGCGATGCTCAGATATCCCGAGAAATAAAGATAAGTAAAGCAACTGCAGGTAGAATACGGAAAAAACTATTCGATGATGAGATAATAACCGATTTTCTACCAATAGTCAATCTTGAAAATTTTGGCATAAACCTCTTTGTTGTTGTCATGTTCCAATGGAACAACAGCGATGATGAACAATTACTTAAAGGGTTAGAGAAAGATCCACATGTAGTCTACCTTGCTACAGGAGATAGCTCCAATGGTTTAACACACGTAATGATGTTCGGATTCTTTGATATGTCAGAGTACCACACTTATCTTAAAAAATTCCGAAGCAAATACACTCATGAAATTAGCAACATAAATGCCTTTTTTATACCATCCGAAAAAATAATCAAACAAGACTATACTGGTTTGATAAGCCATTATATCAAAAAGAGGGTTGAAAAATGAAATATACAAAAATTTCTGGAGTATTGTTTATTCTATCCTTGTTTTCTTTAACTGTCAGTGCCGCAGATTTTAGTATAAGTCTTAGTAAAAGTTGTGGAACTTGTTGTGTTGAACAAAAGCGAATGAGTTTGACAGTTGATATTACTGCACAAAATAATATTGTGGGTGTTACTAAAGTGAGTTTTATAGTGGGTGGAACAACTTACGCTACAACTACAGGGAATAATAGACCACTTACTACAGGTCAAAAAGAAACATATACTCTATCAGATATCATAATTCCGTCACCTACCTCAGGTACACATAAAAGAGACATCCAAATTAAGTTAGAATACGACAAGAAATTTTTAATCGTATATCCAACTTCGCAAACTGAAACTTTTGAAATGAATGATATATACACGCAGAGTGAACATCAGTGTGACACTAGTAACGATTGTGCACCAACTAAAAAATGTGTCATCAGTGGTTGTTCATCGAATTGCCAAGAAATAGGCCAACCAACTAGATGCGGTAGTATAATCGACCATGAGTGGGTTCCACAATGTACAAGTGATGCTCAATGTATAGATGATAAATATTGCTCTAATTCATGCTGCGAGACTGTTCTAGCTCAGGGAACTTGTGGTTACATCTCAAATCATAAATGGAATCCATATGATTGTTGTATTGATCCTGATTGTCCAGCTGGCAAGAAATGTTCAGCACACAAATGTGTTGAGAAGCCTATAGAAGTTAGCTTGACTTTGTCACCAACAACTTTGAGTTTATATCGTGGTCAATCTACAGACGTTACGGGCACAATAGGAAATACTGGTGAAATTGATACAAGTTGTTCCTACGTTGGAGCCGATAATCCTCCAGTAAGTTTAGGAGATCTTAAGATTGGCAGTAGCAAAACCTTTACTGAGAAAATTACTGCACCTACAACTGGGGAAGGCACATATTCTTATACAATAACAGTGACTTGTAAAGATACATCCGGTAGAGAAGTCACTAAATCCTCTAGCGTTTCAGTTACATATAAATCCCATCCAGCAATGGATAAAATCAACTCCGCCAAGGGCAAGGTTAATGAGGCAGAAAATTGGGTTGAAAGAGCAGAAGCAAAAATAACAGAAGCGACAGAATTGCTCTCAAATATCTCAATGGGGGATAAAAAATGGGAAGATGGCACAGAGATTGGAATGACTGCGATAGATGCGAGAGCAAGTGTAGATTCTGCAAAATCGACAGTAAAAGATGCAAAGAAATATCTGGATGACGCAAACACCAACTTTGACAGTAAAGATTATGATCTGGCTGAGCAGAATGCTCAAACGGCAGATAGCAGAGCATCAACAGCATATCAAAGCGCCTTCACTGCGTACAACTCGTTATATACAATCCTAGAGAAGGCAAAGGTGGCTTCAAATGAGATGATTGTTGCAAGCAACGAAGTAGGGAAAGTCAATGATGTATACAACAATCTTTACAATGTTTTAAAGCTACCGAAAAGTACACTAACTTAGCCACAGTTAAGAACCAGATAAATACCGAAAAATCCAAGGTTGATGAAGCAAGGGATTATTACTCAAAGGCACAAAATAAGTTCAGTACTGGTTATTATACTGAAGCAGTTAGTGAAGCGAATTCTGCGAGAGATGTGGCCGCCAGTACAAATAACAGATTAGATAGAATAGTAAGTGGCTTCAATGAAGTTCTAGTGGATGTTATGGACAAGAGTTACAACGATGCTACAACAAAATTGGAGACAACAAGGACTAAGGTAAATGAAGCAACTAAGAACTATGGTGCAGATGTAACAGAGATAATCACAGCACAGAGTGCGTTTACAAACGCCGAGATCTGCCTAAAAGATGCAAGCAAGATAATTTCAGAGGCAAAGGCCACAACAGATGTAACAGAATTCCTAAAGAAGTCTGCTAACGCATTTGAAAAGATTGATGAGTTCAATGCCAAGGTCAAGAATGTTGAAGACAACATTGAATCTGCTAGCAAAAACAGATTAACGACCATAGTAGGTGCTGCAGCGTCAGTTCTAGTTGTTGGTGGCGGAGGGTTTCTCTACTATCGAAAGAAGAAAAGGTCGAATGAGGAGAAAGTCGAAAAAGTTAGAGAAGAAAAGCCAGAAAAACCTTCGAAGAAGTTTTGCAAGAAATGTGGTAAGGAGATTGACCCCAATGCAAACTTCTGTGACGGATGTGGAACAAAAGTAAAGTAGGAGAGATGGCACTAGAAATCTTATTAGTAACCTGCTTCTTAACCCTTGTGGTTTTTTGGTTGGGAGACCTTTATCTAACAAAGGAGACCACAAAAAGGGTCGGAAGCTTAGCGGAGATGAACCCTGCCTTAAGGGCGATACTTAAGCTAAGGCGAAAGTTTATTTGGACATTTAAGGGGACTGAAATAATCATTTTTTCTTATCTTCTATTTAAACTCAGTCAGCTAGATGAGGTAAAGACCTTCTCGGTTCTATTACTAGCTATTTTATACTATATACTGGTTGTTTCAACTGGGATAATCGCATATATCAAAGCAGTTGGTTATTCAACGCCAATAGTTGCACTATTCATTACAATATCTTTGTTAATGCTCATATTCATGAGCATGAGTTACAAGGAGTATCAAAATAGGGTTACGATTTCAAATGAACTCATGGATTGTAGCAGCAGATACTCATACCTTTATGCTACCTGTCCACAGAAGGAGCAACCTCAAGTAATAGGGTCAGAGTTTGACAAGTATGGGCTAAACATAACGATACCAAAGTGAAGTATTTAGGATATCCTCAACTTTTTTATCCAAACTTGCTCCTTTTTGAGTTGTTTTCAGAATAAAGGAGCAAGCTCGTTAAAACCATCACCTTTTTAAACCCATCTTCCAATATATACACTCGTATATACATCCAAACCCATTGAAAATCACAACGGGTTTGATTGCGTATTCGGAGGCGGTTTTGATGGAAAATGTTGGAACTGGGTTTGCCTAAAAAGTAGCTGATTTTGAGGACTTTTTGTTCAGGTGCAATCTACCTAAAAAACGCTCTTTAAGCATCATTTCCCCCAAACATCGAAGCATTTAAGTTAATCAACACCCATATCGATGAATATTTTATATATAGGTTTATATGGAAAATATCTAATTAATGATGGAGGTGGTTATGGACCCCCCTAATTATGAAGATTTAAAAGCTAGATTCCTAAAGCTTTATGCAAACATACCTACCCCTCTAAGAGATGAGATTATTGCTGTTGTGGGGGATGAAACCTTCACATGGGCATCGGCAAAAGTTGAGATACAACATGATGGTGACCCAAAACATAAAAAAAATTCAGAGGGGATCCTAAAACAATTACTAGATATCGGGGTTTTAAAAGATGACAGAGTATAATGAAGAAATAAAAAAACTTGTTAAGGAGCGACTCTTAGCTATGCCACCAGATGTTACTTTTTCTGTTGGGGATCTAGGAGATTTTTCGCCTAGAGAACTTGTTCGCGAAGTTGATTCTGGTACTGAAATGGGAAATGAAACTATCGAGATGGAATTAAATTTTATTAGAGCCATGCCTAAAATTCTTAAAAATTATAAATGAGTGATATCAGTTACGATGATTGTAATTAGAACAAAACATGATTGGTTAACCGAATATCTATACAATTATACTGAAATTCTGATAAGTTTTGCGGAAGAACGTGGATTTAAAGTTCAGAAAATTGAAGGCCTAGATATAAAGTTTAAACACATTGAAAAGAGAATAAGGGAAACAAAGCCTAGATGTATTGTTTTTAATGGGCATGGAACCACAACAAGTTTATGCGATAATTCAAAAAATGAATTCATAAATTTGGATAACGCCCATGTTTTTAAGGGAATAATCGCTTTTGTACGAGCTTGCAATGCCCTTAAGGAGTTAGGACCAAAAGCAGTTAAAGAGGGTTGCACCGCCTTTATTGGATACAAAAATAGGTTTTGGTTAGCTAAGAAACAGGGGATGGAATCACGACCCCTAAGCGCCCCTATAGCAAAACCAATTATAGATGCATCAAATGTAGTTGTTATTGGATTACTGAAAGGCCATTCGGTTGAAGAATCCGTAAATAAATCTCATCAATTGACGGAAAATTTATTTATTGATTTGCTATTTTCTAATGACCCATATGCAAGAGTTTCGCTTAAACCGTTATTACAGAATAACCAGTCTTTAGGTTTTGAAGGGAATCCATTAGCTAAGATTAAATAAATATCTACATATAGCTCATACTCTACTTTCCTGCATTATCACTTCTCCAAGTAGAATTATCGAACTTTTTGTGCAAGAAGGACTTTTGAGCAAGGTCGAGAAAAATAGTAAAGTTTTTAAACCCATCTTACAAATATATATGCTCGATATACATCCAAACCCATTGAAAATCACAGTGGGTTTGATTGCGTATTCGGAGGTGGTTTCAATGGACCCATGGAGAAGAAAACGGAGAGGGTTTTTCGACATGTTCGATTTCTTTGGAGGATTTGACGAGGAATTCAGGCAGATGGAGGAGAACATGGCGCGCATGTTCGACGAGATGCGCAAGACTTCTTTGAAAGAGCCCGGCAAGGGCGGACCTTTTGTTTACGGGTTTTCCATGAAGGTAGGGCCTGATGGCAAACCGAAAATCGAGGAGTTCGGGAATGTTCCGGCAAGCAAGCCGGGCAAGCCGGGAATCGCAGAAATCGGGGACGAGCGGGAACCTTTGACTGACGTTATTGACGGCGAGGATGAAATCTCCGTGATAGCGGAACTTCCAGGAATCGAGAAAAAAGACATCGACCTGAAGGCGGACGAGGAAACCTTGTCAATAAAGGTTGACACCCCGCAGAGGAAGTATTCAAAAAAACTGCTTATGCCCGCGAGGATAATTCCCGATTCTGTCAAGGCAAACTACAAGAACGGCGTTCTTGAGGTGAAGATAAAACGCCTGGAGAAAAAGAAGGCCAAGAAAGAGGTCAGGGTAAAGGTAGATTAAACTAAAAAAAGGTGAATGAAAAATGGTACAAGGACAACAGATATTGGTGCTCCCTGAAGGGGCACTTAGGACAATGGGCAGAGACGCCCAGAGAAGCAACATCATGGCTGCGAAGGCAGTCGCTGAAGTTGTGAGAACGACTTTGGGACCGATGGGGATGGACAAGATGCTGGTTGATGACTTGGGCGACATAGTCATTACCAATGATGGAGCAACCATCGTGGATGAAATGAATGTGGAACACCCGGCCGCAAAAATGGTGGTTGAAGTCGCGAAGACGCAGGACGAGGAAGTTGGTGACGGAACCACGACTGCGGTTGTACTCACAGGCGAACTCCTTGCAAGTTCGGAAAAACTTCTGGACCAGGGCGTTCACTCGACGATTATAGCGCGCGGTTACAGAATGGCCGCGAAAAAAGCGAACGACATCCTGGACGAGATAGGAAGGTCGGTGAAGCTGGAAGACAAAAAACTTTTGCAGGAGATTGCCATGACAGCCATGACCGGAAAGGGCGCGGAAGCAGCAAAGGAGCACTTTGCAAATCTTACGGTTCAGGCAGTTACGCAGATTGCGGAAAAGGAGGACGGAAAGATTACCGTGGACCTTGACAACGTGCAGGTCGAGAAGAAGCAGGGCGGAAGCATCAGCGACTCCGAGCTTGTGCAGGGAATCATCGTGGATAAAGAACGCGTTCACTCCGCGATGCCAAAAAAAGTGGAAAACGCGAAGATTGCCTTGCTCGACATAGCAATCGAAATCAAGGACACGGAAACGGATGCGGAAATCCAGATAACAAGTCCCGAACAAATGCAGGCGTTCGTCGCACAGGAGGAAAAAATGCTCAAGGACATGGTGGACGCGGTTTCAAAAACGGGCGCGACAGTCGTGTTCTGCCAGAAGGGCATTGACGACCTTGCGCAGCACTTCTTTGCTAAGGCGGGCATACTTGCCACAAGAAGGGTGAAGGAATCCGACATGGAAAAACTCGCAAAGGCAACGGGCGCAAAAGTCGTTACAAACCTGAAGGACTTCAGCAAAAACGAGCTCGGATACGCGAAGCTCGTTGAAGAGGTCAAGATTTCCGGAGACGAGATGATGTTCGTCCGCGGGTGCAAAAACCCGAAGGCCGTCAGCATTCTCATAAGGGGCGGAACGGAGCACGTTGTTGACGAGGTCGAGCGTGCGGTGACGGACGCGCTCGGCGGCATTGCAGCAGCCGTGGAGGTCGGAAAGATTGTCGCGGGCGGCGGCGCTCCTGAGATAGAGGTTGCGAGAAGGTTGAGGGAATACGCCGGAACGGTCGGTGGCCGCGAACAGCTCGCGATAAACGCGTTTGCTGATGCGATTGAGATAATACCCAGAACCTTAGCAGAAAGCGCGGGAATGGATGCGATAGACACCCTCGTTGACCTGAGAGCAAAGCACGACAAGAAGGCAGTGGATTACGGAGTTGCGGTAACCAAGGCAACGACCGCGGACATGTGGAAGCTCGGCGTTGTTGAGTCGTTAAAAATAAAAACGCAGGCCGTGAAATCCGCATCTGAAGCCGCGGAGATGATTCTGCGGATAGACGACGTTATTGCGTCGTCCAAGAAAGGCGGCATGCCACCAATGCCTCCGGGTGGTGGAATGGGCGGGATGGGCGGCGACATGGGCGAATACTAAGCCCATATTTTCTTTTTTTATTTTTTATTCTGCAATAATCTCATTACATGAAACTCCCTTTTTTCGGCAAGGTTTTTGGCATGCAGTGCTGCGACAACTGCTGGGATTTTCCCGTCTGCGCGAGCCACGAGAAATGCTGCACAAGATGCCGTTATTTTGATAACAACAAATGCAACCTCAAGCTCGGGAAATACGACAAACTCGAGGACGGAATCCTGGAAAACCCGGATGAGGAGTTAAAGCTTTAGGTCTTTCTTGTAGGGCAGCGCCTCGCGCGCCCCGAGTTTCTGGATGCAGTATGATGCGATTTTATTTCCGAGTTTTCCGCATTCTTTTAAATTCTTATTCTTTAACAAACCATAAAGAAAGCCCGCGTTGAACGCGTCACCAGCGCCAGTGGTGTCGACAACGCGCGTTTTTACGGCGGGGATTTCGTGCTCCTCGTTTTTCGTTCTTATGTAGCAGCCGTTTTTTCCGAGGGTTACGACAACGATTTTTGCGCCGAGATTGAGCAATTTTTTACTTCCATCTGTATAATTTTTCCCGGTTAATTTTTTTATTTCATCATCATTTATGAAAATTATAAAACTTTTTTCAATTATCGCTGAAATTTTCTCAAGGTCGAGTTCCGCATATAATGTCCCCGGAGAAAAACTCACCTTTGCGTTTTTCAGTTTTGAGACGAGTTTTTTCTGTTCGGAAAGTTGTTTTTCATTCACAAATGAGCTCAGGTGGACGAATTTTGCGCGGTCTGCGTATGAAATGTCCTCATTATTCACGAGCAAATCATTGTTTGCGCCGGGGTAAGGATACAAGGCGCGCTCTCCGCGGGAATCCACAAGGCCGATGATGATTCCCGTTTTGTTTTTTGATTTTTTTACATGGGAAACATCAACGTTGTCTTTTTTGAAAGAGTCGAGCATGATTTTGCCGTCGGTGTCATTACCCACGGCCCCGATAAAACCGGTCCTGAAGCCCAAGCGCGAAATTCCGGCAATCGTGTTCGCTGCGGAACCGCCAGGACTTTCATTGAACCTTTTTACCGGGACATGCTCTCCGGGCGATGCGATTTTTTCGACCGTGTACAACCTGTCCAGATTCAGTGCGCCAACACCGACAACATCCATGTTAGTTATTCTTCCCCTCAATTTATATCATCCAACGATACTCAACAATTCCTCGATACCCCTAATTTCATAATTAGCTCCGGATTTTTTGGGCTTTCCGATGTGACCGTATTTCGCGAATACTGTTTTCATCCCGAGTTTTTCTGCCCCCTTTATGTCGCGCTCAATCCAGTCGCCGACCATCAAACACTCTTCTGGTTTCACCCGCAATTTTTCAAGCGCCTTTTTGAACGGCAGCTCGTGCGGTTTTTTCTTGCCGGTGTCCTCAAACGCGACAACCGCGTCAAACAGGTGGTGCAGTTTCAAATCGCAAATCCGGATCCATGCCTGAATCTTCGGCGCGTCGGTGACTATCGCAAGTTTTATCCCCCTGCTTTTAAGTTTCGTGAGCGTTTCGGCAACGTGCGGATACGGTTCAAGATACGCGATTTTCGTCTTCCTGTATGCAGAAATTCCTGCGCCCATGATCCTGTAATCCACCCTGCCTAAAACTTTTTTTGAGAATTTTTGGAATACGAACTGGTACTCTAAACCTTCTTTGTCGTAAATATCAAAGAGGATTTTTATCGCTTCATTTTTCTTGGTTTTCAAGCCGGCATCTATCATCGCGTCAACCGCGTTCTCGACGCACATGCGCTTCATTTTCATGAAGTCTATGAGCGTGTTGTCCAGGTCGAACAGAACCGCCTTTATCATCACAGCACCTCTGAAACGACAAAAATCGAACCGGTCACGCAGATCAGGTCATTTTTCCCGGCAATGGATTTTGCATATTCTAACGCACTTTGTACATTTCTTTTTATTATTATATCACTACAGTATCGCCTTGCATCTTCTGTGATTTTTACGGGTTCCAACGCCCTTGCGGATTTCGATTTTGTTGCAATCACGGTGTCGCAAACCGGGCCGATTTCGCGAATCATTTTTCCGTAGTCCTTATCCTTTGATATTCCTATAACCAAAATCAGTTTTTCGTGGTTAAATAGCTTTACAAGGCTGCTCTTCAACGCCCGGATTCCGTCGAGGTTGTGGGCGCAATCAAGAACGATGAACGGTTTTTTGCCAACGATCTGCATTCTCCCGGGCCATTCTGTCTTTAACAACCCCTTTCTTATCGCTTTTTCATCAACATTAAAATTATAAAAATTGAGTGCTTCGATAACAGCAAGGGCAGTTGTTGCATTTGTCAATTGAAAATCCCCGAGCATTTTTATCTTTAAATTTTTGTAGTGCCTAAAAAAACCATCCACATCAAAAATCTGTTCCCTAATACCTGATTCTATTTTTTTGAATTTTACGTCCCTTCCGATTTGAATTAATTTAGAATTTTTTTCGTCACATTTTTTTTCAATAACATCAAGTGCATCCTTCTTACTTTCCGCAGTAACCAAAACCCCGTTTTCCTTTACGATCCCCGCCTTCTCGAATGCTATCTCATGGATGGTTTTTCCAAGAAATTCCGTATGTTCAAGTTCGACACGCGTAATGACCGAAACCAGTGCGTTTGCGACGTTCGTTGCGTCAAGCCGTCCGCCCATTCCGACTTCGAGAACGGCAAAATCGACGTTCTTTTCACGGAAATACTCGAATGCCATCGCGGTGATGAATTCGAAGTGCGTGATTTCAATATTTTTCTCTTTTATTATTCTTTTAATCTTGATAATCAGCCTTGTAGCATCCTCATCGCTTATGGTTCTGCCATTTATTGAAATCCTCTCGTTGAATCTCTTAAGCGGCGGGGAAATATACATCCCCGTTTTGAATCCCGCTTCTTTTAAGATCGAACCCAAAAAAGCGCATACGGAACCCTTGCCGTTCGTTCCGGCAACAAGAATGCACTTCAAACCCCTGTGCGGATTTCCAAGCCCGGAAAGCAGTTTTTCTTCTCGGTCCAAACCAAAACGAGAACCGAATTTTTCCAGCCCTTCTAAATACACAAGAGCTTCGTTATTTTTCATTCAGTTTTTTCAGGACTTCTTCGTAATTCTTTATTCTCACATGTCTGCCGTCAATCTTTAATCTGCCCTGAGCGAATAGTTTTATTGTCAGCGGGTAAATCCGGTGTTCCCATTCGAGTATCCTGTGCGCGAGCGTGTCCCGCGTGTCATCGTCCATAACCGGAACCGCCTTCTGCAGTATTATAGGTCCGGTATCCTCGCCCTCGTCAACAAAGTGCGTGGTGCAGCCGGAAACCTTCACGCCGTATTTCAGCGCGTCGCCCTGGCCGTCGGTTCCCGGGAACGCGGGTAGCAATGCGGGGTGTATGTTCAAAATTTTCCACTTGTACCTATTCACAAAGTAGGGGCTTAGCATCCGCATGAATCCTGCCAGAACTATCAAATCAATCTTATATTCCTCAAGGGCCCTTACCATCTCCTTTTCGAATTCCTCGCGCGTTTTTTCCCGGTGGTCTATGACCCTGAAATCGATTTTGTGTTTTTTCGCGCGCTCTATGCAGTATGCGTCGGGTTTGTTGCATATGAGCAGTTTCAGGTTTATCTCTTCCAAACCCCCGCGCTCCCAGTTGTCGATTATGGACTGAAAATTCGTTCCTCCGCCGGAAGCCAGAACCGCTACGTTGATTTTTTTCATCCTAATGTTTGAAGCACCTCACGCCCGTGAACACCATCGCCATTCCGTGCTCGTTTGCCGCGTCTATCACTTCCTGGTCGCGTATGGAGCCGCCGGGCTGTATGATTGCAGCAACGCCGGCTTTCGCAGCAGCGTCTATCCCGTCCCGAAACGGGAAAAACGCATCCGATGCCATCACGCACCCGTTCGTTTCCTTGTTCGCCTTCATGTGCGCGATTTTTACGGAATCCACGCGGCTCATCTGTCCAGCCCCTATACTAATAGTTTCATTCTCGTTTGCAAAAACGATTGCGTTCGATTTTACATGCGTCACGACTTTCCATGCGAACAGCATCGCTTCTATCTGTTTTTCTGTCGGTGCTTTTTTCGTGACGACCTTCAGTTGCGATTTTTCCAGTTCCTGCGGCATGTACGTTTGTATCAACAACCCGCCGCGTATGCTTCTGATGTCGAGTTTCGAGTGCGCGGTTTCACCCATCTGCGGAATTTCAAGGAGACGGATGTTCTTTTTTTGTTTCAGGATTTCCAAAGCCGTGTCTTCGTATGCCGGAGCAAGTATGGCCTCTATGAAATGCGTTGACATACTCCTTGCGGTTTCCGCATCGAGAATTCTGTTGACAGCTATGACACAGCCAAATGCCGCTATTGGATCCGTTGCAAGCGCTTTTTTATACGCTTCGTTCAATGAGTCCGCGCGCGCAACGCCGCATGGATTCGTATGTTTCGAAATTACAACTGCCGACTCCCTAAACTCCTCGACCATCTCAAGAACCGCATCCATGTCCAGAATGTTGTTGAATGACAGCGTTTTCCCGTGCAGCTGTTTTGCCTTTGGAATGGAAACCGCATCGGGTTCAAACTCGCGGTAGAACGCTGCACTTTGATGCGGGTTTTCGCCGTATCTCAAATCCTGGGCTTTTATGTACGTGAGGTTTAAAATTTCCGGAAATTCCTCTGTTTTGTAATCGAATTTTTTTCTCAAATAATTGTAAATAAAAGAATCATATTCCGAAGAATAGCGGAAGGCCTCTGCAGCCAGCATCATCGATGTTTCCCTGCTCATTTTTCCTTTATTTCTTTGCAATTCGTTCAAGATGTCGTTGTATCGGTTCGGATTCACGATTACTGCGACCCCCGCGTAATTCTTTGCAGCCGCGCGTATCAGGCTTGGTCCGCCGATATCGATATTCTCAATGGCTTCCTCAAGCGTATGTTCATTCTCAATCGTTTTTATGAAGGGATATAAGTTAACAACAACCAGGTCTATGGCCCCGATGCCGTGTTTTTTCAGTTGTTCCGTATGCTCTTTCTTATCCCTTATCGCGAGTATGCCGCCGTGAATTTTAGGATGAAGTGTTTTTACCCTGCCGTCAAGCATTTCCGGCAATCCGGTGACGTCCTCGACGTATCTTGCAGGAATTCCGGCATCTTTTATTGCCTTCAATGTTCCGCCGGTAGAAATAATCTCGATACCAAGTTTGTGAAGCCCCCTAGAGAAATCAACCAAACCGCTTTTATCTGAGACACTTATAAGCGCCCTTTTAACATTGAACATGCAAACCGACCTCTGACTCCGGTGGAGCATCAGAAACAAAAAACCAAACAGTAAAGAATATATGACAAGAGGTAATAAAAATCACTTCTTTTTGCCCAGAACCTTGTAAACGAACGCAAAAGCAAGTTTCTCGAGATTTTCGTTGTCCCCGAGTATGTATCCTGCGACGTCGCTTTCGTCAAAACTTCTCGTGCCCTCTTCTTTGCCTGCGGAAATTCTTGCGTTGATTTCCTCCTGCAAATACTCCTTCCAGAATTCCGCGGCCTTGTCAAGGAGACGCTCACGCTTCAGTCCGGTGTTTTTTTCAAGAAGCGCGTCCTCGAGGGCATCTACCAGCGCTTCCGCAACGCCCTCCTCGGATTCGTCCATGTTTTTTGCGTTTGCGACAAGCGCCTCCGCAGTAAGCTCCTTAATTCCGGCCATGTTTACCCATAGTAAAACCAAAATAAAAATACAGGTTTTTATCTGCGGACTACATAATAAAATCAGGATGGTGACAAGGATAAGTGGGTTGATGGATGCCCAAATCGGTAGGAGACTTCCGGAAGTATTGCCCAATGAGGCAAGGCATCGTACGGACCTTGAATTATACAAAGGTATGCTTGAGAGCGGGAACATTCATACAAGGGAACACGCGCTCATAAGCATAGGCCTGCTGACAGACCATTCGCATGATAAGGAACTTGTCAAGGAATGTGTTGATACTATCGGCGGAGTATTGGTGGCGGACAAGCAGTATCACACAACCCGGGTTATGGCTGCTTATGCACTGGGCCTGACGCACAGTCCATTCGCTTTGGATTACCTTGAGACGGTGCTGACCGCGAATCCCGATGATAAACAAAACAAGTACCGTCTTGGCGTGAGGTTAAATGCGGTTCAGTCGCTTGATATGGTGCTAACGTCGCAACTCGGAAGCTCGGATGCGGAGGCGAAGCATGCCAGAGAAGAAATCCATAAAATCCTGCAGTACGTTGTAGAACATGACACGCAAAAAATCGTAGGACGTGCGGATGCGGTATTAAAAA
The DNA here is from genome assembly GCA_964512105.1 of uncultured archaeon. Lineage (GTDB taxonomy): Archaea > Altiarchaeota > Altiarchaeia > IMC4 > CAZEGI01 > CAZEGI01. The sequence continues at coordinate 31,541 of CAZEGI010000005.1, forward strand.
AAATAAACTGGGGTAGGTAAGAAAAATGGACGAAAAAACCGGAATAAAAGCCGATGAAAAACGCTGGACAGATTTCGAAAAGAACAAGAAGACCTTTGAGTCGAGCATGAACATCAGTGCCAGGGAAACCGCGGTTCTGAACATCGGCGCGATGGCGGGAAACACGAACGACCCTGAACTCGCTAAGGAATGCATTGACGCGCTTGGCGCGATACTCACATCTGAAAAAGAGCACCACACGACCAGGGTGGCAGCAGCACGTGCGCTTGGTAACACTCGAAGTCCCTTGGCGCTGGACTACCTGGAAAAGGTCCTGATGGCGAGCGACTACGACAAGGAAAACAAATACATGACCAACGTGAGGGCAGAGGCGGTCAGGGCTCTGGACCTGATTGTGTTGCCGCTGATAAATCTGACGGATAGGGAATCAGCAGAAGCCGTAAAACGTATAAGGGCAATCCTGCAGTACGTTGAGGAGACCGATGTTTACAACCCGCAGAGAATCGCAAGGGAAATACTCCGGAAGGCGAAGTGGAGTTATTAAAACCAGAAATTCCTAGCCCAGTTTCGCAGCCGCGCCGCGCACGAATTTCCTTGCTTTTTTGTGTGCTTCGATTATTTTTTCCTGTTTTTCTTCTGAAACTCCGAGCAGCCAGTTGAACTGCGGCTGAACGAAGTTTTGATTGTTCTTGTTTATCATTAATAATTTCTTTACCTCATGAATGGCAATATCCGCGGCATTTACGTTCTTTTCAAGTTTCTTTACAACATCACCAACTTCCTTCATCCCTTTTTCAAATTCTTTTAAAACAATAAGGATTGGTCGCATGTCCGAACACGTCAAACCGACGTTCGCGTACGGAACCGCATATTCATTTCCGTTGAAAACAATTGCCAGCCCGTTGTTGTCCCTCACTAAACCCAGCATCTTGAAATCCGTTATGCTGTCGCCCACCGCGACCATACCCTCCAGTTTTGTTTTTGTTTTTTCTGCGACTTTTTTCAGCGCGTTTACCTTACGCTCCCCGCCGACAACGCTTACCCTCTTGAATACCTGACCCAATTTTGTTTTTAATAATTCGTCATAATAAAATCTGTCCAATCTGGATTTCAACAAATTGTCGTCACTCATGTTCGGATACAATTTTTCCAGAATGTCGGATTCAAGTTCCTCAACCAATGAAAAATCCGCATCCTTCAATTCGCTGTAAAATTCGTTCAGCGGCAGTTTCGTGCAGTAGATGTTTTCCGTTTCGACGCCTACATGCTTCCCAATACTATAAGCATGCTGCTGGTAACTCGTTGAAATGATGTTCACGTTCCATCCCCATTCCCTGAGTTTCGCGATTGTTTCGCGTGCGCCTGGAACAATACCTGCTGTTTCTGAAACTTTTTTTACATCGCCCTCGTTTATTTTATGATAGAGAAGGAATGGGATTATCAATGATAAAGTGTCTCCAGGCTCATAGTTTTTTCTTCTTTCTAATGCAAGTATGTCATCATAGCGGCTCAGAACCTCGAATATCTTGTGCCCGTTTTCCACGAGACCCATGACCTCATAGGCGTTGTCCTGCGGCGACAACGGACCTTCAAGATCAAAGCAGATTACGCTCATTTTTTACCACGCAAGTAATTCTTAACCATTCACTATAATTACATTTGGTTATTAAAATGATTTTGATTGTTATAGGGCTGACGCTGGTGTTCCTCGTTGTTGCAAGCATCTATGATTTGAAAAAAGGTGAAATCCCGGATTCCGTGAGTGTCGGTCTGAATGTCGCTGTTCTCGGGCTCGCATTTCTTTATTCCGTATCCACCAGGGATTCTTCATTCATCCTGACATCCGTGGCTATCGGGATTTTTTACTTCATTCTTGCGTACGTTCCTTTTTACCTCGGCCAGTGGGGCGGCGGCGATGTCAAGGTAATATCGGGAATCGGATGTTCGCTCGGTTTTTTGGACGCGTTAAGTTACCAATGGCCGAACACCCCCATTTTGCCGTATTTTGGCTCATACCTCGTGAACATGGCTTTTGTTGCAACTCCTTACGCGCTTTTTTACTCCATGGTGCTCGGGATTCTTAAGCCCAAAGTTTTCGCAAGGTTCTTCAAAGAGTTCAGAAATTACGTAACGCCGATTCTGATTTTTTTGGCGTTTATCCCCTCATTCGTCACGTATCACCTGCAGATGTACAAACTCACGTTGCTTTACGTTTTTCTCCCGATACTTGTCATCGTTTCCATCTACCTCAAGGTCGTTGAACTCGTTGCACTGCGAAAAATGATAAGCGTAAGTGAACTCAAGGAGGGCGACGCGGTTGCCGATGACCTTCTGGTTGACAACAAAAAAATCGCATCAAAACGGGATATCGAAGGTTTAACCAATGGGCAGATAGAAAAAATCCGGAAGCTCGCGAAATCCGGGAAAATCCCGAAAACCATTACGATAAGGTGGGGCATACGCTTTGTACCAATTTTACTGATAGCATTTGCCCTAACGCTCTGGACCGGGAATTTGTTGGAAATGGTTATGGCGTATCTGGTTTAGTTTTTTTATATCCACACATAATACATACTGACCAAAATGCAAAAAGAGGAAATCGAACTTCGGGGGCACATTATAGATTCCATGATTCTGCCGAAGGTGCTCGACACAATAATGGACATGCGCGGCGATTTCGAGATTCTCCAGTTGAAGGTGGGCAAAACCAAGGTCGATGAAAGTTACTGCAAAATTCTCGTGAGGGGGCCACCGGAACTGTTCGCTGAGCTTGAAAGATTTGGAGCGATACTCCCCCGGAAGGAGGTAAAAACAGCTCCTACACCCGCGGATAAAATACTGCCCGACAACTTTTACGGAACTACGCATCACCCGACGAAGGTGTTCCTGAACGGAAAGTGGCAGGACGTCAAGGACATAGAGATGGACTGCATCATCGTGATTGAAAAAAACCGCGCTGTATGTAAACGACAGGGCCTGGTCAGGAAGGGCGACAGGGTTGTTGTCGGGCTGGACGGTGTGAAGGTCGAAGCGCCGCAGCGCCCCAGAACTCCGGTGGACATATTCGGCTTCATGGGCAGCGAGATTTCACCTGAAAAGCCCGTAAATTCCTTTATAAGAAATCTTGCAAAGGAGATGAAAAAGATTCATGACAAAAAAGGTTTCATAATACACGTGGTCGGAACAGCAATCGCACACACCGGCGCAGATGAAGCGCTTGCGGAACTCGTGAGGATGGGTTACGTTCAGGCGATATTCACAGGAAACGGCTTTGCTGTGATGGACGTCGAGAAGCAGCTTTTCGGCACCACCTTGGGGATGGACAAGAACACGGGCAGGGTCATGAAGCGCGGTTACAAGAGCCATCTCGTGGCAATAAACGAAATCAACAAAGCAGGGGGCATAAAAAAAGCGGTGAAGAAGGGAGTTCTAAAGGGTGGCGTTCTGTGCGAATGCGTCAAACGCAATGTGCCATTCGTGATAGGCGGCTCGCTCAGGGACGATGGTCCTCTGGTTGACACAATCACGGATGTTATGCGGGCGCAGGACGAGATGCGGAAGCACGTGCAGAAAGCCGATTTGTGCATGATATACGCGTCAATGCTGCATGGCATTGCCACCGGAAACATCCTTCCGTCGAGGGTAAAAACCGTCGCCATAGACATAAATCCGTACGTCGTTACGAGGCTTCAGGACCGCGGTACAGCGCACGCGCTCGGAATGGTAACCGACCCAGCGGTTGTGTTACCCACTCTCGTGCAGGAGATAAAGAAGCTGGGGCGGTGATCTTATGAGAAGGCTTGCATTTCTGTTGTTATCCCTTTTTATTCTCACCTCCGGCTGTGTAAAACAACCGGAAGACCTAAAGGTTTTTCTGGTGAACGTATCAACGGACAAAACAATTTACCATTCCTCTGAACTCGTGAATCTCAGCGTCGTGTTGGATTCGAATACCGGCTTAAAGAATGTAACCGTCATGGTGAGCGGTATAAACGGCAGGCTGACCGAGCAAAAAACCCTCGATCTTGATAAGGGTTCAAACAACGTGCAATTCACCTACACGCTTCCAAGGTGCAACGTCTGCGGCGGCATCTCGGCAGGAATGTACGATTTGACATGCGTCGTGTCTTACGGAAATAAAACCCTGAATGGTTCCGTCAGTATAGACATCCAGCAGTAGTCATTTGTTCAGAACTATCTTTCCTTCAAGCGAGGCAATGTCCGCTTTCGGTATCCGTCTCCTGCCGACCCTTATTTCGCTCAGCTCATAGCCGATGATGGAAACGTCCGTTACCTTGCCGATTTTTTTGCCGTCCTTGTCGTAAACCTCTGCCCCGTGCAGTTTTTTGTACAAATCCTCCCTCGCCTTTATCTCGCCGATGAATATATACTCCGTAATCTTTATCACAAAACCGAAGAATATGACACCAACAACCACGGTCTTCACAAAGCTCACGAGCGTTATGCCGCCAAACCAGAGGTTCGAACCCGCAACAGCGGTCTGTTCAACAAGAAAGACGAACGCGAGTATTATCAAATAACGCCTTATGTTCAGGTACCTCTTTCCCACGTAATCCTCTATGCTCTTGCCCAAAACAGCTATGCCCACAGCCAGAAGCACGATTTCTGCTGAACCCAGAATGAACGATGCTAAGGTGTCGCTGAATACCGTGACCTTCGTGTTCACTGCCCTGTCGTAGCCATATCCCAGCCCGATTATGAAGGTTATGAAGGCTATTATGTACGTAAGGGTACCAAGACGCTCGACTGACTGCGAGCCGACAAACGCATGAAACCTTGCAAAGAGCGCGTCCTCCTTGCCGCTTGCCTTGATGCCAAGGTAAATACCCGTGATGCCGAGAATAATGGCGCTCGCCTGCAGCAGCGCATTGAAAGCAGCGCCAAGCGCAAGTATTATCAGCGCAATTCCGGGAATCCCAAACATCAGTCTCGCGAGTGCCGGCTCCTTGGACGTTTCCCTGATGAAGTTCGTTATCGTGAAATACGCCTTCTCGAGTTCCTTGCTCTGGCGGATTATTATCGTCCTTATGGAATCGATTTTTACGCGGGACTGTATCAGCGGGAGTATCTGCTCGTCCGCAGCACCATCCGTCACAATCACTACCGATTTGATCTTTAAGTCCTTGATTAATGAATCCAGCTGCTCGCAAAGTTTTTTATCAGACACGACACCTGCATTCACATCTCCGGTTATGGTTGCAACCTCCGTTTTCAGCTCGGTCGCTATCTTCACCGCCCCAAAAATCGCATTCACGTCGCTGTCCTCGGGGTCTGAAAGCGCGAGTTTTTTTGCAGCCTCAAGGTTGTTCTCCACTCCGATAATCGGCCCTTTTATACCGGTTTTCCTCCCGATGTCGTCGTCCCTGTCTATGCAAAGAACTAACGTATCCATTCTGTTATTTTTATTTTTTAGTAGCCACCTACTTATAAATTCGTACCATGAAAGTTATATTAACAATTGGGGGATCTGATTCATCGGGCGGGGCGGGAATCCAGCAGGACCTGAAAACATTTTCTTCTCTGGGAGCTTATGGGGTTTCCGTTATTACAGCAGTAACAGCACAGAATACACGGGGCGCTCAGAACGTTTATGCCTTACCATCAAGTTTCGTTGCAAGTCAGCTTGAGTCCGTTTTTGATGACTTCGGCCTTGATGCAGTGAAAACCGGAATGCTCGCAAACAGAGAAATCGTAAAAATAGTTTACAAAAAACTGAAAAATTTTTCTGCAGGAAACATCGTTGTTGACCCGGTCATGAGGTCAACGTCCGGATACGGATTGTTGGATGAGAACGCGATTGACGAACTGAAAAAACTCATCTCAATCGCAAAAATAACAACCCCTAACATAAGTGAAGCGGAAATTCTTTCCGGAATCCGGATAAAAAACAAATCGGACGTTGAAACCGCGGCAAGAAAAATCGGGAATTGCGTGATAACCGGAAGCGAAACCGCTGTTGATACTCTTTATTATAATAAAAAAATTTATGAGTTCCGGGACAAACCGGTAAATTCGGAAGTACACGGAACCGGATGCGCGTTCTCGTCCGCACTTGCCGCTTTCCTCGCAAATGGGTGTGAGGTTCCGGAAGCTGTGAAAAGGGCAAAGGAATACGTAAGCGAGATGATAAAAAACAGCGAAAAAATTGGTGAGGGAATGCGGCTCATGGTCCACAAAAAGGCGCATGAAATCCAGGTGGTGGAAGGCGCGGTAAAAAAATTCGTTGCTGACAAAAATTCATACAAACTTGCACCCGAAGTCGGGATAAACATCGTGCTTGCAAAACAGGGGGCAAAAAACATTTCAGATGTCGCGGGCATAAGTGGAAGGATTGTACGGGATGGAAAGAAAATGGTTCCGGTAGGTTCGATAATCTTCGGCGGCTCGCACCACGTCGCCCGGGTGGCTCTCACAGTGATGAAATCCGATCCGGAAAAACGCGCGGCGATGAACATACGTTATTCCCCAGAAATTCTGAACGCATGCAAAAAGTTAAAACTGAGAATTTCGGGTTTTGAGCGCGACCGTCAGCCAAAGGACACATCAACAATGGAGTGGGGCACAAAACACGCGATAGAAAGTTATGGCAGTGTTCCAGACATAATCTACGATAAAGGGGGAACAGGAAAAGAAGCAATGATACGGATTCTGGACAACAATGCAACGAGGGTCGTGGAAATAGCCTTAAAAATTGCAGGGAACTTAGATTAGTCCTTCACAACCACGACCTTGCTCACTGCGTTTACTGCGTCGTACGGGATTATGAAATTCCCGTCCTTGTCCTTCGGGTAGGAAATGCGCACTGGCAACTCGGAAACCGGCTCCACAATTATGGATATGAACTGGCCGTTCTCCTCGTCCACAATGACATCATCCAATCTGCCGAGTTCCTCACCGCTTATGGTGATGACCGGCTTCCCGCCCAACTGCCTTGCAATGATGTAGGTAACCATTTATAACCACCATGTTCGTAAATACTACAATATTTACCATTACTCCCTTAAAAATACACGAGAGGGGGTCAACACTAAATACTTGTAAATACTGCCTTAAAAATGATTGGTCCTAAGCTGAGAAACACGCTCGAGCGCCAGCATTATAAAATCGCCGGAAACCACAGCGCTGTGAAGCTTTGCCTCTGGACAAAGAAGAGCCTGCGGGGCGAGGGTTTTTGTTATAAACAGCAGTTCTACGGCATCCGGAGCCACAGGTGCCTGCAGTTTACGCCCGCGGTTGCGTGGTGCACCCACCGCTGCGTGCACTGCTGGCGGAACATCGAGCATGCTCCCGGAACCAAACTAAAAAAATTCGACGAACCGGAGGAAATCGTAGAAATGGCCGTGGAGAAGCAACGGGAACTTCTCACCGGCTTTGGCGGAATCCCCGAAATCGTTGAAAGAAAAAAACTCGGGGAGGCCCGGAACCCGAACCAGGTCGCGATAAGTTTAACCGGTGAGCCGATGATATATCCGCATATGGGTTCCCTGCTGGAGGAATTCCACAGGCGGAAATTCAACACCTTTCTGGTGACAAACGGCACTTTTCCGGAAAGGATAAAAAATTTGGAGGAGCTGCCAAAGCAGCTTTACGTTTCCCTGAACGCACCGGATGAAAAACTGTACAAAAAAGTGTGCAACCCCATGATTCCGGACGGGTGGAAAAGGATGAATGAAACTATTAATTTTTTCCCTTCAATAAAGACAAGAAAAGTGGTCAGATTGACTTTGGTAAAGAACCTCAACATGCTGAATCCCGAAGGTTACGCAAAACTCATCCGGAGGGCGGAGCCCGATTTCGTGGAGTGCAAGGCATTCATGTTTCTGGGGGGTTCGAGGAAAAGATTGGCGATAGACAACATGCCGAACTTTCCGGAGATAATGAATTTTTCAAGAGAATTGGCTGGTGAATTGGGATATAAAATTAAAGATTCGAAGGAGGATAGTAGGGTGGTTTTATTGAGTAAAAAGTAATAATTATTCTTTCATCAACCCCTCAATGTAATCATCCAACACCTTCATCCGTCTTATCGCAGAATGCTGTTTGCCCAGCCGCTTGCCCATTTTTTCCATGGTTTTTTCTATGTCAACGACCTCGCTCCCGTCTATAAGGTTGTCTGCATGCGCGATGATTTTTTCTTCTAGAGTTTCTGGTAGGAAATCCCTTGGTGGAAGTCCCAAAACAGTTGCCTCTTTTTTGTTGATTCCCGCGCCTATGTGAACCTCGCAAACTCGAGCAATTTTCGGATGTTCTCTCAGAATTTTCGCACCCTCGATTCCGTGCATGATTCCGTGGTTTTTTGTTCTGCCGATATCGTGAAGAAGTGAGGCAATCTCGATGAACTTGATATCTACATCATGCCCCCTTTTATTTATCCCCTTGGCTATCTCTACCGCAAGTTTCGAAACGGCGGTGCAGTGCGCAATCAGTTTTCCATCACAACCGTGTTTTTTCAGAAGAGAAATAGCGTTTTTTCTTGTCAGCAATTTTACACCTAAGTAAGCTCGAGAAGTTCCTTGACCTCTGCCATCTCGCTCACAAGCCTGTCAATCTCGTCAGAATTGTCAAACTCCTCATACCTGTCGTTGCATTTTGGGCACACGAATTCGGACTCCATTGCGATGTCAAACGGGACCTTCCGGCATGAGCACGAAAACATCGTTCCGGATTTCTCGTAGTTCAGGTTTTCGGTGAGTTTCGACAATTTCTGTTCTAAGTACTCCTTCACGTACTCGAGGACCTTTTCCTCCTCCCTCCGCTTCCACTTGTAGGTGTACCAGCCCGTTTTCTTGTTCTTGCTCCTATCGTATTCCACGAGGCTGTTTTTGTGGAGGTCGTTGAGAATCGTTCTGACAATGGTTGCCTTCACGTTAAGTTCAGAAGCAATGTCCTCATCGTGTTTGGGAGCATCTAACATTTCGTAAACAGCAAGATGGTCTTTACTCATGTCCTCAGCTATAACATTTTTGATGAGTGTTTTTTTCCGGATTCGTCCCATGTTTCTATATAGGTAATTCAAATATAAAAAGTAAGCCCCCTGTATTAAAGAATGGCAAAAATAAAACTTATCGCATTTGATTTGGACGGCGTTCTGGTTGACGGGCACGGAAGCTGGAACGAGGTTCATCTCGGTCTGGGAACAATCAAGCATTCCGAGAAAAACAAAGCAGAATACAACCTCGGAAGGATTAACTTCGACGAGTGGGCTCGGCGCGATGCGGAGCTGTGGCGCGGAGTTGAGATTTCAAGGATTGAGGAGATACTGAACCGGGTGCCGCTGATGAACGGCGCCTCCAAGACCATGGATGCCCTGCGGGACAAATGCAGACTGGTGATAATAAGCGGTGGTTTGCAGACCCTTGCCGACAGGATTCGCGGTGAGCTGGGCATGAACCACGCGGTTGCAAACGAGCTTGTGGTGAATAAGGGGAAGGTGTGCGGAATAACAACAAAGGTCGGCTTTGACGACAAGCCCTGGGTACTAAAGAAAATTGCGTCACGATACAGGGTGCCATTAAAACAGTGCGCGGCTGTCGGCGATTACCTCAACGACATCCCGATGTTCAGGGTCGCGGGCCTGAGCATAGCATTCAACCCCTACACAGACGAGGTGGCGGAGAATGCGGATGAAGCGGTATACGAAAAAAATCTTGCCCGAATCCTGGAATTTTTCTGACTACTGGGCAACCTTGCACTTTTGCTCAACGCTTTCGATTTTCAGCTGGAGATAGGTTTCACCGCTGTGAATCTTGCCATCGACATCTATCCATGTGTCCCCGGTGCGTTTTTCCACAGATAAACCCACCTTGAACGACTTCTGGACGTATCTCACAATCTTTCCGTTATCGTCAACTTCGGGAATAGCGTATGTCCCCACGCAGTAGTACCTATCCAAAACTTCACCCGGTCTCACACCCCACCAGCAATTCAGCTGGTAGGTGTTCCACGAGTCCTTTCTCGATTCGGATATTATGTCGTCAAGAAACAGATCCGCCAATGGTCGGACGAGCATATCCTTATTGATGACCTGCCCTGCAATCTTGATTTCTGACCCAGGCGTGAGGATATTGCACGGTTCAATGTACACAACCTGCGGCTCTTCTGTTCCTCGAATACAGCCCGTCGCCATCACCAGAAGGATTATCAAAAGAATTGTCGCGGCTTTCATCTTATTTAAGTATTAGAAAATCTTATTAAAATAGTCATTCAAGCAAAAATGAAAAATCCAAACTCCAAGCGTGTTGATAAAATTCCGCCCTATCTTTTCGCGGGAATCGACAACGCGATAGCAGAGAAAAAATCGAAAGGTGTTGATGTCATAAGTCTGGGTATCGGAGATCCCGATCTTCCGACGCCTGCAAATATCATAAATGCACTTTCCGATGCTGCCAAAAAACCCGAGAATCACCGGTATCCTTCGTATGCGGGAATGCCGTCGTTCAGGAAGGCCGCCGCGGAGTGGTACAAAAGAAGATTCGGGGTTTCAATGAATCCGGAGGATGAGGTTTTAGCGCTCATCGGCTCAAAGGAGGGAATCGCGCATACACCGCTTGCGTTTGTGAATCCGGGCGAAACCGTGCTTTACACGAATCCGGGATATCCGGTTTACAGAATATCGACGATACTTGCAGGCGGGAATCCTGTCCCACTGCCGCTTCTTGAGGAGAACGATTTCAAACCCGATTTTAGCAGAGTAAAAAACCCGAAGGAAGCGAAATTGTTATTCTTCGGGTATCCAAACAACCCCACAGCAGCGACCGTGGATAAGGATTTTTTCAGGGAGGTTGTGGATTTTGCCTTGGATAACAACGTAATCGTCTGCCATGACAACGCATACTCGGAAGTAACGTTTGATGGATACAAATCGCCGTCATTTTTTGAAGTGAAGAACGCAAAGGAGGTTGGAATCGAGTTTCATTCACTTTCGAAAACGTACAACATGACCGGCTGGCGCATCGGCTTTGCGCTTGGTAATGCCGACCTCATACGGAGCCTTGGGAAGATAAAGGAAAACGTGGATTCCGGGGTGTTCCAAGCGATACAACACGCCGGCATAGAGGCATTCAAAACGCCAAAAACAGTTTTAGAAAAAAATCTAAAGATACTGAAAGGAAGAAGGGACCTGATGGTTGACGGTTTAAACACCTTGGGCTTTGACGTGAAAAAACCGAAGGCAACGTTCTACCTCTGGTTCAGGATTCCGAAGAAATTCAAGAGTTCCGTGGAATTCTCAAAGCACGTTCTCAACAAAGCAGGGGTCGTGCTGACGCCGGGTGTCGGGTTTGGGGAATATGGAGAAGGATATGTGAGGTGCGCGCTGACGCAGTCGAAAGAAAGGCTTGAGGAAGCACTTGAAAGACTAAAGAAATTATAATTCAGAATCAAATCCTCTTTCTCGATTGATAATCATCCTTTAAATTAAAAAAGAAGAAATGAAAAACTTAACCGAATAACGAAGCAAGACCAGACGCTGCTTCTTCTTCCTTCTTTTTCTCGTCTTCTTCGCTTGCCTTCTTCTCTTCCTTCTTAGCTCCTGCTGCTGGTGCTGCTGCCGGCGCTGCCGCGGCCGCGACAGGCACTGCGGTCTTTATCGCCTCGTCGATATTCACGCCTTCGAGTGAAGCAACAACGGACTTGACCTTTGCGTCGTCAGCCTTGACTCCCGCGGCGGTCATGACTTTTTTCAGCGATTCCTCGCTTATCTTCTGACCGGCAGAGTGCAAGAGCATCGCCCCATAAACGTATTCCATTTTTCTTACCTCACAAAAGTATCATATAACTTCCTTCAGAAGTTATAACACGCACAGGGCCTGTGCGTTCATATAACTTTGACATCAGTATTTAAAAATCAAATTTTGGCTACTGCTTTGCACCAAACCTATTTAATACCCCGTCTCATTATTAACCATGAGCGACCTTCATCCGCATGAAATCAAAATTCTCAAGGTTCTGACTAAGAAATCCACTCCTGAGGACATATCCCGGCTCACGGAGTTGCCACTGGATGCGGTCATGCGGGCGTCCTCATGGCT
>CAZEGI010000005.1:43690-48703 GCA_964512105.1 uncultured archaeon
AAAGCTCGGAAAAACCGTCGAGGATTCCGGCGTCTCGCAGCTTACGTCCAGAATGCTCACGACGGGCGAGTGGAAGAGCAAGAAGTTCAGGCCGTACGACATCAACATCTACGTAAAACCGCAGAAACCCGCAAAGAAGCATCCACTGCGGCAGGCGATTGATAGGGTGAGGGATATCTTTGTCAGGCTTGGTTTCAGGGAAGTTAAGGGTAACCTTGTTGAGTCGGCATTCTGGAATTTTGACGTGCTGTTCCAGCCGCAGGACCATCCCGCGCGGGACATGCACGACACGTTCTACCTTAAAACGCCGGGGAGCATAGAAATACCAAGGTTCAAGGAACTCAGGGATAAGGTGAAGGCCGTGCACGAGAACGGATGGACCACCGGTTCAACCGGTTGGGAATACGATTGGGACGAGAAAATCGCGCAGAAAACCCTGCTCAGAACGCATACGACTGCAGTCACCGCCTATGCGCTCGCAAACATAAGGAAGGACGAGCTTCCTGCCAAGGTGTTCTCCATAGGGAAAACCTTCAGGAACGAAAAGATGGATTACAAGCATCTGGTGGAGTTCAATCAGGTTGAAGGCATCGTTGTTGACGAGAACGCCACGTTCCGAGACCTTTTAGGAATACTGAAAAGGTTTTACGACGAGATGGGCTTCGAAAGGGTGAGGTTCAGGCCCGGTTATTTTCCGTACACCGAGATGAGCGTTGAACCCGAAGTTTACTTCGAGGACAAGGACGAGTGGATCGAACTCGGTGGGGCAGGAATATTCCGTCCGGAAGTTGTTAAACCATTACTCGGTTTCGACTGCCATGTGCTTGCGTGGGGTCTCGGCCTTGACAGGGTCGTTGCGTTGAGGATGGGTTTGAAGGATATACGCGATTTATACATGAGCGATTTGGATTGGTTAAGAAATTCGAAGGTGACATAATGTCAAGCATAATGCCGGGCATAGGGTTGATAAGGGACTGCAAGTCCCTTATTTCGGAGGTGACCTAATGCCTGTAAAAGAAATCATGACCACGATTGCGAGGCACATACTCAACACGGCAGAGGAAATAAGCGATTCAGAGATAAACGCCATGGTAAAATCCATAGAAAAGGCGCAAAGAATTTTCGTGATTGGTGCCGGAAGGTCTGGGCTTGCTGCGCGCGCGTTTGCAACTCGTCTCGTTCAACTCGGCATGGAGGTTTACGTTGTCGGCGAAACAATCGCCCCGGGCATGACGCGGAGGGATTTGCTCCTTGCGGTTTCGGGTTCCGGTGAAACGAAACTTGTCGTCGAGGCGGCAAAAATCGCAAAGTCGCTGAAGATACCGATAATCGCGGTAACCTCCTATCCCAAATCATCGCTCGGAAATCTCTCAAACCGCATAGTGAAGATCAGGGGAAAGACAAAAGTGGACATAGAAAAAGACCACTTCAAGCACCAGATTGAGGGCAAACATTCTCCACTCACCCCACTTGGAACCCTGTTTGAAGACACTGTGATGGTTTTCTTTGACGGCATTATAGCAAAGCTTATGGAGCGGCGTGGCACAAGGGAGAGCGACATGCAGAGGCGGCACTCGAAGATTGAATGATGTCAATGCTTTAACTTCTCAATAAGTTTTTTCGCGTTTTCCACAGCAAAGCACTCGAAGTCGTTGTTGAAGTAGGCGAAGATTTTTTCTGCAGAATCTTCAAGTTCCTTTATCCTCTCACCCCACCACCGCAAATCCTCATCGGTGTAATTGTAGTCATACCAACCATGTATCCCGTGAAACCGGATGTACGCAATGTCTGAGGTTGTTTTCAAAACGGTCGGAAGTTTTGGTGCGGAGGTTATGCAGTAGGCCACGTTGTATTTTTCAAGCATAGCATAAACATCATCCGAGTTCCAGCTTTCGTTTCTGAATTCGAAGGCAGCATCAATCTCTGGCAGGATCGAAAGAAAGCCCTCAAGTTTTTCCGTATTCCTTTTCATTGATGGCGGGACCTGAAATAAAACCGGGCCAAGCTTTTCCTTCAAAAAATCTGCCCGTTCGAGAAACCAACCTAGGGGTTGTTCAGCATTTGTTAGTTTCTTCACGTGAGTTATCAATCTCGGCGCTTTCAACGCGAATACAAAATCCTTTGGGGTTTTTTTATACCATCCCTTAACCATGTTCTCGTAGGGAATCCTATAAAAAGTGGAGTTGACTTCGACGGTGTCAAATGTTTCAGAGTAAAACTTGAGCGTGTCCCTGCTCGGAATATCTTCCGGATAGAACCTTCCATACCAGTGACCGTAACTCCAGCCCGAAGTGCCGATAAGAATCTTGGTCATTGCGTTAATCCTTTTTTATGAATGCTGTTAATAAAATCGTCGCGGTCAATCCGAGAATCGCGCCGTAAGCAAACGTGAGTTCTGAACCGCAATTCCACAGGAATCCTGCTATCAAACTTGCGGGGAGCGTTGCCAATGCGATCGCGGTGTTGAAGGCACCTATGCTTGTTCCGCGAATCTCTAAAGGTGACAAATCCGAAACAAACGCGCGCTGCGTTCCGTCCGTCAAAGCGTAAAAAACCCCATACAACGTGAACAGCAGCACGAGCTGAAGCTTATTCGTTGCGAACAAAAATCCAAATGATGTGAGTGAGAACAGTGCGTATCCTGAAAGTATGACGTTCCTCCTGCCGATTCTGTCTGACAGCATTCCTGCGGGTGTTGAGAACAGGGTGTAGGTCACGTTGAACAGTGCGTAGAGCAACACCGGCATCACAAGCTTCATCTCCGGCGTGAAAAAATCCTGCGCTCGGAGAACGAAAAACATGTACGTGAAATTTCCAAGCGCGAATACGGTTGCGATTAGTATGAACACCCTGAGGTCTTTTGGAAGTTTTTTTAAGCCGATCTCCAATGCATGCTCCCCGGGCTTCGCTTCCTTTTCCTTCACGAATTTTAAAGGAATCAACGATAAAAATCCGATTAATCCTGCAATGAGAAATATCTTGTGGAACGATAGCCCGAAAAACCACATGAACACGAACGCGAGCAGCGAGCCGAGTATCGCTCCCGCGGAGTCCATCGCCCTGTGAATCCCGAAGGATTTTCCGCGTTTTTCCTTTTCTGCGGAGTCCGCGATTATCGCATCCCTCGGTGAGGTTCGCAGGCCCTTACCCACCCGCTCAATTATCCTCAAAATGAAGATATGGTACCACAAGGTTGAAAATGCATAAAAAATTTTGGATACTGCAGACAGCCCATAACCCGAAAAAACGAACGGTTTTCTCTTCCCTTTCTTGTCGGAAAAATATCCTGAAATCATGTTCATTATGCTTGCAACGCTGTCCCCTAAACCGCCAATCAGCCCGACCGCAAGTCCTGTCCCGCCAATCGACATAACGAACAGGGGCAGGATGGGCATTATCATGTCGCTGCTCACGTCCGTGAAGAAACTCACTATGCCGAGAAGTATTATGTTCCTGCTGAAATTACGTGTTTTTTCCATGCTATTTGTTTATTGTTTACCAATTAATATAATATGGAAGCACCAAACTTCGCGATTCTGGTGTTTGTGTTGATAGTAATCTGGTTCTGGCTCAATCCCGGAAAGGAATTTGGTTTTTGCATTTTCGGGTTTACGATTTACGACAGAATTCCCGTGCCGTACTTCGACCTTACTGTGCATGCGAATGGCGGATTATCGCTGAGGGAAGGCAAATCTCACAACATATCGCTGGATGAGGCGAACGCACTGCTCAACGAGGGCCCGGAAATCCTAATCATCGGAACAGGCTACAACGAATTCGTAAAAGTTGATGAAAGAATCTCAAGGTTGGGAAATGTTGAAGTCATCCCGACACCCCGGGCGATTCGGCGCTTTAACGAACTGAAAAAAGAAAACAAAAAAATAGCAGCAATAATACACACGACATGCTGAGCGCAAAAACGAAAGCCACAAGGGCAGGAAGCAGCGTTTCGACGCTCCTGAACAGCTCGCTGAGGTTAGGGGTCCGAAAGGAGCCGCTGGAAAAAAAGGGGCTGTGGTCCATGCGCAGCGGGCTTGAACCAAAGGGGGGCGAGAAACAAAATCAGGAAAGCGGTAAATTTTATGACCGCTTTTCGGAGCTGAGAAAAAAATACGAGGAACAGGATGCTATCAAAAAAGAGGAACCGAAGGGGAAATACTGGAGGTTGTCCGCAGATAAAAACCGTCTGGGTAGCAGGTTGAAAAAGGGATAGAATGGACTTTACAGCTGCAAGAAAACGCCTTGTCCGGGATTTAATGGCATCCGGTTATCTTAAAACTTCCATTGTGATAAATGCAATGTCCAAAGTCAGGCGGGAGGAATTTGTTACGGAAGAGCAGAAAGATTATGCGTATCACGACTGCCCGTTACCCATCGGTCATGGACAAACCATTTCAGCCCCGCACATGGTTGCAATCATGACCGAAGCACTGGATGTGCGCGAGGAACAAAAAATTCTCGAGATTGGTGCCGGAAGCGGCTATCAGGCCGCGGTTCTTGCGGAAATCGTAAAAAAAGGCGAGATAATAACCGTGGAAAGAATTCCTGAAGTTGCGGAATTCGCGCGCGAAAACCTGAAAAAAGCAGGCTACAAAAACGTGGACGTGATTGTCGGTGACGGAACGCTCGGTTACACGGAGGAAGCGCCGTACGACAGAATCATCGTGACTGCGGGAGCACCGAAAATTCCCGACGCTCTGGCGGAACAGCTCGCGGACAACGGAAGGTTGCTGATTCCAGTCGGGGGAAGCTGGTGTCAGGAGCTCGTTTCATTGGACAAAAAATCCGGGAATCTGGAAAGAAAAAATCTCGGTGGATGCATGTTCGTCCCGCTCATCGGGAAGGATGGATGGAATTAGGGCACATACCCCCAACTCGAGTTCCTCAAAACGTAAAACCAGTACCCATTGTACGACGAAAACTCGTGCAGGGTGTTGAAGTTCTCGTTGGCGTCGTAGTAGCCGATGAAATTGCTTGAGGATGCGTTGTAAAGTTCGATTGCGCTGAAATCCG
>CAZEGI010000006.1:0-13925 GCA_964512105.1 uncultured archaeon
CGTCTCGCGTTTTCGAGTTCGACCTCAAGAAGGCCACGGTTTGCGAGCGCAGGAACAATGGCAACGAGGGCGGTATCGGAGCCGGGGAGGATGAAGAACATCACATCGAATTCCCCGAGTTCGAAGTACACCTTGTCAAGACCGTATTCGGAGTAATGGGATACCACGTCAAAGAGCTCATCCATGGTGTTCTTCAGAATTTCCCATATCGGAAGGACTTCCTGTTTGAACTTTTCGGTAAGCGGTGTTATACCCTCTAAACCCTTCTTTGCGACCATGCATGCGTGGATGTCCTCCAAGGGCATGAGGTCCTCCTGCAGTATCTTGAGGATTTGTTCCTCTTTACTCTCCATTTTCCAAGAAACAGCCAACCACAGGCATAAATAAATGGTTCAGGGGGGTTAAAAATAGAAAGGGGGGAGTTATATCACTGTTATATCACTTTTTTGGCTAGTTCCGGCGCCCTTATGTTTATCCCGTTCTTCGTGAACTCGAAGGTGTGCGGTCTCAGGCTGTGTTCTGTGAGGCGCATCTTTCGGATTTTTATGGTTCTCGTGTCCAGGGCCTCGTTGGTTTTCAGGATTACGACACCGTCGGTTACGTATTCCTCAACGCCGTGCTTTGTCAGGCCGTCTTCCTCGAGGCTCTCAGTTATGAGGAGGGATGTCAGACCGTTGGCTTTGAATTCGTAGGCCATGTGGAGGATTGTTTTTCTGACATCGATATTTTCTTTTACGAGAACATCGAGGGCAGGCAAACTGTCAACCACTAAACGCTTTGCCTTGATTTTCTTTGCTGCCTGGATTGCCAAGCCGGTTATGCGGTCAATGTCGAATTCTCCGGGGAGGAGGGAGAAACTTTTCTTTGGCACTAACGGAAGGTCGCTTATGAACTCCTTCATGCCCATGCGCGCGAGCGAGGTGTCTATGATTATGAGTTTGTTCGAGTCTTCAAGTTTTTGCAGGTCAAAACCGAAGTGTAACATGTCGCTTCTGAGCTCGTCGGAATCCTGCTCCAGCGTAACGAGGATACCCGGCTCGTTGTATTTCACAGCGCCGTTGCATAAGAATTGCACACCTAAAACGGTTTTTCCGGTACCGCATGAGCCCGACAGCAACATGCTCCTGTCGCGCGGGAAACCACCGCCGATTATCTTATCCAAGCCGTCAATTCCGGTTGGGCATCTGTCGCCTGCCATGTTATCACCTCGAAAATTCACTTACATATGTGTGTGACGGTATAAAAATGGGTTATTCGCCGCTTACCACGGAACATTGGTTGTTTACGCAAGCACACCTACCTGCCCCGCAATCAAGCGGCCCCTGGCAGACCATAGAACATACGGTTTTTGCACAGTTGGGAGCATTTGCCTTGGTGGTGCATGAGGTCGGGTGGCAGCACTGCGCAGGAACGCAGTCGCTGTCCTCTGAGCATTCGACAGTTAAACCCGAAGAAACCGAAACCCTGCGCGAACCTTTGAGTTCGAGGGGATGAACATCCCGGTATTTTATCCCGTAAACTTCGACGTTGTATTCTCCGGGAAGGAGGTTTATTATTTTTGCGTTTATTTCGTAGGTGCAGAGGCATCTACACACATCGCCAGTGTTGGTTTCTATGACCTTTAGTGTGCTGTCTTCCTGCTCCAGCGAAAGCGTGATGTTTGCGCAGCAGGTGTACATCACGTTGTGCTTTATGGATACGGACGACCTGCTGGGAGAGATGGTTATGCCCTCCCTCACCTTCTGGTTTCTGCTGCATCCGCTTTCCATGTATTCGAGTTTTGGTTTTGTCGGCGGCCGGCCGATAACTGGTTGGGTTGTTGCTTGCGTCTTCACCTCGGTGCAGACGTTGTTACTGCAGGAACAACCGGACACGTTGTATTCCGCCAGGCAGTTTATACCGCACATCCTCCCGTCCTTTGCCTCAGGGGTTTGGCCCTTCACGTGGCACTTGCAGTCACACAGGCTCAATTCGCATTCATCGCTGCCGATGCATGCCTCAAGAGGGGCCAGAGAGATGCAGCCCACAATAAAAACTATTCCCAAGAGCAAGAGTGCGGATTTCATTGTCATTATAAATTTGATTTGGTTTATTAAACGTGATCATTTAAATATGTTAAGTTCTAATTATTAGAAGGATGTACCACGGAAAGATAACAAAGGCGCGAAAGAAGCGGAAGTACGCGATTGGGCGGCCAGTGATAGAAACTATCATTGGGGAAGAGAGTAGAAGGGCGATTTCGACCAAGGGCAAGGGCGTTAAGATACGTGTCACAAAAGCGAAGTACGTGAATGTGAACGACAAGGGCAAGAACACGAGGTGCGAGATTGTAAGTTTGGTGGAAAACAAGGCGGACAAGGATTACGTGCGAAGGAATATAATAACCAAGGGTGCTGTGCTGAATGTGAAAACGCCCGATGGTAACGAAGTAAAGGTAATGGTCACCTCAAGGCCTGGGCAGACAGGAACGCTAAATGCTCGGCCGATTTGATGGGATTCTTGTTGCGTTATAATGAAACATCCTGATGCCATGGCCACGCCGCTTGAAGAATGGGTAGAGGAATGCGCGGATTTATGCAAGCCTGACAAGGTTTACTGGTGCGATGGTTCTGAAGAAGAGGCTTGCCGGATTGTAAAAATCGGCATGACCGAAGAAAAAATCGGCGATAACAAGATATTCTACGAGTTGGATCATAAAACGTATCCGAATAGTTACCTGCACAGAAGCCATCCGACCGATGTTGCGCGAACTGAACATTTAACTTTCGTATGCCATCCCAATAAGGAAATTGCGGGACCGAACAACAACTGGATGCATCCAGACGAAGCAAAAAAACTCCTCACGAAACTTTCCGATGGATGCATGCGCGGCAGAACAATGTACGTGCTTCCGTACATGATGGGTCATCCGGATTCACGGTATGCGAAGGCGTGCGTCCAGCTCACGGACGTTTCCTACGTTGCTGTGAGCATGCGCATAATGACACGTATGGGTAAAAACATTCTGAAAAAAATC
Organism: uncultured archaeon; assembly: GCA_964512105.1. Lineage (GTDB taxonomy): Archaea > Altiarchaeota > Altiarchaeia > IMC4 > CAZEGI01 > CAZEGI01. The sequence goes on from CAZEGI010000006.1 coordinate 3,017, forward strand.
GGCAACTCAAAGGATTTTGTGAAGGGCATTCACTCGGTTGGCGATTTTGACCCGAACAAACGGTACATAATGCACTTTCCGGACGAGAACCTTGTTTGGAGTATTGGTTCGGGTTACGGCGGGAATGCGTTGCTTGGAAAGAAATGTTTCTCCTTGAGAATTGCGTCATGGCAGGGTTTCAGGGAGGGCTGGCTTGCGGAGCACATGGCGGTTATCGGGGTTGAGGACCCACAGGGAAAAGTGACGTACATGGTGGCGGCGATGCCGTCGGCATGCGGAAAGACGAATCTTGCAATGCTGAACTCCGCATTGCCCGGATACAAGGTATGGACTCTGGGCGATGACATCGCATGGCTGAACATCGGGCCGGATGGAAGATTGTATGCTATAAATCCGGAGATTGGATTCTTCGGAGTTGCACCCGGAACGTCCATGAAAACGAATCCGAACATGATACTGACGCTGAAGGCAGGCAAGTTTTATCCAACTCTGTTTACAAATACGGCTTTGGATACGGAAACAAATAGACCGTGGTGGGAGGGTCTTGATGGTCAGGTTCCGAAAAACCTGCTCGACTGGCAGGGTAGAAAATACGACCCTGCAACAGGAACGAAGGCAGCGCATCCGAATTCAAGGTTTACGGTTTCGATTTACCAGTGCCCGACGGTGAGTAAGGAATTTGATAACCCAAAGGGCGTTCCGATTTCTGCGATAATCTTTGGTGGGAGAAGAACGAAACTCATACCGCTTGTTTACGAAAGCTTCAACTGGCAGCACGGGGTTTTCTGCGGTGCGAGGATGGCTTCCGAAACTACAGCGGCCACAACGCACCACACAGGAATGCTCAGAAGGGACCCCATGGCAATGATATCGTTCTGCGGCTACAACATGGCGGATTACTTCGGACATTGGTTAGGAATGGATAAGAGGATGAAGCACGCCCCGAGGATATTCTGCGTGAACTGGTTCAGGATCGATGAGCAGGGGAAATTCATGTGGCCGGGCTTCGGTGAAAACATCCGCGTATTGAAGTGGATGATTGATAGGATTGAGAACAGGGTTTCTGCGAAGGAAACGCCAATCGGGCGTGTCCCGCATCTGAAGGATTTGGAAATGAAGGGGCTGAAGATTCCGAAGGAAAATCTGGAAAAACTCTTTGAGGTTAAGCCCGATGAATGGAAACCAGAAGTCGAGGAGATGCAAAAATTCTTCGGGCAGTTCGGCAGGAAGATGCCGGATGGAATAGTGGATGAGCTGAACAATTTAAAGAGAAAGGTAAATCTTGCGTAGTTCTTCGGGTTTCAGATCTATTGGCCTTTTACATGAGAATTTCTTCGGAATTTTTTTGTCCACACATATGTTCTTTAAAATTTTGTTTTTATGATTAAAGAGGTTGTTCAGAAAGTTTGCGTATTTTTCATCGATCTTATTTTTTATTTTTAATTTAACAATAGAGGAATGAACATTTGGTGCGGGTTCGAAGGCTGACGGTGGAATGTCCTCGAGAATTTCCACATCCGCAGCGGACTGTGCGAGTGCGCTGATGAAACGGTAGTTTTCACTTCTCGGCTGCGCAACAAGTTTGTTCGCGAATTCGCGCTGATAAACGAGAATCCCACCCTTGAACCTGCACATCAGAATTTTCTTTGTGATTTTTCTTGAGATTGAATAGGGAAGATTAGAAACGATTTTGTCGAATTTCGGAAACTCGATTTTTACCGCATCGCCCTGCATGATTTTGATGTTCTTATTTTTTGAGAATTTTTCATTCAGGATTTTTATAAAATCGGGGTCTTTCTCGATTGCGTAAACTTTTTTTGCGCGCTCCAGCAGCTCTTCGGTCAGGTTTCCGGTGCCTGCGCCGATTTCCAGAACCGTGTCTTTTTTCGTGACACTTGCGTAATCGCAGATGCGTTTTATTAGCGTGGAGTCAACCATGAGGTGGTTGTCTGGTTTTTTTGTATGCATTCTATAGGATAATGATGGATTGGGATAAGAAATACGGGGAGATTGCAGAAAGTTTGGGGTTGGATAAGGAAAAGGACCTCGAAGCAACGAAAATTCTTGACGGTCTGATAAAAAATCGTAACTTTGCTTCCATTGAAAAAAAACTGAGAAACAAAAACGTTCTTGTTCTTGGCTGCGGACCCTCTTTAGTTGAGGATATACGAAAGCTGAAGAGCGCGCGCGTTCTCGATTCGTTCACGGTTGTTGCGGCGGACGGCGCTGCGAAGGCGCTCCTTGAAAACGGCATCGTGCCACAGATAAATGTCACGGATCTTGATGGGGACGAGAAGGCGATACTGAAAGCGAACGCTAGAGGAACTATTACTGCGGTGCATGCGCATGGCGATAATATTTTATTATTAAAAAAAATCGTCCCGTTGCTGAAAAATCCGTTAGGCACTACACAAACCGTAGAAACCGGAAAAATAAAAAACTTCGGTGGTTTTACCGATGGTGATAGGTGCGTTTTTCTCGCTGTGCACTTCGGCGCGAAGCTTGTTGTGCTTGCGGGGATGGACTTTGGTGAGAAAATTGGGGATTACAGTGGTACATTTGATTATGATAAAAAAATTAAAAAATTAAAAATCGGGAAGGGGCTCATTGAAGAGCTGGTATCCGAAAACAAGACACTGATTTTGAACGTAACCTCCCGCGGCGAGAATATAAAACACGTACCGAGGATTTCCGCTGACGGGCTGAGGAATCTCATTTTTTAAAACACACACGTATGTATAACTGTCAAAATGCAGGAACCGGTAAAAACAGGGATAAAGGGTCTGGATGACATACTGAATGGCGGAATTCCGAAAGGGCACTCGGTTCTGGTTGCGGGCAGCAGCGGCACCGGAAAAACCATCCTAGCGCTTCAGTTTCTGTTTGAGGGTGCGAAGAAGAACGAACCCGGAGTTTACATCGCGCTCAGCGAACCGAAAGACAAGGTGATACGGAACATGAGCGGTTTCACGTTTTTCGACAAGAAACTGATAGATTCCGGAAAGGTCAACATCATCGACATCGTCCAGGACACGCGGCTGAAGGGCATAAAGCGCCAGAACGTTGACGCGCACATCAGTCTGATAAAGACGCTGATAGAGGACTCCAAGGCGAAGAGGGTCGTTATCGACTCCCTGACCGCGATAGGCGAGAATCTTGGCGGAGGGCCAGCCGTGAGGGATTTCATCCTTGAACTGGGTTTGCAGTTGGAATACCTGGAATGCACCACGCTCTTCATATCCGAAATCCCGCCGCAGAAGTTCGTCTATTCCGTTTTCGGGGTCGAGGAGTTCATTGCCGATGGAATAATACTTCTCAGCGAATTTGAGCGCAAGGGCGAACTGATAAGGGCGCTGCAGGTGATAAAGATGCGGGGCGTCGACCACTCCAGAACCAAGTACGTCATGAAGATAATGAAGGAGGGCGTGGAACTGATACCACTCATAAAGGCAGGTATCACGTAAAATGCAAGGTGATAGGGAAAAGTGGTCCGAGTATCTCGCAGAAAATGAGAAGATACTTGCCGAGTACACCATCGGCTCGAACGACGTTCTTGCAACAGACAAACGCGTCATAATTCTGAAGAAATTCCCGCGCTCGTTCACGGAAGCAAAATATCCAGAGATCCTTGCGCTTGAACACAAAACCTACGTCCTATGGGAAAACTTTTTGAAAGCGCTTTTGTTCCTTGCAGCGGGCGTTTTTCTGTATAATTATTCCGCCTCCAACAACCTTGCCATGCCCATTTACGACATCGTTTCACAGTATCTTCCCGAGCTTACGGGGATTTTTTCCGTGGGCGTTATAAAAAGTTTGCTCAGCATTGCGGTTATTTTGCTGATTGCGCTCGGTGTGATAAATACGATAAGATTCGTATCATCTGCAAGAGGCCATTTGCGGATAAGGCTGAAAACAGGGACGTCGATACGCATACGAACTGCATTCACGCCGCAGGTTCGGGAATTGATAAAGCTAATCGAAACGCAGTTAGAGGAAAAGGCGCCCGAAGTGACAACGCGCATTCCGGCAAGGGCAGTGAAAGAGGTCTTTGAGAGGAAAAAGAAAAAGGCGGAGGAAGTCGCACCAGAACCCGAAGTTGAAAACCTGGAAACAATACGGAAGAAACTGAAAAAGGTTTTGGAGAGGTTCAAGCCGAATGCCATCTCGCTCATATCCACGAAGTCCGAGCCGATGAACATCGTGACCGCGATGCTGCAAATCCTGCTCTCGGAAGAAAAATACGGCGGGGTTTTCATATCCGTGAGCCGGCCCTACGAGGAAATCATGAAGGCCATGAACACAAACAGGATAAGGAGCGACGACATCTACTTCATCGACTGCATCTCCCATGCCGCAGGCAAACGGCCGGAAGAGGCGGAAAACGTCGTTTTCGTGGAAAATCCGTCGTCACTTGAGGAGATCAGTATGTACGTGGACAAGGAGATGAACAAGGTGAAGAGCAAGAATAGGTTCATCCTTCTGGATTCACTCTCAAGTCTGCTCATTTACAATAACGAGGATTCCGCAAAGGAGTTCTCGCACTTTCTGATAAACCACATGCGCGTGAACAACATCGGCGGCGTTATCCTAACTATGGAGAAAAAAGAGGTCGAGGAACTTGTGAAAACCCTCGTGCCGATGTGCGACATGTTCATCGAGCTGTAAAAACCGCCCCATGAATAGGGCGGATTTTTACACATGCAATCTGCCCCCCATCCACTGGATGTATTGACTGCCCTTTAATCGACTTTGTCGATTTTGAGCAGGGATAGATTGCCTTGTCTGAAGTGCTCATACCCTTTGTTCGGGATTTTTATTTCTCCTGCAAAAACACCGGAACCCTTGACCACTTCCCCGATTTTCGTGATTTTTACTTTTCGTTTTAGTTCAGCAAACCGGTTTTTCGGAACGGTAAAAACCAGTTCGTAATCCCCGCCGCCGTAGAGCGCGAAATCGAGCAGATTTAATCCTAATTCTTTTGATATTTTTTTAGAATGATAAGAAAGGGGGATTTTATCCGAGTCAATTTTCATACCAACTTTGCTTTTCTCCGCGATTCCATACAGGGTGACAGCGAGACCGTCACTTATATCCATCATGGAGTTCGCGTATTTCCCGATGATTAAACCCTCATTCATGCGTGGTTCCGGCTCAAGCGTCGCTCTTAAGATTTCTTTTATCCCACTTTCTAATTTTATTTTTTTCAATGATTTTTTGACAAGAATTTGAACGCCCAATGCTGCAGTTCCAACGTTTCCTGTAACGCACACGACATCATCGGGTTTTGCACCCGAACGGAGAATTGGTCTTTTTGTAACACCCAACGCGAAACCCGCAAGTGTCAATTCATCAGTCTGGTTCGTATCGCCACCGATGAACTTTGCCCCGAATCTTTCGCACTGTTTTTTTGCACCTTTTACAAGTGAAAGGAAATCTTCGTATTCGATGTCCGGGCTTCCGTATGAAAGCAGGAATGCAAGAGGTTTTGCACCCATCGCAGCGATATCGCTGAAATTCACCGTAACTGCAAGTTTGCCGCGCTGCTCCCACGACATTTCGTTGAGTATGTCTGTCGGCTTGTAGAGCATGTCTGTTGCGAGAACCAGTTTCTGGTTTCCGAAATCCATAACCGCGCAGTCGTCACCTATGCCGTCGAGAAATTTCTCGAGGTTTTTTATTATTGCCCTTTCGCCGAGTTTAGAGAGCTTCATTCTGCTTACACGTTATTTTATTCCTCAAATTATAAAGATATATTACTATGGCATTCGACACGAAGGACATAAAGGAAAGGGCAAGGAAGGACTTCAAAAAAGTTTGGTTAGAGACCACAAGGCTCATACCGGAAAAAAGCAAGAAAGATTACTCAGGCGGAAAAGGAAAATCGCATCCCGTGCAGGATTTGGTGCAGAAAACGAGGGAGGTTTTTCTTGAGCTCGGTTTTGATGAAATTGAAAATCCGTTCTTCATCACCGAGGAGGACGTTTACAAGCAGTACGGCCCCGAAGCACCCGTGATTCTTGACAGGGTTTACTACCTTGCGGGACTGCCGAGACCGGACATCGGGTTGAGCGATGAAAAAATTCATGAGATAAAGAAAATTGCTTCAAATTTCAATGTTGATGAATTTAAAAAAATCCTTCGTGAGTATCGTGAAGGAAAAATCGAGGGCGACAACCTTCTGGAAACGATGGTCAACCGGTTGAAGATAACTACGGAGGATGCTGCACACGTTGTTGACCTTTTCCCGGAGTTCAAGAATATAACCCCCGTTCCCAGCAAACTGACCCTGCGCTCTCACATGACCGGCGCGTGGTTCCCGACGCTTGCTGCGATGCAGGGAACGCATAAACTGCCTATGAAACTTTTTTCCGTTGGAATACGGTTCAGGCGCGAGCAGAAGATGGACGCAGGGCATTTAAGGGCGCATTACGGCGGTTCCATGGTCATGATGGACGAGGACATGAGTCTGGATGCGGGGAGAAAACTCACGGAAGAAATTCTGAACAAACTTGGTTTCAAGGACATAAGGTTCGTGCAGAAAAAAGCGACCTCGAATTACTACGCTCCCGGCACGGAATACGAGGTTTACTCCGGAGAAATTGAAATTGCGGATATTGGAATGTATTCGCCAGTCGCGCTTGCGAATTACGATATAAAGTACAACGTGTTCAACCTCGGCTTCGGGCTTGAACGCATGCTCATGGTGAAGGGCAAAATCAAGGACGTACGTGAGCTTTTGCACCCGCAGTTTTATGCGGTTGTCGATTTGAGCGATGAGGAAATTGCAAAAAAAATCGGCATGGTAGATGTTCCGGAAACCGAAGACGGAAAAAAACTCGCGCTACTTATCGAGAAAACCGCGAGAGAACATGCGGATGACGGCGCTCCGGTTAAGGTTCCGGTTTATGAAGGCCCATTCCTCGGAAAAAAAATCAAGGTTTTCCTTGTCGAGAAAGAAGAGGGAAAAAAACTTCTTGGACCGGCTGCGTTGAATGAAATTTACGTCCATGACGGGAACGTTTACGGAATTCCCGAAGACACATCAAAATTGAAGTTTGACGTGAGTGATATAAAGAAGAAAGGGGTCAAGGCAGGTGTTGGTTTCCTAACAGCGACGTCAAATTTGCATACGTGGTGGATTGAGGATAAAGTTGGGGAAGGTGCAAAGTCGGACGTTTTCCAAATAAAGATGGCAAAAAATCCGCATGATATTAATATTATGATAAGTGCTGATGCTCACCGTTTTATAACATCCAAGAACAAGCAGATTTCGATAAAGGGGCCGGTATTCATGGCCGTTGAATTCGAGGTTGGAAAATGACCGTATCAAAAACAACCAAACGGATGGTGCAACCGCCACTGGAAGAGCCGAAGGGGCTCTTTGAGCCGGGATGGACACGGGGGGATTTCTTGAGTTTTTGGGGCAGGGTCGGTCTTGCTGGTGCAGGAGTAGCAGCTTTCGGTCCAGAGATTTTTCTTTCAGGATGCGCAAGAAAAACGCCTGAAGAGGAGCTCATGGAGGTGAGTCTTGATGTAACGGAACTTGTGAGAACCGCACAACCCGGGAAACCATTAAACCTTGAACGTGCCGTTGCTGCGCAGTTGCAGGCAGACCCGAAAAAAGCAGAACTCCTGAAACAGGCGAGGGAGCGCGGATGGAATGATGATGCATTAAGGGATACTCTGCTTGAGATTCGTGCAGGAAACATGGATGTGAGAAAGGCTACTGCTACTCTCGTGGGCAGGGAATTTGGATTCGACAGGTTTCTCCTGATGTTTAAGCCCAGGGAGGACTGGATAGTGGCGTTTCCTCAACTGGGTGCAATATGTCTGAACCCTATCGGAGTGACACATGTAAAGCCAAGCGAGATTCGACAAAGAGCGAGGAGTGCGATGCCGCATGAGGGGTCACATGTCGTTATGTGGCACGGAGCGACGGAAAGGCTAGAAAGGAAGCTTCCGAGAACACCATATTATAACGATGACGCTATTGAGCAGGAAGTGGAACGATTAGGCAGGATGAAGCAACTTCAGGAAGGTGCGGTATGGGAGCTCGGCTTTTCGGAAGTTGCGTGCGATAAACTTGGGTTGAGGTTGAGCGAACATCTTGGAAGGAGCGAGGCGTTCAAGAGGGCGTTTAGGGCCCAGGTCAGGGACGAGTTGTCAACCTACAGGGGAATGCTCGACGGATGCAGGAAAATGCTTGGAGAAGGCAGAACCCCTACCATGAGGGATATGATACATTTAGGGTCGCTTGTGGAGATTGGAGGGATGCACGCGTTTGCTTTGTACATAAATGATGCGGGATTGGCAAATGAATTGGACAGACTGGCAAACGATTCTATTGATATGATGTGCAGAGTCACGGGCCAATCTTTGGAAGGAGAAGTTAGAGCAGACTACGATAACATGCTTGAATTTCTCAAGCATACTGCAAGGGTTATAGAGCCGCGGAAAGGTGGATAATAGGATGGTCAAGGCAAAGTTACACCGCGAACTAACGCTCTGGGATGCTACTTTTTACGGCGTCGGAATAATTCTCGGAGCAGGTATTTACGCGCTTATCGGGACGGGTGCGGGAATTGCCGGGAACATGCTCTGGCTGTCGTTCATTATTGCGGCGTTGATTGCTTCTTTTACGGGTTTGAGCTATGCGGAACTTTCATCCATGTATCCAAGGGAGGCTGCTGAATTTGTTTACACAAAAAAAGCCTTTGGACGCAACATGCTTGCGTTTCTGGTCGAGTGGGTCATGATATTTGCTGCGATTATATCGGTTGCGACGGTTGCGTTCGGGTTTGCGGGTTATTTCACGCATTTGTTCGGCGGTGATATCATGTGGACTGCAACCATGCTCGTCATCGCGCTCTCCGTTCTTAACTTTATTGGCATAAAGGAATCCGCACGATTCAACACAATCGCAACTTTGATAGAGGCGGGCGGTTTGGTCCTTGTTGTGATTGTGGGTCTGTTTTTTATCGGAAACACAAATGTTGATTATTTCGAACTTCCCGCAGGCGTCGGATTTCATGGCATACTGATGGCAACCGCGCTGATATTCTTCGCGTACATCGGCTTTGAGGACGTTGCGAACATTGCGGAGGAGGTGAAGAACCCCGCAAGGATTGTTCCGAAGGCGCTTGTGCTCGCGCTTGCAATATCAACGGTTCTGTACATTCTTGTCGCGATTGCTGCCATTGGAATTACGGGCTGGGAAAAATTGTCCGCATCCAAGGCGCCGCTCACGGATGTTGTTACGCATGCAATTCCGCAGGCATCCTTGCTCATGTCTGTAATCGCATTGTTTGCGACGTCAAATACTGTCCTGATAATGCTGATTGTCTGCTCAAGAATGCTCTATGGTATGTCATCGCAGCATTCACTGCCAAAAGCATTATCAAAGATACACCCGAAACACGGAACGCCGTATGTTTCGGTGGCTGTTGTCGGTTTGCTTTCTATAGGCTCGCTCATTCTTGGAAAAAACATAAAAACAGTGGCACTGCTGACGGACCTTGGAATATTCATAGCGTATTTTTTCGTGAACCTTTCGCTTCTGGTTTTGCGCTACCGCGTGAAGGACTCCAAGCGGCCGTTCAAGGTTCCCGGGAACATCGGTAAATTCTCGGTGCTTGCGTTTCTCGGGGTTGTGACATGCGGTCTGATGCTGTTTTATTTCGAAAAAGAACTGATGATGTTCGAGGTTGTTTTGATTGCTGTGGGGGCGATAGTTTACAAAGCATTCAACCGTTAGCAAATTCCTTCCACAAATCATCGAAGTATTTCTCGAAGTACTCTGCGGTTTTTTCGTCCCGTATTATTACGTCAACCTCGTTGTTTTTTTCCAGAGCGTAGTAACTGAAATTTGTTGACCCGAGAATTACGACCTTGCCGTCAACGACCACGAGTTTTGCGTGTGTCGTGACATTCTCCGTGTCCATGACGATTCCTATTCCGTTTCCCTTCAAAAAATCGAACGCGTTGTTCTCCTTCGAATACTCGTCCACGATAATCCTCACATCCAGGCCTCTTTTCTTGGCATCAATCAAATCCTGCACGATTATGTTTTCGCTGCTCTCAGAATAAGTTGGGTAATACTTAAGCTCGAAGACAACCAGGTGTATTGAACTCCTCGCCTTGAGTAACTCGTTGTGAACCTGCTGGAAGTAGCCCCTGTCGGAGACGGGGATGACGTTCGCAGAATCGACACAAACGGGAGCGGGACACGCGCGTTTCTGGGCGAACTGCAGGAAACTGACACCGATTACTATTCCTATGAGGACCCCGAGTAGCACTCCCAAAAACAAACGTTGATTCTTCATTTCAACCGCGGTTTTTACACAACATGTGTGATAACGAAATTATTAACTTTCAACACCCTAATATATAAGATGAGACCATACTCCGGATTAGTTATTCTGACCATAGTGGTAGGTGCAGTCATATTTTTTACAACGTTGGTATCTGCCCCATCACCAACAAAAAAAAATAATGCACCGACCCTTAATTGGACAGGTGAACCTGGTTATGAGATTGACGGGCTTGAACCGGAGAGCGGTGACACGAACACAACGTTTGTATTTAGGGTAAAGTACGTGGATCAGGACAACGACCCTCCGCAAAATAACTATACGGATGTGTGGATTGACTTTGATCAGGACGGCAAGTACCAGAAAAACGAAAAAAAAGCAATGAGTGAGGTTAATTCGTCTGATGGGAATTGCACAGATGGAAAACTGTACACTTACTCCACAAAACTTTCTGCCGGAACGAACTATAAATACAGGTTCTATGCTGAGGATAGTAAAGACGAGGCAACAGGACCGCCAACAAACGATACATACGCCCCTGATGTCAGCAATCCTACCACGACGAGCACCACAACAACGAGTTCAACTACTTCATCAAC
>CAZEGI010000006.1:14025-43052 GCA_964512105.1 uncultured archaeon
TCAGCAATCCTACCACGACGAGCACCACAACAACGAGTTCAACTACTTCATCAACAACCACGAGCACCTCGACAAGCACCACATCAACCTCAACATCCACAACGAGCACAAGTACCTCAACAAGCACCAGTACTTCATCAACAACCACGAGCACCTCGACAAGCACATCGTCCACTAGTAGCACAAGTTCAACTACTTCATCAACATCAACCTCAACATCCACAACGAGCACTTCAACAACGAGTTCAAGCACGATATCAACGTCGAGTACTTCCTCCACAAGCACGACAACCACGTCCAGCACGAGCAGCACGACGACCATACTGCTGAATGATACAATTAATGCTACGGTGTCTAAGGATTTGGCACTACCGCAAACCCCGATAGCAATCACGGTGGATATAGGAAACGTTAGCTCTGTCAGGATGGCTTATGCAAACATAACCCTACCTAATGGTGATTTCATGATTGTAAATCTAAGCAATACCGGTGGAAACACCTACACCGGAAATTTCACCAACACGAGCATACACGGTTCGTACAGCGTGCAGATAGTTGTAACTGACCTTGACGGCAATGAAAACGTTGTAAAAAAATTGGACTTCACGATAGGCATGCGCAGACGGCATGAACCTGCTCCGACGACCACCCAGGAGGTAGTTACGCAACCGGTGCTCGTGGTGACAACAACCGTGAAGTTACAAACAACGGTGTTCACCACTGTTCCCAGCACAACACCGACAACATTAACAACGGTTGCAACCACAACGATGGCAAAAACGATTCCGATGACTGTGGCAACAACGATTCCAGAGACCAGTATAACAATTAATAAAATCACAACCACTATTACAGCAACGCCCTCGTCACCAATGGGCATAACCGGCCGTGTGATAGCATTTTCAAAGGATAATACGGTAGGAGTGGGTATAGTTACCCTCTTTATGGTCGTGTTGGTCGTGTATAACATCTACCAAAATCAAAAAGGTGAGAAAAAAGGCGGTTTAGAAAACGTGGGGCAGGTCTAATTTTTCAGTTCACTCGTTTTCCTGTATGGAATTTTTAGTTCGTCCAGTAAATTAATCAAAATTTTCCGCTCATCGCCCTGCATGCCCTTCCAGTCGATAACTGCAAGCTCGGGTTTCGGGATGGTTTTCTGCAACATCTGTTCTACCATTTTTTTATCTAAAAATGCCATAGCGTGTTTTGGCATGATATGACCAAGGGTAATTTTTCCCATAATTGGATTGAAGTTCGGCGCGTAGTGGGGACCGCCGAACCCGATTCCGACAGGGACTTTTTCCGGATTTTTTGTGAGTAACTCACTGATGGTTTTTGCGACGACTTCGCATGCGGACACGTCCTGCCACTGTTCTTCGGAACTTCCGACCTCGATGAAGATTAATGGAAAGGGGAGTTCGGTAGGACCATGGTGAGTTACTTCCAGCGTTACAGAATATTTTTCATTTTTATTGTTTTTTGATAATGATAAGAAAGATTCTCGTAACCATAAAGCAGGTGCAACGCACAGTTTTCCATCCTCCCCACCCATTTCGGCTTTGCCGAAATTTCCCGTCACATGCGTCGTAAGCGTCGGCTTTTCTGACTTGGAACGGTGGCGCGAGGCAACGAACATCACCTCTGGGTTGAAAGGAACTTCCTCGAGCTCGCGGACGGTTTTTTCCGAAGCGATGAGTTTTGTGTCTCCTTTCTCGTAGATTGGATTTTTGTCAAAGGTTTCGGAGGTTTTCTTGAACCCGATTTTTTCAACGAGAATTTTTGCGATATTCGTTCCTGCGTGGTCTTCTTTTGAATAAGAAATGAGTTTCATTCCAACTATTTATTCGATTGACGCATAAAATAGTATATGCCGAAAATTGTTGGGAAATCGGGATATGGATTTCTTCCATCTGTCTGGCCCATTGACCGCTCAGGTTTCGATGAAACACAATGGCCCGATTTCAAGGGGAAATTTGTGGGGTGTATTAGAGATATGCTTGAGGAGCCTGTTGAACAGCGATGTGAAAGGGGTTTCTTTCTACATTTCGATGGTAAACGGAGATGGACATCAAGGACAACGAAGGGGAGATTCCACGGTGTAATTATAGTGAATCTTTTGGGAATTACACTCTTCCCCCAGGCAACCCGAATTTTGCAGTTATCATTGGTTCACCCCTCTCAGTTAGCAGAAGAGGAAATCCAGTATATGCGATTGTTACAGCACCAAATCTTCGTAGATGTATAGAGCGTCAGAATAAAGAACCTATTCTTGCGGCTAGCCCTTCGTTAAAGGCGTACCATGCTTATGAAGATGTACTGCAGGGTAGTGATTTTGCGAATTCAGAATATTGGGATATACCAAATGACCCTAGAGAACATCCTATGGCAAAGGAGTTGATGCGTGCACTAAAATGTGCAGGATTTAAACTAACATTTAAGGAGATGAGATGACATTACTGATTTTTCATTAGAATTTATTATCCTTTAAATCTATAACATACCATGCGCGTTTTACTTGTTCATTCGGATTACCTGAAGTTCGAGGCCAAGAGGAAGGCATTGAATACCGTAGAGGAGCTTAAAGAAAAAACCGGCTCAGCCGAGGACGTTCTTGTGGCATTCATCGCCGTTGAAAAAATCGATGAGAGCAATCCGAAGTCTGTTGAGAAACAGTTTCTGGACGACATCAGGGAAACGTACAAAAAAGTAAATGCGAAATCCATCGCGCTGTATCCGTACGCGCACCTCTCCAGCGACCTTGGAAGTCCAAAAGTTGCGCAGCAGATTCTTGACGATTTGTATGACGAACTGCGTGCGGACTTTAAGGTGATAAAGGCACCGTTTGGTTGGTACAAGAGTTTTGAGTTGAAGTGCAAGGGACATCCGCTGAGCGAGCTTTCAAGAACGATTGTTCCGGAAGGTGTTGAGAAAGAGGTTGTTTCAAAGGCGCTCGGCGACGAGGAAAAGGTAAAGTCCTCGTGGTTCATAATGACGCCGGACGGAAAGTTGCATGATGTTGGAAAATTCAACTATAAAGGCCACGAGAATCTGAAAAAATTCAGCATGTATGAAAAGGAAAAGAAAAGGGTTGCGGAGAAAACCCCGCCGCACGTGGAACTCATGCGAAAACTCGAGTTGGTGGACTACGAACCCGGAAGCGACCCCGGGAACATGAGATACTACCCGAAGGGGAGGATGGTTAAGGCGCTGTTGGAGCAGTACGTTACGGAAAACGTTCTTGATTACGGCGGGATTGAGGTTGAAACCCCGATAATGTACGACTTCGAACACCCGACGCTCGCAAAATACCTGAACAGGTTTCCGGCGAGGCAGTATGTTCTGGAAAGTGAAAAGAAGAAGTATTTCCTGAGGTTCGCGGCTTGTTTCGGGCAGTTTCTGATAGCGCATGACGCGACACTTTCATACAAAAATCTCCCACTAAAATTGTACGAGATGACCCGCTACAGTTTCAGAAGGGAGAAAAGCGGTGAACTCACGGGTCTGCGGAGATTAAGGGCATTCACCATGCCGGATGTTCACGCTCTCTGCCAGGACATGAAGCAGGCGATGGATGAGTATAAGAAAAGGTTGAAGTTGTGCATCGACACCATCGAGGGGGCAGGTTTAACAAAAAATGACATAGAACTTGCAATCCGAGTCACAAAAGATTTTTACGATGAGCATAAAGAATTTGTAGAACACATCGTAAAGACCGTTGGAAAGCCCGCGCTCGTGGAGATGTGGGACGAGCGCATATTCTACTTCGTGCTGAAGTACGAGTTCAATTTTGTTGACGCCCTGGACAAAGCATCGTGCCTTTCAACGGACCAAATCGACGTTGAGAACGGCGAACGCTACGGCATAGAGTTCGTTGATGTTGACGGAAACAAGAAAAACCCAGTAATACTTCACTGCTCGCCGTCGGGAGCGATTGAGCGCATCATTTACGCACTGCTTGAGAAGGCGCACATGGACGTGCAGAAGGGTAAAAAACCAATGTTACCTTTATGGTTATCGCCGACGCAGGTGAGGATTATCCCGCTGTCAGAGGGATATAACGATATAGCAACAAAAATTTCTGAAAAAATTGAGAAAGAAAATATCCGCGTGGATGTTGACGACAGGAACGAAACCATGGGCAGCAAAATCCGGGATGCGGAAAAGGAGTGGATTCCGTTCATTGCAGTTGTTGGGGAAAAGGAAAAGGCCAGCGGGAAATTGCAGGTCAGGATTCGCGAAACTGGAAAACAGGAAATAGCGAGTACGGAACAGATTGTAAGAATTATAAAAGAAAAAACCAAAGGAATGCCGTATCGGGGACTGCCACTACCAAGATTGATTTCTAAGAGGCCACGGTTTGTTGGGTAGAGATTTAATAAGACGTAGTGTGTATTAGTTTATATAATGAAACGCACCTGGATTTCGGTTACGCTGGTGTTGTTCGTTTTTGTAGTTTCTGTTAGTGCTGGGATTAGTAAGAGTCTTCTGTCGAATATTATAGGTTTGGCTATGCAGGGGGATATCGGTGCGATTAAGAATGCTCTTCAGGAGGGAGGCTTTACGGTTAAAGAGGGAGGTACAACAGAGCCAAAAGCATCTTGCAGTAAGGTAGGTATTATATGCAAGGAGACGTGGGAAGAGAACGTGATGGGGTACAACCAGTATAAGTCCGCAGAGCATATAGATGGTTGTAACGACCCGTCCGAGGTGACAATTCTGGTAGATCGATATGATGATGGATTCGGAGGTTATGTGAAGGATATGTCCACTGCGGTTGGCAAATGGACATGTAACGAAGAAACCGGTCGTTGTGAATTTGAAATGGAAGAGGACTGCAAGGGGCGTGAGTGTATTATAGATGGTGATGGTGGGGGGAAATGCATGGGGTGCGGTTATAATGGGCGGGATGGTGCATGTGTAGATGATGAAGGAGAGCACCTCCCGGAATGCACTGAGGGGGATATAAAACTGTATTGGGATTGTGAGGAAGGCGAATGCGTCGAACATGAAATCGTATGTAGAGGATGGGAAAGGTGCAGTAAAAAAAATCAAGGGCTTACATGCGTTTTTGGATGCCGAGAGCTATCAGATAAGATATGCGAAGAATTTGGAACAGATAGCCAAGATAAGTACACACCAAAGAACGGTAATTGTGAGGATAAAATTTCGATAAATTACGAGTGCGACATAGAGGATGCTGGTTGGGATTATAACGGAAATAAGATTTATGTAAATAAATTTGACCCTAATAAGAATCCAACGGGAAAATGTATTGAAGTCAGAAAGGAATGCGGGGGACACGAAAGTTGTTGGACGGCAGTTCTCTTTGCTGAGGGAGACGAGACGTATAGCTATTGCCGTCTCTGCAAATACGAGGACGGTACGCCAATTGAAACCATGGGAAGTCCAACCGAAACATGCGAAACCCTGCTTCGTAACGCTTTACGCTATCAATTTGGCGATAGTGGTTGGGTAGATACATGCACGATAAAAGTTATCTATGACGAGCAGGTTGATTACATTGATCCTATAACAGGGGTAGAATACACACCACACCTATGTGGCGGATGTTACAAAGAACAGTATACGCCCCCCTTTTGATTAAACTTTTGTTAAAAGGTTAAGGGCGAAGTTTGCTAGTTGATTATTAACCACCAATTCTTCGGTGCCTTTGCATTAATAATGCATTCTATAAACCACATTTAAATTTCAAATCGGATATTATATTATGCGAACACGTCGACAGAGACCTGCAGAATGGCTCGTTGCTGAGAGAGGTAAGATTGCGGGGGATGTTCCAGAACGGGAGTTACCAAGGATAAAGGAACCTGGCGCACTCGAGGGCTGGACGAGAGTGGTGATAACTCCGGAGAATGCCCCTCGCCCTGGTATGGGCCTCAGAGAGCTTGGATTTGATGCGAAATTCACTGGGCGCGGTTATGTTGTAGCAGGTGAAAGAGGTTGCGTTTTCCTTGTTCCACCTGCAAATGAAGTGGTTCAGGTCGGCTACAAAACTAAGAGCGGAGGATGCATCTGGAGGAGACAGATAGACCCGAGGGATGCACGGGGCCTAAGCCAGAGGAGAAGTGTTCAATTAAGAGATGCAGGAATAAACCTGAGCGAGTATGCAGATGCAGTAGAGGCGATAACCGAAGATGTGAACCATGCATTGAGCCGCGAGAGACCATGGTTCACTCCAAATCTAGGTGTCAACCCGCAACATCTCAGAGACAGGAACTTGTTCAGAAAGTATGGTGTTGGCGAGAAGGGATGGGATGTTATACCCCCAGACTCTGTTTTTGTACGCGCTCAGAACCGGAGGAGAGAGTGGGTGTATTACGACCCACTCTGGACGACACGCCGCGAAGCTTTTGCTGAGGGCTTGGGTATTGTGGCGGCAACATCTACGGCGGTTGGGGCAGGATTATGGTATGTAAAGGGGAAAATCGAGGAGAGAAGAAACATCCAAAAAAAAGTCCGGAGGGTATTCCCCGACCTGGACAGACTCAGGGGCCTTACACCCGAGCAGGTAATTAGAGAATACGCAGCGAGGTATGGTTTTGATGACAGATTGTACATTCAACGATGCAATGAGCTGGGTCTAGAAACGCTGGACCAACTCATTGGCCTTGGCATAGCGGATATGGAAAGCGACTGGCAACCAAGGGAATCGCCGGATGGTGCTCAGGGAGTCATGCAGTTGATGCCCGGAACAGCGCACGATGTGTGGTCAAGGGACTGCATTCAACTGGTCGGTCGTGGAGAAGAGGGTTACCAAATTTGGAGACGTCTTGTAAGAGATGGGTCGAGAAGAACGTGGGATAACATGGTTGAACTGAGGCAGGGGATTGCGGAAGCAAATCAGGATTATCACGAAAATCTTAAGCTTGCAGAACAATTGGGTGAAGAGTCGCGGCATCAGCCCACCTGGGATGCATGGGGGGGAGTCGCAGAAAGGTTGGGTCAGGCCCAGGATGCATACGCTGCTGCATCAAGGAGACGCGACGAGTTGGACATGAATTGGCATAGGGTGATTTCAGATACATATCAACCTATAAACATTACACAGGGCTTGTGGATTGGACTTGGGCACTTTGGCGAACTGTGGGGGAAATACCGTAGTCATGGAAGGGTCGAGGGCTACAGGGAAGCCGCACTCGCAGCATACAACTGCGGTGAGGGATACGTTGATGCAGCCGTAGCTGACTGTGAAGAGGGAACAAGAGGAAAAATAACATGGGGCGATATCAGGGGTAAACTGAAGTACGTGAGGATAGGTGGTCACCATCCGGATATGGATGAGGTAACCCCCTATGTCAAGCATAACGGCATGTACCACGATTTGCTGCTAAGGAAGATGAGCGGGAGATAAAAGTTTGTGTAATGCTATCAAGCCTTAACTGATTTTATTTTAAAAAACCAACAAATTTAAATACCCGATTCGTAATGGTTATTCTGAAAAATGGCCAACACGGAACAATCGAAAAAATCCGCAGCAATCGAGGCGGTGAAGTGCGTTCCCGAAGGGAATACGATTGGTTTGGGGACCGGGAGCACTGTGAACTACTTTATCGAAGAGCTTGCAAAGAGTAGGAAGAACGTCACCTGCGTTGCTTCGTCGTTGGCGACCGAAGCGCTTGCAAAAAAATTAAAGCTGAAGCTCACGACGCTGAACGAGCAGCCGCGCCTGACGCTGTATGTTGACGGCGCTGACGAGGTTGACAAGAACTGGAACCTCATAAAGGGGGCAGGCGGCGCTCTTACGAGGGAAAAGATACTTGCATCTGCTTCAAGGGATTTTGTTGTTATAGTGGATGAAGGTAAGATGGTCAAAAATCTTGGTGGGGTTGTGCCTGTGGAGGTCATTCCGTTCGCGCAGGCGTTTGTTGAGAATGAGCTTCGAGAGATTACTGCGGAGCCGGTGCTTAGACCGAAGTTCACAACTGACAACGGCAATATTATTCTTGATGTAAAAAATCTTGATTTAAGCGACCCGCTGGATTTGGAGGGATTACTGAACAACATTCCGGGTGTCGTGGAAAACGGGATTTTCGCGATGAGGATTCCGGACAAGGTGATTATAGGTAAAGGCAAGGAAGCGGACGTTCTTGGTGGTGACTGAATGGAAGGAAAGGACAAGCAATCCGAATTGAGAGATGTAATCGCAAGGACCGAGGGTTACAAAAGGCAGCTCGGGGAGATGGCATCGCAGATGCAGATGGTAAACGCTGCGCTTGACGAGATTGACATAACTTCCGATGCTCTGGACTCATTAAAGGAGAACAAAAAAGGGACCGAGATTCTTGTTCCGATTGGTTCCGGCTCGTATGCTAAGGCCGAACTGAAGGACAACGAAAAGGTCCTGATAAATCTTGGGGCAAACATATCTGCTGAAAAAACCATCGCCGACGCTAAAAAAATCCTCGAGGCGAAGAAGGAAAAGCTGAATGCTGCGAGAAAGAAAATCGGTGAAACCGCAGCCGAACTGGAGAATAAACTCGCGGAACTGAACGAGGTCGGTGAAGGGCTGGTTAGGGAGATGCAAACTAAGAAATAACCGAGGGTATTTAATTTAGCAATCGATAGATATAGTATGCGCAGTAGGACTTCTCAAGTATCAAAAACATCAGGTAGGGCACGTGCACCTCTCCCAGATTTGAGAGAACACGGGTTTAGCGAGGATTTGCTGGAACGGATTATACCTGATGGAATTTCTGCACCGATAAGGGAGCGTGGAATACGCGACCTTGTCACTGCCCTAAATAACTTTGGTGAGATTCTTCCAGAGAGCATGAGTCCAGAAGAATTGGTATCATTCGTTAGGAGTAGCAATGCCTTTGATGAGTATAGAATAAGAAATAACCTTGGCGTTACGGTCGTTTTCCGTGGTGAGGTGCACAGGGCATATCCCGGAGAAAAACCACTTTTTATAGCATACACTGAAGGGGGGGAACTACAGGACAAAAGCGTGTTAATCGGGATGCTGGATGAGGGTGTCAGGCTTGCGGAGGCAATGCAGATTAAGAATATACTCTGGGACACCCCGTGGGACGGTGGAAAGACGATAGTTGCATCCGAAGGAAAAGCCTACAGAGCGATAACCACAGTATACGGCGAGGAAGAACTTGAAGACTATGTTCTTGGTAAAGGAGGGGTACGGTTTACAAGGATAGTTGAGGGTCAGGACAATCAAGAACACGAAGACAAAAAAGCGATAATAGAGGATTGGGTAGCATCATCGATAACCGCGGGCGTTCTTGGCAGGAGTTACATCGCTGGGCCAGATATGAACATGTCAAAGGATATGATGAGCGTCATAGTGAACAAGGCATTTGCAGTGGCTGAAGAATTGGGGATAGAGAACTTCCCACTGGCGACTACGAGCAGGTCAATCGAGGAAGGTGGTTTTGACCACTTCAAATGGAGTGTCACAAGCCGCGGTGTTGTTGAAGGAATGCTCGCTGTGATTCGGCGCAAAAAACTCATGGAACGCATGGGCATAGACACGAGCAACCTCTCGGTCATAATCCAGGGTTTTGGAGATGTTGGTTCTGGCGTAGCGAAGATAATAATAGAAGAGTATCAGAGGTACGGGATAAAGATTGTTGGGGTATCAGACAGACATGGTGCCATATACGACTCAAATGGTCTGGACTACGACCAGTTAATGGGAATACGGCGTGTTTTGGAGGACGCGGAAGAACGCGGATTGGATAAGGATAGGATACACACGACAGATTTGTATGAGGGTACTGTTGAAAGACGCTGGACTGCTGCGGCAGGTGAGAACATAGACGAGCTTTTGGAGCAGGAGGCAACGATACTTGTTCCTGCTGCAGGGCCTAATGCCATAACAAGCGCTAATGTTGGTAAACTCAAGGTCAAGATGATTATAGAAGGCGCAAACAACGCAATAGAACGCGGCCTGGAGCGGCAATTACATGATAATGGTATACTGTATTTCAGAGGTGAGCTGATGAATGGTGGTGGCGTTTACACCTCCACCGATGAATTCTTCCACTTCATGATGGAGCGCGACCGGCTTAGGGAGCACGTTGATGAGTATAGAGTGCATGTACTTGATGGAATAACAGACCTTGTGATATCCAATGTAGATATGGTTCTGGACAGACTTGAGATGGAACCTCACAAGACAATCACGGACATCGTTTATGAAACCACCCATGAAATGCTTGAAAGAAGAACTGAGAGGTTGAGGCATATAACGCCAAACCTTGGAAGACGCGCGGATGCCGATGTTGCAAGAAGCCGTGGCATGATGCCCAAGACCATGGCAATCACAATCGCAGCATCTGAGAGTGCCCGCGAAGAGATTGCATACCAGCATGCTGACACGCTCACACTTTACGACACCATGCAGGGAACTTACAGTCGTGAACGCGGCCAGGATATATGGAGTGACTATCTTGACCGACGTAGAACCGCCGTGTATATACTTGGAAAACTCCGCGAGAGAAGTGTTGAAGAGTTGGGTGAGCACCTTAGGGACAACAGCAGACTGTTGCAGACGCTGACGGATATAATACGCACGGGGAGAGACCATCCGGTCGTAATTAAGAATGCAATAGAGGCCATCGGCAATATTATGGGCTGGATTCCAGAAAGGCAGCGAGAAGACCCGGATAGTTTGGCGTGTCAGATAAATGAGGTACTAAAAGGAAACGAGAATCATCCGAATGAGAGCATAAGATTCTGGTCGAAGTGGACCCGTGAGAAGATGGGGTATTTATCTGTAGCAGATAATCACTAATTTGGAGTACGTAGATAATTCTGGTATCTTATCAAGATGTTCGACCTACTGAAGAACAAATTCAAGGCGCTAATCAAAAAAACCGAAGAGCATGCCGAAGAGGTTGAAAAAGTTCCTGAAGAGATGGGGGAACGCGCGAAAATTCAGGAAGAAAAGCTCGAAGTTGAGAAAGAACCCGAAAAAGAGGCCGCAATAACCATAAAGACCAAAATAAAAAGCCTCCTGAGCAAAACGGTTGTTCTTTCTGAGCAGGATTTAGAGCAGATTCTCTCGGATTTTGAACTTGAGCTTATACAGAGCGATGTGGCGGTTGAAACTGCGGGGGTCATTGTTGATAAATTAAAAGAAAGAATAGAAGACAAAGAGATTGACAAGGGTAAAATTTCCGACTTTGTGCGACAATCACTGAAAGATGTTTTGCTTGAAATTCTAAAACAAGAAGAAAAAATAGAAATAATTGAAAGGATAAAAAATTCGGAAAAACCCTGTGTGATAGTTTTCTTCGGGATTAACGGGACCGGAAAAACCACGACCATCGCGAAGTTTGCAAAATATCTCATGAACAACAAACTTTCGGTTGTTATTGCTGCGGGGGACACGTTCCGTGCAGGCGCGATAGAGCAGTTGCAGAAACACGCCGATGCCCTGGGTGTCAAACTGATTTCGCACAAGAAAGGAGCCGATGCTGCTGCTGTGATTTTTGATGCTGTTGCCCATGCAAAGGCAAGGAACGTTGACGTGGTTCTTGCGGACACCGCCGGAAGGATGCAAACCAACGTGAACCTGATGGACGAGATGAAAAAAATAATCCGCGTGAACAAACCGCACTTGAAACTTTTTGTCGGTGACGCGCTTACGGGAAACGACGCTGTTGAACAGGCGCGCGAGTTTAATGATGCTGTCGGAATTGACGGCATTATTCTTGCAAAACTTGATGCAGACGCGAAGGGCGGTTGCGCGCTTTCAATAACAAACGAGACCAAAAAACCGATTTTGTTTGTAGGCGTCGGGCAGAGATACGAGGATTTGCAGGAGTTCGATGCGGAATGGTTTGTTGAAAAAATTGTTTAAAAATGATTTACCTTTCGGTTGATGTCGAGCCGGATTTCCCGCCGTATCTTAATACAGATTACGGAATTGAAGGGCTGAAAAAAATCCATGGTCTTCTGAAAAAACACAACTGCGATGCGGCTATGTTCGTGTGCGCGGATTTTTTCGAGAAGGAGGAACAGGTCAGAAAGTATACACGAGATTACGAAATCGGATGCCACGGTTTGAGGCACGTGGATTTGACGAAGCTGAACAACCTGCAGCTTCAGGGCGAAATCCATGAGGCGATTGAAATTTTTGCCGAACACGAAATAAAACCAAGGGGGTTTAGAGCGCCGTATGCAAGAGTTGACAAACGGGTCATGACCATTATCAGCAAATATTTTGAGTACGATTCATCGCTCATGTTCTATTCTTTGAAAAAATTCAGGAACATCAAGGAAGTTCCAATTTTCATAGGCGGAAAGACCTTCGGGATTTCGCCGGGATTGTTTAATCTTCTCCTAAAATTCCCGAAACGGGATAAGGTTTTTTTCATACATCCGTGGGAGTTTGGTGGTTTAAATTTTGAACTGATTTATGAAAGGCGAAGGAACATGAGGAAGTGGGGTTACTCTGCCGAGAATTATTTTACGAATCTGGAGAAACTTCTGGAGAAAGGCACGAAAAGGTTAAGCGAATTGCTGTGATTTTTGTGAGAATGGCCCCCAGCCTATACAGAGAGGCTGGGGGATGGTGGCTGGCTGAATTACCACGCGGGGTGGTAAGCTTGATGTTTTGTGTTTGTTTTTTTTGATTTGTTTGTTTGACGTCAGTGCGGCTAAGCGAAGCGCAGGCCGCACCTGTTTTGATCGACCTTTTGTTAAAAGGTCGGTTGGATATACCACGCAGGGTGGTAAGCTTGATTTATGTTTTCTTGGTTTGTTTTTGATTTTTTGTGAGAATGGCCCCCAGCCTATACAGAGAGGCTGGGGGATGGTGGCTGGCTGAATTACCACGCGGGGTGGTAAGCGTGATGTTTTTGTGTTTTGTTTGTTTTTATGTTTTTAATTTGTAATAGACCTTCCGGCCTATGAAGATTTTTTCGAGCATGTTGTTTTTGAACAGGTTGCTCAGCCTTGCAGATGCGCCGTTTCTGCCGCTGTACTGGAACTTTTCCTGGACCTCCTCCGCGCATGCCCTGCCCTTCTCCCTGATGAACTCGATGATTTCGCGGTCGCGGTCCGAGAGTTCGTCGGGATGCGGCAAGCCGGAAACCTGCCCTGTTTTTCTTTCGTTAAGTTTCTTCAGCTCCTCAAGGATGTCGTTCAGCTTCTGCACGATGTTGTCGAATTTGCCGTTTATGTCTCTGACGATAAGATTGCTGGACTTCTTCTCCTCGGCGATGGAGTAAAGCATGGTTGCTAGGGCAACTGGGTCGCTTATGTTGTGCACTGCCTCAGACAGGTCGCCAACCAGCCGTTCAAATTCCTTGTTGTGGTCAGGTAGTGAATCTCTCATGACTATTATGACATAGTCATGATAGTTTAAAAACCTTTCGTTTTTTGTCATGATTTTTAAGCATTTTGGCTGATTTTTATGCCTCTGCTCATGACTGCAGGCATGCATGCACTGTGACAGGGGCGACGGATGTTGTTTTTTGCGGTTTGGGATGTGCCTGTTTTGTGACTTGGGCGTGATTTTTGGGTAAGTCATGACTAAGTCAGTGGCGAGAGGGTTATTGGGTAAATTTAAGGTTGCCTGCTAATAGAGTAACACGATGAGAAAAGACGTGAACTTTATACTTTTCGGATTGCTGCTCCTGAGTTTAGTATCGATGATAGCACTGACGCTGTATTACAAAAGCGTTTATCAGGGCCTTAGCGCACGTTATGCGGATGCCCAAACAGATATCGACAAAAAAGCCTCAGAGCTTAATGAGACCATCACGCTTGTTAACGCAAAGGAAGATTTGCTCAACAAGAAAGAGAAAATCCTGCTGGACTACATCAACGAACTAAACCTTTCAAAAAACCGTGAACTTTCACTCGGAGAGCACTTCACCGCCTTGCAAGGGGAAAAGGAGGAGCTCCAGGAGGATTTGAATATAACTCGGGGGGAGAATAAAAGGTTGGAAAGTGCGTATACAGAGGCGAAAAAGGACCTAGATGTTTGTGATGTCAATTACCAGCTGAAAACGAAGGAGTTGACCGATGTAAGCAACCAACTTGTGGCTGCCGAATCCGCACTGCTCAACATGGGGACGCACGTCGATGATGTTGACGACTCCCGCGTTTCTATGAGGAAAAAGGTTCTTGCAGCGAAGAACGTGACGAAGGAGATGGACGATAAAATTGATGACGTAACCAACTCGGCTCTGAAAACGGATTTGCAAAGCGACATGAGTGAACTGAAAGGCGAGCTGAACGACCTTGAAGGGTTGGTTGACGAACTTGAGGACATCGTCTACAAAATGAAAAAATTGCTGGAGTAGGATGGATAAATTTACCATGCGCATCGACGAATTCAGGAAAACGTTCCTTGAAGTGAGGGTTTACCATCTGCTCCTGAATGTTATTCTCGCATTCCTTCTGTTCACGATTTTATGCCAGCTTTTGGGGATAAACGCGCTTTATGCTCTCGTGCCGGCAGTGGTGTGTTTTTTTGTTCTGCTTGCCAGAGAGATGAGGGTGCGCGTCGTTGATGCCGTTGGGAAAAAATATCCCACTCTGGACGAAAAACTGAAAACCGCATTCGATAACAGGGGCAGGAGGAATGTGATTGTTGACAGCCTTATAAGTGATGTTGTGGTCGATATTGACGGACTGAGAACATCGAGATTCGTTGAAACGCCGGATGTCGCAAAAAGGGTTTATGCAGTGATACTTCTCACGTTTATTATACTCACGCTGACGATGATAGATTTCAGGGGATTTGACCTTGGATTCCTGAAGGACAGAGCACTTGGCGGAATGAGAACGGTTATAGACCGCGGCGAGGGTTTCAATGGGATGGAATGGGGCAGGGATTTCGAGGTAAGCAATTACTCGAACGAGAACGAGCAGAGAAGGTTGGGTGCAAGTTCGGGCGGTGAGCAGCCCGGTTACAACGTCGGCCCGATTCCTGGAATGGGCGGCGGCGTTGGGAGTAACGAAAACCCGAACATCTTCGGCGATGCGTCCTCTGCGAATCTCGAAGGCCAGGACCTTGATTTCCAGCTGCACCCGGAATACGGCGGGGAAATAAACGTGGATGAAACCACGGAAAACGTCAGGACCGAACCCATCGAGATTACTGAGGTTGAATCCGCAGACATGTGTGATGAGTGCGCGATAGCCGCGGAGCACGAAAGCATAGTGCGAAGGTATTTTGAAGGATTGTTGGAGGTAAGCAAATGAAAAGAGGGGGAAGTATCTGGGAGGCAGTGAGCAAGGACAAAACTGCCGAAACGAGTGAAGAGGAAAAATACTACAAAAAAATGGATTCCACCTACGGGCCGCAGGAGGCCTACAAGAGGGTTGAAAGCCTGCACGAAAAAATCCTGGACGAGGCGAGAAGGGCGTTTATCGGTCAGGACGATGTCGTTGAGCAGATTCTTGTCGCGATATTCACGAACAACCACGCGCTGCTCGAGGGTTTTCCGGGTTTGGGGAAAACGCTTCTTGTAAAAACGCTTTCCGACGTGATGGACCTCAAGTTCCGCAGGATTCAGTGCACTCCCGACCTCATGCCTTCCGACATAACTGGAACGTACATCATAGAGGAGGACGCTTCCAGAAGGAAAAGCTTCAGGTTTGAGCCCGGTCCGGTGTTCACAAACGTCCTTCTTGCGGACGAGATAAACAGGGCGACGCCGAAATCGCAGTCCGCGTTATTGGAGGCGATGCAGGAGAAGCAGGTGACAATCGGTACGACGACCTACAAACTCGAGGAGCCGTTTTTTGTTCTTGCGACCCAGAACCCGATAGAGATGGAGGGCACTTACCCGTTACCTGAAGCGCAGGTTGACAGATTTTTGCTGAAGATACTGATTGGTTATCCAAATGAGAAGGACGAGGACAGGATAGTGCAGCTTTACACCTCGGGGTCACTGCCACCGGTCAGAAAAATTTTGAGTGCGCACGAGATAAAGGCCATGCAGGAGCTTACGAGAAAGATGCCGATTGCGGATGAGATACGAAAGTATGCACTCAAGATTGTAACGACAACGCGACCGGTTGATGGTGGTGCTGCGCATCGCTATCTTGAGTACGGGGCATCCCCAAGGGCTTCCATCGGTTTAGTGTTGGCTGCCAAGGCGCGCGCGCTTCTCAGGGGCAGGAATTACGTGAGCAAGGAGGACATAAAAACGATGGCATTCCCTGTTTTGAGGCACAGGTTGATACTGAACTTCGAATCAGAACGAAAGGGGATAACACCGGACGATGTTATAGAGGAGATACTGAAAGCTGTGTAGTGGTGTGCAATGGCGATAGACCCATCATTTCTTGAGGAACTCGGGGAACTGACCCTGGTCATGAGGAAACGGGTTTCGAACGTCGTTTCTGGAGGCCGTCCGTCAATCGTGCCCGGAAGGGGTTTGGAGATTGCGGACCACAGGGAATATTTTGCAGGCGACGATTTCAGACTGATAGACTGGCGCGTTTACGGCAGGACGGAAAAGTTGTACATACGCAGGTTCGAAGAGGAGAAGGACATGATACTGCACATACTTCTGGATGCGTCTGCGAGCATGGACTTCGGTACTGACAGGATGAAAAAATTCGACTACGCAGGCAGCATCGCGCTCGGTTTCAGTTACCTGTCTGTCAAAAACCACGAGAAATTTACAACCGGTTTGTACTCAGAAACGCTCAGGGATGTTATGAAACCGCAGAAGGGCAAAACGCATCTGTTCAAGGTTTTGCACCTGCTGAACACGACGCAGCTTTACGGAAAAACCAACCTGTCGATGGCTGTCGGTCAATACACCAAACTCATAAAATCAAAGTCCCTGAGCATAATAATTTCCGATTTTATAGAACCACTTGATTCTTTGAAGGATGGCATCTACAGGATGGCGCGGCACTCGAAGGACGTGACCATGATACAGATTCTCGACCCGGGCGAGGTGGATTTGAGATGGGACGACGACATAAAGTTCGAAGATTCGGAAACGAGACGCATGGAACGAACGTTCCTCAGCCCGGGTTTCAAGCACGAGTACAAGGAGAGGTTGCAGGAACACATAATGTCCATAAGGGAAATCTGCAACAGTCTGGGGATAACGTTCGTGACGCTGACCACGGATAAACCAATCATAGACGCGTTTATCGAACTTGTTGGTGGTGTGAGGAGAGGATCTTAAAATGCCACCTCTCGGGTTAACCAACACGACTGCACTCTGGGGCCTGCTGCTAATTGTACCGGTAATAATACTTTACCTGCTGAAACCGAAGCCGAAACACATCGTCATACCTTCGGTTATGTTCATAATGGCGATTGAAAAGACAAAAAGGTTCAGTTCTTTTTTGCAGAAATTCGTGCATGACCCGCTGCTTTTGCTCCAGATTTTGATAATAACGGTGCTGGTTCTGGCACTCGCAGGGCCTTTTATCATGACGGAGCAGGTGCAAACGGAAGACGAAACGATTGTGGTGGTTTTGGATGCGTCCGCAAGCATGAAGGCAAGCGACGTTGAGCCGTCCAGATTCGAGGAGGGTAAAAAAATCGCAGGCAGCATCGTCAGCAAACTGAGTGAAAAAAGTTTTGCAGGCATTGTGCTCGCCGAGAACATACCAATCGCGGCGCTGAGCGCAGGCAACAGGGAAAGCGCAATTGTGGCCTTGGATAAAGTGGAGTGCGCGGATACCGCAACGAACCTCGGGGACTCGATTTTGCTGGCGAGGGACATGCTGTCGGGAAGCACGCTAAAAAAAATTATTTACGTGATTTCGGATTTTTCGAATTCGGAGAGTTTAAGCCCGGCTGTTGCAAAAAAACTCGCCTCCCTGGAGGGCATAGAAGTTTCATTCATACGGGTCGGTAACTCGGACAACAACCTGGGGATAACGAACATCAAGGCAGAGCGTTCTGCTGACGATAAAAGGAAATTGTTTCTCGGATTCAACGTTAAGAATAGCGGGGGGTGGGGAGGCATGATAAACGTGAGGGTAAAGAGCGACGATGTACAGATTGCAGGCTCGGAGGAGCAGATAAACGCTTTCAGCAATACGTTTTTCCACTTCAGCCCGAGCATATCGGACGACGAACAGCTTATAACCGTAGAGTTGGAGAAGAGCGACGACCTGGAGGTGGATAACAAGGCGTTTGCATTGATACCGGAACTGAAAACCCACAGGATTATGCTCCTGACTTCCGAAAACCGCGACATATATTTACGGCTGGCCGTGTTCTCGCTCGACAACGCTGTTTTGAAGCCGGTATTTCCCCCCGTAATCCCTGACACCGAGGGCTACGATTTTGTGATTGTCGGCAGCGTCAACCCTGAAGTGATACTTCCAGGAACATTCAGGAATCTTGAGGGGTATGTGGAAGATGGCGGAACTTTGATAGTTGTTGGAACCGAGAATCTTGAGGGTCTGTACACCGACGAACTAAAAAAACTCATGCCCGTGGAGATACGCGAAATCGTCGGTGCGGAAAAAACGGTAAGGATAACGCAGAACCATGAGGTTACGAAGGATATAACGCTGAAGAACGTGGTGGTGAAGAGGTACTACAAAACGGTGCTGGAGAATGATTCGGTGAGTTTGCTGGAAACGGAGAACAATTCCCTGCTCGCCTACCGGAGTTACGGAAACGGCGGGGTGATTTATTTTGGAGTGAACCCGGACGAGAAGTGGAGTAATCTCCAGCACAGTTACTCCTTCCCTATACTGCTGTCAAACCTGCTGAATTTCATGAACAGGGAACGGCATACGGTAGGGATAATGGACCATAGAACCGGCGAGTACGTCTCATTACCCGGCGTTGTTGAAATCACGACGCCATCGGGCAAACGTGCAACCACGAACAAACTGTTCCTGGACGAAGCGGGCGTCTACACGCTTGGTTATGAGGACGGAAAAGTTGACCTTCCGGTAAATCTGCTTAATGAGCAGGAGTCGAACATCAGTTCGGGAAGTTCCGACGCTGTCATGGGTTCCGAGTTCGATGTCGAGAAAAAACCAGCAAAGGTCAAGAAGGATTACCTCAGAGAACTGATTGTTGTTGTTATTCTGATGCTGCTGCTTGAGGCAGTGCTTTACAAGAGGAGGGGCCTTATATGAACCCGGCAGACATCGCGAATTGGATAGCCAGTTCGGCCAGCTGGTGGTTGCAGAGATTCTCACTTGACGTAAGATTCGAGAAGCCCGCGATGCTGCTCCTCATCATTCCGGTCGTGCTGATTCTGTATTTTATAATAAGAAACGGAAAATTCCGTGGGAGAAAGCTGAAGTTCATGCTGGTGAGATTTTTCATACTCTCACTGCTTTTAATCGCACTTGCATCACCGTATCTGATCCAGAGCAAACGGATAAGGCATGAGATACCGCCGATAACGATACTCGACGATGCGTCGGCGAGCATGGAGATCATGAGCAACGAGAGTTTGACCGCTGCCGAAAATCTGATGAAGGATTTGAGTGCAACCGTCGGAAACCTCACGCAGCAATCGGACGCTGTAAAACTTGAGACGTTCTCCAAGGGCAATAGGACGGAGCTTGGCGATGCTTTGTACCACAACCTCATAAAGACCACAAGGAGCAATTCGCTTGTAGTGCTGGTGTCCGACGGCAACAGCAACTACGGCAGAAACCCGATAGAGGTCGCAAAGGCGCTCAGGAATGCGAACGTGACGATACTGTCACTGGCGCCGGAGATAGAGAAACCGGATGTCTACATTTCGGACGTTCGGGGCAACAAAAAAACAACCGCGAAGTCGGATTACGAGATAACGGTGGTGATTGGAAAAACGTTCGATGAGAAAACGGAGTACAAACTCAGGGTGTGGGTGGACAACGAACCTTTTTACCAGAAGGTCGTTGCACAAAAAACGGAGACCCTGGAAATTCCGCTGACGATAAGTTTCTCGACAACCGGCGTCCATGAACTTAAATTTTCTATAGAACCCGACGACGACCGCTTTGCGGAAAACGATGTTTTTTACAAGGCGGTGGACGTCGTTGACAAACCGCGCGTGCTTCTTATAACGAACAACTCATACTCCGCGCTCGCCCATGCTTTGGGAACCCTTTATCAGGTGAGTTCGACCCAGAGCACGGATGTTGATTACAGGGATTACGGTGCGGTGGTGCTGGATGACCTCAATGCAAACCAGTTCAGCAAAAACGACGTTGACAACCTCAGGGATTACCTACTGGACGACAACGGACTGGTAGTGGTTGGCGGTAAAAACTCGTTTGAGTTTGGCGGCTATTACAACAGCTACCTTGAAAATCTGCTTCCGGTGAAATCCGCAGAAAAGGCCCGCGACAGGAGAAAGGAGATAGCGGTGGTGTTCCTTATAGACGTTTCGCTGAGCACGGAATACGGTCAAAGTGAAAATACTAAGATAGATGTCGAAAAGGCGCTCGCGATAAAGATGCTCCGTGATTTGGATGCGAGGGACAGTGTGGGAGTACTGGCGTTCAACACCATGCCGTACGTTGTGGCACCAATCGACAAGTTGGAGAACACGCGCACTGACTTAGAAGAAAAAATTCTGCGACTGCAATTTGGCGGCGGCACCGACCTGCTCGGAGCGATAGGAACCGCAGGGGAAATGCTCAGGTATTTCACGTGCAGCAAGTACATAGTGATACTGTCTGACGGCGTCATAAGAAAGACCCGCGTGGAGCTAACCGCTGAACGTGTAGCGGAGCTTGCAAAGGAAGGCATTGTCACGCATGCGATAGGCGTTGGTTTCGATACCGACGAAGCTGTGATGAAGCAGCTCGCATATTCCGGCAAGGGCCTATACTTCAAGCCGGAGGAGTATCAACGGCTGAGAATAGAATTCGGCAAGGAAGAGGAGGAAGCGGAAAAGAAAACATACCCCGTCAACATTAAAACGAGGTATCACTTCATAACGCAAAACCTTGACTGGGATTACGTTTCAGTCAGCGATTTCAACAGGGTGGATGAAAAATCTATAGCGCAGGTGCTGCTCACATCCGGAACGTCGCAACCGTTGCTCACGGTCTGGAGGTTCGGGTTGGGAAGGGTTGCGGTTCTGACAACGGACAACGGCGAATTATGGGGTTCGGAACTCTACACGAAGGACAAGGGCAGCCTGATAGGAGCAACGACGAACTGGGCAATCGGCGATTTGGAGAAGTCAAAGAGCGTAAGAATTTCAAGCATCGACACGAACCTCGGGAAAACCGCGAATTTTGAAGTGCAAACCGAAAAAACGCCTTCGGTTTACCTGAAGCATGTAGATAAAGTCACTACCCTTTCGGCAGAAAAAATCGGGCTCAACAAATTCAAGTCCGATTTCAGCCCCGAAAGCACAGGTTTTTACGGTCTGAAGGCATCAACCCAAGAGGGTGAGGACACGGATGCCGTGGCAGTGAATTACCCGGACGAGTACGGTTCTCTGGGCATCAACATCGGCACGCTCGCACGCCTGAGTGAAATCACGAACGGACAATTTTATACCCTGAGGGACCTCGAACTGCTGAAGAGCGACATTCTGGATTACGCGAAAGAGAAATCGGTGGAGGATGTAAAGGAGCGGAAACTTTTGACGTTATATTTCGTGATTGCTGCACTGGCACTGTTTTTCGCCGACACTGCTGCGAGGAGGATTCATGATATATTGAGACTGCGCAAATATCGGAACATATAGCGAGTTAAACTTTTTTCAGTTTGATTGTAACGCCAATCCTCTTGTGATGATGTTTGGAAATTTTGCGAACCCTCACCGGTTTTTTGTATCTTGAAAGATACTCCATCTTGTGCGGGTCTTCGGCCACGACCTGCACCTTTGTTTTTGGCGGCGTCCTTCTCAGGGAACCCCACGACTCCTCTTCGGTTTTTTTCGACTCCCTGTATTTGCGTATCATCTCCTTCTCCTCGGCACGCAAACCTTTCCCGAAACTCGGGCGCCTGAACTTTTTTGATGCCTTTCTCGCAACCACGAAAATGACCGCAGCGAGCATCACAACAACAGCAGCGATACCTGCCGTCTTGTACGTTTCACCCGAAATTTTTATTCTGCTGAGTATGCCGGGGGTTTTTTCCGATATCCTGTCACTTATCCGGGATATCAAATTTTCTACGTTTGCGACGCCTTCGGAGTGGTTGATGAGTGTATAGTACTCCCTCGATTTTTCCGCATCCTTCAGCGCATTTTTGTAGTCCCTGTTGTTGTACCTATCGGTTGCATTCTTGTACAACTCGTCTGCGGCAAACTTTATCCCCATCCACGAACTGTTTATCGTCTCGTCGCACTTTGATGTGTAATATGTATCGTTAAGCAGCAGATACTTCTCCCTTGCAGCGATGGCATACCTCAGTGCGTTAACGAAATCCTTTGCGATGAACGCCTCCCTCGAGAGATTGTAGTTCGTCTTTGCATCCTTCAGCAAAGTTTCGTGGCCGGCCATTTGGATGCTTATGTTGGATACCAGGTTTATGCATCTGGAAACGCCCTGGAGGTCGCCGAGTTCCGAGTACAGCTGTTTGGACATGTTCGCGTACTTGAGCGCATCCGCCAGGTAATTGGATTTGTAAAAGTTCTCTGCTTTAAGGTAGTAGTTCGTGGCATAAATGCGCTTTCCGTATGCGCCCGTTTTAAAGACATAGACGTGTTTAACCGAGCTCACGATTATTTCGGGGTACTGGTCATGATCCAGGTCCGAAACTTCGATACTGTTAATGGATACGAACCCCTTGGAGGTCCAGAGCAAACCGCCGGTAGCGTTGTATATGTAGATCCTGTCAGAGCCTGCAATAACCTCGAGTCTGCCGTCGTTGTCCAGATCCGTCACGAAAACGGAATAAACCCTGCTGTTGGTTATGCCAGTCCATCTCAATCTGCCATTCCTGTCGAAAACGTACATACTATCCGAACCTAACAAAACCTCGGTTTTGTTATCAAAATCCAGGTCTGATGCGTGGATGCTCTCAACATAACTCACCGCAGGGTAATCCCACTCGAGATTGCCGTCATTCCCCAGGAG
Organism: uncultured archaeon; assembly: GCA_964512105.1. GTDB lineage: Archaea > Altiarchaeota > Altiarchaeia > IMC4 > CAZEGI01 > CAZEGI01. Next base: position 36,997 of record CAZEGI010000006.1, read on the forward strand.
ATAGAAATTGGGTTGTGAGGCGACAAGAACATCGCCATGCTTATCGCCATTCACATCCGTGATGAGCAACCCTCTGACGCCACCGCTGGTTGGGTATTCCCAAAGTGGCCTGAGTTCCTTGTCATCAAGTTTCAGCGCAATCACGCTTGCAGGATTCCCGAACTTTACATCACACCCCTGATACGTTCTTATCCCACGGTTGACTGTTCCGAGCACGATGTCTTTTCTTCCGTCTCCATCTAGGTCTGCCGAGGAAATTTTGTTAGGACAAACATCAGCAGTCGTGTAACTCGTTATGAGCCCCCCACTTGCGTTGATAACGTAGAGATACCCCTTGTCACAGCGCGATTTCGCACATGCGCCCAAAAGTAGCTCGGACTTGCCGTCCCCATCCAGGTCGTCTATGTATACGTCAAGTACCTCATCAATCGTGCCCGGACGGAATGAATACTTCCACAAAGTTTCGCCTGTTGAGGACAAAACCTGGAAATGGGTGCCGGCATTCACCACGATCTCCAGATTGCCATCACTGTTGATATCACCAAGGTAAACGTCGCTAACGTACGTGTGGATGTCAGCCTTCCATTTCATCACACCATTGTTATCGAGAGCATAGACAACCCCCTCCTTGGATGATGAAAAAACCACCTCATCATAACCGTTGTTATCTATGTCACCGACAGCCAAACCACTTATGACCTCCTTGGAACTGTAGTTCCACTGGAGGACCATGAAATCGCTTGTGATGTTTGCAGCATTGACGGTTTCGATAATGAAGAGAACGATTAAAAGCAATAAGATTTTTCTCATTTTAAGATAATATCACACAACTAATATATTTAATCTTCATATTATTATTTCACGGGTCCGTAGGGTAGAAACCTTTTAACAAAAGGTTTACCAAAACATGGCGCATTAAGCCAAGGGCTTAACGCACCTGAACTACGGCGATGTGGTAATTAATCGATTCACGAATCAAAAGGGTCCGTAGGGTAGTTTGGTCTATCCTTCTAGCTTTGGGACAAACTTTTAGGAAAAGTTTGATCAAAAATAGGCGGCATGCGCTATGCTTAGCCGCCTTGCAAAATAGCTAGAGACCTGAGTTCAAATCTCGGCGGGCCCATAGAAACCCTTTTCTTTCTTCCTAAGAAAGAAAAGTGCTTTCATCCCCAAAAGAAAGAAGAATATGCGACCAAAGGTCGCACTTAGGGAAGGGTCAGGAGGAACTTGGAACTGGGGAAAACCTTAGGTTTTCCGCGGTTCAGAAATCTCAGCGGGCCCAAACCTTTTTCCCAATTTGGTGGTATTTAATTCCTAACTGCGAGAAATATATTATGCAAAGCAAGGTAAAACAGAGAAAAGAAACATCGCTGAGTGGTGTAAGGGTAAAGGACCTTCCGGATGACTCGGAACAACGAAGAGCAGCGATGGGGGAACTGGTAGGCGTTCTTGAAGCTGTTATAGAAAAGATAAATACGACTCCAATCCATGAACTTATTGGCACAACAAATGGCAAGGATAGATTGGGGGTATGTCTCGAGTCTAATCCCCAGATACGAACCGTTGATCTTGGTGTTGTCAGAAAGCCTATGAGGGGCAGGACTCTCGGTTTCGGAACTTCTGAGAGCGTTGATGCTGCCGAGAGAAAAATGGCTAGCGTCCGACTCGGGCCGCGCTCGCTTTATCCGATATGCACGCTTGAAAGTTACTGTTCGTTGACCAGCGATGGATTCCTTGTATCGAGGGTTACAAAAACTTTGGAGCAGCTGGTTGCCCATGGTTTTGTTGAGAATTTGTTTCCGGATGTGGGAACCATAAGGGTCATACGGAAAAATCACGACCTCACGGATTCTGTTGAGCATGATGATGGATGCACGATGCTGGTTCACCTTCCGCTTACGGAAAGCGCCCCAGGATTCAGTGAGATGGGTGTGCCATCACCATCAAAACTCGGAAAACCACCGGAGTTTGCTGTCAGTGTGGATTTTGACCGCAGCGGAAACGTTACTGCCGTAAGGAAACACTGGAGCCCTATGGGGGATAAGATGAGTGTGGGGTTTGACGCCCACCTGTTTGTAGTGCCGCCAACGAAAAAATCGGACCATACTTATTATTACAGAAGGGTGCTATTCGAAGAGATTAGAGAACCCGCGGAAAGAATCGCAGAAACGGGAAGTTCGATAATGGCGACGGGAAGAATCGTAGGTAGAGCAAAAACCAACGATAACATGACTCTTGATGTTTATGAATTCCTCGACCAGGGCAAGCCGGTCAGATACGGGCTGTTGATGCGGGAGGACAACGTCAGGAGGATATACAGGATAAGTGAGGTTCCCTGCGCCCAAGGAAAAGTAGGGAAATCGAGATTCGGTGTTTATCTTGAACCCTTGTACATGGGTATCCCATTGGAGGTAACACTCGAGGACCAGATAAACGGGCTGAGTGCACGAGTGGGAATTCAGAGGGAGAGGATAGCAGATGCACTTGACGAAATACTTTCTGTCGACCCCGACCTTCCGGAGTTGGACAGCACGGAGAGACGAGAAGTGAAAAGAGGGTTCATGGGCAACAACTCGCACGTGGTTGCTGCGATTATAAAACTCAAGGATCGGCTCGATGAGGAAGACCCAGAACTTGCGGCGGTTTTTTCCGACAAGCCCTATGTGAGATTGATGCATGCTACGGACCTTATCGTGGCGAGGGGTCTTGCAACCAACCGCACTTACGCACTGAAGGATGTTGAAACCTTTCGCGGACTTTGGGGTAATGTTGATGAACACGACAAGGCGCATATCAGGGACACTACAGAAACAAGGGTCATACTCGAAGAACTCGAGGGTTTGAAAGGATTTATGAGGGATGAGATAGGTAGGGCAAGGGCGCAGATGAGTTTGGAGCACGGAAGATTGGCCGAGAGTATAGAAAGCGCTGTGAGACTCGCAAGTGAATCCACCCAGGAGCAGCTGCGGGGTGACATTAGATTGCTGGTTGAAAATGTGGGGAGATTGGACAGGCAGACGCAGGAGCGATACTATGGGGAGATAACACAACAGCTTAGGGCAATCAGTGCAGGGCTTCCGGAGTATAAGCAAACTATAGAGACTGCACTCAACAGGGCACAGCAGGAGCCGCTTGTTGAATCCGGACTTAAACTGACGATACCTATAGTCCCTTTAGTTCTTTCGGCTGAGGTGGCTGTCAAAAGAGTTGACAGACCCATAAGGAAATTCATTAGACGTTTGGGTGAAACGTTCAGGGAGATGATGGAATCGCTCAATGAGATAGACCCGAGCATAATCGAGCAGATGGCGATGTACGAGATGTACACGCAACATTGATGAGTATTTACCAATGCTTCGGCACCTTTATCCTTTCTAGGTCGCTCGCAACATAAGATTCCGGAAATATTTTCCTTGCCTCGTTCTCGAGTATTTTTGGGTCTTTGTACCGCTGGCTGAAGTGTACGAGGTAAAGTTGTTTCACGTTGGCTTTCTTTGCGACTTCTGCTGCCTCTTTGGTGGTTGAGTGTGCCATATCCTTAACCTTTTCGAAATCCTCCTGTGAGAACATGCACTCGTGAATTAAAACATCAGCGCCCTTTGCAAGTTTTATTACAGAATCGCACGGTTTCGTGTCTCCGGTGTAAACGACCTTCCTTCCAAGAATCGGATCGCTGAGAACTTGTGAAGGACGTATAGTTTTTCCCTTGACCTTTATCGAGTGACCATCCTGCAGCTTTGAAAAAAGATTCCCTTCGGGAACCCCAAGTTCAAGGGCCTTTTTTTTCAAAAATTCGCGGTGCGGCTTTTCCTCGAAACAGTATGCAAGCGAGTTTTGCGTGTGCAGGGTTTTGGCACAGGTTATCTGGAATTTCCCTTCTTCCATCACCAAGCCGGGTTTGATTTCATGAACTTTAACATCAAAACTGTCAAGCCCGAACGTCCCGGCCGAAAGCAGGTGGTTTATTGTTTCTTTTGTTCCCTTTGGTCCGTAGATGTTCAAATCGGTGTCGCGCTCCAGAAAATCCATGCTCTGTATCATTCCTCCAAGACCGAGAAAGTGGTCCGCGTGCAGGTGCGTGAGAAAAACGTTGTCTGTTCTCATGAAGTTTATCCCCACCATCCTCATCTGTCTCTGCGTCCCTTCGCCGCAGTCGAAGAGGAATTGCTGGTTGAGGTGATCTATCAGAACACTCGGTAGGCCCCGGTGCTCCGTGGGTATGCAACCCGACGTTCCCAAAAAAATGATTTCCATGTGATAGAATAGGAATACATGGTAAAATTTAAGTTTATACATGCATGATTAACCATGGCGAATGATATTGGCAAAAGATGCGACTTTCACACGCATACTTTTTTCAGCGAGGGCGTTTTGTGCCCGACGGAACTGGTAAGGCGCGCGTTCGTGAAGGGCTACAAGGCAATCGCAATAACCGACCACGTGGATTTCACGAACCTTGAGCACGTGCTGAAATGCCAGCAGAAAATTAAAGGACAGATTCCATGGGGCATTAAGGTTTACGTTGGTGTGGAATTGACGCACATACCAAAAAACAAAATCGCGGAACTCGCGAAAAAGGCAAAGGCGCTGAAAGCGGATTTGGTGGTGGTCCATGGCGAAACTCCTGTCGAGCCGGTGGAAGAAGGAACGAACAGGGAGGCGGTGAAGTGCAGGTATGTGGACATACTCGCACATCCGGGAAAAATCACGGAGAAAAACGCAGAAACCGCAAGAAAAAACGACATTTACCTCGAGCTAAGCACGAGAAGAGGTCACTGCACGGGGAACGAGTGGGTTGCAAAAATTGCAAAAAAAACCGGAGCGAAACTTCTGGTAAACACGGACGCTCACGAACCAGAGGATTTGGTAACGCAGGAAACTGCGTTGCAGGTCGCTCTGGATGCGGGTTTGGATGAGAACGAAGCATTAAAGGTGGTGAAAGACAATCCGATTCAATTCATGAAAAGGCTAAAATGAACCTGAAGGAAACGGTAAAGCCCTGGGTTTTCGGCCTGGACGAATACGTTCCGGGAAAAACCATAGAGGGCTGCATAAAGTTGGCATCGAACGAGAACAACTACGGACCTTCAATGAAGGTAGTGAAAGCGATTAGGGATAGTGCCGGGAAGGTTTATGTTTATCCTTATAGGTATCCTGAACTGAAGGAAAAAATAGCGCGTTATTGTAAGGTAAAGCCGGAAAACGTAATCCTCGGGAACGGTTCCGATGAGCTCATGGATTTTGTGTTAAAGACGTTTCGGGGAAGAACCGCAAGCGTTTACCCGTCATATGCGGAATACGAACTTGTTCCAAGGATTTATGACATTGAACCGGTGAGCGTTCCATTGGATAAGAATTTCAAATTTAATGTTAAAAATTTTATTAAAAAAATAAAAAATACGAACATCTTGTTTCTGGGCAATCCGAACAACCCGACTGGGACTGTGATAAGTAAGGGAGATATCGAAAAAATTTTAAAAACTGAAAAAATCGTGGTGGTTGACGAGGCATATGTCGAGTTTTACGGAAAAAGCGTGGTGGAACTTACAAAAAAGTACAACAACCTTATCGTGCTCAGGACGTTTGCGAAGGCGTTCGGGCTTGCGGGTTTGCGTGTCGGTTACATGATTGCGGATGCAAAAGTTATTGGGCTTATGGAGCGGATAAGGCCGCCGTTCAACGTGAATTCAATAGCGATAGAGGCCGCAGTGGCCGCGCTTGATGATGTTGCGTACATGAAAAAATGCGTTGAAAAAATCCGGAAGGATAGAAAAATTTTGTATAAGGAATTGGGTAAAAAATTTAAGGCGTATCCTTCCGAAGCGAATTTCCTGCTGGTCGATGTTTCACCCATGAGTGCGGATGGGTTTTACAGGAAACTTTTGGATAAGAAAATTATCGTGAGAAAGTTCGGCAAATTCAGCGGGTTTAGAGGAAATTTTGTAAGGATAAGCGTTGGTACTGAAAAAGAGAATGGAAAACTGATTCAAGCGGTCAGGGAAATCTAACGCTTACGGATTTTTTGTGCTCTTTCAGGCCTTCCGCATCTGCAAGTT
>CAZEGI010000007.1:0-10887 GCA_964512105.1 uncultured archaeon
GCAATTTATTTAATCGCCCCTTACCATCAAGGAGCCGCATTTGCTACATTTTATTTGAGAGCATGGAAGACCTGCAATTTTAGGTTGTTGATTTCCACAAACTGGACAAACACAAACTGTTGGTGACCCTCCTGCTCTTCTTCCAAAACCCCTACCCATTCTTGCAACTGGCATTTTATAGTTACCTCCTTCTACTTTGATTGCTTTACCATTAACCAAAGCATCAGCAATTTTTTTCCTTGCAGATAAAACCAACCTGTGAAAAGTTGGCTGTGAGATATTCATTTTTTTAGCTGCTTCTTCTTGCTCTAAACCAAGCAAATCTTTTAACCTCACAGCCTCAAATTCATCAACAGCTAGGATAGACTCCTCTAGCTCTATCATTCTGATTCCTACTGGTTTGAAGTAGGTTACATTCGGTTGGAAACCCACTCTTCTGCAAAGTCTCGGTCTTGGCATTATTTCAACTCTTTGAGTTTTTCCTCTATTTCTTGTTTTTCTGCTTCAATTTCTTTAAGCTCTGCTTCTAGGATTTTCTTTTGTTCTTCTTTGGTTAAAGTTACAGGTCTTACATATCTTAAACCAAGCCATCTTCTGTAACCTATGCCAAATCCTCTTCGCATTCCCCAACCACATGGTCCCAAACCTCTACCTGTTAGAGGTCCTAATCCCAATGGTCCTGTTCCATCTAGTCCTGGCATTTTCATCCACCTCCATACTGTTATAATGAATATATATTCATAACAAGTATATAAAGCTTTCGGTCAAAGGTCAAAATTCAAAATAGACTGCAATCCCTTAAAGAAAAAAACTACGGCAACAACAAATTTTCTGCGACCTCTGGAACTCTGCGGTTTTGCTTAGCATCGTTGCACTAAAATTTCGTCTTCCCTTCGGTCAGAGAGCATAACAGCGATTTCTGTTCGCTCACCTGCGGTTCGCTCCACCCATATTTTTCGGAAATTTATAATATTTTAGATAGTCCGAAAACATCGCTTAATAGCCATATGTTACAATCACATCATATTTCTCCTGAAGAATATCAGTTTGCACGTCTCTGCTAGCGCGAAGTAAAGCGACACCGCGATTGCCACTATGATCAGGTAGTTAATGCCGAGCGGGACGAAGCCGAAGAGATGCGCAACTGGGGAGTATATTACCGCGATGCCCAAAACGGATGCAAACACCGATGTCAAGAGCAGCAGGAAGCTCGGGGGGCTTTTGTAGAACGGTTGCTGCGTGCGGATTGCAAAGGTTATTATGATTTCTGACAAAACCGATTCCAAAAACCATGCGGTTCTGAACGGGTCTTCGGGTGCCTGAAGCCAGTATATCAGGAGTACGATGGTGAGGGCGTCAAAAATGAAACTCAGAAAACCGAACTGGACCATGAATTTTGAAATCAAGCTAAGGTTCCATTTTTTCGGCTTGCGGAGGAAAACGCTGTCCACGTTGTCCGTTGAAACTGTGAGGAGGGGAACATCGGATACCAGGTTGTTCAGCAGGATTTGCGACGGGAGCAACGGCAAGAATTTTAACACCAGGGAGGAAATCGCGACTGTGAACATGTTTCCGAAGTTTGCGCTTATGGTGTTCAGGATGTATTTGGTGATGTTTCCGAAGACCTTCCTGCCGATTTTTACGCCGGTCAACACGCCTTCGAGGCTCTTGTTGAACAACAACATGTCTGCGGCGTCTTTTGCAACGTCAACCGCGTTGTTTACGGAAATTCCGACGTCGGCTGCGCGGAGCGCGGGGGCATCATTCACTCCGTCGCCCATGAAGCCGACCGTGTGGCCTCTCCTGCGCAGTGCGAGGACTATGGCGTATTTTTGTTCGGGCGTGACGCGCGCGAAGACGTTGTACTTTTCGGCGCATTCCTCGAGTTCCGTTTTTCCGAGTTGCTCGAGTTCCGAGCCGAGCACGATGCGGTTCTCGCGCATCACAAACCCGATGTCGGAACACAATTTCTTCGTGGCGATGGGCCCGTCGCCTGTCAGGATTTTCAGCTCAACACCGAGTTTTTGGAGGTCCGAGACCGTGTGTATCGAGGTTTTCTTCGGCGGGGCGGTGAACAACAAAAAACCTAAAAGCGTTAGGTTGTTTTCGTCTTCGGGAGTGAAGGTTTTTTTCGTCCAGAACCTCTTTACCGCCAATGCAAGAACGCTGTAACCCTGACTGGCGTAGGCTTCGTGCAGTTTTTCGTCGCCTTTCTCCATGCCGACTTCTCTTCCGCTCTTGAATTTTCTCGAGCATGCGGGAACAACGAAGTCGGCTGCGCCCTTGGTGAGCAGTAGAAATTCGCCACCCTCCCTCAGCACGACGCTCATGCGCCTTCTCTCGAAGTCGAAGTCCAGGATTTGGTGGGGTATGGTTGCGGTCAATTTATCCAGCTGGGTCTTCTCGATTTTTTCGTTTGCCAGTTCGAAAATCGCCTCATCGAAGGGATTCGTTATTCTCAGCTTTCCTCTCTTTCCGAGCAGGCTGTTGCAAAGAACCGCTTTTTCGAGAAGGTCTTCGGAGTATTTGCCGTCAAGGGAAACTGCATTCCCGAGAATGAGTTTGTTTTCGCTGAGCGTTCCGGTTTTGTCAGCGCAGAGGACGTCCATGTTGCCAAGGTCCTCTATGGAAACCAGCTTCTTTACGATTACTTTTTTCTTTGCGAGTTCAAGTGCTCCCGTAGAAAGCGCGATGGTTATGACCATGGGGAGGGCTTCGGGGGTTATGCCGACAGCGAGCGCGAGCGCGAAGAGGAATGATGTCAGCAAATTTCTGCCGAGAACCGCGTTCACAAGAAAAACGAAAATTGTCATCAGGATGGTGACGGCAATCAGCATGTTCCCGAACTTACGTATGTTCAGCTCGAAGTTTGTTTGGGGAACCTTTGCGCTCAGGGTGACTGCGGTTTTTCCAAGGAAGGTTTTCTCTCCGGTCGCGGTGACGATACCAATTGCATGGCCGCTTTTGACGATGGTACCCATGAAACCCATGTTCGTGATTTCGTTTGGCCGGGGATCTTTCAGGGTGAGTGTCTGATTGTTTTTCTCGACGGGGAACGATTCGCCTGTAAGAACGGACTCGTCTGTTTCGAATTCCTCGAACGAGATTATGCGGAAATCCGCTGGGATTTTGTCGCCGACGTGGACGGTGATTATGTCACCGGGGACAACCTCTCTGGAATCAACGTCCTTCTTCACCCCATTCCGTGTCACCACCGCGCTGAAGGATACATATCTCTCCAGGCTCTGCAGCGCGCGCTCGGATTTGAACTCCTGGAAGAAGCCAAGTCCGCCATTCAGGGCGACTATCGCAAGAATCACGAGCGCCTCGATGGTGTCGCTAAGAAAGAAGGCGATCGCAGTAGCGAATATAAGGATGTATATTAGTGGACTTTCAAACTGCGAACGGAAAATGGAGAAGGTTGTCCGCCTGTCCTTTTCCAGAAGCTCGTTCAAACCGAACTCGGCAATGCGCTTATGGGCTTCCTCTTCGGATAAACCGCTCGGTGAAGAATTGAATGCCCGGTATAACTCTTCTCCCGAAAGTTCCCACGGTTTTTCGATGGACATTAATAGAGTATTTATTTACTTTTAATAATATCTAATATGGCTCTCGACCGGAAGCTGCTGGACATTCTCGCATGCCCGAAGTGCAAGGGGGACCTGGAATACGTGAACACGAAGAAGGAGCACGCGCTTATCTGCCGCAAATGCAAACTGAAGTACCGCGTGGAGGACGACATTCCGATAATGCTGATTGATGAAGCGGAGAAGTTGTAATAAACTTAAGTTTTGATCACTTCATAGCCACTTCAAATGATTTGAAAGCGCTTTCAATGGCTTCCCGAATATCGAACTTTCTGCAGGGAAGTGGCAATTTACCATCATAATACAATCCCGATTCCTCGGCAGGGCCCTTATCATCACCATAAACCGCCTTAATGGTTAGAGCATCCCTCTCCCGGTTAGGACAAACTATGAGAAGTTTGTGACGAAGGTTAAGGTGAGGAGTAGTTATCATGAACATAAGGGATATTGTGTCACGCCAGATGCCGGTTTTCCCGACGTATTTGCCTTCCGGTTGTTCTTCAACTTTAAAACGGCTTACATCAACGTGTTCGCGTTTCACTTCGGGTAGGGGTATCTCGCATGTAGTCAAAATCTCATGCGCATAGTCCATGGCCTCTTTTATTGAAACTAACTGCACGGAAGGATTTTCACTTCCCCTCTCGAGTAGGGGAGGGATGAGAGATGTTTTATCTATTTTTGATAATTTACGATAACGAGCAGATGCCATGTTAGTATTATAACAAATCAACTAATATTTACTAAATTTAATACATAATTGATGTTTCCCCATTCTGGAAAAAACTCCGGTCAGGCAGGTCTCGAGCTTATAGTTACGGTGATGTTTCTTCTTCTGATTTTTGTCATTCTTGTCGCGTATGCGGTTGAGAAGAACCGCGAGGCGAACGAAATAAAAATGTTCCTGGATGCGATGCGGATTGCGAACTCCGCTGCGGACAACGTGAACATGATTGCGCAGCAGGGCGACGGTTACTACAAATATTTCACGCTGCCGGAAAGCCTGTTCGGCGGCGAGGAGTATAATATCACAACCTACGAGAACGTGGTGGAGATTTCGTGGGGAAGTTACAGGTGGGCGACGCAGGTCGTGACAGCGAACATCACGGGGAATTTTTCAAAGGGCACGAATAAGGTGACTAACATGGGGGGTGTGATTTACATTGGGTAAGGGGCAGTTGTTCAGCGGCGAGTTTTTGCTTGCATACGTGATTTTTGCGGTAGTGCTGACCATGGTCCTTCTCCTGTGGACCAATACGACAGGAAATATAAATGCGGCGGAGGAGATGTACGACATGGAGCGGCTTGCTGTTGATGTGAGCGAAAAATTGATGAAGACTCCCGGGTTCCCGGAAGACTGGACGACTGCGGACGTGATGAGCGTCGGTCTGGTCAATGATTCCGGGGACATGGACCCGGAAAAGGTCATGGGTTTTGTCGCGCTCATGGGGAACGAAACGAACTACGAGGATAACAAGCATTTGCTCGGGATAAGGTTGTACGAGTTTTACTTTTATCTCGAGAATCTGAGCGGTTCGGTTGTGAGTGTTAACGGAACTCCGTGTGTTACGGGCAAGAGTCCGGTGAATGAAACCGGCAGATTCACTATGAAAAGGGCGGGGGTTTTTAACAACACTGTTGTGAGGAGCGTTTTGACGGTTTGGAGATAAAATGAAGCGGAAGGGTTACACCGTGGTGATAGACGCGCTGGTAGCGCTGGTGTTCATGATGATGGTGTTTGCGGGACTGATGGGGATTTACTACACGAAATACGCAAAAACCGCATCCACGACGTTCAAAAGACTGCACTATGTTTCGGAGGATGCGTTGGATGTGATGAACAAGCAGGGCGTTCTCGATTCCATCGGCGAGGCATGGGCCGAGGACAATCTAAGTTCCGTAACGAACCTTACGGCATACTACCTGGACGCCCTGATTCCGGAGCACATCGGATACGAACTTGTTGTGGAGAACGACACCGTTTTGGAACGGTTTAACGAAACCGAAGACCGTGCGGTTGCAAAGACGCACTCGTTCAGGTTGCTGGTTGGGTACAAGAAAGGCACCGCCACTGAGGGTTACGTTTCGAGGGTTTTTCTGGCGAACATCACGGAAAAAATCACGTCCGAATTCGCGTACTTCGGCGGATTTGCGGGTGAGGGTAACCTTGCGAGCGGAATTGAACTTCCGAATGACGTTAATGTGCTTTCCGCATACCTTGAGGTTGATGCCGGTTCGGGGTTCAGGTTGTTCGTGAACGGCGCGAATTGCGGGAACTTTACGCCCGTCGGTGCGCACATGAGCGCGAACGTACAGGCCAACCTCACGTGCATCGGCAATTTCCATGCTGGGAACAACACGCTGGAGCTCAATTTTACCTCGTCCGATTTGAGCCAGAAGTACATCGGCGGCGGTTTTGTCAAGGTCGTGTACAACACGTCCGAGCTGGATACTGCGCCGGTAACCGGAGTGATGAGATACCGTTTCCCAGGGATTAACGGGCTTGTGAATTTGTACGACTCGTTTTACGTTCCCGGAGATTTGAACGGCATGAATGCATATCTGCATTTCAAGAATAATGCGACCACGTACCTGACGATTGGCAGTGCGGAGGTTTTTACGGGATACGGAAGTCCGAACGAACAACGGGTAAACCTGACGGATGCGAATTTTTCAGGCAAGGTTTCTTATTCCGCGATTAGTAGCAAAACTGTCCCGTTGCGGATGGGCGTGAGGAACATCACCGTGATTGAGGGGAAAAATGCGGACATCGTCATCACAACGGATCTGTCTTTCAGCATGTGGCAGGACAGGTGCATGGAAGGGAACTGGTTTATGGTATACGACAGGGATAATGCGACTCCAGAGGGTATTGCGGAGGCGAAGCACGTCTGTACTTCCGAGTGCGTGAAGTTTGACGGCACGCTGTGCCACGCCGGCGACGGATGTTCCGGTTGCTCATACGGTTGCTGGCGGAGTTATGGTTGCGGTATGAACTCCGGAAGTGCGTGCACCCTGCCGTGTTATGCATGCATTTCGTATGGCGACTATGCAGATTCGCCAACTAACAGGACCGGTGGCGGAGCATATTGTTACGACTGCACGAATCTCGGATGCCAGTACTGTTTTGAGACTTCGGAGACCGGAGAATGGTGCGGTATTGCATGTGGAAGCTCGGTTTATGCGTACTTCGGCGTGAACGGAACCTCATCAAATCCGTACGCGCCATCGCCACCCGGAAGCTGCAGTCTGTATAGGTGTACGAGTAGAAACAGGACAAGTTGCTCGTTCAACAGATACGTTTCGTGCGACCAGGAATACGTGAACGGACACGTGACTTATGCTGCGGACGGTCTGCCCCAGATTGACTGGCTCAACTGTCCTAACCAATGCTTTGAATGCAACCTTACGGGCGTGGGACTTGCTAAGGTTCTGGACAGGAATTTCACGCAGAGAATTTTGGAGGTTGTAGGAAATAAGGTCGGGCTTGCGAGTTATGGTGACAAGACGTATTCGACACGGGCGCTGACGAGTAATTTTTCAAGGTTGAGTGCGGATATCGACGGTTATTATGCGGGAGGCGAAACGTGCATCTGCTGCGCCCTGCTTAATGCGACCAAAATTCTTTCTTCCGGAGATCCGAAGCAAAAAAGATTCATACTTGCGATGACCGATGGCGAGGCAAACGTACGGTGCAACAACGCGTTTTCGGATCTGAACAATGACAGCGTCATAAACGCAAAGGACGACGCGATACAGGCGGCGTGCAATGCGTCGAGGAATTACAACATCACGGTGTATGCTGTGGGTTTCGGCGGTTCTGCCGGTTTGGACACGCTGCAGAGAATTGCGAGCTGCGGAAACGGCTCGTTTTACGCAAGCAACAGCACCCAGGAATTGGAACAGATTTACGCGAACATCGCACAGAAGATAGTGAATGTCACTTACAGCTCGCAGATAGTGAACATCACCGGAAACCTGACTTCGATTCTGTATCCGGATTCGTACATTGAATTTTCATTCACGCCGGAGAACGTGACGGGATACGGCGAGATAAGCATAACCAAGGACAGCGAGCGTTTCGGTTCGTGCCTGGGCAATTTTTCGGTTCCGGACCTTGTGCGGATTTCCGACGCGAAGGTCACGTCGTATTCCGCGGAGCACTGGACCGACCGGCTGTTCATACTCGTAAATGAATCGTGGCAGAATGTTTACCGGCTGTGGGATTACGGCAGCAACTACACGGTTCTGGGCGATCCTTACACGGTGCAGATTCCTCCCGGGTTTATTGAGATTGGTACGGTAAACACGATAAATATAAGTACTGCAGATTCATTTGAAAACGTGACCGGATGCTCGGTGGACAACAGGGCCATATACACCGCACGCGTGAAGCGCTTTACGGGTTACGGGGACGTGTTCCCGAGCGGAGCCGGATGCAACTGGCAGATTGAGTTTGAGGGCGGCAGGGACACGAGGATACAGGTTCCGGAAAGTTACTCCGGCAGCAAGGAATGCTATTACACGAACCAGACCGTGTTATACAACGAGAGCGATGCGATTGATGACGCCGCATACAGGATGTTCAGAGGATTGGACCTCGACGACAATGGCAGAGTGGACATCGAGTTCGACCAGGTGATGCTGCTCCTGGACACGTCGCAGATAGGCGGCGTGAGGTCTTTATGGGGTCCGATACGGATTAAACTTATAGTGTGGGTATGATGGACGCACGCAAAAAAACCTCCGGGACGAGAAAGGGTTTTTTCTTTACCATAGCCACGATTCTTCTCGTGATACCGCTGATTTTCCTCCTGGTTTATTACTTCGGAACGGAGCAGACCCGCACCGAGGATACAGTTGGAAAGGTGAGATGCGATGAACTTTACTATTTTGTTGGAGACGTGGAACGCGACCTCGGCAGGGCGATGGCGATTTTTGGAAGGCGCGCCGCGGTGTATGCGACGAATTATGTAGTGACACAGGGATACGGACTGAAGAATTATACGTTCCGCAACTGCACCCAGTTTGTTTACGGTGAAACTGGAGCGGATGCGGCGATTGCAGAACTTGTTTTGTGCGGAACCCTGAACGGCGAGAACGTGAGTTACATGGTCGAGCACACGCTTCTGAAGTGGGTCGAGCTGATGAACGCCAATGGTATATACAGCAACTTCAACGCGAGCATAACGGTCAAGAGCCTTACGGTGGTGCAGAGCGATGCCTGGAATTTCGCGCTGATTGCAAAACTTGAAGGAAACATTTCCGACAGGAACGGGATGTGTTTTTACAGCGGCGAAATGGATGCGGAATCCCTGACAGAGATAACGGGCCTTGAAGACCCGTCGTATTCCTTGAACACGGACGCGCTTGTGAGCAAATACATTTACGGTTGCACCGAGCTTGCGAACCTGACGGTGGTTGCGGGATGCAGCGAGGATGAAGGTCAGGGAACGGGCGGCGGCACTGTTGTTCTTTACTCCACGATAGGCGGGACTCCGAACGCGCTTGAGGATTTCTGCGATGATACGCCGGCTGAAAACCTGAGCAGCATGGTTCTGGGGATGGACCAGAGTTTCGGAAGCGTTTGCAACAAGAAAATTGTGGACTGCCTGAGTATAGATTCGCCGAAGCACTTTGCTGCGTTGATAGAATACGGGCCTTCGCACGATTTTGCAAAAAACGAAACATGCAATATCACGATTCCGTGGATTTCCGACACCGGCGACTTGTCTGAATACCCGGGCAACCCGCCCCGTGAAATGGATTGCGGCGCAAGCAACGCGACGAACATAAGCGACGGCTATTGCATACTCGTGAAGAACGAGGGTGGCGAACACGAGGTGATACTCGGCGTAAACAGCTCGAACCTGAATTACTCGTGCTATTACGTGAGTAATATTACGCGTTACGAGCATGAGTGCAGTGAGAATTATTCCGATGGAGCGAGTTTCTTCGACCGTCTGGACGGAAACTCGAACCTCACGGAAAAATACGCAAACAAAACGCTGCAGTATTTCAACACCACGCAGATAGGCATCGAGAGTTTCATAAATCCGTATGAATTCGCGGAACATGGGGTAGGTTTTGACAGAGAGCGCACATGGGTTGACTACCTGTACTGGCAGGGCGTGAGGGGATGCGGTGCATCGGGCGTTTGTAAGGACGACTATCAGCTCAAACTCGACTGCCCGCATGCAAGGATTTATGGACTGAATCTGGAATGCCTTGTTTCCGGCAATGAGCCGCCGGTATCTGTAATAACATATCCCGCTGGGGGAGATGTTCTGGACTGCACTACGCACACCATACGGGGCAATGCGAGTGACCCTGACGGAACCGTAAGTTTTGTTGAAGTGAGCATAAACGGGAACTGGAGCGTCGCGAACGGAACCACAAGTTGGACCTTCAACTGGACGCCTGCAACGGATGGGAATTACACGATACGCTCCAGAGCGACTGACAGCAACGGAAGCACGGAGATACCATCAGGTGGAGTAACTGTGAGCGTCACGGGGTGCGGTGCTGTTGAATGCCCATCCGGATGGGTCGATGTTTACAACAACGGCTTTACGGCATATGCAGCCAACACAACAAACGGTTATACGGAAAACGATGACGACAATTTCAACAACAACGGTTTTGTCAGAACGACCGGAAACATCACCATAAATTCATACGTCCGTGAATCTGACGAGGATCCGTATGGCGAAGAATCCGAAGACCGAACGCAGTACCTGACTTTTTTCCTGATGCCGCAAAATTGTTTCAAGCAGGTGAAGGTACAATGGGCTGCTGAAAATCACATAAGGGAATTGTCACCGGACGCGTGCGGCGACTGGGAGGTGCGTGGAGTTCTTCAGCACACGGGCGGGACACTGACGGATATTCTGACGCAGGATCCCGGCGGACCGGACTGCATGAATGAGGACGACCCGATATCGGAAGGGAACTCCGGAACATGGAACGGAAACGCGCCCGGAAGCAACAAAATAAACGGGCTTAAATTTGAAGCGTGGTCGGAGGCATTCACCATTGGGCCGGGTTTTGACGAATCTTCATCAAACACGACGTTTTACGTTTACAGGATTGAGGCGAAGGCGTAATCATGGGGATTTAAGTGGGAATTCAGATGGTATAACATGAAAATGAAGAGCATAAAAATCGGGGTTATGATTTTGGTTTTGTTTGTTGGTTTTTTGACTTTTGATGTAAGTGCGGATACGCCAAAGCTGTGGGACAGAGTGATAGGCGAAACATATGAAGATTACGCCATGGGTGTGGCTGTTGATTCAAATAACAA
>CAZEGI010000007.1:10987-18268 GCA_964512105.1 uncultured archaeon
TGGAACCCAACTTTGGAATATAACAAGAGGCGGGACGAGTTATGATTATGCGAATGATGTGGCTGTTGATTCAAATAACAACATAATAGTGACCGGATACTACGGCCTCCGTCGGTTGACAATAAAGTACAACTCCAGTGGGAGTATATGTGGAATAGAACGGATGTAAACGCTGGTAATAGTGGTTCAGGCGTAGCAGTTGATTCGAATAATAACATAGCAGTGACAGGGTACCATTTAACGTCTGCAGGATATGGACATGAGGATGTTATGGTCGTGAAATATGATTCTAATGGAACTACGTTATGGAACGGGACAGCAGGGGGGGTTCTGAGTGAATATGGCAACGACATAACTTTTGATTCGGACAACAATTTGATTGTTGTTGGACAGACCAACTCTTCGGGTGCTGGGAAATACGATTACTTTGTGATAAAATACGGGGCGCCGCGTTGTGACGATGGTATAGACAACGATAGGAATGGGCTGACGGATTGTGAGGATCCAGAGTGTAGGAATACGCACTTGTGCAGATTGTTTAACAAATCATTTACCCCACAGCCAACGATTGTAACGCTGCAAGGCAGGCTGACAAACACCACGACCGGCGATGTAATAACGACTGCAAGCATGCGCGTAACAATATCGAACTCCACGGGGCAGGTGTGGAATGACACGTTCAACAATTCGCTGAGCAGTGGTGTATTCAACATTCCATTGGGGGCGTCGAAAGAGCTGAATTTGATCGCTGGAAGGGTGTATAGTGTGAAGCTGGAGGTGGATATCAGCTCGACAACATTCGTAACCGCAGACGCGACATTTGGGGATGGTTCGCCGGCGAGCGATGTGATAAAGTTTACGGCATAGAAGGATGAATAATAAACCTAAAACGCTTGGCCGGATATTACTTATGCTTATCGTACTGGAGGTTACCTTCGGTGAGGGCGGACTTTGGGTTTATTTGCAAGGCTACCTGGGCAGTGAATCTGGCTTGCAATTGAACCTTAGAACCCCAACTATGGGGTCTGCAAGTTTGAACGAATCTACGGATGTGGACGTGATAGTTAACCCCCACTCTTCGGCTTTCAGAACAAATGAATCCGGATATAGCATCGAGGGGAATTTTTACACCAAGGGCATAGGAGGTCGTAGCAATGAGAGCGATGTTACGCTGAATCTTATTCCGGAGAGTGCTTTCATATCCTATACCGGCGGTGTTACCGCATACGATGAGACAACGACAACGATTCAGACATGCCACACGTGCCCAACGGACACGTGCACAATTTTATGTGGTGAGAGTTTTACTGGCAGAACAGAGGATATAAAGGGTAATGAATCCTTCAAGTTCACCTTAAACTCGACAAAGGATGTGATGATACTTATGAGTCCGGACGCCGGAGCGGATTATGACATGTATGCTACATGGAATGGAAGTTGTCCGCCATCGGACTGGGCAACGAGGGGAAGCAACGATTGTGTGCCGTATCTTGTTGCAGGGACACAAGAAAACTGCTCGAAATCGAGTTTGGGGAATGGTACGTATTATATAAAGGTGAATCATTATTCGGGTTCAGGCACATACAATATTTCACTGTCATGTGATACGCCGGTTTCAACAACGACTACCACAACAAGCACCACAACCTCGACAACAACGACCATCTCCTGCGGTACATGTCCCGACAATCCATGCTCGATTTCATGCGGGGAAAATCTGACAGGCAGAAGCACGACCACTGAGGAATCTTTCAGGTTTAACATAACATCCACAAAGGATGTTGTGATAACCATGACCCCAGATGGCGGAGCGGACTACGATATGTATGTGAAATGGAATGGGAACTGCTCCAATGATACGTATTATGATTGCAGGCCTTGGTATGGAATGGGGGCAGTGGAGACCTGTTCACAAACAGGGCTGGGTGTGGGCAGTTATTATGTAAGGATAGATTACTGGGGCGGTCCGGGAACATATAACCTCTCGGTGGCATGCACGGAGCAAACGACGACGACAACGGTTGAAGGGGGCACAACAACATCGTCAACGTCAACAACATCGACAAGCATTGAAAAAACCACCATCTCATCAACAAGTTCTACGTCAACAAGTTCGTCAACGTCAACAACAATACCCGGCCAAAAAACAACGACCTCGACAACCACTTCAACAACATCAACCTCCACAACCTCGACCTCCACGACATCCACGATACCGGTGATAGGTAATGTTGTGATAAACGAGTTCATGCCGAATCCCGTCGGAACTGAACCGGACAACGAGTGGATTGAGATTTACAACAACGACACGGTCAGCGTGAACATTACGGATTGGAAACTCGGGGACCCGAGGGAGAATTATACGATATCGGTGGATGTGATATCCTCGAGAGGGTTCCGGGTGTACTACGGGAATGATACCGGTATCCAGTTGAGCAATATTGCAGATACTGTGCTTTTATACAACTCAACGGGGGCGCTTGTGGACAGCAAGAGCTATAACAGCACGACGGAGAACAGTTCGTATATGCGTTTGCCGGATGGTGGACCATGGGTACCGTCAAACTCAACGAGCCCGCCAACACCCGGTTGGTCAAACACGGGAATGAGGTCCAGCAACATTCTCCTTGAAATCGGGTGGAACCTTATCTCTCTGCCGCTGGTTATTTAATAAGCCTTTTTTACCATAACTTAAACTCTCGCACTAAAATGTCATACCAAGTCAAAAACATAAAACTCGCAGAAAAGGGCGAACTGAAAATCGAATGGGCACGGGACCACATGCCTGTTTTGATGAGGATAAAGGAAAAATTCGCGAAAGAAAAGCCGCTTAAAGGCGTGGCTGTCGGATTCGCACTGCACGTGACAAAGGAAACCGCTGTTCTTGTGGAAACGCTCATTGCAGGCGGTGCAAAGGTCGCGATTACGGGATGCAACCCGTTATCAACGCAGGACGACGTTGCTGCCGCACTTGCGAAAAAAAGCGTGAACGTGTATGCATGGCGCGGCGAAACGACCAAGGAGTATTATGATAACATCAACAAAGTTCTTGACCACAGGCCGCAGATTACGATTGATGACGGTGCAGATTTGATTTTCATGATTCATAAAAAACGGAGGGAACTCCTGAAAAACGTAAAGGGCGGCTGCGAGGAAACGACCACAGGGATAATCCGACTCAGGGCGATGGAAAAGGATGGTGCTTTGAAGTATCCGGTGATGGCGACCAATGATGCAAACACGAAACACCTGTTTGACAACCGGTACGGAACCGGGCAGTCAACGATAGATGGAATCCTGCGTGCAACGAGCGTCCTGTTTGCGGGGAAGAATGTCGTTGTTTCGGGTTACGGATGGTGCGGAAGGGGAATTGCAATGAGGGCAAAGGGAATGGGCTCGAATGTTATCATCACCGAAGTGGAGCCGGTTCGCGCACTTGAAGCGGTGATGGATGGTTATAGAGTAATGTCAATGGAAGAAGCATCGAAGGTTGGTGATATTTTTGTTACTGCCACAGGGGATAAAACAATAATAACGGAAAAACATTTCAGGAACATGAAGAACGGCGCAATTGTCGCAAACAGCGGGCACTTCAACGTTGAGGTTGACATTCCTGCTCTTGAAAAATTATCGAGAAGCAAAAAAACCATCAGGGATAATGTTGAAAAATACACTCTCAAGGATGGGCGCGTGATTTACCTGCTCGCGGAAGGTCGTCTGGTAAACCTTGCGGCTGCTGAAGGTCACCCGTCCGAGGTCATGGACATGTCGTTTGCGAACCAGGCGATGGCATGCAAATACGTAAATGAACACAAACTCAAGCCAGGGGTTTATCCGATACCGAGGGAGATTGATGACCTTGTCGCAAGGATGAAGCTCGAAACCATGGGGATAAAGATCGATAACCTGACTTCGGAGCAGAAGAACTATCTCAAGAGCTGGGAAGAGGGGACTTAGCCACTTTCGTACTTCGCAACCGCAAGCCGTGAACTTCCGTCTATCCCGAGATTTTCGTCACCGACCGCTGCAACTATCCATGTCTTCCGCAATGAGCCGAAGAAGTCATACTCGTCAGAAAGTTGGCTCATCATGCCTGCCCAGAACGGGTTTGTTTCTGCATCTCCGTATTTGAAAGTCCTGCCGCCGCCACCGCCTATGACGATTTGCTTCGGGTTCTGCGTGAGTACGATGGTTCTTAAAAACCTGCCAAAATGCTCCCCTGAAATGCGCATGACTTCTGCTGCAATTTCCACCTGCGGTTTTTCACCGCCAGCGAGGCGGTCAACGGTCGCGGCGTCGAAGGTTACGAAATCGAGGGTTTCTACATCATCCGGCGTGAGTTTTTTATCAACAATTTTCTGGATGATGGCTGTGCATGCACCGGCACTCCTCTGCATTGCATATGTCCTACCTCCCGAAATGCCTTCCTTTTTCAACTCGGCCTGATTCCATTCCAAGGTTCTTTCAAGAAGGAGTTTTAATTCCTCCGGATTTACGGTACCGTCCATAATATGTTTTCTTGTGACAGCGCGCGTCAGGTTTTCCTGTCCGGTTGTGGAAGCAACGGCTTCGACGCATATGGTTCCGTCATGCGGTTTTTTGCAACCGCATTGCAATTCTTGTATGTAGGGCTGTTGCGTCGTGGGAGTTCCGACTTCTCCATGACCGATTTCCATTGCACCGGTTGCACCACGGTCAATGTCGTGCGCAAATGCGACTCCGCCACCGATGCCTGTTCCAAGGAGGAGGTAGATGGATTTTTCCAGACCGTTCAGAACGCCCTGCTCGCCTGCGCCTTGTTGTACGACAACGACTTCGCCGAGGTTTTTTGCAAAGGCCGCGACGTCGCAGTCGTTGCCACCCTCGGTAACCGCATCGCCCCTGAATCCGAGTTTTCTGAGTTCTTCAGTGAGAGGAGTTGTAAGGTCAACGGGCGTTTCTCCGGTTATGTTTGTTAGTTTGAACATTCCTGTTTGCGGGTCATACGCACCCGGCGCACCGAAACCAAGCGCATCGATTTCCGATATTTCAATGCCGCCGTTTCTTGCGGCTTCCTGAACGCCGTGAACCGTGCTTCCGACCAGACCCGTTAGAATTTCACCTACCGGCATGCCCTCGCTTTTCTGGAATGTCGGAACAACTGCACGGCCGGTTCTGCCGTCTTTGGTCCGGATTCTTACTTCGGTGTTTTTTCCGCCTATGTCTATGCCGCCGTACGCCTGGGCTTCGCGGGATATGTATTTCAGAGGTGGGGCGTGTATTTGTTCTCTGCGCGCCTTTGACCTTTGTGCTGGCATTTTTGTATTAATGCATCATTACCATAGGGAATAACAAGAATAAATACTCTGCCCGTTGATTAAAGCGCATCGTCATATGTTGTTTTTAAATTCGATTGTGTAATGTTTATAGTTTATTGTGGGAAGATGGAAAAAACCGTAATGATTGGCGATTACATCGGCACGATAGAGGAGTTTCTGCCGGGTGAAGGCACGTACGCGGAAGACGGCAAGATTTACGCCTCAAACATGGGCGAGCTTGTTCTTGATAGGGAAAATCACGTCGCAAAGGTTATGGGCAAGCAGCCGGCGGAACTGAAGGTCGGGCAGGTTGTTTACGGCGATGTTGCCGCGCTCGGCAAGAACGCTGTTACCGTGATTGTCAGGAAGATTCAGGGCATGGAGAACGAGCAGGAGATAAAAACAGGGATATACGTTTCGAACATTTCAAGCGGTTACGTCAAGGATCCTGCAGAGATGTTTGGGATTGGCGATATCGTGAAGGGGAAGGTTATCAAGATAGAGCCCAACCTGATTGACCTAACAACGAAGGAAAACAATTTGGGTGTGGTCAAGGCCTTCTGCAAACGTTGCCGTGCTGAGTTGAAAAAATCCGAAAAGTTCAGGGACAGGATGGAGTGCCCTTCATGCGGGAACAAGGAAAAGAGAAAGGTTTCTGACGATTATGAGGATGTGAAAGATTTGTGAGTTGCAATAATGGGTTGACATGTATTTAAATTCAACGAAGTAAATAGTTTCTTTTCCCAAGGCTTTTCTTTTTAAAAGAAAAGGCTTATGTGGTAGATTTGTAAAATGGAAATTGATATACTGCAAAAAAAGAAGGACATTGTTGAGATACGGTTTGATGACAAGACATTCGCGAATGCGCTGAATTACGAACTGCTGCAGGACGGCGTGGACGCTTACGTTTCTGAACCGCATCCGCTGATTTCGGAATACATTCTGCATGTTGAAGCTGACAACGCACCCGAAGAACTTAAAAGAGCGCTCAACAGGATGAAGAAAAACTGGGCGGAGTTCGGTAGGGAACTGGAAAAAAAGCTGAAATAGAACTGCATTCTTGGGGCAGGGCTGGATAAGGGTTGTTTTAAAAGAAAATAAATAATATAACATGATTAAGAGCAGGGTTATTTTTTTCTTCTGTATTATTGGCTTGTGCTTAACGGGTGGAAGCACCCACCCTACAGGTTTGAGCATGTCATCCGGCTGGACTTCGGTTGAGACCAACATTACGAGGGGTGTTGCGTGGGGTGACGTGAATAACGACGGTTTTCTGGATCTCGCGGTTGCGAGCAAGGGCGGCGTAAGGATTTATTATAACAACGACGGCAGTTTGAGCACTGTCGCGAACCTTAACCTCTCGCTTGGCGACGACTGCTACGGGGTAGTGTGGGGTGACGTGAACAACGACGGTTTTCTGGATCTCGCGGTTGCGAACAACGGGCAGAACCGGCTTTATTTGAACAGTAATGGCGCTTTGAATGCAACGGCCGCATGGAACAGTCTGGAGATTGAGAACAGCGATGGTGCCGCGTGGGGTGACATAAATAACGACGGTTATCTTGATTTGGTGGTTGCGAACAACGGAAAGCCGAATAGGATTTACTTTAACAACGGTGGAACATTGAGCAGTAGTGCGGGATGGAGTTCCGTTGAGGAGGATTATACATACGCCCTGGCTTTGGGTGATGTGGACAATGACGGTGACCTCGATTTGGTGGTTGCGAACAACGGACAACCGAAAAGGATTTACTATAACAATGGCAGCACGCTCGACAGGGCTGCGGGATGGAACAGTTCCGAGACGGATTACACGTACGGTGTTGCTCTCGGGGATCTTAATAACGACGGTTACCTGGATTTGGCGTTTGGTAATTATGACGGAAAGAAAAGGGTTTACTACAACAATGGCACTTCGATAAGCAGAGTTGCGGGATGGAACAGTTCCGAGACGGATTACACGTACGGTGTTGCTCTCGGGGAT
>CAZEGI010000007.1:18368-42074 GCA_964512105.1 uncultured archaeon
TGCGGGATGGAACAGTTCCGAGACGGATTACACGTACGGTGTTGCTCTCGGGGATGTGGATAACAACGGTTATCTGGATTTGGTGGCTGTGAACTACGGGCAGGCGAAGAGGATTTACTACAATAATGGCAGCACTGTGGGGACTGCTGCGGGCTGGAGCAGCAGCGAAACGGAGCAGAGTTACGGAGTTGCTTTAGGGGATTCTGATAATGACGGGGATTTGGACCTCGTGGTTGCGAACAACGGGCAGGATAGGGTCTACTACAACGACCAGAATGACGCAAATTATCTGAAGATACGTTTGGTTGGTTTAACGAGTAACAGGAACGCTGTCGGGGCAAAGGTCAGGGTTTATGACCAGGGCAGCAATCTGAGGTGTCACAGAGAAGTGAGAGCGGGTTCGGGTTACGGAAGCATGGATGCGCTGGATATTTTGTGCGGGTTGAATTCCAGCAGGCTGTATTATGTGAATGTAACATTTCCATCGGGGGCAAGTTTTGTGTGTAGGATGGAATTTACCAACAGGACCATTACGCTTTATGAGAACGGCACGGGATGCTCGCAGGTGGGCATAGATAGATTTACGGACGTCACTGCAGCTGCAGGGGTCGGGGATGCGTCGCCGGGGTCGGGGGTTGCGTTTGGGGATTACGATAACGATAGCGATTTGGATATTTACGTCGCGAACTACTTCTCTGCAAACGTCCTTTACAGGAATAACGGTGATGGGACGTTCACTGATGTCGCATCGACTGCGGGGGTTGCGGATGCGTCCGGAAGCAGGGGCGCGGTGTTCGGAGATTATGACAATGACGACGATTTGGATATTTACGTGTGCAACGAGGACGCGGATAAACTTTACAGGAATGATGGGGACGGAACTTTTATCGGTATAACTGCCTCTGCCGGCATCAATGATTCGTTAGATAGCAGGAGTGCCGCGTTTGGTGACTACAACAACGACGGCTATCTGGACATTTATGTTGCGAACAATGGCGCGAACAGACTTTACAGGAACACTGGCAATGGAACATTCACTGATGTCGCATCGACTGCGGGGGTTGCGGATGCGTCCGACAGCAGGAGTGTTGCGTTTGGGGATTACGACAATGATGGTGACCCGGATGTTTACGTTGGAAACTACGGACAGGCGAACAAACTTTACAGGAACAACGGTGGTGGTACGTTCACTGATGTCGCATCAAGCGCGGGGGTTGCGGACACTTCAAACACGCAGAGCGTCTCCTTTGGGGATTACAACAATGATGGTTATCTGGATATTTTCGTTGCGAATTATGGACAAAGAAACAAACTGTACATGAACAACAGGGATGGGACGTTCACGGATGTGAGCAGTAGCATGAATCTCGATGTCACGAGATGGTCTATCGGCACAACGTTCAACGACTTTGACAACGACGGTTTTTTGGATGTGTACGTGGGCAACTACAACCAGAACAACCAGCTATTTAAGAACTACAACACCACGTTTATGGACACGAGTTTTGCTTCCGGTCTTGACTACTCGGCATCGAACGTCGGCGTTGCATCCGGGGATTACGACAACGACGGTGATTTGGACATCTACGTTGCAAGCTTGGGGACAAACAAACTTTACAGGAATGAAAAAAACAACGCGAACTACCTGAAAATCCGTACGGCAGGCATTACCAGCAACAGGAACGCTATTGGAACGAAGGTCAGAGTTTACGACCAAAACGGCGGTTTGAGATGTTACAGGGAGGTGAGCGCCGGTTCCGGCTATGGAAGCATGAATGCGCTGGATATTTTATGCGGACTGAATTACAGCCAGAGGTACGATGTCAATCTCACGTTCCCGAACGGCACGAAGGTATCGTGTCCGGACGAATCAACGAACAAGACACTCACCATTTATGAAAACGGGGCGGGTTGCACGGCATCCAACATCATTCCGAATGTCACGGACATACGCATCAGCCCGAACCCTGCGTTAAGGAATGCGATTGTGGAGATCTCGGCAACGGTTGTTGACAACAACATCAACACGGTGTTTGCGAACGTTGTGCAACCCAACGGCACAAACTCTTCGATTGTGTTGAACTATAGCGGCAATGATAGGTATGCAGGCCGTTACAATGACACCTCCGAGGTGGGTACTTACATCGTCCAGATAATCGCCAGAGACGATAACGGCAATGTGAACGATTCCGTGGTGGGGCTGTTTAGCATAGTGAGACCTCCGAGGACTACAATTCCGACGACCGTTGCAACAACAATACCGACGACCGTTACGACGATAGAGATTACAACCACTCTGACCAGCACAACGAGCACAACATCCACAACCTCGTCCACGACAACCACGATACTTGAAACCTGTACGGACGGAATCCAGAACCAGAATGAAACCGGGGTGGATTGCGGTGGGCCGTGCCCGGCATGCGGAACATGCGATGACGGGGTCCAGAACCAGGGTGAAACGGGAGTGGATTGCGGTGGGCCGTGTATGCCTTGTCCGACGTGTGATGACGGCATAAAGAATCAGGATGAGGAGGGAGTGGATTGCGGTGGGCCTTGTCCGCCATGCAGCTGCTTTGATGGCGCGATGAATGGCGATGAAACAGGAATTGACTGCGGTGGTTCTTGCATCCCCTGCCACTGCAAAAATGGCATAAAGGATGAGGATGAAGATGACGTGGACTGCGGCGGTTCCTGTGAATCGTGCCCGACGTGCGATGACGGGATAAAAAACCAGGGCGAGGAAGGGGTGGATTGCGGAGGGCCGTGCCCGGCCTGCAAAACAGATTCGTCAGGAGTCAAGAGAATGCCGACATGTTTTGACGGAATAAAGAATCACGGCGAATACGGCGTGGATTGCGGAGGACCGTGTATGCCGTGCGGAAATTGCAGCGATGGAGTTAAGAATCAAAACGAGGCAGGAGTGGATTGCGGCGGTCCGTGTCCGCCCTGTGCAAGTTGTAAGGATGGTATAAAAAATCAGGGTGAAGAAGGAGTTGATTGCGGCGGTCCGTGTCCGCCCTGTGCAAGTTGTAAGGATGGTATAAAAAATCAGGGTGAAGAAGGAGTTGATTGCGGCGGTCTATGTTTACCGTGTCACTGCTTTAATGGTATTTTGGACGAGGATGAACTTGGGATGGATTGCGGAGGATTATGCAATCCGTGCTTGACAACCACGCTGTTTCCGAGGATGGATATTGATGCTCCCGCGGAGGTCGTCATTAACAGGACCGTGACCATACATGTGGTTGACGAACACGGGGCCGGAGTGGAAGCCAACGTTTTGATAGTTACTCCGAACGGTTCGATGCTTGAGTTCGTTACGGATAAAGA
Organism: uncultured archaeon; assembly: GCA_964512105.1. Classification (GTDB taxonomy): domain Archaea; phylum Altiarchaeota; class Altiarchaeia; order IMC4; family CAZEGI01; genus CAZEGI01. Next base: position 21,702 of record CAZEGI010000007.1, read on the forward strand.
CGGTTATTTGAGAATAAACGGAACGCTCTTAGGAGAATGGAAGATAAGCGCCGCGAAAGTGGACTTTGAACCCGCTTCGGCCAGGATGATGGTCGTCGAATCCGTATTCCCGAGGATAATACGGACAACCTCCTACCTCATGCCTTTTGTTTTGGTTGTTGTTGGGACGGTATACGCCAGAAGGAGGAGGACGAAGATTGTTATGGACGAAGCGACCCTGCGCAGCTTGATGAACAGTGACAGGCTCGAGAAGTACGGGAGGGTGTACACCACGCCGGAGATATTCAACAAATTCCCTGCATCTGCGGCAGAGGGGATAATGAGGGCGGTCAGGTTGAGTGACGATGAGCTTATGAAGGCCGAGGACCTTGCATCCGAGCATGGAATCGGATTGGAAGAGGCAAAGTTGTTTGTACTGTGCGAGAAAATAAAGGCAAAGAGGTTTATTGTCGGTATGGAGTTACCCGACGAACTATCGAAAGAGTTCAGGGGAACGAAGATTGCGAGTTTCGATGAAGAACAACTGTGAGGTGATGAACATGAGTTTTGGCATTATACCATTTCTGGGGAGGAGCAAGGAGCGCGAAACGATAGAACTGCTTAAAGGGCACGTGGATATCGTGTGCAAGAGCGTTGACGAACTCAGCGGCATTTTCTCAGATTTGGAGAAGGGAGATTACACGGATTTGGAGGAAAAGCGAAATCGCGTGAGTAATCTTGAGGCGGACGCAGACAGAAAGAGGAGGGAAATCGAGGAGAGCCTTTACAAAGGGGCTTTTCTGCCCGTGAGCAGGAGCCAGATATTCAACTTTGCAGAGAACGTGGACAGGATTGCAGGCATTGCGGAGGACCTGGCGAAGGGGAGCGTTTTCTTAGAAGGAAAAAACGTCCCACGCGAACTTCTAAGTTTGCTGCAGGAGCAGTTGGGCAAAACCATAAGGTGCGTTGACCTGCTGAAGGAGTGCATGGAAAACATTGACGATACGGAAAACCTGAGAAAGCTCATTGCAGACATACGGATGAAGGAGCACGAGCTGGACGACTACAGCGACAGGTCGCTGCATGCACTTTACGATTGCGAATGCGACGCAAAAACGCTGCTTATACTATCGCAGCTGATCCGGCTGCTCAGCAATATCCCGAACCAGGCAGAGGATGCCTCTGATGTTTTATCGCTGATAATGCTGCAGCACCACCCATAGGATGGATTTGCTTTCTGTGTTGGTAGTTCTTGCCTCACTGTTCGTGGGCTGGAACCTTGGCGCGAACGATGCGGCGAACGCCATCGGGGCACTCGTTGGTTCCGGAACGATGAGGTTCCGGAGGGCGGTGGCCGTATTCATGATTTTTGCGATACTTGGGGCTGTGATTCAGGGCGGGAACATCATAAAAACAACTGCTTCTGAAATCCTACCACAACCAGAAATTGAAAACAACAAAAAAATCGCGCTTGCAACGCTGCTTGGCGCGGGAATATTCGTGTTTATTCTGACGCTTTTCGGAATACCCGTGTCCATGACGCAGGCGATTGTTGGCGGAATTGTTGGTTCGGGTGTTGCTGTCGGCCTGCAGAACCAGATAGATTTCGCGCTGGTTTTGAGGATTGCTGCAAGCTGGATACTCACGTTTTTAGGTTCGATGGCGCTGGCGTTTTTTACATACGTCCTGGTCCTTGCGCCGATTTCAAGAAGGATGAACGTCATAACGTTCAACACCATATTCAGGATTCTTGGCATAGTGGTGGCGGTGTTCCTTGCATATGACCTCGGTGCAAACAGTCTGGCGAACGCCATAGGCCCGATACTCGGCGCAAAGGTTCTTGACGGTTTTTTCGGGGATTTTCTGACCGCACAGATTGCCGCATCGCTCCTTGTTGGAATCGCTCTCGGTCTGGGCGCGATAACATTTGGGGGAGGGGTCGTTGATACGCTTGGTAAAAAAATAACCACGCTCGGTCCTGTCACCGCATTCACGGCGCAGTTTGCGGCCGCTCTTGGCGTTTACGTGTTCGTAGTAATTGGTATACCGGTTTCAACGACACAGGCGATTGTAGGCGGAGTTGTGGGCGTGGGTCTCACCAAGAGTACAAAAACCGTGGACACCGGCACGCTGGGCCAGATACTCATTGGCTGGATTATGACACCAGTCGCGTCCGCGTTTTTGGCTCTCGGAATATATAAGTTGATACTAATAGTATAACAGCATGAAACGGTTGATCCTGCTGGCTTTGGTGCTACTGGCCAGTTGTGCGTGCGCGGAGGATTATCTTAACCTCGAGCACAAATACGAGACGCGGGCGCCCGTTGAATCCCTGATTCTCGCGGATGTTAACGGTGACAACACGGCTGAGATAATCGCAAACACGCCGCAGGAGGGGCACGTCTATGCGATTTCAGGTAACGGTTCGTTGATTTGGAGATACGGCGTTGGCGGCGGGATAATGCTTTCAGGGTATATTTTTGATGTCTACGCAGCTGACCTTGAAAATGACGGTTCAACAGAGACGCTTGTGGGGGCATGGAATCAGGTTTACGTTGTTGGTACAAACGGAAAGACGAAGTGGTCCAATTTTGTCGGCTCGAACAACAGGGTCATGGTCGTTTATGCCGCGGATTTGAACAACGATACGAAAAAAGAGGTTATAGCGGGTACAGAGTACACGTGCAACAAGAACACGCTGCACGTTCTAAGCAGCGATGGCGGAAATTTCTGGAGACCGTATTCGACCAGTTATGATTACCCCTCGGCTGTCCACGTGGCAGACATAGATGCGGATGGGAATATGGAGGTGATCGTCGGTTATGTACATATGAGCATAAACTCGATTGCGAAGAGCTGCGAAGCGGTACCAGGTGCGCCGAGCAAGATTTACGTTTTTAACAAGGATGGTGTGGTTAAGTGGACGCACGAAACCGGCGGTGGGGTTTCATTCATAAGGACTTCTGACATTGACGACGACGGGCAGCTGGAGATTCTTGCCGGATGTTACGGGCATCTTTACGCTCTTGATTCTGCGGGAAATCAGGAGTGGGGGTATGCGACCAGCGGCGAGATACATGATGTGAAGGTAGTTGATCTGGACAACGACAAAAAAAAGGACATACTCATAGCGTCGGATAGGACCTATGCGATAGAAAATTCCGGAAAGCCAAAATGGAACGTAAAAACCGGAAGGTCGTATGGTGTTCATGCCATGGATCTGGACAACGATTCGAAGCTGGAGGTGATTTCGGGCGCTTCGAAGATCAGTGTTTTGGATTACAAGGGGAAACTGCTGTGGGAGTCGAAACAGAACGACAGCGTCAGGAGCATTGCTGCGGGAGATATTGACAAGGACGGATACATGGACGTGGTCGTCGGCACGGCAGGTGAAGAGGTAAGGATTTTCACCACGAAGATGTACGTAATGCTGAAAACAGCGGACAGATATTACCAGGATGCCGAATGGGCTTACGAGAACAACGAGTTCGAAACAGCGGTAAATTATTCCCAGATTGCGAGGACACTCTATCGTGCGGTATCCAACAGTGACGGCGCGTCCGAGAGCACCAAGCTGATAGATAAAGTTGGGAAACGCATCGAGGCCGACGAGTATTATGCCGAAGCCGAGAGGTATTACAAAGTCGGGGATTACGCAAACGCGACCGAGTACGGAAAAAAAGCCGAAAAAATCTACAATGACATAGATGATGACAAACTTGCGGACGATGCGAACTTTATCGTAGAGGCCGCGAAACTGCGACCGCAGGGCGATGCGGATTACAAACTGGCCGAACGGTTGTACGAAAGCGGAGAGTACTGGAACGCGAGCAGCCATGCAAAAAAAGCAAGGGACGCTTATTCCGGGGCGGACGATGAAAATGCGACCGCGCTAGCGGATTCCCTGATTTTGAGGATAAACGGGAAGTTGGGCGACATGCTGAACAAGAGCATAACCGCGGACGAGTATTACAACAAATCGCAGGGTTTGTTTGCGGCCGGGGACTTGGACAAGGCGCTTGAGTATGCGGAAAATGCTGAAAAGATTTATTCCGAAGTGAAGAACGATGAGGCGTTGTTCAAAACGCAGTTCCTGATACTCCAGATAAAGGACAGGGCGAGCGGAAAAGGCACGATTGTTTTGGAGTTCTTGATTGTTGCGTTGGTCGTGGGGATAACAGCATACACGCAGAGGGACAAAATCAGGGAAAAGTTGAAAAACAGGGAGGAACGTCCCAAAGGACGTTCCGGTTTGTTATAAAAAACTGGTTGCTAAAGCCACCAGTTTTTATACAACAGACTGCAAAGCACAACAGACACTTTTGTGTCTGTGTGCACAGACAGCTCCGCTGTCTGTTGCAGTCTGTGTACACAAACTCTTCGGAGTTTGTTGTACACAAAATCTGTTCCTTAAAAGGAACAGATTTTGATTGTTTAGATATTAGAATTGTTCGCCTTCCCCCTCTTCGGGAGTTTCTTCAGAACCCACGGATTCCGCTTGTGTTTCTTCCGTTGGGGTTGATTCACCAGCAGCTAAGATGCTTAACTTTTCCGTAAGGTCGCTGACCAGTTTGGGGTCGTCTGGAAAACCGATTCCGCGCTGGTACCTTTTTTCGCCCTCGGGTGTGTAGTATCCCTTCGATATGTTCAGAAAAACAGTCCCATCGGGCAACACCTTCTTCTTGGCTATTTCCAAAAACTTGTTTCTTCCATAATCAACGTATTCCGTCTGAATTGTCTCGTATTCCATATCCATCACGTCCTTTTGGTTTTAATTAGGTAATAGTAATAGAATAATCCCTATAAAAATGAGCAAATCACCAAGTTCCGGACAGGCATCGTTGGAATACATGATAATGCTGGCCATGTCGCTGGCGATTTTCTCTGCGATACTGTACGTGATAAGCACGCTGATTTCCGGCTCCGGCGCACAGGTCGGGATAAACTCCGCATACCTCGCAGTGAGCAGAATCAAGGAGGCTGCGGACATGGTTTACGTGCACGGGCATCCGTCAAAGGTGCAGATAAACGTTTACGTACCGCAGAACATCGAGGATGTCACGGTAAGCGGGAATCTGGTAAACCTCAGGGTGGCCATGGGCAGTGCGTTTACCGACGTTTATTCTGTCACGCGCGGCAACATTACCGGCAACTTCACCCTGCTCTGTCAGCCCCTGTGCAGGGAGGGCTACTACGTCCTGAGCGTGTCGTCCACGGATCCGGGCGGGCCGAAAGCAGGAATCATCGAGATATCAGATACCTAACGCTCGGTTTTCAGTTCCACTCCGAACACGCCGAGGGAGTCGTGTATCGCTTTTAGAAGCAAGGTCCTGTTCCCCAGAACCGAATTGATGTTTTTCAGGTTTTTTCCGTCAAAAAAATAGTCAGAATGGAATGCAAAGTTCAGGAAAAAAGCCAAGCTGGATGGAACCACACCGAGATGAACCGCATTTACCGGAGGATTTTCACCCACGAACAGGTTTATTCCATCCGGGATATTTTTTGTCATTAATAAAATATTTAAAGAGGACGAATCCTGTTTTGCAGTAACCTCAACTTCATTTAATTTTCTGTCATCAACCAGTGCGCATGATTCCTTCGGTTCAAAACCGTATTTCACGCCCTCGATTACGTCCAGCAGCTGGAACACGGTTTCCGCAATGCGTCTTTCATCGGAAAAATCCGCGGAATCTTTCAATTCAAGCGCATGGTTTTTTGCGTCCGCCACCGTTTCTATTTTCCTTTTTGAAAAAAACTCGACAAGCGGCAGTGGCCGCGGTTTCGTGTGCATCGTCCCGGCTTCCTCAGCCAGCCGTATTTTCGTCCTTGTCAGGGCAAGGAGTTTTTTTACCCCCTGCACGGTGTACTTGTCCATCATAAAGTATTGCACTTCATTTTTAAAGGGATTGTTCCATATGATATACATTTGTGTTTTGGGGTGTGATAACTTGAAAAAAGCCGCAAAGTGCTGCAAACACTGCCAAGACTTTGATGTCTGTAAGCGCAAGGGCAAGTGTTGTAAGTACTGTGATTACTACTTCAAGGCAAAGTGCACCTACAACGAAAAAATCCACTCCACCTCGAAGCTTGATTCCGAATTTGAGGAGACGAGCGAAACGATGGGCGAGGTTTATTCGATTGACGAGTACGAGGAATTCGGGGATTACTACAGCTGAATCTCCTCGAAGCCGTTTTCCAGCGTCACTATCCTGACTTCTGCATCCGGAAGGATTCCCTTTGCCACCCTGCCGAGCTTGAGAAGTTTGGCGTGCGACGGGCTTTTGAGATTTTCGAACTTTTCGTCCAGCGTCGTTTGGGGCACGAACTGCTGGAGAGTGAAAAAATCGAAGTTGAATTTCTTGACTGCTTTTGCAATGTTTTCTATCTGTTTTTCGGAATCGACCAGTCCGGGAACTATCGTCGTTCTGGCTTCTTTTGGTTTTTCCCATATCCGGATTATTTCCAAGCTTTTTCCAATTTTTTTCATGTCCAGTTTTTCAAGACCGACCACGCGCGCATAACTCCTGTCAAGAGGGGCCTTGAGGTCAACCGACAGAAAGTCGAGATGCGGAAGAACTTTTTCGAGAAGTTCCGGGAAGTACATGTTTGTGTCCACCTTCACTTTTAGTTTGGTTTCGGATTTCAGTTTCCGCACGAGTTTAAGAACAGAATTCTGCATCAGTGGCTCGCCACCGGTTATGCAAACCGCGCTTATCAGGAAATTTTTTTTCAGCTCGTCAACGATTTTTTCTATCGGAACGTTTCTGCAGTTTTTTTCCAGAACCAGATTACGGTTCTGGCACCACGGGCACCTGAACGGGCAACCGCATGTATAAACGACGGCACAGACCCTTTCAGGATAATCTATGGTGGAATGGTCCAGAATGCCGCCGATGTTCAGTGTGGTCATTTTAACTCCTTCAACCCGGTGTAATTGTCCAGCTTCCTTTCCAACTGGAAATCCAGCTTCTGCAATACGACTTCCGCTGTCGAAAAAATCTCGCCCCTCACGAGATGTCCGCCTACGGATTTTTTCTCGTTGGATACCTGGATGTGCACGTGTACAACCAACTCGTCCCCGCACTTCGCAACGCTGCCCTGCGCGCAGACGATTTCCAGGGGGCCTGAAAATTTTCTGGTGACGTATTTGCCGGGAAGTTTTTTCAGGAACCCCAACTCGACGTTCTTCAGGGAACCTATGATTCCGACAATCACCGCGGACGTTATCTTGTTTTTATCGCAGAAATTTTTTATTGCAGTTAGGAGTTCTGCATTGGGTTTTACTCTGAAAACGCGAGTGCTCATTTTACGGTTCCTGCTGTTTTTTCAATGCGGCTTCGACAAGACCGTAGAAAAGTGGTGCCGGGTTTTCAAGCCTTGATTTGAACTCGGGGTGGAACTGCGATGCGATGAAGTACTTATGGTCTGGCAGTTCGAGAATCTCCACCAGGTTTCTGTCGGGATACACGCCGGAAAACACCAAGCCGTTTTTCTCCAGAAGGCTTATGTACTTCGGGTTTACCTCCCAGCGGTGCCTGTGCCTCTCCGAGATTTTTTCTTTTTTGTAGAGTTTTTTTGCCAGCGTTCCGGATTTGATGACGCATGGATATGCACCCAAACGCATCGTCCCCCCCAGTTTGTCGATGCTCTTCTGCTCGGGTATCAGGTCAATGACCGGATTTTTGGTGTCCGGATTCACTTCGGTCGTGTTGGCATCGCCCAGACCGCAGACATTCCTTGCGAACTCTATGACCGCAAGCTGGAACCCGAGGCAGATTCCGAGGAACGGAACGTCGTTCTCGCGTGCATATTGTATGGCCTTTATTTTGCCTTCCACGCCTCTCGAACCAAACCCGCCGGGAACGAGAATGCCATCAAATTTTTCCAGTCCGACCTTGTCTATGTCCGATGATTCAACCCATCCGAGATTCACGGAACAGCGATTGAGCACCCCTGCATGTTTAAATGCTTCTTTTATGCTGAGATAGGAATCCTCGAGTGCGGTGTATTTCCCGACAATTGCTATGCTTACCTCGTCATCAAACTTGCGGACCTTCTCCATTATGGCTTCCCACCCCAGGGCGTAAACCGGACTGTGTTTCAGCTCCAGCTTCTTCACGATTATGCCGCCCAAATCCTGCCCTATCAGTTTCAGGGGAACCTTGTATATGTTATCAACATCTGGATCCGAGAGGACCTCATGAACGTCAACGCCGCAAAACAGTGATATCTTGGCCTTTGCCTTGTCAGACAGCTCCTTGGTGCATCTTCCGATGATGATGTCCGGTTGAACCCCCAGGCTCAAAAGTTCCTTGACGCTATGCTGCAGCGGTTTGGTTTTCTGCTCTCCGGACGCTATGACGGGAACGTATGCTAGGTGGACGAACAAACAGTCGTTTTCCGGCTCCTGTGCTAATTGTCTTAGCGCCTCTATAAAAACCATGTTCTCCATATCGCCAACCGTGCCGCCAATTTCAACGAGCACGACATCGGGTTTGAACCTGTTGAATTTCCTTATCCGCGCCTTGATTTCATCAGTGACGTGCGGTATTATCTGCACCGTTTTCCCCAGATACTCGCCCTTGCGCTCTTTCTCGATGACGGTTTTGTAGATTGAACCGGTGGTCATGTTGGATTCACCCGTGAGGTCGGTGTTCAGAAACCTCTCGTAGTGCCCTAAATCCAGGTCAGTTTCGGAGCCGTCGTCCAGAACATACACTTCCCCGTGCTCGTAGGGATTCATCGTGCCGGGGTCCACGTTCACGTAGCCGTCGATTTTCAGCGGAATTGCCTTGTATCCCTTGTCTTTGAGGATTCTTCCTATAGAAGAAGTAGTAACGCCCTTCCCAAGCCCGCTCAGCACCCCGCCAGTCACCACGATGTACTTCATTCTGTATAGATAGGAATTGGAAGGGAAGAATAAAAACTTACCCTATCGCAAGGACCTCAAGAAAAATATCGTGCCTATCACCATGGCAATGATCAGGAACACCACGAGAAAATAAAAAACCGGCCTGCTGAACGGAACTTTCGACGGGACAGTGGTTGTTGTCGCGTTTTCCGGAGTTTGGTCTACCTGCGCGCAAACCGTGCACAGCACAACAACCGACAACACCAAAAGCGATGCAAATTTTTTCATCCCATTAATTATTGGTTGTCCCATTTAATAGTTAGTTCCGGCCAGATGTTATTTACCCTTTCGGTTATTTCCCGTTTCAGTTCCGTTTCATCGTTCGTCAGCTTCGACCTTTTGTTCTTGTTGCTCTCGAGCTCTTTTTGGGTTTCAAGAATTGAACGTTCCATGGCTTCCTTTGTTTTTGCCAGTTTGTTAAGTTCCGAATCAAGCGTAAAAGCCGATACTTTACGTTTCAGCGCTTCAATGTCCTCCGCAATTCTTGCACGTTCTTCCCTGACCTTCGGCGTCAGTTCCCTCAAAGCAGTATTGACCTTCTCGACAGTCCGGGATTTTTCCTTGTCATCAAGTTCAAGTTTATTTTCGAGCAGTAAAACCTTGACATCCTCGAGCATCAACCTGAATTTTTCACTATCCGAAGTCAGGAATGCGTCAACCGGATTTGTGATGTATCCCCCGACACCCGCCAGATTCCTCCCGGAGATTTCTTCGTCCTCAACAAGACGTTCGATTTTTTTGAGCGTTCTTTTTAGCGGCGCCAGTTTTTCGTATACGAGGTTGTTCAACCCCTCAAGTCCGGATTCATGTTCCGCAATCAGCGACTTTAGATTGTTCAACTCCCTTGCAGCATTCCCCCGCTCCAGGGATTCGATTTTTTTGTCGAGCGCGTTTATATCCCCTCGTGCATTATTCAGGTCAGATTCCAGTCGTGTTTTCTCGGAACCCAATTTTTTGATGTCTCCGGCAATTTTGTTTAGTTCAAGGATTCTTGACCGGATTTCATTTACGGTTTCAGCATCGCGGTTTTCACCAAGGAGTTCCGCAATCTTGCCGTTTAACCTTGCAAGCTCGTTGCATGCCTTTTGTATCGTCAGAATCTCGTTGCCAAATGCTATGGGCAGGTATCTTCCATGAGACACGATGCTCTTCCCAAGATTTCCAAGCGTTTCATTCAGCCGGGCATGAAAATCCTGCAGTTCGGAGTAGTTCGAAGGTTCTACAAGGTCTGCGGAACCCAGGATTGCACGCATACTGTTGACAAATTTGGGCTGATTGGTCCGTACAATCTTTCTTGCACGTTTTGGGATGTCTTCCGGGCACTCGGTATTCTTTATGTTTTCCGTCTGCGTTTTAATTTCATCCAGGTTTTTTTTAATTTCTGAAATCAACGGCCTTGCTTTATTGCATATGCTTCCGGATTTTTCATTCATCCTTCCGTCAAGCCACTCCGTAAGCGCTTTGGAATTTATCTTCGTCTGGGAAGATGCTTCTTTTTTCCTTCCAAAGAACGTGTCAAAAAATTTCAACTTGAGGATAGAATGTGAATAGGACAATAAAATACAGCAAGGTATGTTGATTACTTAATCATATTATATCATACTATATAGTATAATAGATACATTTTACTACAGAAAAGTTTTTATACTCATATACGGATATATAATTGCAAAAAGTGCGGGGATATCAAGCAACCCACTTGAAGATTGTTGCGCTGATATTGCGAATGGAGCAATGTTATCAACCTCTGGGTTGAGACTCAACAGAGCACGCAGCAATTTAGACCCTTAAGTTCGCTTAGGTGGTTGGCAATTGGGTACCCTTCGGGGTGGTTCAAACCCTGCTTGACCCCATAGCACTTCTTTTTCTCAAGCAGATAACTGCAGCGTTCTCCAGTTTTTTGTAGTTCTCTGAGAAAAATAAATGTCCGGTGCATTTACAGTCCGAAGAGCCAAAATTTCTTATGCACTCGAATTTGTTATTTAAACTTTTAGCCAGGCCACACTCGATTCTTTTATTACTTGTTATGTAGATTATTTTCAAGATAACTGCTTTCTCAAGTAGAAAATCGATATGCCAGTGCAGTTTTTTATTTTTACTTAAGTGCCTTTTTAACCGAGAATCAAGATTATTCAACGCGGAACCAACGTATGCATAAAAACCACGGTTTAAGTGGAATCTCGAACGCTTGGTTGTAATCACCCTATTCTTATCCAACACCAACAACAGGATGTATGTGCCACTAATCATGATATATATTTAACATTTTACATTAGATTACATGAAGTTTATACACAACATCATAGACAAGGTCCCGGAACTTCCGTATTTCATTGTTGCTATGGTTGTTGTCCTGAACAATCCCGATTCGGGGTATATACACGTATTCTCAACCGCATTTTTGTTTATGCTGCTTTCATTATCCGTAGGAACCGCACTTAAATTCATATTCAAGACAAAACGTCCGACAAATACCTACAATTACTACGCAATACCAGTCTGGGGCCATGAGTTTCCGTCACTCCACAGCATGATTTCCATAGGCGCTATAGCGTTCGTTTATTTTGTGGATAAGTGGATAGCGCTGATACTTGTGCCCGTGGGTTTGTTCTACCTTTACTCAAGGGTTGCCATAAAAGTGCACCGTGTGATTAGTGTGATAAGCGGTGCGATAATCGGCTTGATAACTGGTATAATATCCGGGCATTATCTGCTGAATTACCACTTTTCATCCAATCTTGAACTTTCGTTCATGGTTCTGTTTTTCGTGATTCCGCCCATGTGCAGCTTCTGCAGGATAAGATATCTGAAGTAGTTTTTATGTTTGTTTTTCGTAAGATATTACGATGATAAGACGCAAGATAAAGGGGGCAACGGACTTCAGGATTGCAGTAATGGAACAGGAGGAGTTAGGTAGAAAACTTAAAGCAATGAAAGTTCTCGGGATAGAACACAAAGATGATTTACTGCCGGCCGTGCTCGAGCACGATGCTATCGGGACCCGCGAACTGTATCCCGGAATAGAAGTAGCAGTAACCCAAGTCGCAGAAGAAGAGCGAACTATAGTTGAGGTTGACCGCACATGGCAACCCGGCAAGCCGAGAGTCGCACTCATAAGAACACGAATACCAAAAAACGAAGAACGTGACGACCTCGTACTAAAAACCGGTCCAAGGGAAACAGGTTCAAAACCTTGGAGATGGATGGAAGCCCTTGGCTCAAGACTCGCGGAGATGGCAGGTTTGAGCAGTTATAGAATGTACCCGGGACTTCCAGAATTTGCGTAATCCTTCAAATGGCCCAGGAAGACTACATCGTAATGGAGCGGGTTGAGGGCAACACCCTGAATGAACTTGCGTATATGAATCCTGATGCGATTGAGGACAACGCGGAACTTATCGCCAGGGAACTCGGGAAACACACGGCATTCAGTTACATATTCGGGATAAAGGACGGCTACCAGACGAACTACATATTCAACCCAAAAGCAAAAAAACTCACCCGCATAGACAAGGAAAAATGCCTTTCCGTCCCGAAAGACCCGGAAAGGGTTTTCATGCCGCGCAACCGGTACACGCAGGAAATCGCGGAGTGCGAAATCTCGAATCTGAAGTACCTACCCGCGTACCGGAGAGACGCCTCGCGCGAGGTCATCTTCAGGGCCTTCACTTCCGGATTCTACGAGCAATACGCCCTGTTCAAGGACAAAAAAGCGAAGTTTCTGGACATAATAAAAAAAGCGAGGGACGCAGGCAAGGACGTTTACGACGTTGCAAAGGTCAGCGAGTACGACAAACAGACAGAGGAGATTGTAAATGCGGTCAACAAACTGATTGAACAAAATCCGTCGGACGTTCTGGAAAGGTTGTTCACAGCAAAAAACGAGGTCATGAGAGGGGAGTTTGGGGAATACGTATAAAAATTCGCTTTATATGGTCTAGCACATCATTTCCGGTAGTTTTACTATTGGGGATAGTTGTTAAAATCAATCGCGAAGGGGCAAAAAATTGATATATATTTTAATAATGTTAAACTTCACATTATAATCGTTGCCCTGGCGCAAACTTCTCCGCTCCCTATTCAATGCCTTTTCCTTCTTCGTTAAATCGCATATGTTAAGTTTATATACCTAAGTATACCATAGTATATAGTGGTATAAATGGACGCGACTACCATCAAAATTAATCTGGACACGAAACACCAACTGAATCAATTCAGGGAGTATAAAGGGGAGAGTTATGACGAATTAATCCGGAAAATGATTTACATAATCAGGAAAGCGAAAACCCAACCGGAGTTAAGCAAAGAAGCCATCACCGCGATAGAAAATGCGAGAAAGAGGATAAAGGCCGGCAATTTTGTAACAGAAGAAGACGCGAAAAAAAGGCTTGGTTTCTGAATGTACGACATAATTTTCGATCCCGAGGCTCTTGAATTTTTAGAAAAAGCGGACAAAAAAATTGCGAAACGGATATGGGACAAAATAATGTCCACGAGATCCAACCCACATCACTTCTTCGAAAGATTAGTAGGAAGACAGGACTACAAACTACGAATTGGGGATTACAGAGCAATAGCAGACATAAACGACACGACAAAAAGGGTGGAGATAACGCTCATCGGCCACAGAAAAGATATATACAAAAAATAGGTTAAATTTTTACGAATTCGATATCAATCCTGACCCCATCCTATTTTTTTCGTTTTAGTGCCTTCTCTTTCTTCGCAACCAGAAATCTTGTTTTCAGAACCGTATCTGGATTCAGCGACATACTGTCAATGCCACACTCCACCCAAACCGCGGAGGGCTCCGCCCTCCCCAGTTTTAGGTTAATCCTGACCCTCCCGGAAAATTGGGTTGCCTCTTCCGCTTTAGTGCTTTCTCCTTCTTAGCCACTAAAAACCTTGTCTTCAGAACCGTATCTGGATTTAAACTCATTGAATCAATGCCACATTCCACCAGAAATTCCGCAAATTCCGGGAAGTCCGATGGCGCCTGTCCGCATATTCCGATTTTGCGCCTGTTCTTTCTTGCGATTTTTATCACCTGAGCAACCATGCGCTTCACCGCGTCGTTTCGCTCGTCGAATAAATGTGCAACAAGGTTGGAGTCACGGTCAAGGCCGAGCGTCAATTGCGTAAGGTCGTTGCTTCCGATGCTGAAGCCGTCATACACTTCCGAAAACTGGTCTGCGAGAATCACGTTTGACGGGATTTCGCACATCACGTAAACCTCAAGCCCGTTTTCGCCCTGTTTTAAGCCATTCTTCCGCATTTCTGCGATTACGTTTTTTCCTTCTTCTACCGTGCGGCAGAATGGAACCATGACCTTCACGTTGGTCAGGCCGAATTCGTTCCTGACCTTGAGGAATGCGCGGCACTCGAGAGCGAATGCTTTTCTGTATTTGTCGTCATAGTAACGGGATGCCCCGCGCCAGCCAATCATTGGATTTGATTCATCGGGTTCATAAAATTTCCCACCTATGAGATTTGCATATTCGTTGGTTTTGAAATCGGACAGGCGAACGATGACGTCTTTCGGGTAAAATGCCGCGCCGATTTTCCCTATGCCCTGCGCGAGCTTGTCGACAAAGAACTGCGTTTTGTCCTTGTATCCATGAGTGAGCGCGTCGATTTTTTTGACAACGTCCCTTGCCTTCGGATTTTTCCTGAGTTTTTCGTATTCCACGAGGGCCATCGGATGGATTTGGATGTACGAGTTTATGATGAATTCCTCGCGTGCCAAACCGACACCGTCGTTCGGGATGAATGACTGTTCAAATGCTTGTTCCGGAATGCCGACGTTCATCATTATCATGGTTTTCGTTTTCGGGAGGTCCTTTACGCTCATTTTTTTCGTGTCGAATTTCAGGAGTCCGGAGTATACGTAACCGGTTTCGCCCTCGGCGCATGAGACCGTTACCGGCCGCCCGGTTTTTATGATCCTTGTCGCGTGGTCCGTTCCGATTACGCACGGGATTCCGAGCTCGCGGGAAACGATTGCGGCGTGGCACGTCCTTCCGCCGTGGTCCGTGACGATTGCGGATGCGATTTTCATCACGGGCTCCCAGTCCGGGTCAGTCATGGTTGTGACTAGAACTTGTCCTTTCCTGAACTTCTTTATGTCCGATGCGTGCAGTATCACATTTGCTTCGCCCTGCCCGATTTTTTCGCCCACGGATTCGCCTTTTATGAGTACGCTACCTTTCTCGCACAACACGTATTGCTCAAGAACGCTGCGGTCCTTCATGGAATGCACGGTTTCCGGCCTTGCTTGGACTATGAACAGTTCGTTTGAAACGCCGTCCTTCGCCCACTCGAGGTCCATCGGTTTTTTGTAGTAGTCCTCGATGATGCATGCCCATTTCGCGAACTTCAGAATTTCATCGTCCGTGAGTATGAACTTTTGCCGCATGTCTTCCGGAACTGCGACATTTTTCGTTGGTTTTTTCGGATTGCTGGTGTAAACCATCCTTATGTCCTTTTCCCCGAGGGTTTTGCTCAGGATGGGTTTCTTGCCTTTTTTGAGCGTCGGTTTGAACACGTAGAATTCATCCGGGTTCACGTTCCCCTGCACTACGTTTTCTCCGAGGCCATAGGAGCCGGTTATGAAGACAACGTCCCTGAATCCGGATTCCGTATCGAGGGTGAACATCACGCCAGCGCATGCCTTGTCCGAGCGCACCATCTTTTCCACGCCTATGGAAAGGTAAACGGAAAAGTGGTCGAAGCCCTTGTCCACGCGGTAAGAAATCGCACGGTTCGTGAACAAACTCGCGAAGCATTTTTTGCACGCTTTTAGTAACGCATCATCCCCGCGTATGTTCAGGTAGGTTTCCTGCTGGCCTGCGAATGACGCATCCGGCAAATCTTCGGCTGTCGCTGACGAACGGACAGCAACGTCGGTGTTTTTTCCGTATTGTTTGCAAAGCCTGCGGTATGCCTGGATTATTTCCTTTTCCAAATTTTCAGGAAGCTTGGAACTCACGATGAGTTTCCGGATTTTTTCTCCGCGCTCCGAGAGATTCCTGACGTTGCGCGTATCAAGGTCTGAAAGAATTTTCTTTATTTCCTTCCGTATTCCGGCGCTCTTCAGGAAATATTTGTACGCCTCGGCAGTGATTGCGAAGCCGTTGGGCACCTTTACGCCTTTGCCGGTAAGTGTACAGTACATCTCGCCCAGAGAGGCGTTCTTTCCGCCCACAAGGGGAACATCTTTAATGCGGATCTCGTTAAACCATAGTATGGATCTCTTGCTTTTTTTGACCATGTTATTTATTATGTCATTAATAATATATCACATGGCATTCCTACCACTTGCGCCAATAGAAAGGTTGATGAAAAGTTCCGGGGCAGAGCGTCTTGGCATGGATGCTGTAAAGGCCATGCGAGACCTCATGGAGAAGGAAGTGGAGGAGATAACTCAGCGCGCGGTGAAATTCTCTAAACATGCGAAGAGAAAAACAGTACAGGCTGAGGACATAATGCTGGCCGGAAAAAAAGAGTAATCAGCCCTCTTTCTTGCTTTTGGATTCTATGCCCTTCATGACGAGCACGAGTATCAGTATCAGTGCAACCGCTCCGGATGCATCCCTCGCCGCGGATGAAACGGCCCTTCCGACTATGCCCGGGCATGCAGCGCACGGACCGCCGCAATCCACGCCCTCCTCACCCTGATTTATAATTCCGTCATCGCACGTTTCCTTGATCGTGGTGCTTACGGTTGTCGGGATCGTGGTCGGGACGGTTGTTGGAACAGTGGTTTCGATTGTTGTCTGGACGGTTGTGGCAACCTCGACGGTCGTGGTCGTCTCTTCAACGCTCGTGGTTGTTTCGACGGTCGTGGTTTCCTTCCCCTCGCAATCCTTGATGGTTATCGCTTTCTCCTCGGAGTTGTACCTGGCTTTCTCTGCGGTTATTGTGTAAGTGCCTACTTTCATCGGAACGAGCTTTACCATGCCATCAACTGTGTTTGCCTCATATACGGTTTTGCCTTCCAGGGTAACAGCGATGAACACGGAAAGCGCCTCATCGCCGTCGTATGTTTTTACCGTTATGGGTTCACCAACGCAACCGCCTTCAACACTCATGCTCATGGCCCTTTTCCTGGCCACGCTCGCGATTTTTATTTCATCAGGACTCAAGTGCGTTACCGTTCCGCTACCGTAATCCATGACCCAGAAGTCGCGCCCGTTCGTTGTTGCGACGTCGCTGGCCTGCGAGCAGTACGCATTCGCGTCGAACGTTCCGCTCACGGTGCCGTCTGAATCCAGACGGTAGATTTTTGACGAACCATCAGTCACCCACAGGTAACTGCCGTACGCGTCTATGCCAACGATGTCAAGAGTAGTGTTCAGCGTGCTTAGCAACGCGCCGCTTTCATCAACCTTGTATTTCTTTATCCAGAACGTAGTTCCATCGAGCGTTGCGATTCCCTGCGGATTCGGCACGAGGGTTTTGACAGAAAAACTGTCTATGAGTTCGAATGCGTCATCAGTGTGATACACCATGCCGGTGTCCCAGCCGGTTATCCAGAATTCGTTGCCATTCACGGTCGTTATTCCATATGGCACTGCGAGTGAAGAAACGTCATATGTGGCAAGTGTGTCGCCATTGGCATCTATTTTGTATACCTTTCCGGGCGCATCCATGTTGACCACCCAGAAGGTAGTTCCGTCAACGGTCGTTATGCCCGCATTTCCTTGAGTATTGAAGCTCTCGGCGGATGCAAAACCCAAAAGTAACGAAAAAACAACCAACACCATCCCTGCAATTTTCTTGTTTGAGTTCATTTTTATTATAATTGGATAAAGAGACTTATTAATGTTTTTTGTTTATTTTATAAGCAGGTAGTATTTAAATACTTTGATTTTTTAATACAATGTACATATTTAAATACAAAAAACCAATAATTGTTCAATATGGGCAAAATGGACCTCGACGAAATCGACCGTGAAATCATCAAAAACCTGAAGGATGACGGCAGGATGAGTTTCCGCGAACTCGGGGAAAAATTGGGTGTTCCGCACACGACAATTTTCACGCGCGTTAACAAGCTCATGGACGGAGGCGTGATAAAGAATTTTTCTGCAATAGTTCATCCGCACGAGATTGGTTTCGGGATAGGGTTTGTGATAATTGACTCGACACCCGCGCAATCCAAGCTCGTTGCAAAGCACATCGCAAGATTTCCGGAAGTTAGAAAAGTTTTCAGAACTCTGGATGGAAAAGTGATAGTAAAGGCGGTGTTTCCCGAAAATTCCGAAAACGACGAATTCGAACGTTTTCTCGAGAAGCTCGGCGATTACAGCGTGAAGATCTATCCCGTGCAGGAGGTCGTCAAATTCGACCACGGACTGGACGACCACCTGATTGAGCAGCTCTGATTTATTTTTATATACTGCCATATATTACCTTCAGAATGATTAAGTTCTACATTCCAGACGGACACTTGGAACAACCGGTAGTGGATCTGTTCGCCCGTGCAGGGTTCAAGATAAGGGTGAGGGAGCGTGCCTACGCCCCGGAGATCGACGACAAGAGCATCACCCTGAAGAGGATAAGGCCGCAGGATTTCCCGTTCATCATCGCGCTCGGGAAGGGGGATCTGGCGATCACCGGAACCGACATCATAAAGGAGTTCCGGCTTAGAAACCCGAAATACGGAAAGAACATTGTCGAGCTTCTGGACCTCGGTTTAGGAAAAACGAAACTCTGCGTCGCGGTATCCAAGGACGTCATGCCACATGTGAGAACTGTAAACGACCTGGCCGAGTATTCAAGAAAAAAACGCGAACTCATCGTTGCCACGGAATACCCGAACATCGCTGCCGACTACCTGAAAAGGAAAAAAATCCGCGCAATCATACGAAAGCCTGCAGGAAAAACCGAGGCATGGATAATACCGCCGGATCCGGAGGCAGACGTAGTTGTAGACATCACGGAAACCGGAAGAACGCTGCGCGAGAACCGGTGCGTGGTACTGGACGTGGTCATGGAAGCGTCCGCACATGTCATAGCAAACAGGAATTCCCTCAGGGACCCGAGCAAAAAACGCAAAATTGAAGAAATCGTGAAGTTGTTCAAGGGCGCGCTTGAGGCGGAAGGTAAGGTGAACGTTTACATGAACGTCAACAACCCGAAAGACCTCAGGGACGTGCTTAAGGTTCTGAGTCCGTACGTAAAAAAACCCACCGTCTCGGAACTCTGGGGCGGCGGCTACGACATTTTCATCGTGATAGACGAAAAGGAGCTGAAGTACATACTCCCGAAACTCGTTCAGGAGGGCGCAAGCTCCATCGCGACTTCTGACACGCGGATGATCATCAAGTAACATGGAAAGTTATCTCCAGTATATCGCGCTCATCATCTCCATTCTGGGTTTGCTGATTCTCACCTACGCCGCCAACGTTCTCGAACCGCCCATAACGAAGATAGGAAACGTAAACCAGAATTCCCTTGGCAGCAACGTGCGCGTTCAGGGCGAGATAACGGACGTACACAAATTCACGGGCGGTTCTGCCGTAATCAAAGTTAAGGACGAAACCGGAATCATAGATGTTTACCTGCCATTCAGGGTCGCCAGCGAAATGAAAACCAACCTGACCGAGGGGAAGAATGCCGATGTTATCGGCAGCGTTGAGGTTTACGAAGGCAAGCTCGAAATCGTCGTGGAGGAGGCCGGAAACATGAGGGTAAAGTGAAAGTCCGCGTTTCTGCACTGAAGGAGCATGAATACTGTCCGAGGGTGATTTACCTCAGGGACGTCATGAAAATCGAGCCGAAACCGAGCCCTGAAAAAACCAAAGGCCTGCTTGGACATGCGGTCCGGAAGGAGCTCTCGCTTAGACAGGGGAAAATTCTCAGAAGGGCAAGCAACATAAACGAGATTCACGACTCGATAATGCAGGAACTGAAAAACATTCTTGCGGATGTTCCCTTTGTGTATAAGGAGCAGTTAGGCACTACACCCTGTCAGGAATACCTAACCCTCATGGAAACCGAAATCTCAAACGAAATCGCGCTCATGACCAACCGCCTTTCCGTCATGGTCAGCGAAATCGGCCTTGAGGAAGCGCTGAAGCTCCTCACACCGTGGGAAGTCGAATACTCAATAAAATCTCCAGCACTGAACCTTTCCGGAAGAATCGACAAGGTCATGTTCCAGCAGCACCGCTACCCAGTCGAGATAAAAACCGGCGAGGTTTCGGAAAGCGTATGGAATGGCGACCGGATGCAAACCTGCGCCTACGCCATGCTCCTTGAGGAAAAATTCATGCAGAAAGTCCCATTCGGTTTTGTTGAATACACGCGCGTGCAGGAACAGCGCCCCGTCCTCACAACCGAGCAGCTCAGAAGGGATGTTCTGCAGACACGCGACAGCGTCCTTGAAATCCTCGATGGAAAGGTTCCTGACATATGTCCGCACGGTAGCGGGAGGAAATGCGAGTCGTGCGGTTACTCGGACGTTTGTTATACGGTTT
>CAZEGI010000008.1:0-41676 GCA_964512105.1 uncultured archaeon
GCATCTTCTGCTTTAAATTCTGGTAAAACTTCACGAATTCGGCAGCCTCTTTTTTGACGTAATCCACCACTTTGTCATACTCCTTGTCGTGGTACCACACCGGAACCATCAAGCCGCTCTGCCCCTTGCCCGTGAACTTGTCAAGGCCGCAGCCGGAAAACTTGAAATCGTTCAGGGCGATGCATATGGGTTTAACATCTATGGTCGGCAGGTTGTGGTAGATGAACCAGTTGTCGTACTCCATGCCATACTTTGCTGCCCGCTCCTTAAATGTTCCAAGATCGAAGTGGATGTTGTGCCCGACAGGTATGAAAGCCCACGGGTCCTGCGGGTTAAGCATCCTTGAGAATTTTCTGATTATGTCCTCTTCGGAGCTTTCCCACTCCTTGAGAATCGTAAGGTCGCTGACGGCCCGTCCGGAGCTGTCAAGCCGCTGGTATTGTATCGTGATGATTTTGCATATCCTCGGATTAAAGCCGCCCTTCTCACCCATTCTCATCCGTTCAATCAGGGCGTCATCCTCAAAGCCCACCTCGATGTCGTAGTAGTATTCAGGCATCTTCGAATTTTATAAATTCTCCGGCATTGAATTTCTTCCAGACGAACATGAACAAATCCTGTGTTGTGTTAAGGTTTTTTACGATGCTTTTTTCGAGTTCCTGATATTTTTTTTCCTTATACTGTTTTAAAATTTCTTCACCACCAATGATGTTTTTACCGATTAGCTTCTGCGCGTAAAAATCAATTCCCTTTATGTTGCCTTTGTTCATCAGGGTCAGCAAAACAAACAAATCGATTATGTTAGCGCTGTTGATTTTCTTGAAGAATTCGTCAAAGTTGTCGAATTTTTTGCATTTCATCAATAGCAGCGGAACATCGAACTTGAGTATGTTGAAACCGATAATAATCTTATCCTCCTCCATCATAAACCAATCCAGAAAAGCCTTGAGCAAAAGCTCTTCGGATTCATATTTCCAGCGCCTCCACAGATGCAGGTCGTTGCCTTTGCGTGCCTGGATGCAAATCAATTCTGCATTCTGCGAGATTTCAGTCGCTTCCAGCTTCAGGACAATCATAAATATCCTATTAACGAATGTCTGTTTAAATTTCCGTTATGCAGCGCGCTTCCGATAAGAACGCCGTCCGCACCGCAGGCTACGAGTTTTTTTATGTCCCCAATACTGTCCACACCGCAGCCGTAAATTGCTCGCCCCAACTTCCCAATGACCTTTGTGCATAACTCCACGTTTGGGCCCTTTCCTGTTCCGGCCCTACTCAGGTCCAATACCACGATATCGGCAACATTCCCGATTTTTTTGTTTTTAAAAAAATCAACGAAAAAATCAAGCGTAACCCCCAGGTTGTTCATCAAAACACCGTTTCGTGTATCAATGCTCAATGCAAACCTCTGCCCGATTTTTTCCAAAAAATCCAACGAGGGGAGGGTTTCAGTTCCGACCACAGGCATAAACCCGCCAAACAGGTCCAAATCCTCCAACCTGGAAATTCCATAGTCGGCCATCACCCCGAGATTCGTCTTGTCCGTTATGCCCTGTATGATGTCCAGATTCGGTTGCCCTTTCAGAATTCCATCCAAATCCGCGATGTAAAGTTCCTTAAATCCGAAACCCTCATACGCCTTTGCGACGTCCAATGCATCAGACGAACTGCACAAAACGCTTTTCAGCGGCATGTATTCCGTGCGGTTTCCTTCAACCGCTCTGACAGCGATGCCGTTCATCAGGTCCAGAACCGGGATAACACGCATGTTAATTATCTATCGTCTATAAAATACATCTACAGAATGAAAATCATAGCGTTGGAGTACGCCTCCGCCGGATTGGGCACAGTTTCGGACTCAATCCTCGGCGAGGGCTTTGCAATGCTAAGGTCGCTGACTGCCGGACTATGCAATGAGCACGAGGTCGTTGCGTTTCTGAATCCTAAACTGAAAAAATACAATCCGCGGATTGATTGTAAAATTCTTTATACGGTGGATTTTTTTAAAGAAATAGAAGAATTCAAAGACCATGTAGTTTTCCCGATTGCCCCCGATTATGAGCTTTATAGAATTGTCAAACATCTTCGCCAAAAAAAATTCGAAGTCCTCGCTTCCGATACGGATGCGATAAAAATCGCTTCCGACAAACTCCTTCTCCATAAAAAACTAACAAGAAAAAAAATCAGGATGCCCGAGACATTTTTACCTGGCAAAATTAATTTCGAGTTTCCAGTTGTTGTAAAACCGAGATTCGGTGCGGGTTGCGAAAATGTTTTTTTGGTGAAAAATAAAAGAGAACTTATAAAATTGAAAATCGGTGGGGAATCCATCGTCCAGGAATTTATCCCCGGCATCCATGCCTCCATAACACTTATCTCAAATGGAAAAAAAGCCGTTCCGGTGACTCTGAACAAACAGGAAATAAAACTGTCACCAAAAAATTCGAAATACCTAGGGGGGCAGGTTCCGTTCGAACATCCACTCAAGAAAGAAGCGTTCAAACTTGCGAAATCCGCGGTTGAATCAATTTCCGGCTTGAGGGGGCCGCTTGGTGTTGATATCATCCTCGCAAATGAACCGTACGTAATCGAGATAAATCCGAGGTTTACGACATCAATGATAGCATTCGACAGGTTAAATTTTAATTTTCCGTTACATTCGTTAAATTCATTTCATGGTAAATTGCCGGAAATTCCAAAATTCAGAAAAACAGTAAAAATCACAAAGACTGCAGGCAGAAACCCGTTGGAATCCGTGAGGTTAGAATGGATGTAAAATACGTGGAAATCAGGCCAAAGACGGTTCTGAACCGTTTGAAGGGCGAGGATGAAATTTTTCATTCCAGATACACGCTGAATCCGTACAAGGGCTGCGAGCACGGGTGCCAGTACTGTTACGCCCGCTCCGAGAAATACTTACCGCATTCCCGCGAGGAGGATTTCTCGCAAGTCATCTATGTAAAAGTGAATGCTCCACTCCTGCTGAAGAAAGAACTCCCAAAGCTGAAAAAAGCCATAATCGACCTCGGAAGCGCATGCGACCCGTACCAACAAGCTGAAAAAAAATTCGGTCTGACAAGAAAAATTCTCGAGGTGATTGTGAAACACAACTTCCCGTTGAATCTGCTGACGAAATCGGACCTCGTTCTCCGGGACATCGATTTATTCAAAAAACTGGACTACTGCTGTGTTTCGTTTACTGTCACAACCCTTGATGAAAAACTCACAGGACTTCTCGAACCCGTTGCACCTTCCCCTGAAAGAAGGTTAAATGCAATGAAGAAATTGAACGAAGAAGGAATAACTACCGGCGTTTTGTTCATGCCCATAATTCCATTCCTTGAGGATTCATCCAAAAATCTGGAATCCGTGATATCCGAATCGAAAGCGCACGGTGCGCGGTACGTTATCGCATCACTCGGAATGACGCTGCGCGACAACCAGAAGCTGAGGTTCATGAATTTTTTAAGAGAGAACTACCCAGAGCTAATTCCCAAGTACAACGAGCTTTTCGGCGGCAGGGTATCGCCGGGCCACGCCTACATGGAAAAAATAAGCAAGGAAATAAACGAACTTTGCGATAAGTACAAAATTTCCGAGTTCATGCCGTCTTATGCACCAAAGGAGCCGCAGACAAAACTCTATAACCCATGAAAATACTTGCGCTTGACATCGGTGGGGCGAACACGAAAGTAGCGGTGATGAGCGGCAGGAAGGTCAGCGAGGAGGTTCATTATTTCCCTATATGGAAAAAGAAAGAAGAATTTCCAAAATTCCTAAAAAAAATTTTAAAAAACAAACTCGATGTTGATGCGGTCGGCGTGACCATGACCGCGGAGCTGAGCGATGTTTTTGAAAATAAAGAAGAGGGCGTCAACTTCATTCTCGATGCAGTGGAAAGAGTAGTGAGCAAAACTCCAACCTTCATTCTTACCAATAAAGCCGAACTTGTACCAACAAAAAACGCAAGGAAAAATCCTTACGACGTGGCGTCAGCAAACTGGATTGCCGCCCCAGAAATAATCGCAAAAAAATTTCCTGACGCATTGCTGGTGGACATCGGTTCAACGACCACCGACATAACGCCGATAAAAAACAGCGGAGCGCTTTCAAAAGGAAAAACCGACCTCGACAGGTTGCAGAGCTACGAACTGCTCTACACCGGGGTTTTGAGAACCAACGTTGCTGCGATAACAACCGAGGTTCCAATCAACGGGAAAAAAACGTTCGTTGCATCGGAGTTTTTTGCAACATCCGCGGACGTTTATCTCCTCACGGATGACGTATCTCCAGAACAGTACACGACAGAAACCGCAGACGGGCGCGGAAAATCACGAAGCGAGGCGCTGGCACGCTTGGCAAGAATCGTCTGCTGCGATACAAAAACGCTTACCGAAAAACATGTCGTTGAAATCGCAAAATACATAAAGAACCGCCAGGTCCAGGCAATCGCCTCCGTCGTCTGGAAATGCAGGTTGAAGAACGAAATTGAGGGTCCAATCCTGATAACCGGAATAGGGAGTTTTCTTGCGAAACAGATAGAGCCAATAATAAAAAAACCGATAAGCCGTATCGAGATAACACCGACAATGGCTTTATGTACGCTCGTGGATAATAAAATTAAGAAGACCAAGAAAAAATGAAACCCGTGCTTCAGGTCGCGTTGGATTTCGTGGATTTGGACAGAGCCCTAAAAGTCGTAAAGGAGGCGGTTTCCGGAGGTGCGGACTGGCTTGAGGCTGGAACGCCGCTGATAAAAAGCGAAGGCCTGAATGCCGTACGCGAACTCAGAAAAAGATTCCCGAACAAGAAAATTGTGGCAGACATGAAGGTCATGGATGCGGGCAGGATTGAGGTCGAAGCCGCGTGCAAGGCGGGGGCGAATATTGTTACTGTTCTTGGAGCGGCGTGCGATTCAACGATACGGGAATCCGTAGACGCTGCAAAAAACCTCGGCGCAGAAATAATGGTTGATCTGATAAACATCAGGGACAAGGAAAAAAGAGCGAAAGAGGTTGTTGCTTTAGGTGCAAATTACGTTTCAATCCACACACCAATCGACGAGCAGATGAAAGGCATGCAATCCTTTTCAGTCATAAATAAAATATCAAAAATAATAAAGATCCCGATTGCATCTGCAGGTGGCATAAATTCCGAAACCGCGCCATTGGCAGTAAAGGCCGGGGCAGCAATAGTGATTGTTGGTGGGGCAATAACAAAGGCAAAAAATGCAAAGGCGGCAACCCAAAAAATAAAAAAATCAATGCTAAAAATGAAGCCGGAAAAAACCGAGCTTTTCAAAAGAACAACGAACGTGCTTGAGATACTGAAAAAAGTTTCGACAGCGAATTTATCGGACGCAATGCACAGAAGCGGCGATTTGAAGGAAATTCTCCCCGTGCTTCAAAACAAGAAAATCGTTGGCAGGGCACTCACCGTGAGAACCTACCCTGGGGACTGGGCAAAGCCCGTCGAAGCCATAGATATCGCAAAGAAGGACGATATCATCGTCATAGACGCAGGAGGCGTCCCGCCCGCGGTGTGGGGCGAGCTCGCTACAAATTCCGCTGTAAAACGGAAAGTAAAAGGTGTTATTATACACGGAGCTGTCCGTGATGTCGAAGAAATAATAAAACTAAAATTCCCTGTTTATGCAAAAACCGCATCCCCGACGGCCGGAGAGCCACGCGGCTTTGGTGAAATAAACGTGCCATTAAAAATCGAGGGCGTTGAAATCAGGCCCGGGGACTGGATTGTTGGTGATTCCGATGGCATTGTCGTAGTGCCTAACTCTCATGCTGTCGAAATCGCAAACCGCGCCATGGACGTACTCGAGCGCGAGAACAGAATCCGCGGTGAAATCGTGAAGGAAAAATCCAGCCTCGCGAAGGTCACGCACCTGCTTAAGTGGGAGAAGAAATAAAATGCGTCTCTATGTGGACAGCAATGTCCTCATAAGTTTCATCAACCGCGAATTTGGTGGTGGGTTAGAATTTATGGAATATCGCGTAGGTGAGTTCTTCAGTGTCTGTAGTGAGGACAAACATACTATTGTTTTGAGTGAGTATACTCTAACAGAAATCAGAAAATGTACTGGACTTCCAAGAAAGGAAATTATTGATATGCTCAAGAATCTTAACCTTATAGTTGAGTATAAAGATATTAATTGGAAAATAATAGAAAGACGCAATAGAGAACTCAAAGAAATACAACAAATCCATAGAAGTGATAGGGCACATGTGATAATGGCATTAGAATCAAAGTGTGATTGTATTGTGACGTGGAATACACGAGACCTTGAAGTTGCTAAAAACCTGATAGCTATACTACCTCCGTCGGAATTCACTTAAAACTCTTAGGATTAACACCTTTACTCTTAAGATACTCATTCAGAGCCGCCTCTCTATCCTCCCTTGTGACCATACGTGGTTTATAACCGCGCTCCCTCAGTTTTTCGATTATCGGTTTTGTTTTCTCCCGAATCAAAGTAGCGCGGACTTCAATAAGGCGTGATCTAACAGCGTCCCTGAGGAATGCATTTCGTGAACGATATAAACCCTCATCGTGGACAAGTTGATCAATCTCATCAACTAGACGAGGCTCCACACGCACTAAAATAGATTTCATGATATCACATATAATATCATATTATCTACAAAACACTATAAAAATCAGTAAAATCATAACCTCTGGCTCACATAAAACCTTCCAGCCTGCGTATCGCCTGCAGCTTCTCTTTATTTCCAAGTTTCGCCTCCTGAATCCCATGCCTCAGCATTTCCGTCGATTCGTCCATCACGCGCCTGTTCACAGGATACGGAACGCCATCCTTTCCGCCATGCGCAAACGAATATTTCACGGGGTCCTTCCATGAAGGGGGCTTTCCATAAACAAGGTCTGAAATCAGCGCCAGTGCGCGAATCGTTGACGGTCCTACGTTTTCCGTTCCCAGAAGTTCCTCGTAATTTTGAGGTTGTTTGTCATACAACATTTTCATCGCGTTCCAGTTTATGCGTCTCGGAAGGTTCAGCGAAGGTATCACGATTTTTTCCTCCGGTTTTGTCCATTCCAAAAGCATTCTCTGTTCTTTGAGCTCCATCTTCTTTAATAGCGATTCCAATCGCCCCGGCTTTTCCGTTGCCAATTCCACAGACAAATTCCTGCACCCCTCGGATTCCCTCGCAACCATGTTCAAGACATGCTCGTGCGTCACATCGCAACAAATTTCCCCCGGCTCCTCAACAAAAGACCTCACGTTTTCCGAAAGCCAGTGGTATCTCCGGGCATAATTATTCTGCGAATTCAAACCCTGCTGAATCACCGCCCATTCCCCGTTTTCCGTGAAAACAAATGTATGATGATAAAGGTTGTATCCATCCTGCAGTGCGTTGTTATCCACTTTTGCGGATAACCGGCTTGAGTATTGCAACTCATGAATTTTTTTATCATTCAAGGAAAACAAATCACCGATTTTCAGAATCTCTTCCGGAGTTTTTCTCGATGCCTTTCCCTTTCCGCCGGCAACCGCTATCCCGAAATCTTCGGGATTTATCGCCTCCTTAAGCGCCCCGCACGTCACGGTTGTCGTGCCTGAAGAATGCCAGTCAAACCCGAGAACGCATGAGAACGCCTGAAACCAGCACGGCTCGGAGAGCCGGCGCAGGAACTCCTCATGGGGATACTCCAGTAGAATCGCGTTCGTTATCTCACGCGCGAGCCCCACCATGCGCTTGAACAGCCATGGCGGTGCAGTGCCTCCGTGCAGGGGCAATTGAGTGTAACCGGTTTTTTGCATTTTGTGGTTTAATAAGTATAAAGAAACGTGCAGTTAAAATAACCCATGGACAGCGAGGGAAAAGTGGTTATAAATAATCATTTATCGAGTTCTGGATTTGTTTTGACTCTTTAGGTAGTCTGAGTAATTTTTCTAAACCCTTCAAATCGGTTTTCTTACTCCTCTTATTGAAGAAACCCTCCAAATCCTGATAGAATATAAACTTCCAATTGTGTTTTACAATATTCTCGTTTATCATAGGATCCTTCATCTTTCTGTACAGTAACTTCTCCCTTTCTTTGGGTATGACAATAACTCTCGTCAGATGGTTTGGCGGAATATTTGAGCCTCTTGATATGGCCTCTGTTATTGCAGTTGTATTTTCAACTTCAAATTCAAAATAAATTCTCCCGCGGTCATGCCATATCACATCTATCTGGTTAACCCTATCCCAGTTCATTGTGTTGACAAACCGCCATACCGGTTTTTTTATACTGATCAAAGAACTTAATTTTGTTTTGTTATACATTCCACTTTGCTCTTTCTGCCCAACCCACACATCAAAACCAGCTTTCTCTCCAATCAAAGCGAGCATGTAAATCATCTTGTTGTGTGCAGACTCTGTCAAGTTCAACCTCAACTCAGGCTTTAACTGCCATTTGCCTTCAGACGTTGATGCATATTCCTCGAGAACGTTCTTTATCTTTTCGGTTTCCGGTGTAAGAGCATTCGGGAATTCTATAAAAATTGCCTGTAAAATCTCGTCAAACGAAACCTTGACATTATGCTCTAGTACTTCAACCACTTTTCGCTCGACTCTGTCGCTTAACGTTGGCTGACTGAAATGAGATATATCGGCACCCTTCAGCCACCATTTTTTGCTGATGGTTTTGCCTTTCTCATCCTTGATAGTTATCAACTCAAATTCTTTTCCTATGTGGTCTTTCAAAACTTCCTCGATATTTTTCGCGCCTACAGGAACACGCCTCCCACCTTGTAACTCCGCCATAATGCCGTTGAGGATGTATTGATATATCGTCGGTTCACCTCTCTCGCCAATTATCCTCTGCGCAGCGTCAACAACTTCAAGTTCGTAAGTCTTTAAGTCTATTTCCTTCTCAGTTCCCAAGACTTTAGCCTCTGGTTTCCTAAATCTGATGTAGTAATCACCTACAGCCGAACCATAAGGCTGCAATTGTCCTTTTGCCGAGGGCATTGCCGGTGGCTGGTATATGATTTTCTCGAGTTCAAAGCCAACCATGACAACCGCCTTGATGATGGAGTTCCAAACTTTGATGTCTGTACTGTGGAATGTTACGGTCATGTATCTCCCAGGTTTGAGGACTTGGTAAACTTCTTTAAATGATGCCCTAAGCATCTTGTGGTAGTAATCAAAGTCCTTGTTTTGATTCGGGTTTATCGTAATTTCGTCGTTGTAATTAAGGTCTAATCTAAGCCACGAAGTCCAGAGAGTACTTAACTCAAAATACTGTATTGAACCCCCGTAAGGTGGATCAGTAAAAACATAATCAATAGAATTAAGTGGGATCACTTCAGTAAGTTCTAAGGCATTATGTGTCTTGATGAAGATGTTTGCTCCATCGTCAAGTTCTGAAAATCTTTTTGCTTCTTTGTAATTTTGAATCAGTTGATTAGATTCATGCTTACCCCGCAGGATTTCATTAAACCTAAGCCTAAAGTAGATTAGGACATTAAGCTCCCAGTGTTTTGGAGGAATCCAATAGCTATGAACTGTCCAACCTTTGCAAATTTTTCCGATACTCTCCTTGACGTAAGGCATCATAATGCTTGCTTGAGGCACAGTAGAAGAAAATACAAACTTCAGCATGTCTCTTGTTTTGACATCCTCTATCTTTTCTATCAAATAGAGAATTTTTGAAAGAACTATCAAATTCCTTTTTGTAAATAACTGGTCAACGGAATTTGATTTTTCTTTTTTCATGAAAGGATCGCCGTCATAATAAAATTTTGTTGTCGGATACCAATCCTTAATCTCAATTCCATCTATCTTCTTCAGTTTCTTAACATCAAAATCAGTTATTTTCGCCCTTTTCTTTCCACATCTTGGGCATTCATAAACCATCTCAAAAGGCGTTCCATTATCATATGCCATCCCGACAATTATGGATTTGGAATCGCATTTCGGACATTTGGTTTCGTATAAGTCCTCTGCAATAGGTTTTATCTCGGCCTCTATTCTCCTAAACTCCTCCTCAAATTTCCTTAAATCAACAGGCATGGCTGTGCATCTTGTTATAAAAGCAGAAATAGGGTTTAAGTCTACTGCAACTGCTTTTCTACCTGATTTTATGGCTTCTATTGCAGTAACTCCAGAACCAGCGAATGGGTCTAAGACAGTATCTCCTTTTTTAGTGTAATTCTTGATGTACTCAGAAACCACGTTGTGTGGTTTTCTCGCCCAGTATTTGTGCATAGAATATGTGGGCGTGTGAGTTTTAGCGACTAGTGCATAATTAATCTGGTTTATCTCACGTTTTTTTGATCTAACCATCGTTCAACCACCACCAATCATAACAAATATTATATTATCCAATTAATAATATCAAATCTCAACAACCAACTCATACTTATCCAGCGACTTCAGTTTCAGTTTTTCCCGGATTTCGGAATCAGTCAAACCCTCTTGCCTTAATTTTTTTATTTCATCAATCGTCGTCTGGATTTTGTGCATGTTTTGGTATATCGTATCACCCGCACTCCGGTACTCCGCGGATTTTTCCTTCAGTTCCTCAAGGGTTTTTCTCTGGATTTCGAGCTGTTTTTCCAACCTCTCGATAGCCTTTGATTTTGATGTTTCCGCAGTTTCATCGACTCTTGCAATTTCAACATTTGAGAAGTACTCATCGACAGCTTCATTAAAGGAATCGAATTTTTTTGATTCAGAATTTTTGTAGAATTGTAATTCAAACGGGATGACGTCTACCTGTCTTTTATTCTCGAAAATTATTTGCGGTATTGATTCACTTTTTATTTTTTTAATTAAATTAAAAAAAGAGTTCTGTACCGCCGCAAGTTCTTTTTCCGTTAGTTCGTTCGCATTTTTTTCTTTCTCAATTTTTGCATCCAAGCACAATTCTTCCGCATACAGACCGCCGAGCGAGAAATCCATTGCAAGGGTCTTTACGATACTTTTTCCGGAATTTTTTATTATTTTTAAGAAATCCTTATCACCGATTGTCAAGGGGTTCAACACTGCAGGTGGATATTCGTACGCCATCCCAGGTCTTAAAGTGCGGTCTCTCCATTTTTGGCTCTTCAGTATCCAAATAATTTTTTCATTTCTCAACAAAATAAGATTTCCCTTGCTGAAAAGTTCAATGATTAATGTGTAATCTCCTTTTCCTGAAATTTCAATTTCAATAACTCTATCAAAATCGTGTTGAATAATCTTTCTGATAAAACATCCTCGTAGGTGCTTCCTCAACTGCATCACAAGATTCGTGGCTTCTCTTGGTATCGAGCGTTTGTAATTCGTGATGCACGCGAAATTCGGGGCTGCCGCAAGTTCAATCTTCTCTTTTTTATACAAACCAAATACAAATTCCTCATCCGAAACCTGGTGGATGTTCTCTATCCTTGAGTTCTTGAGTTTTTTGTCAAGCTCTTCCGCAAGGACGCAAACGTCTACACTGGTCAATGCGGCTTTCATTTATTCAGTCTTTCATCAGCGTTAGAAGAATGGCCTTCTGCGCGTGCAACCGGTTTTCTGCTTGGTCCCAGACAGCACTGTTCGGGCTGTCAATCACGTCATCAGTTATCTCCTGACCGCGGTGCGCAGGCAAGCAGTGCATGACCATGCAGTTGCGCTTTGCTTTCTTTACAAGTGGCTTGTTGAGCTGGTATTTTGCGAACGCCTTCATGCGCTTTTTTTCTTCCTTTTCGTTGCCCATGCTCACCCACACATCCGTGTAGATTATGTCTGCGCCGGCGACGGCTTCTTCCGGATTTTCCGTGAGCACGATCTGGCTCTTGTACTTCTTTGCGAACTTTTCGGCCTCTGCGATGATTTCCGGTTTTGGAGCGTATCCTTTTGGGGTTGCAACCGTGATGTTCAGGCCGACCATCGCAGAGCCCAACATGAGCGAGTTGCAAACGTTATTGCCGTCTCCGATGTAGGCAAGTTTCAAGCCTTCGAACTTTCTTTTTTCCTCGTATATCGTGAACAGGTCGGAGATTATCTGGCATGGGTGCTCCAAATCCGAAAGGCCATTGATTATTGGTATTGTGGAGGTGCTCGCCAGCTCCTTCAGGGTTTCGTGGGAATAAACGCGGGCCATCACGGCATCCACATAGCGGCTCAACACTTTGGCGCTGTCTGCAATGGTCTCGCCGCGGCCGAGTTGCATCTCGGATGCATTCAGCACAATAGCGTTACCCCCGAGTTCAAGCATCGCGACCTCAAATGAAATGCGCGTTCGAGTTGACGGTTTTTCGAATATCAGCGCCAGCGTCTTGCCTTCAAGCTCGGAAGCGTATTTCTCCGGATCGGTCTTCACCTTCTCGGTTTTTGCCACGAGTTTCTTAAGTTGCTCTGGCTTCAGGTCGAGTATCGAAAGCAGATTCATATATCTTTCTTTGTTTATATATACTTATAAACATGTCTGTACGAGAAATAGCCAAAAAAATCCGCTCCATGAGGATTCGGGGCGCCTTGGACATCGCGATAGCGGCGGCGGGTGCGCTTGCCCTGGAAGTGAATTCGTCAAAGGGGAGCACGGCCGAAATACTGAAAAAATTCAAGAAATCCGGCAGGGTTCTGAAGAATGCGAGACCGACAGCGGTTTCCCTACCGAATGCGGTTGATTACTGCCTCTATCTGGCGGAAAAAAACCGGCATCTGGAAGCACGGAAGTTCAGGAAAAAAACCCACGATGGGATACGGAAATTCGTGCGTGAGCAGGAACGCGCGCTGGAAAAAATCGCGGAAATCGGTTCGAGAATCATAGAAAAGAACGATGTCATACTGACACACTGCAACAGCGACACGGTCACAGCGATACTGAAAAGGGCGTGGGACGATGGCAAGAAAATAAGGGTGATTGTAACAGAAACGAGGCCGAGGTATCAGGGTTATCTCACGGCCAAGCAGCTTTCAAGGCACGGAATTTCGGTTACGATTGTTGTCGATTCTGCCGCGTATCTGGCGATGAAGGAGTTTGGCGTGAGCAAGGTTCTTGTCGGTGCGGACACGGTTTACGTGAGCGGCGAAGTCATAAACAAAATCGGAACTTCGCAAATCGCGCTTGCTGCGCATTCCCTCGGAATAAAGTTCATTGTGGCAACTGAGTGCATAAAGTTTTCGCCTCGGAGCATCTTCGGGGAAACCGTGGAGATTGAATACCGCGAGCCATCGGAGTTCGGCTTAAGACTCAGGGGGGTGAAGATACTCAATCCGGCGTT
This sequence comes from uncultured archaeon, assembly GCA_964512105.1. Lineage (GTDB taxonomy): Archaea > Altiarchaeota > Altiarchaeia > IMC4 > CAZEGI01 > CAZEGI01. The sequence goes on from CAZEGI010000008.1 coordinate 13,217, forward strand.
TGACATCACCGAGCCCGCATACGTTGACCTGATAATAACCGAGGAGGGCGCGATACCGCCGCAGGCCGCCTATCAGGTGCTGAAGGAGAAATTCGGATGGGAGCTGTGAAATGGATGCGGAAACGGAAAAAAAATTAATAAAAGCAATCCAGGAAAAGGACGCGTTCGGAATGCGCGAACTTTCAAGAATTTTCAGCGACGATGCCGTTATAGGTCAGGACAGGGACGTCATAAAACTGGCGATAATCACTTACGCATTTAACAAGATTTTCTCGAAGGTTCATCTTCGGAAGGAGTCCGACAGGCTGGTCTCCGAAGCGCTGGACCTTGCTGAGCGTGGCGATTTCGACGGCATCCTCAAGGCAATAAAGAACTTCGACGACAAGTATGGATACTTCCACGGAACACTGATCGGGAAGTCGAGAACGAAAATCGGTTCAAGGCTGTACTCTGCCGGTTTGTCACTCTCAAAATCCGCAGAACTTTCCGGTGCAAGTCTTTCTGACATTCTGGAGTACAGCGGCGAAACAAAGGCCAGCGAGATTGCGTCTGCAAGAACGGTTGCGGACCGGCTGGAGAATGCGAGAAGGGTTTTGAAATGACGATAAACAGCGAAGCATTCTTTCTTTCTTGGTAAGAGCGCAGAAATCTTCAATTTCTGGCTCCCAAAAGTGCTTCGCACTTTTGCGGAAAGAAAAGGTTTAAAGCATTTAAATACCCATATGTCATATAATACTCGTTAAGTGATGGACATGTATCCTATTGGACCTTCGGCTTATGACAGAGCGATTACGGTTTTCAGCCCCGACGGGCGCTTGTTTCAGGTTGAGTACGCACGCGAGGCTGTCAAGCGTGGAACGACTGCGATAGGCGTTGTTTATGCAGACGGCGTTCTTCTTGCCGTGGACAAAAACATAACCACCAACCTTATAATCCCTGCATCCATCGAGAAGATATTCCGCATTGATGAGCACATCGGAGTTGCAACTTCTGGCCTTGTTGCCGATGCCCGGCGTCTGGTCGAGGACGCAAGACTGATGGCGCAGAGGAACAGGGTGGCATACAACGAGCCGATAAGCGTTGTGGCTCTTACAAGAAGTCTTTGCGATATCAAGCAGGCATACACGCAGTACGGAGGCGCACGCCCGTTCGGAACCTCGCTCATCATAGCCGGAATAAACAAGGAGTCGCATTTATTCGAAACAGACCCGAGCGGAGCATTCACGGAATTCGGCGCGACCGCCATAGGCAGCGGCAAAAAAGACGTCGAGAAGTTTTTCGAGGAGAAGTACAAACAGGGCATTAGCAGGCAGGAAGCGATAGACCTCGCTGTGGTGGGCCTGAGCAAGGTTTCGGAGGGGAAACTGAAGAAGGAAAACATAGACATCATAACCATAGACCAGAAAAACAAATACCAGAAGGTTTCGCCCGAAGAAATAGGGTCCGTAATAAACCGGTTCGGAAAAGAAATTCAGACTCGCAAAGAAAAAAAATCTGAAAAACCTGAGGAATAGTTGATTTTGTGTGTTGATTTGCGTTGGGAGAAATTAAGGTGGTAAGTCTCGACAAGGCAGTAATAGCAAGACTAAAGACTCACGGCGAGAACTTCGAGATTCTGGTTGACCCGGAGCTCGCTCTGGATTACAAGAGGGGAAAGGACATAAAACTCAGCGAGATACTTGCAGTAGAAACCGTGTTCAAGGATTCGAGTGCGGCCGATAAGGCATCGGATGAGTCACTAAAAAAAATTTTCGGTTCTACGGACGTTAGCGTCGTTGCTGATAAGATCCTGAAGAAGGGCGAACTCCAGCTTACAACGGAACAGCGAAAGGCGATGCTTGAGGCGAAGAGAAAGCAGATTGTTGCGATAATAGCGCGGAACGCCATAAACCCGCAAACCGGAGCGCCGCATCCGCCGGCGAGGATAGAAAAGGCGATGGAGGAGGCGCGCGTGCACGTGGACTTGTCAAAAACCGCCGAGGAGCAGGTTGATGACGTTGTGAAGCAAATCCGTCCATTATTGCCGATAAGGTTCGCGACCGTGAAAATTGCGGTCAAGATACCGCAGGAATACGCCGGTAAAATCTACTCGCTGTTTCAGGAGTTCGGCGGCGCGAAGCAGGAGGAATGGGCTGGCAGCAACCTCATCTGCATGCTGGAAATGCCTGCCGGCCTTCAGGATACGTTTTACAACAAGATAAACAATTTTACCCACGGCAGTGCGGAAATCAAAATCATCGAGAAGAATGTTCAGGGTTAAAAACAACGAATTCGTGATTCCGGGACAGCTTGTCGGCACAGACATAAGGCATGACTCGAACTGCTTCAGGGAGGGTGGCAACGTCTACTCGTCCGTGCAGGGGCTCGCGAGGATTGAAGATAACACGCTGAAGATAATACCGTCGAGTGGCGGCTACACGCCGAAGGAGGGTGATGTCGTTATCGGCGTCGTGAAGGATGTCCTGCACGGAAAATGGCTCGTTGATATCGATGCGTCATATCCTGCAACCATGGACGGCGAAGAAGTGACAAGAAATCCGCAGAGGGTGGATCTGAGGGACTATTTCAGGGTTGGAGATATTTTAAGCGCGAAGATTTTTTCGGTTGACGAAATCCATGCGTCAAAACTCGGACGGCCGTCGAAGCTCGAGGGTGGTTACATCATCAACATCAACCCGAAGCGCGTTCCGCGCGTGATAGGAAAAAACAAATCCATGGTAAACATGCTTCGCGAAAAAACCAATTCACGGATTGTCGTGGGGCAAAACGGGAGGGTTTGGATTAATAGTGCCAATACGGCGTTCGTTGTAAGCGTGGTGAGAAAGATAGAGCGCGAGGCACAAACCTCCGGATTGACGGACAGAATCGAAAAATTGCTGAATAATGCTTGAGTGATGAAAATGAAAAACCCAGAAATTGAACTGATAAAAAACGGAAAAAGACTTGATGGAAGGAACCTCGACGAGTTGCGCGAAATAAAGATGGAGGTCGGCGTGCTGAAGAAGGCGGCCGGCTCCGCGTACGTTGAGTGGGGCAAGAATAAGGTGCTTGCCGCGGTTTACGGTCCGAGGTCGCTGTACCCCGCATTTTTGAAAGACCCGACAAAAGCGATGTTAAGGTGCATTTACAACCTCGCGCCATTCTCTGTTGACGACAGGAAAAAACCTGGCCCAGACCGGCGCTCGGTTGAAATATCCAAAGTGAGCACCGAAGCGCTGGAATCCGTGGTCATGACGGAGCGTTATCCGAATTCCGTCATTGATGTTTACACAGAGATACTGCAGGCGGATGCGGGAACGAGATGCACGGCTCTGACGGCTGCGTCGCTTGCTCTTGCGAACGCCGGAATCCCGATGAAGGACCTCGTTGCGGCGTGCTCGGCCGGAAAGGTCTCAGGCGAAGTTGTTCTTGACCCGATGAAGGAGGAGGACAACTACGGCGATGCGGACTTGCCTCTTGCAATAATCCCGCGAAGAAACGAAGTCGTGCTGCTGCAACTCGATGGCCGCCTTACGCGCGAGGAGTTTGACCGCGCATACCAGCTCGCATTCGACGGCGCGTTGAAGGTTTACGAAATGCAGAAAAAAACACTGCAGGACGCCATGAAAAAATCCGCGGTGGTTGGTGATTGAAATGGAAATCGAAACCTACCTGAAGAGGGACCATATCAGGAACATCGTTGCAGCCGGAAAGCGCGTGGATAACAGGGCCTTTGACGAGCAGCGCCCCCTAGAAATAACCAAGGGGTTTGTGGCCGACAAGGCAGACGGCTCAGCACTGGTGAGACTTGGCAACACGCTGGTTCTTGCAGGCGTGAGCATGGACATCGGCGAGCCGTATGCGGATTCGCCAACCGAAGGTGTCCTGACAACGTCAGCGGAATTCAGGCCCATGGCTTCGCCAACTTTCGAAACAGGACCGCCGGACGAAAATTCAATAGAGCTTGCGAGGGTGGTTGACCGCGGAATCCGCGAGTCGAAATCAATCGCAACCGAAAAACTTTTCATAGAGGAGGACCTGGTCTGGGTCGTATTCGTGGACATCCACATACTCGACCACGACGGCAACCTCATAGACGCTGCCGGGATTGCGTCCATAGCCGCGTTGCTCGATGCGAGACTTCCAAAGCTTGAGGACGGAAAAATCATACGCGGCGAGTGGGAGGGCAAGCTTCCGATGACATGTGTTCCAGTACCGTGCACCTTTGCGAAAATTTCGGACAAGGTCATGCTCGACCCGTGTTTGGATGAGGAGTACGCAATGGATGCCCGCCTTACAGTTACGACCACGGACACGATAAACGCGATGCAGAAGGGTGGTCGTGGCTCCTTCACCACCGAGGAGATAAAGTACGCAGTGGATACGGCCTTCAAAAAATCAAAAGAAATACGGAAGCTGCTGGGTTAGGTATTTTTTAAGGGCACTTCCATAATTAAAGACATCAAAATGTACAGCCACACACGAAAGGTCGGAAGCGTCGGAAGATACGGTGCGCGAATAGGCAGAAAAACCCGGGAGGAGATGCGGAAGGTCGAGGACCTGAAAAAAACCGGAAACTGCCCGAGATGCGGAAAAACGAAGCTGGCAAGGAAATCTTCAGGCATCTGGATGTGCAGGTCGTGCTCTTTGGTATTCACGGGCGGCGCATATATAGCGGTTGCTGAAAAACCCGCCGTGGAGGTAGAAGAATGACCTATGTCTGCATGGAATGCGGAGCCGAAGTGGACTACGACGAACTCGTCAAGAACAAGCTCAAGTGCACGAAATGCACGGAAAAGCGTTCGAACATATGGTTCAAAAAACGCCCGAAGGAGATAACGAAAACCCTGCCAGCGAGATGAACGAGCTTGAGATAAAAATAGAGATGCCTCAGGAGATGGCTGGGGTTTGCTGCGATGCTATAAGCATTGAAACCGCAAACGAACCGGCGCAGCACTCCAAGGTCGAACTAAAAAAAACCTCTGGCGGATTGACGATAAAAATAAGGTCCGAGGACCTAAGCAGCATGAGGGCTGCTGCGAATACCTATCTTAGATGGGTTGGGTTGTGTTGTGAGTTGATGAAAAATGGAACAAATACCAAAACAGGTGCAGGAATAAGTGCAGGAAACTAAGGTCGTTGGGAACCTGTGGTTCTCGACGCGTCAGGAATCGAAGATTCCTAACGTCCCGCCCTTATCAACCCTACCCTTCCATTAACTAAACACAATTACATGCGATTAAAATGGAACTACCAAAACAAGTCCAAGATAAACTTGCGCAATTCCAGGGTCTGCAGAACCAGTTGCAGTTCATGGCGCTGCAGAAGCAGCAGCTGATGCTGCAGGCGACAGACATTGACGGCGCACTTACGGAACTCGAGAAGGTAACGAACGAGAAGCTTTACAAGACCGCAGGTCCGCTCATGATAGAGGCGAATAAGAAGGACATAAGTGCAGAACTGAAGGAGAAAAAAGAAACATCCGAGGCAAGAATAGCCTTGCTCGAAAAACAGGAAAAAAAGCTTGCGGAAAAACTCGAAGAACTTGGCAAGGAACTTCAGGCCATGCTCAAAGGTCCTAGCGTACCGAAGGCAGGTTGATTTATTAAAAACTGACAACTAAAGTCGTCAGTTTTTAATTGCCGGAATCCGCCAGATCCGGATGCGTATCATTAAACTGACCCTAAAAGGGTCGGATTCCATGCATTCAAATGCAAGACACGGTCGTAGTCCGTTATGGTGAGCTTTTTCTGAAGAGCGATTATGTGAGAAGGAAATTCGAGGAAAAACTGCTGGAGAACATTTCCGCAACGCTGAAAGACAAAAAATTTAATTTTAAAATTGTAAAAAAAAGGTTAAGGTGTGTCATCAAAACTGATAAGCCACATGAGGTTGCGGAAGCGGTAGCAAAGGTTTTTGGTGTGGTTTCAACAAGTCCTGCAGTTTTTGTTTCCTCCAATCTTGATGAAATTTCAGAAGTGTCTGTAAAAATCGCTGAGAGAACAATAAAGAAAAATAATACATTCGCGGTTCAGGCGAAAAGAACAGGAAAGCACGAATTCAGCAGCAAGGACGTCGAGGTTCTGGTCGGAAAAAAAATCCAGGAAAAAACAGGCGCGAAAGTAAATCTGGACAATCCGGAAAAAATTATTTTTATCGAAATACATGATGAAGAGACATTCATTTTTACGGAAAAAATCAGGGGTGTTGGTGGATTGCCGTACGGAACGCAGGGGAAACTCGTTGCGCTGGTTTCGGATTTAAATTCAGGGGTTGCAGCGTTCATGCTGATGCGCAGGGGGTGTGAGATTGTTGGATTGCATTTTGGTGAGGAAAGCGAGGTTAGAGACATTCTGAAAAAACTTGAGGAGTACTCTCCAAAAAAATTAAAATTAATTATCAATAATAAAAAAATTCCGAAAGAAAAAATGTACCAAATCGCGGAGGAAATCGCTAAGCGGGAAAATGCGTTCGGGGTGGTTTCCGGAGAGTTGCTGGATGATCTAAGCCCCGTAAACCTGAAGATTCCGATTTACAGGCCGCTTGTCGGCTTAAACGGGGACAAGATTTCAAAAACCGCAAAGGAAATACGACTTATAGCAAAACACATTAATCTATGAACTTTTTACGTGTGTTTTGCTAGCTAGCAAATTGCAATTACAGTTCAAATATTTCTGCAATTTGCTATTATTTAATAAAAAACACATTACTAACCAATGCCGGACGTAATCGACTCCTACGGTAACGTCAAGATTGTCAGGACGAAGGAAAACCCCCTGCCGATGTACATAGTCTCCTTACCGAAGTTTTCTCCGGAGGAGCAGAAAATCATAGACGACCCGAAGGAGCTGATAAAGGATTACGACAAGATTCTGAAGAGTATCGAAAATCTGAAAACTCCGGAAGAAAAGGAACACTTTCTCAGGGATCACCTGAAAAAAGAGCTTGAAAAAAGGGGCGTTTCCTCCAAGAACATGGACGAGCTCATCCTTGCGTTGATGGATAAGGTTTTTCTGGGTTATGCGGAGCTCGGAATCTTCATGCGTGACGACAACCTCGAGGAGGTCATGGTCAACGGTATCGAGACTCCAGTTTATGTGGTCCACAGAAAACACGGGACGTGCATAGCGAACATGGAGTTCAAAACCCACGAACCGTTGAACAGGATTGTCGAGTGGCTGTCGCGCTACGCGAACCGCGAGATAAGCTGGGAAAAACCGCTTCTGGACACGCACATGCCCGACGGAAGCAGGGCGAATGTCGCGATTGCACCAGCGGCGCCGTATGGACCGACAATCACGATACGAAAGTTCAAGCGCATGCCGTACAACATCATTGACCTCATAAGGCTGAACAGCGTAAGTCCGGACCTTGCCGCCTTCCTCTGGGTCTGCGTTGAGGGTTTGGGTGTTCGGCCAGCGGACATGATACTCGCGGGCGGGGCAGGAAGCGGAAAAACCACACTGTTGAATGCGCTTGCGATGTTCATCCCGAGCGCAGAGCGCGTGATAACCGTTGAGGACACACTTGAACTGAACTTTGATTTTCTTGAGGACTGGGTTCCGTTGCAGGCTGCTCCTACCGTAATCGAAAAGGCACCATCCTTGGATATGCACACGCTCCTTAAGAACTCGCTGAGAATGCGTCCGGACAGGGTTATCGTTGGTGAAGTCCGAGGCAGCGAGGCGGAAACGCTCCTTGTCGCGATGGATATCGGATTGCGCGGCTCGATGGGAACATTACATGCAAACAACGCACGGGAGACGACCATCCGGTTAACCAACGACCCGATGAACGTTCCTCTTAGAATGATTCCCCTGATCGACCTCATTGTGGTGATGAGCCGCATTTATGACAGGAAGCGAGGAATAATCCGCAGGGTTACCCAGGTTGCGGAGATATCCGGAATGGAGGGCGATGTGATACAGATGGGCGACATATACACGTGGGACATAAATACGGATGTCATAAAACGTACGGAATACCCGATACTTCTTGAGGAGCGCATATCAAAGGACTGTGGCATCAGCAAAAGGGAACTAAAGCAGGAGTTAACAATACGAGAGAAGCTACTTCGTTACATGGTGTCCAAGAACATAAGCGCAAACGAGGATATCGTGAAGATATTCCAGAAGTACCATCAGGATCCAAAATCCGTTATAGAGGAGATAAAGAATAAATAGGTAATATATAACACAAATGGAAATAATCGACGAAAAGGGTAAGGTTTTCGGAAAGATAAATCTGATAGACCTATTGATAGTAGTCGTGGTTCTTGCTGTTGTTGGTGTTGCTCTCAAATTCCTACTTGCAAACGAGGAGTGGATTACCGTTGAGCTGAAATTGTCAAACCAACCCTTGTGGATAATGGACGCGCTCCATGTTGGCGATTTCGATGGAAAACCGGGCGACGTGAATGCGGAAGTAACCGATATAGAGGTTATAGCGAGTAGCACTGGTACTCCTGCTGTGGCAACATTGGTGAGTAGCATAACAACGGGAAAGATTTCTTTGGGTTCTAGTAAGGAGCTGACAAAGGACATAATCCTGACAGCAAAAATGAGAGTAACCACAAAGACGGAGAATAATCACACATACTATTCCTTCAAGGGCGATGAACTGAAACTGGGCTCCGCGGTAGAACTTAAATTGGGCAATGCCGATATTAGCGGGGTTGTTACAAGGATTGGGGACATCAACAAAACATACCTAGATGTGACACTTGCCATGCAGGACCAACCTTCATGGCTTCCAACTGCTGTAAAGATAGGTGATGTCGAGAGAACGAGCAGCGGCAGGATAAATGCACGTATACTGGGGGTTAATGTATTCCCGGGTTCGGAAGCAGCAACAAAAACAGTGTTCCTAAACGCGCAGATTGCAGTTTATATAAACGAAAATGGCGTTCCTGTCTTTAAGGCCAATGAGCTTAAACTCGGCTCTGAAGTAAACATCGAGCTTTCCGACATAAGTATCACTGGTGTCATAACAGATTTCTCCCAGCCCGCACTGGTGGGGATGCCCCAGAAAAATCTGGTCAAGAAAATCGTCGAGATTAAACTTGGACTTTTACCGTTGTGGGTCGTAAGCTCCCTGAAAAGGGGTGATGTTGAGAAGGACTACAAAGGAGATGTGATTGCCAAGGTAACTGACATTGACCTCATTTATGCACCAGAGATTGTGGCAAGTGCATTAAGAGTCGTTACGGGTGTCGGAACGAGCAGCAAGGACATAAGTGTTTTAAATGCGCGGGATGTGACTCTGAGGGTCGAAATAACCACTGAACAGAATGGTGATACGGTGGTGTTCAAAGGCAACGAGGTCAAAATCAACGCCCAATTATACCTGAACATCAACGGCATGGACCTGCCGGGAATAGTGACCCTGATCAAGGACCCGAATGAAAGCTCAAAGATAATGGTTGAACGTCTGGTTACCGTTTTGCTCCCAAACCAGCCGATATGGATAGCAAGTGCCCTGCACGAGGACGATGCGGAAAAGGATTATCAGGGACACGTTACCGCAAGGATTATCGGCATTGAAAAAGCGCCAACGACGGGCATAGGAAACGACATACTGCTGACACTAAAGATAAATGCCGAGCAGCGTGGAGAATACATGTTGTACCGGGGCCAGGAGATTAGGATAAACTCCCCGCTAGACCTTAGGATAAACAACATTGATCTGAAAGGAAATGTCACGAGCATAGAATACGCACCCGATAAAATCCCGGACAAAAACTGGGTCGAGAAGAACATAATACTGCGGATGGATAACCAGCCGAAATGGTTGGTTGAGGCAATACATGTCGGCGATACGGAGATGGGTTACCGTGGCGATGTTATAGCGAGTGTGACAAGCGTGAGTACCCTAAGTTACACCGACGATCTAAGGAACGTGGATATACTCGTCGGCCTTAAAATAAGGGCGGAGCAGAAGGGCGATTACATAACATTCAAGAACAGCAAGCTCAAGGTGAACGAGCCGTTGACGGTAGAACTTAAAACAATCGACCTCAAAGGGAAGGTAGCTGAGATTAATTAGTCCGAAGATGCAACTAAAGCGGATTTGTTCCGAAAGTTTCATATCGAGGTTGGTTTTCAGGTCAACAAAAAAAACAAAACGCCTCCTCGGCAGCAGCAGGGTAGCAAGTGCCGCAAGTTCCGTTGATCAGATTTCACCAGATAAAAACATTTCAGGCGGGTCAAGGGTTTTCTCCGTCGGATTTACATCGGTCACAAAAGTTGTGCTTAGTGCTTTCGGTTTTTTCGGCTACAGCAGCATAAAGTCACTTACGGATTCCCTCGAGCAGGAGTTTCTTTCACACCCGATAAAGGTCACGAGCCTGTTCCTATTCTCCGCGGCAGTAACCAATACACTGATACTCGTGGCAAAGGGCAGTCCAAGCGAGGCGGGTCTTGTTGTGCGGTTATTTTTAATCGCCATTTCTTTTATAGGTTTGCATGTTAAAACGCCCCTCAAGGAACTTGCAGAAAGGAGCGCCATCCTGCGGGAGTTTTCGGATTTATCCAGAAAATGAATCAGTAAACCCTCTTCGGGTCGAAGACTTTTTTGCCGGTGACTTTCAAGTTTCCTTTCTCGAGCTTCCTGAAGAAGCAGCTTCTGTAGCCCTCATGGCACGCCCCGCCCTTTTGCTCGACCTTCAGCAGCAGCGCGTCGCCGTCGCAGTCCACGTAAATCTCCTTCACAAGCTGCACGTGTCCTGAGGATTCGCCCTTCAACCAGGATTTTTTCCTGCTGGTCGAATAGTAATGCGCCTTCCCCGTTTTTAGTGTATTCTCAAAACTGGCTTTGTCCGTGTACGCGACCATCAACACTTCGTTGGTTTTGAAGTCCTGTGCTATGACCAAGACCAGATCATTTATACCGTCAACGGTTCTCTTCTTCAGATTTTTCCACTCGATTGTCATTTTCCTTATTAAATATAAATACTGTAATAAATAGAAACAAGATGGTTGACTACAAGGAAGACGAGGCCGAGGTGGAAGGCAGTGGGGGCGAGATATTCCGGGTAAGAACGCCGCGGAGGGGTCAGCTTTTGGGCGAGGTCGAGCAACTCCTCGGCGACAGGAGGATGAGCGTCAAGTGCACAGACGGAAACACGAGGCTGTGCAGGATACCTGGAAAAATCCGCAGGCGAATATGGATCAAGGAGGGGAACATCGTTCTTATAGAGCCGTGGAGCGTCCAGAGCAACGAGCGCGGCGACATTCTTTGGCGATATACACCGCAGCAGGCGAACTGGCTTGAGAGGAAGGGTTTCCTGAAGGGAATCCGTGAGTTTTAGTTTTTCACTATTTCTGCAGCATCCTTAAGCATGAGGTAAATTGCGGCGTATTCTGGTAGTTCGCCAGCACCTTTCCCGAACGGCCCGAATTTTTCACCGTTCAAATCGAATTCCGGAATTTCTTTTGTAATTTTAATCTTCATTTTTTCATCACCAAAAATAACCGCGTCAACCAGCGGGTCGAATTTTTCCAAGTTCTCAACGGTCCTTGCCCTGAGCCCGGTTCCGCCATGGAGGGTGTCGGGCAATCTTATAAGGCGCGACGTGTCTATGGTAACACTCCTGTCAGTATCCTTCGGAACTACGCCCTTGACTGCGTTTTCCTCGATTATTCTTTGAAGTATCGGGGATTTCACATCGTCTATTACGGACAGCTTCACGTTTGGGTCGGCACTGCTTTTTCTGGTGTATATCCTCATACCTACAATCTCTCCTGGAATGAGGTCGTATCTACCGTCATCCAGCCCGTTCAGTATCTCCCCCCTCTTCTTTAAAATCACCTCGACTCGTTTGTTCCCAATTCCCTTTATGCGTTTCAGATCCTTTTCGTTTGCATTCTTGATGAAGTCATGCAAGCTCTGATGAATCCTGCCAGCCCACCCCGCATCGCCTTTTTTCGGGCCGAACACTTCGCTCCTATCAAGGTCGATCCTCAGGAAATTCGTCAAATCGATTTTTCCCGCGACGTAATCCACTATCTGTCCGCGCTCCTCGCCGTCCAACTTCAATACACTATCGTTCGAGATGTGCAGGTGATAACCTTTTCCGCCAGAAAAGTTTATAGAAATATCCTTTTCCAAAAAACCAAAGTCGTCCGTTAGAAACTTTATCAGTTTTCTTACCTGCCCCTTCACATCGTCGAGAATTTTTTTGTTGAGAAAACTCATCTCCGCATCTAAATCGAAAACTAAATCAGCGCCCAGCCAGTTCTTCTCACTCATCTGGTTTTCCGGAAATTCGTAGTACGCTGTCGAATACGAGATGTAAAACGGCACGTCCCTCTTAAGAAAGTTCTGCAGTTCCTGCCCGGTTTTGAATGACATGTGCCTGCTCGCAATCTTCTTCTCCAGGTTTCCGATACCAAACTCCCGCTGTTCGATTTTTTTCGGCGCTTTTACGGCGTTATTCCAGTAATGCTCTTGGAACTTCCTGCGCAGGAAAATTTTTGTCTGGACGTTCATTGTTATTAAAGTAGTGTTATAGGTTAAATGGATAATAAAGTATTGGCATAATGGAAATTGATTATCAAAAGCTTGGTTTGAAGTGCGGAATCGAGATTCATCAGCAGCTGGACACGCACAAGTTATTCTGCGAATGTCCATCGTTGATAAGGGACGACGAGCCAGACATTATGGCAATAAGAAAGATGCGTGCGGTTGCTGGCGAGCTGGGGGCGGTTGACCCAGCGGCGCTTCATGAATTTCTGAGAAACCGTGAGTTCGTGTATCAGGCGTATTCGGACACGAACTGTCTGGTGGAGCTGGATGAAGAGCCGCCCCACCCCTTGAACCCGGAAGCACTCGAAATCGCTCTGGCAGTTTCCATACTTCTAAATGCAAAACCTGTTGATGAGTTGCAGGTTATGCGGAAAACAGTTATCGACGGTTCGAATACTTCGGGCTTCCAGAGAACCGTTCTTGTGGCGATGGACGGTTATATCGAAACAAGCCTTGGCAAAATCGGAGTTCCGACGATCTGCCTTGAGGAGGATGCTGCCAGGAAAATTTCAGAGGAAAAAGTGACGATAACCTACCGTCTTGACAGATTGGGTATCCCGCTGGTCGAGATTGCCACGACACCGGACATAAAAACACCTGAACACGCACGCGAAGTGGCTGAAAAAATCGGCACCATCCTGCGTGCGTGCAGGGTCAAGCGCGGGCTGGGAACAATACGGCAGGATTTGAACATATCGGTGAGCGGTGGTGAGCGGATAGAGGTCAAAGGCGTTCAGGAATTGAACCAGATTGCGAACATTGTGGAAAACGAAGTTAAAAGGCAACTCATGCTCATTGAAGTAAAAAATGAACTCACGAAAAAAAATGTAAAAAAATCCGACATCGGAATTACCAGAGACGTTTCAGAAATCCTCAAAAAAACAGAATCAAAGGTAATGAAAAAGGAACTCGACGGAGGCGGCGTTGTTCTTGCGCTTGTTCTTCCCGGATTTTCAGGATTGCTGAAAAACAAACTCGGACCGGAACTCGCGCAGTATGCGAATGCATACTCCGGAATCGGAGGGTTGTTCCATTCTGACGAGCTGCCTGCATATGGAATAACCCGGGACGAGGTTGACAGAATAAAATTATCATTAAAAATCAAAAACGACGATGCGTTCGTGCTCGTTGCAGGAGATAAAAAAACAGCAGAGAAGGCGATTAAGGCGGTGATTGACCGCGCGAAAATCGCCTTTGACGGCGTTCCGAAGGAAACGCGCGCCGCATTCGAGGACATGACAAAATTCATGAGGCCGCTTCCCGGTTCCGAGAGGATGTATCCGGAAACCGACGAGCCGCTGATTGAAATAACCAACAATCTCATAGGGAACGTGAGTGAATCGCTTCCGGAGTTGATTTCCGACAGGGCAGGGAGGTACGAAAAACTCGGGCTGAGCAGGGAACTTGCGGGTCAGATTTCAAAATCAAGAGAGGCAGGGCTGTTCGATACGTTCCTTAAAAAATTCAAGAACGTGAAGCCATCGATAATCGCAACCATCCTCATCTCCTCACCGAAGGAGGCAAGGAAGAGGTACGGTGTGGATGTGAGTTGCCTGAATGCGAACCACTTCGAGCAGATTCTCTCCCTACTGAACGATAAAAAGATCTCAAAGGAGCGTGTTCCCGAACTGATGGCAGAGATTGCAAGAAATCCGGATGCTGTTGTAGGGGGGATAATAAAGGAGAAGAATTTTGAACTGCTGTCAGAAACGGAAATCGAAAAAATTGTCGAGCGTGCAATAAGGGAAAATTCGGACCTTGTCAAAAAACTCGGGAAAAAATCGGCAGGACAACTCATCGGAAAGGTGATGGCAGAACTCAGGGGAAGGGCGGATGCGGAAACCGTGAGCCGGATATTGACAGAAAAACTGTAATTTAAGCCAGGTGTTGTATTTTTATTAGCTCGTTCCATTAACTTAAATCACTTTTTAAAATGGCATTCAAGGTTGTGATATCAGACCCGAAGACAGGAAAATCGTACCAGCGCGAGATAAAGGACGAAGGGGCAAAAAAATTGAGGAAGATGATGCTTGGTGACGAACTTGACGGTTCGGTTCTGGGTCTAACAGGCTACAAACTAAAGGTAACGGGCGGCAGCGACAAATGCGGGTTCCCGATGAAAAAAGGCATTAAAGACATAACACGGCCGAAGGTTCTGATGGTTGGCGGCGTTGGATATCGACCATCACGGGACGTGAAGAGAAGAAAGCGCGTACGGGGCGAGCGCGTTTTTGACGACATCGTACAGATAAACGCGAAGGTCACCGAGTGGGGCAGCAAGAGCATAGAGGAAACCCTGGGCATTCCGAAGGAGGAAGCAAAGGAGAAAGCCGCAGAAGCCCCGAAGCCGGAAGAAAAACCCAAGGAAGAAAAAAAGGAAAAATCCCAAAAAGAACAAAAAACTGAATAACATGGCGGTTCAATCTGAGGTAAACATAGGTCTGGTCGGCCACGTCGACCATGGTAAGACAACGCTCACCAAAAGCCTTTCCGGAGTATGGACCGACACGCATTCCGAAGAAATAAAGCGTGGAATCTCCATACGGCTGGGATATGCTGACTGTGAATTCTACAAGTGTCCCAAGTGCAGTGAACCGGAAAGTTACACAACGGAAAAAACCTGCAAACATTGCGGTTCGCAAACCAAATTCCTAAGGAAGGTTTCCTTTGTTGATTCTCCCGGTCACGAAACTCTGATGGCCACAATGTTGTCCGGTGCCGCTATCATGGACGGCGCTGTTCTGGTGATAGCCACGAACGAGGAATGCCCGCAACCCCAGACCGCGGAACATCTGATGGCGCTCGACATTCTCGGGATAGACAAAATCGTGATAGCCCAGAACAAGATAGACCTCGTCACGGAAGAAAAGGCCCGTGAAAACAAGGAGCAGATAAGAAATTTCATAAAGGATTCTGTGGCGAAGAACGCACCCATAATCCCGCTGGCCGCGCACTACAACGCAAACATTGATGCGTTGATATGCGCGCTGGAGGAGGTCATACGCACACCAGAACACGACCCAAAAAAAACACCTGTGATGAGCGTCGCACGCTCGTTTGATATAAACAAGCCCGGCTTGGACATAGACAAGATGCGGGGCGGAGTTATCGGCGGTTCGTTGAAACAGGGCAATTTAAAGATTGGGGATGAGATTGAAATGTGTCCTGGTGTAAAGATAAAAAACACATACCACTCCATAAAAACAAAGATAGTGAGTCTGAACGCTGGCGGTGTTCAGGTTAACGAAGTTTTACCCGGTGGTCTGGTGGGTATCGGAACAGAACTTGACCCTGCGCTTGCAAAATCCGACTCCATGGCCGGCAACCTTATCGGTTATCCCGGGACGCTGCCGAAGGTTTGGGACGAACTCAAGCTGGAAGTTCATCTGCTAAAACGGCTGCTCGGAACAAAGGAGGAGGTTGACATAAAACCGTTGCTCAAGGACGAGCCGTTAATGCTCAGCGTCGGATGTGCCGTTACTGTCGGAATTGTTACGGACCCGAGAAAAGGCGAGATGAGGCTGAAACTTCCCGTTTGCACGGAGCCCGGCAGCAAGGTCGCGATAAGTCGAAGATTCGGTGCGAGATGGAGACTGATAGGTTACGGGATCATAAAGTAACAAACTTTTAACAAAAGTTTGATCAAAACATGTGCTATCTCCGATAGCACTTAACAAACCATAAAATGAAGTTAATTGTCGTTCTTGATACGAACATGCTTCTGCTTCCGCACAAACAGAAAATTGACATCTTCTCGGAAATCGAGCGTTTGGTCCCCGAATCGCATGAAACCGTTACCTTCAGCAGTGTTGTTGATGAGCTTACTCGAATATCAAAAACACGTGGAGAGGACAGCATTGCGGCGAGGGTCGGTTTATTGTTACTGAAAGAAAAAAAATCAAAAATCATTGAAACAAGGCAATCTGTCCCTTCCAAAGTACAGTCAATACATCCAGCAGATAAGGGACAGATTGCATGTGTAAAAATCCGCCCCATTCATGGGGCGGTTTTTTACACCGGAAAAAACACGGACGACGCGATAAAGAAATTCGCACTTGAGAATAAACCTGCCGTGATTGTATGCACCAATGACCGACTCCTGAGAAATTCCCTGCGAAAGGAAGGGGTAAGAATCATCGGTGTGCGGGAAAAAAACCGGCTCGGATTTATATAATGCCCGTAACTTAACCTTCCCATGGGAGTGGCCTGTAGAACGATATTATAAGGTCTCCGGTATAATTTCCTTCTGTTGCATTTTTCGGAACATCTATGGTTACTTCCAGTTCCTTAGTTGTGCCCGGTTCCATAATAAAATTGTTTTCAGACACAGTCATCCAATCCACCAACTCTTTATCGCTTGCTTCAACTACGATCCTGTAGTGTTCCTTACTGTTCACTACTATCTTCCTGAAGCCCGAATTTCCGGGCGGGATAATCCCAAAGTGTAAGGCATCTGTATCAGCATTCAAACCCAAAGTTTTGGGCTTGACTGCCATGTCCATTGCCAGTCCTGATACCTTTTTTGGTATGGCGTAATAGGAAAACAAAAGTAACCATAAGATAACCACTGCCCAAAGTAAAATCACGAACTTCAGTGATCTCAAGTTTCTATCCCCCCTTTGTCCTTTTTCTATAGATCAATAAAGCCAGGATTACCATCAAAACCAAAATGACCAGGAGTAAAACTAAACCCACTAAAATGAAGTAATCTTTAACTTCTACCTGTTTTACTTCCCCCTCTTTAGCTTCTGTTACACTCGCCGTGAAGTTTGCTCTACTCTCCTTGTCATTATAGTAGGCAACAACCTCAACATCATAGCTTCCTATACCCAGCCCAGTCGTATCCCAGTAAACCTCCAGATCGGCCGTTGCCCATGGTTTAACCTCCACTGTAGGACTAACCAGATTAGCGACAACCTTACCTGTGGAATCTTTTATCGTTAATCCAACCTTCCCCACGATTACATCATTCCAACTGCTTTTAACCTTCGCAGTTAGCTTAGATATCGCATCCTTCGGTACGGTTCTTGGCGCTAAATCAATTATGTTCAAAAGTATGTCACCAACCTGAAATGCGGCCGCGGCGGTAACGTTTTTTCCATCGTACTCGACGGTAGCTATTGCTTTATAGATACCTGCGTTTGATCCTGTACTATCCCACTCACCAAGCAAATTAACCTTTTGTTTGGTTAATATATTCCTAGCTGAAGTGAGGGGTACTCTTGCTACCTCAACACCATCCTTGTCTATGATATCCACATACCCACCGGCCTGCTCAATCGTGTTTACTCCGTAACTTGTCAATTCCACTCTCAAGTATTCTATCTCACCTACCTTAATTTTCTGCGTCTCTAACTTTGCTTCTGCATACACGTAGGGATATGGAATCTTTGTTATAACCCTTGCAACTATGGCAACAGTAGCGGTTATCATGGTCTGTCCATATTTCTTCGTGGGGACCTCCGCGAATCTAACACCTAAACTATGTTCGCCTGGCACATCTAACTTAGGCATCACTAATCTCGCAGTAATAACATGGCTACCATCAGCGTCAATGAAAAATCTTGTTTCGGATAGGTTAGCATAGTTTGCTAGGTCTCCGCTCAAATTCACAACAAGGTCCATGGGCTTGCCATCCCTGTTAGCAACGTCAAATACAATTTTATACTCCTTCCCTGGGACGTAATCAAGTTCCGTCTTACCTGGAGAAATCGTTAAGGCTGTTCCCGAGGTTGAAAGAACAAGAAAAACGAGCATCAGAGCGAATTTTTTATTGACCATATTAATAAATTAAAAAGCAGGATAAAAAGCTTAAGTGTGTCGCGTTATACCGCTGTTCCTGTAAATGTCAGTGTTTCTGATTTAGAACCCGTGCGGGCGTCATATGGTATTGTCAACCTCATACTCATAAGCATCTGGTCATTACCACTCCCATATGACATCTCCCCACATAGAGTCACGGTGTTCTTTCCATTTGCATCAGCCAACGTTGTGTACGTGTTCTGTAAGCCCGATGTGCATGCAACTCCCACTACCATATCAATCTCAACCTCAACCTTTGCAGTTGCCGTGTTCGGGCAGTCGCCAGTGCCACACAGGAATGCTTCAGCATCTGCCGAATCCATAGCTACCGTCACCTTCATCACACATGTCCCGGTGTTCTCAATTGTTATACGGTCCTCTACCCCCTTCCAGCTACCATTTGTTACACCACTGTTACTCGAGTCAAGTATTGCAGAGGAAGCATTTGCCCACACGTAACCGCTGCCAAAATCAATTGAATCATCCGTTACGGTAATCCCTGCCGAACACACCGTTGTTGTGGTAGTGTAGTCATATCCCATGACCGTCATTATTACATTCATCATGCTCCCCAACCTATCTATGTCGAACAGGGTTGTTACTACGCTAATTGCAGAGATGATGATGACTATAACAACCAGTTTCGCCAGTATCTTGTCCGAAACCATACATATAATTACTAAACAAAAAATAAAAGCCCATTTGGGCTTATGGGCCTTAAATTGCCGTTCCCGTAAACGTCAGTGTCTCCTGTTTTGCACCCGAAGCAGCGTCGTATGGTATCGTTAACCTCATACTCATATCTATCGCATCGTTGGAATCGGCATATGCCAGATTACTGCACAGAATTACGGTGTTCTTTCCACTTGCATCGGCCAACGTTGCGTAAGTGTCCTGCAAGTCCGATAAGCATGAGTTTGATTCATTGTCTGCTGCTTTAACCTCAACCTTTGCAGTCGCCGTGTTCGGGCAGTCACCAGTACCGCAGAGGAATGCCTCGGCATCCGCCGAATCCATAACTACCGTCACATTTATTGGCCGTGTACCGGAGTTCGTAATTGTCATAGCGTCTGTTACTCCCGTCCAGCTACCGTTTACCACAGAGCTATCACTCGAATCAAGTATCGCAAGAGAAGCATTTGCCCAGACGTAACCAGCACCAAAATCAATGGTTTCGTCAGTTAAGGTAATCCCTGCCGCACCAGTTATCTCTACACTTGCAGTTCCCGTGTCTGTGGCTTTACCCGTTAGTCCCCTTATCCCACCCAGCCCTATTTCACGCAGATCCTCTATGTTGATCAGGGTTATAATGGTGGTCCCTATATAACTAACAACTGCTAGAACAAGCAAGACCGTTGATACCTTGCCCGAAACCATAGTTTCACCTATTATACAAACCAAATCTCGCCAGTATTCTGTTCTAACCAATATAAACCAAACAAAAAATAAAAGCCCATTTGGGCTTATGGGGCTTAAATTGCCATTCCTGTAAACGTCAGCGTCTCCTGTTTTGAGCCCGAATCAGCATCGTATGGTATCGTTAATCTCACACTCATATCTATCGCATCGTTGGAATCGGCATATGCTAAATTACTGCAAAGGAGTACGGTAGTTTTTGTAGATGCGGTTCCTAGGTCGGTGTACGTACTTTGCAAGCCGGTTATGCACGAGTTTGCTTCATTATCCGCTGCTTTAACCTCAACATTTGCCGTTGCTGTATTCGGGCAGTCACCGGTGCCGCACAGGAATACTTCAGCATCTGCCGAAGCCATAGATACCGTCACATTTATTGCCTGTGTACCTGAGTTTACAACTACCATGAAGTCCGTTACCCCTGTCCAAGTACCATTTATCACAGAGGAATCACTTGAATCAAGTGTTGCCAATGTGGCATTTGCCCATACATAACCGCTACCAAAATCAATGGTTTTGTCAGTTAAGGTAATTCCTGCTGCACCAGATACAGTTACACTTGCTGTTCCCGTATCTGTGGCTTTACCCGTTAGTCCTCTTATCCCACCTAGACCTATTTCACGCAGGTCCTCTATGTTGATCAGGGTTATAATGGTAGCCCCTATAGAACTAATAATCGCCAGAACAAGCAATACCGTTAATGTTTTGTCCGAGACCATAGTTTTCACCCCTCATCCTTCGGTTCTTCGATAGCTAATACAACATTCCCCGTAACTTTCACAGGTTCGACCGGGGGTTTCTCTACCACTACTCTTATCTCACCTTTATTCATACTTGTTGAAATCAGAGCGTGTTTGGCATTATACGCTACATTCAAAGCAAGCCACGTGCCAAACAAAAACACAAATATGGCAATCAGGGTTGCAAGATATAAGATATTTTTTGATGTTTGATCCTCCTCCATTTTCCTTATTCCTCAATTATTACACGCTGTCTGTATTTATAAATATCATAAATGCCATTTTTCTCGTAAAATGGCACTTCACAGACTCTACGTCCTCCTTTTTCATGGTGTTTGTTCTATAGGTTAGACTAGCAATATCTCACTATAGAGGGCGATAAAAAGTATGCCAATCCCGGCTGGTTATAAAAATCTAACTCTGGGGTGTAGACATATTGGTAAATCCTATCCTTTGGGGCCTGATCTAAGGATATGATTGTTTCAGGAACAAATCCATTCCAATAACTGGTGTTTGTTACATAAACAGGATATTTTTCTGGGTCCATCTCGCTCAAACCGGCAATAATGTTATCTATGGTCTTATTGTAATTGCTGTAGTAATAAAAAGTGAACGGATCAAACACGATCATTATCCCATCTGGATAGTGGGCCTCTATCTCCTTTGGATCAAATTTATAAAGTGGAATCGAAACCCGGTGGGTGTAATACTGCACGAATAGAGGTCGACCGCTAACGCTGATATACTCGTATGTAGCATTCCTAAAAAAAGCCTTGGGAGCGAGTTGTTTTTCAATGAATGGGTTGTCAGGATATCTAAAAAGTT
Organism: uncultured archaeon; assembly: GCA_964512105.1. Lineage (GTDB taxonomy): Archaea > Altiarchaeota > Altiarchaeia > IMC4 > CAZEGI01 > CAZEGI01. Next base: position 34,501 of record CAZEGI010000008.1, read on the forward strand.
CCGGTGAGAAAAATTTGGCCGTTTCATAATATCCGCACTTTACTACATACCCACTCCCATATAACAGAAAAACTAGGTAAATTAATACAATCGCGAATGTTACTCCCCCCACATATCTGTCAAAAACCCCCTTTATCGATGATTTGAATGTCAGGCAGAGGATAAGGCTAAGAAAGATACTCAACAGAGATATCAAAATCTTGAGGATGATAAAAGGCATTTGTTTTGATATCATGTCCTTAGCGAGAGGATTCGAGTAAGATAGTAATACCAAGTCGTATGCCCGAAACAAAGTATAGATCACGAGAACAGAGAGAAGTGCGTACAGAGCACCTATTTTTAATAAAGTAAAGTCCCTGGAGCTAAGAAGGTAGCTCAAAAAAAACGCCGAGAAGATGTAGATGAACGGAAATATCGGCAAAAAATATCTCAGAGAGGTATGGTAAAAGAAAAGGAAAAACCCGACAAAGGCAAGGGCCCAAGAGAGGAAAAAGGTATGCGGAAACAGTAATTCTTTTCGTTTCCACGAAATTATAAACCCAAAAAGTGCAAGAAAACCCAGAAGCGAGATGACATAGGTCCCGTCATTAAAAAGGCCAGGTATCCGGGGAATCACTAAGGATACGAGTGCACGAGCAATGAACGGACGCAGATTAAGTATCGATTCGCTCCAGTAGCTTAAATGGCAGCTTATGTCGAGTCCGCAATTCGGCATCGGTTTAAATCCGAAAAAAGGGTATCTTATGTCTAAGGATTCGTAGCCATCATGATGATCTTCTGCATACAACTGGTTAACAATTTGTGCATTATAATTTATCGCCTTAGCCTGAATCATCGCCCCGATATTCAACGGAACAAAAACGAGAAGAGAAGCGGCGATCATGCATACCATCCTCTTCTTGGTGGCGCGATCATATTTTTTTGATAATAGCAATAAAAACAGGGGCGACAGAGCAAGCACACTGGTATATCGAACTAATACAGAATACCCAAAGAACAGGCCGGATAATATGGCATACGACATTTTGCCCTCGCGTATCTGTTTAATGAGGAAGAAAACGCCCATAAGCAAGAAAAACTGGTTTGGGGTATCTGTCATCGCAAATCCGCTAAAGGTGATCTGTGCAGGGTCAATGGCAAGAAAGAGCGATGCTAGAAGGCCAATCCTCCAATCAAAAATTTTTTCACCTATCAAATACACCAAAAGAATCGAAAGAGTTCCAAGGACGACCGGAATGATAATCGCAAATTGTGTATTGAAGCCAAATAACACAAAAGCGATAGCGATCAACAGGGGATAACCAATATTATAGTAATAATGAACCTCCATAAAACCATGCGGAAAAGCAGTTTTGCCATTGGCCAAGGCTTCTGCCATTAGCACATAGAAATAACTATCGGTGTGCATGAGGTTATGGCTCATATAAGACAAACGGATGAATAAGCCAACGAACAGGATAACTGCTAGAGATACAAGGATTAACAGTCGCCTTGAGGCAATTGGTTTATCACATAGAAAGTTACATCTTATATGAGCCATAATCTTCCGGAGTAGGTTTACCCCGTTGTCATAACGAATCATTTCTCACAAACAGAATTAAAATTGTACCTTCCACGTATAAATATCCAACATATCACCCAAATGGTTTTTAAAGTATTCTTCCGTATATCACTTGATGGCAAACGGTCTAACTATCGCTACCCTACTTTTCTTAACCTTCAAAATTAAAAACATCGGGTGTTGCGAATGAACCCAAGATACGCCCTTTTTGGAATGGTCTGTCTGTTTGCCATATATGCGGCAGCAGACGGAATGATAAAAACCATGAATGGAAGCAGCACCGACACAATATCTGTTCCTTCTATAAATACGACTTCAGTTAAAATTACAACCACTATTGATGCGGGTGCATTAACCATAGTTAAATACCTCATCAGTCCAGAATCTGTGCACCCTCACGAACAGGTTAAGATTTATACGCGGGTTAAGAATGTTAACTCGAGTGGAGTGATAGCTTTGGTGGAATCTCCTGACAGAACTAAGTATACGGTGAAACTCGATTGTGTTGGCAATGACTGTTACGGGATTTTCAATGAAACGGGTGTTCCAGGTGAATATGCAATGACCATTGTTGCAAGCGGTTCTGGGCGGAGTATAAATCAGTTGGAAATTGGTGGGTTTTCAGTGGTTCCTCTAGAGACCTCAGAGGGTTTAAATGAGAAGACAACTACAACGGTCGCAACAGTTCAAATGGTAGGTCTAACAACCCTTGAAACATCAATTCCAACAACTACAAGTATGGTTGTTACTTCAAGCACTATCGAAACCGAAAAGGAAGGGGCGCCAAAAATCACTGGGAGGGTTGTATTACAGATACTAAAAAGGCCAGAAACACCGTAATCTTGGTAATCTTCTCCATTATCGTTGTTTACGTTATTCCACACCTTTATTCAGCCAAAACCAAGAGTATGTCACTAGAATGAGGCATAAGAAAATTGGAATATTATCTCTCAGGGGGGATGTTAACTTTCAAGAAAGAGATGAGAACATTTTTAGGGAGCTGGGTTATGAGGTTAAACTAGCTTCTCCACTACCGCCGGCTGGGGTATACTCCAAGCCGTCAAATATCCTAAATCCTCTGAATCCCCTATATCTATACGATTTATGTAAAAAGTTGATTGATACCGATGTTCTTTTTTCCTGGTGGGCGTATTCCATAGGCACTGTTATTCTATCCAAAATCGCCAGAAAACCATGCATAATCGTTGCAGGTGGTAGCGAGATTGGAACATCGAGGGATATCTCAAAAGAATATTACTCCAACAGGATCGTGTACGCCATGGTAAAGTTGGCAATAAAACTAACACTGAAATTTGCGGATAAGGTGATCTCCGTTAGCAATTATACAAAAGAGAGTGTAGATAAAATTTGCAAAAATCCGACAAATGAAACGGTTTACAATTCGATTGATACCAAAACCTTTAACCCTGTAAATGTGGAGAAAAAACCATACGTCATAACCGTGGGATGGATATCGAAAAAAAATTTTAAGATAAAGGGAATTTTAGAACTTCTTGAAGCATTTAGCAGGGTTGTCAAGAATCATCCAGAATACCGGTTGATATACGTGGGGGACGAATGTGGATCCTTTGGCGAAAAAGCGATCATCAAAGAAAGAGCGGAAGAACTTGGAATCTCAAATAAGGTGATATGCATGGATTTTTTCAAGACCGCAGAAGAATACACAAGTTTTTTAAATCAATGTAAAATCTATGTCCAGTACAGCTGGTATGAAGCTTTCGGTGTTGCAATGTGTGAGGCGATGGCTTGCGGAGTCCCTGTGATAGCCTCAAACAGGGCAGCGCTTCCAGAGGTTGTCGGAGATGCAGGATTGATTGTTGATAGGAACAATACAAACGATCTATCTGAAAAAATCGAATTGCTGATACGTAACAAAAAATTGTATGACGCATTGAGTAAAAAAGGTGCAGAAAGGGTTAGAAATAACTTTTCAAAAGAAATAAGAAAACAAAAATTAAAGAGGATTATTGAAGAATTAACAACATGAAATACGAAGCGAAGGATTACTGGGAGCAACGGCTTATAAAAGATTTTTCGCTTTCTGGTGTCGGTCATCTCGGTTTAGGAAAAACTCTTAATAAATGGCATTACCGAGCAATGGAAAGAAACATGAACCGGATCTTTGACAAACATGCCCTAAACATTAAAAATAAAAGTATTCTCGATATTGGCTGTGGAACCGGTTTTTGGATTGAGTACTACATAAAAAAAGGCGGAAAGGACATAACAGGAGTAGATATAACCGAAATTGCAGTCGATTCATTAAAAAAAAGATACAGAAACCTTAAGTTCTACAGGGCGGACATAACAAAGGAAATTCCTGTAAAAGATAAATTTGATATAACATCCGTCTTTGCAGTTTTATATCATGTCATGAATGAGCGTGATTTTGACAACGCGATAAAAAATATCAGAAAAATGTCAAAGAAGGGCTCCTATATACTAATCTCCGATAACTTTCTCAAGAAATATCAACCGCCAATAAAAAACATTCATTTCTTTTCAAGGACTTACGATAGATACAAAAAAGAGTTAGAAAAGAACGGAATAGAGGTCATTGATAGAGTCCCAACATTCTATTTTTTGAATGAGCCCGTTGATATAAACAGCAACGTTATAAGAAGATGTTTTGTGCTCGGTTGGCAGGTAACGATGAAACTAGTTACAAGATTCGATTTTAGCGCAAACATCATGGGGTTTCTGCTGTACCATCTGGACGGGATGATACTACAGTTCGTAAAGGACAGTATCAGCTCGGAAGTGATTGTTTGTAGGGTGAAAAAATAACGCAGGGGACGATTTTGATGCTTTGGCCATTGATGTATTCAATTTAGCCAATAGGCTTTTTTCATTAAAATCAATCCCGAGAGGATACCGATTCCCAGAATGTTATGAAAAATAAGATACATGATCGGTAAAACGACACACAAAGTACTCTTTGTATTAAAAAATAATTGCGTGGAGAAAAAAGTTGCGATCCCTAAATACAAAATTAACGGAATTAAAATCAGAGGGAAGATGAAGGCAGATCCCAGAAAAATTGAGAGTGCTGTCAAAATCTCATAAAATAAAAAAAGTGGTGGGACGAACCACATAAAGTCAAAATACCTTTTCTTTCTCGTAATAAATCCCAAACCCGCCCCATAGTTATACGTTTGTCTTAGAAATTTTTTGAAGGAATCTCGAGTGTAATAAAAAATCTTAACCTCCGGGTCTATAAAAAACCTATATCCTGCCTGTTTTAGCCTAATGAACAAATCCCTATCTTCACCCACAAAAAAATCCTCATCAAAATTTCCAACGTCCGTGACAATTTTTTTATCAAACAAACCAAAATTGGGTCCGATTGGAATTAGCGACTTTTCTTTTCGCCAAAGTACCATCGATCTAGCACCACTAAAGGGTGTTGAGTACACCAAACCGACCAACTTTGAGAATGTTGTGGTGTACCTACCGACTAAAGCGCCACCTACACACACCAGGTCTGGTTCTTTTTTCTCTATCTCGAGGAATTTTTTCACGGTTTTTTCGACATAATCCCTAGGCAGCGATGAATGCGCTATCAGATTCATAAAAAAATCCCCCCTTGCTTTTGTTATCCCTATATTCAATGCATGTGGTGACCTGATTTTTCTATTTTTAAATACCCTCAAGTCTAACCTGTCCTTATATCCCTCTACGATATCTAGGGTTCTATCCTCAGACATACCATCAATCACCAGAACTTCAAATTTGTCTTTTGGGTATGTTTGCTTAACCAAACTATCTAAGAACCCCCCTATATACTCTTCTTCATTCCTCGTTCGAACTATCAACGAAACGAAGTAGGGCTTGTCGTTCCTCTCTTTAGAAGTCTTTTCCATCGTATGTACTCGTCAAGTGACTTCCTCCATCTTCCCTAAAACAAGGTCAAAGATACTCAGAAACCATGCCGAAAATATTATCTGCAATCCAATAACCGTTAAAGTCATTGAAAGTAGTAGTAATCTTATTTCGTCGATAGATCGAGTGGCTACAAATTTATTAAAAATATAAATCAAACCCCCGACTCCCGCGATGAATATCAAGCCCCCCACTAAAGAACCTTTTTCTACCGTAAAGTTTCTTTTTACGAAATTTGTTATGGTATCCCTACTCTCGAGACCAATCCAGTCTACATAGATCTTCGATTGAATACCAAAAGTGATTACCTGTAACCCCAAAATCGCTAAGAATGCTCCAAAAATCATCGGGTGCAGACCAAATTCAATTCCCCATACAGTCAAATGACCACTTAAAATTGCAAAAATCAAGAATAGCCCGATAACAAAAAACAATATCCCGGGTATGAAAAAGAGCCAGGTTGGGGCAAACAATATCATAAGTCTAAAAGTCCCCCATCCGTCATATAATGGCGATAATTTTGATTTACCACATACACGTTGTTTGACTTCTATCGGTATCTCCAGTATCCCCAATCCCTTCTTTGACGCCTTTATCAATATTTCTGGTGCAAGCTCCATACCTCTGCATCTCAAATCAAGTCTCTCTAATGCACTTCTTCTGAATCCTCGGTATCCCGACGTAATATCGGAAAAATTTGTACAGAAAAATAAGTTTAAAATTTTTGACAAGATAGGATTTCCTAAATATTGATTGAATGGAGATGTTGATCCAAGCGAACTTTCTTTAGATCTAAATCCAATGACGAGATCATACCCCTCATGTTTTAGATATCTGTAAAACCTTGGTATGTCTTGGGGATTATGCTGTCCATCTGCGTCAAGTGTGATGATATACTCCCCCCCTGCCTCGCTGAACCCCCTCAAATAGGCACGTCCATACCCTTTTCTTGGTTCAAAAACAACTTTTGCCCCGGTTTCTCTTGCAACCCTAGGGGAATTATCGACGCTACCATTATCAACAACAATAACTTCGCCATCGATGTTGTTTTCCTTAAAAACCTTCAAGCATTTCTTAATACAAACACCTACGGTTTTCTCTTCATTCAGACAGGGCATTACAACAGAAACTTCCGGCATTTTATCACCTTTCTCAGGACAAAATGACAACTCTTTATTTTCCGAGATTGGGTTTATCTCTATTACTACTAACAATCTATCAAATATAACTGCCTTATTATCAGACCTGAAGTCTACTCTCAGATATGGAAGATAATTGATATCCCAGATGATAGTGCTATAGCACCTCGTCTATTAATTTTCTTGTTATGAGCTTAATATCACAGTATTTCTTAGCGTAGCCTCTGCCGTTTTTCCCCATCTCGTCTCTCTCCTTCGGATTATTCAGTAGATGAATCGTTGCTTCAGCGATTGCATGTGGATTGTTATCTACAAACATCCCTGCTCCGGATTCGTCTATCAAATCGCGGAGTTCTGAGCTGCCGCACCCAACAACAGGCACCCCACATGCCATATACGCATAAACCTTTGTAGGAACTGCGCATTCCAAGGTCTTCAATTTTCTGATTGATGCAAATGCAACAAGGGATTCTGATAATATCTTCGGGATTTTACTCCTTTCTACTAATCCTGCAAAGATCACACGTTTATCAAGCCCCCCCTCTTTTACCAATCTCTTTATCCTTTCTTCAC